>CAMXQE010000051.1 GCA_947246015.1 uncultured Lachnospiraceae bacterium | reverse complement strand
TTGAGTCCACCGGGATCTACCACATCCCGCTCCTGTACTTCCTTCGTGATAAGGGCTTTGACTGCTCCGTCATTAATCCTATCATCACTAAGAATAGCACAAATATGAACATAAGGAAACTCCATAATGATAAATTTGATTCCAAAAAGGCCGCCAAAGTAGGGCTGGATGCATCCCTTAAGACTTCCATTGTCCCTGATGATGACGTGGTCGACCTGCGCAACCTCGTCCGGGATTACTATTACCTGAAAGACCTGCAGTCCGCAGTTGTTCTTAAGCTGAATGCGGAACTGAAAGTATCTTTTCCTGCATATCTGGAGGTTTTCAGCAAGGTCACCACACAGTGTTCCTTAAAACTGTTGGAAGCCTATCCCCTTGCTGCAGACATGCTTGCCGCCCCTAAAGAAAAGATCGTGGAAACGATCAGGTCAACTGCGCGTTTTGGGGAAAAGTATGCCCTTTCCAAGTATGAGGACATATGCGCTGCTGCTGAGGATGCCGCTGTATTCGGGCGTACCCTTCCCAGCAATGCAGTTAGAATACACCTCTACATCAGCCTCTATAAGGAATACCAGAAGCATCTGGATGACCTCCTGACAGCGCTCCATGAATCGGTGGATAAACTGCAGGGAACGGTCATTTATGACCGTATCTGCCTGCTTCAATCACTCCGGGGCGTTGGATTTCTCAGCGCTGCTGTGCTGATCGCGGAAATGGGGGATTTTGACCTCTTTTCCTCCCCGAAGAAACTGTATGCCTACTTCGGCCTAGACCCGGCAGTAAAGCAGTCCGGTAAATTTAACGGGGACAAGGTACATATGTCCAAAAGAGGCTCAAGCCTTGCCCGGCGCATCCTGCATATGGTTGCCCTTAACAACCTCAAGGTAGATAAGGGGACAAAAGAGCCTGTAAATCCGGTTATCTACGACTACTACACTGGTAAATGCAGGAGTAAAAAGAAAAATGTAGCAGCCGGAGCTGTCATGCATAAGATATGCAACATCATTTTTGCCATGCTCCGGGATAATAAGCCTTTTGAAATAATCACCCCGCAGGAACACTGTAAACGCTACGCAGCAGAACATCCTGCTAAAACAGGAACGAACGCCGCCTAATGGAATCTTATAAAATTTTCCATATATATAGGCTTATTAAAGTTACCCTTTTTTCAGAAACTGATACCTATAAAATATTTTTTAACTTTTTTTAAATCACCCCTTGACATTTCTTAGCTGGACTTATTTTGCTCCGCAGCTATCTTACAAATGATATTTCCTGCATAAATAGTATTTTGAAAAAGTAATCCTCTGCATGTCCGCCAGGGAAAGGGCATGATAGATATGGTCCGGCAGATATTCGTCATACTTTACCTCCAGCAGCTGCTGTCCCGCCGGCAATACCTGTCTTCTTCCGGCATCCTCTGCAAAAAAATCCTTTACCCTGGAAGAAGATGCGATATTCCGGTCAAACGTCACCCGCACGTTCCCGTTCTTATATACATAGGGTGTCCTTTCATAACTTACGATTATCTTCGGTCTCATTCCGCTGCTCTTTTTCAGCACCATCAGCCGTCTGGCCAGTTCTGGCATCCCTTCCATGTCTCCTGCGCCTTTTCTGTATGCCAGCTCTTGAAACTGCTCCGGCGTCAGAAGACAGCTCTTTTTATTTACCCTGTCATTTTCTTTTCGTTTGCACTCCAGACTGATGCGGCCGCCCTGATTGTTATAAATGCGAATCCTGTATTTTTCCCGCGGCCCTGTCCCGTCCTCATTTTCCATAAAACACCGGTCATCCTCATCGTCGAAATACAGGCTCTTCACACCATACCTGCCATTGCTTCCGGCATGGCTGTCCGTCTGCATGATGCCCTTTAACCGCACCGCAAGCATGGTAAGCTGTGCCTCCGAACAAAGATATTTAAATTCATGCCGGTACTTTTCCTGCATATTGATACTGTTTCCTTCCACTTCCCATTCCCTTCCATTTTATTCCGTTCCATTTCGTTCCATTTCGTTCCAGTCCATTCCGTTCCATCCGGCTCACCTTTGCCGCTTTCCTTCTTAAATATTCCCTTTCTTTAATATTCTCTTTCTGAATATTCTCCCGCGCTTCCGTTTACTCCCACGCCGTATACACTGTCATATCCTCCGTAACGGGTATCTGCGTTGTCAGGAATTCCTGCGTATCTCCAATCTTCCAGCCCAGAAATTTCCTGCCGCCTCCCTCTTCCACCGGAAGCTCCTCTATGCATTCTCCTTTTTTCACCCCGAAACAGTAGACGATATTTCCCTCTTCATCTAAAAACCGCACCATGCATACTTCCGCATTCTCCAGCCATACCTCGTCCAGAAAAGCTTTCCTTTCCCGGATAAACTGCTTCACTTCCTCCGCCTGCGCCTTATAATCCAGCGCCTCTTCCCCAAACATCAGATACACATGGGTAAAACGCGCCCGGTCCGGCACAGCCGCCGCTTCTATCTGCGCCAGATATTCATCTGCCTTTACATCCGCCATTTCCGAAAGATAATCCGAAAATTTCTCCTTATATTCCGACTTCACCATCTCCACGAAATCTTCATGCTGATAGAGATAATAAAACCAGGCGGTATTATCCACATGGAGGGTAAGCAGTCCCAAATCCCTTGTATTCTTATTGTAACTGGTGGCATTTCCATATCCTTTGTCATAATCCCACACCGGTCCGCCGTACACCCTGGTGCTGATTCCGTCCTGCGGCTTATAGAAATAAGAACTGGTGGCGCCGCCTCCGTTATTACGTGTTATTTCCTCCACCAGATATTTATCTGCCCATGATTCCAAATCAATATATTCGGTATAATGCTTTCCCGTAACCGGATGATATCCGTCTTCCGCTTTGATTGCATCCTCGATTTCCTGCATCAGCCCGCTGATATAATCAACTTCTGCTTCCGAGGCATGGGAAGGGCTTTTTAATGCAAAAGGCTCCCCCTGTTCCGTAATAAATCCGCTGGTTACTTCCCCGAATTTCGCTCCGTAATCGTGTTCAATCAAATACCCTCCCGTAATATCCTCCGGATTGCGGGCCAGCCGGACTCCCTTTTTCCTTCCGTCTTCCGAAGCAAAAGTCTCTACATAATCCAGCACCTCTCCGTTCAGCGAACGGTTCTGTTCTTCCAAATCCACGATTTCCAGACGGTTCTCACCGATTTCCACTTTCTCGCACAGCTGGTACATACCTGAATAAATACCGTTAAAATATACATCGATGTATTCCGACTCCGGGCTTCCCGGCATCTTCGCCTGGAGCGCCATTTCATAAGTCAGTTTATTTCTGATATAAGCCGGGTCATAGACATTGGAAAGCAGTATCCACGTATCCGATACACCCATTCCAAAAAAATCCACAGGGTTCCTCAGCTTTATCTGATAGGACTTTTTCTCATAGTCAAACGTCTGGTTGCCTCTTGCCGATATATTCTTAATTTCATCCGAAAATATATCCTCACCCGCCTCATCCACCAGTTCAATCGAAGCCCCTTCCTTATATTTCTTATCCGCATCCAGTTTTTCCATGCTTCCGGTCTGTGTCCACACATACATCGTCCGCATGTTTCCCGACTTCAGAAAAATAATCGTCTCATTCCCGATTTCCTTTCCGCCTGCATTATAGAAATATACCTGATACGGAGTCCCCTCTTCAAAACTGCATACGGCATGTTCCCCTTTCGCCACTATTATGTTTTCCTTCCCTCCGGTAAACTCTACCCGGTCCGCATCCGTATCCACACCAATCCGGTCCATATCCGCAAAGGACGGAAAAAGCGCATAACTCACACCTTCCTGATTTTCCGGATTTTCATTGTAACACTTTACCGTTCTGTCGTCTCCGTATGTAAATGTCAGGCTGCTTTCTATTATATTCTTCCTTAACAGCTCTTCTATTTTCATATCCCCGAACCATCCCGGAAGAAAAAAAAGCGGAATTACAACCGCTGTCAATACCAGCGCCCACCTTATGGTTCTCAGTTTTTTATGTCCTATTATCATACACGCGACCCGTTCCGTTTTTTCCTGTAATATATGTGCATTCCTGATACACCCTATCAGTATAAACGCATTTTCTGCACTTTTCAACCGATATTTTCCCTGACGCTAAGTCCGGTAACAGTCCTGCTTTCATGGTAAAGAAAAAGGGATGCGCGCCGGCATCCCTTTTTTCCGTCCTTCTATACTTAGAAGTTGTTGTTCTTCTGGCTGTTGTTGGAACAGTTATTGCTGTTGCTGTTCTTCTGGTTCTGCTTGTCATTGTTGCTGTTGTTGAACTTGTTATCCTGATTTTTGTTTTCGCTGTTCTGATTGTTCTGATTGTTCTGGTTATAATCGTTTTTAGACATTGTTTCATTCCTCCTGATTAATTTTTGTTACACAGGTAGTATGTCACAGTTATTTCAAAACTATTCAATATTTTTTCAAAATAACAGGAATCTTTTAAAAGCAGCTTTTTAAAACGGTCTTCTCCCTAACCTGGAATGAATTTTCAAACACGTTCTAGTACAATAGTACTACTTCTTTATTCATTTTGCACAAAAAAAATTCAGTACCTTGGTACTATTTTGGTATTGCATTTTCTCTGTTTCATGATATAATAACAATTGTAAAGGGAAATACCCCTTCATCGTTTCCCTTTACAGACCCTTATATTAATTATTTATACTCCCCTCATTATCCCGCCGGAGCAACTCCGGCGGGATACACATTTTATGGCACATTATAAAACCAGCGGATTCTTATTCTATATTTTTTATTCTATATTTTTTATTCCATATTTCTTATTCCATATTTCTTATTCTATATTTTTTCTATATTCCTCACCTTTTTTGGAATAAACGCACCAGCATAAGCACGCATAATACCGGAATCAATACCGGCAGAAGCGCCGACACAACCGAACCGACCACCCCGACGATTATCACCGCCACAGCCAGACCGATGACCAGCAGCAGCCATCCCGGTATACGGTATGACTTCAGTCCGGAACGGTCTCCCGCATCTGTCGTACCGTCCTCATATACCTCATCATATTCCGGCGTCCCTGCCAGTCCTTCCCGTTTCGCCGCCTCGATAATCGTCTTGGCAAGCAGACGCGGATTCCCCAGTTCCCCTACGATTTCCGCCTCGCTTTTTCCCATGCCAAGCTGGGAATCAAAATATTCCTGATAATAGCGCATATGCCCGTTCACCGTACTGCTTCCCAATGCGCCTGACAGCGTTCTCTGCAATACATCCATGAATTCCATTCTGGTCATACTCTGTCTCCTTACAATCTATCCATACCGCGGTTTTCTCCCAACCGCCTTAAATATTCCTCCGGACTGCGCATGAAGTCAATCATCGTGCGGAAAGAGCGCAGCACCATCGTTTCCTTATTGCATTCCGATGTGTTTTTCCCGAAATCTTTAAACAGATTATACCGGTTCATCTGCCACACATATAAATCGGTGAGGGAATATCCCCGGAATCGAAATGCATCCTTAAATCCGTGATTTTCCAAATAAAACACCATTTCTCCATATAGCTCCGGTATTGTAAGCAGGTCTGCCCACAACCCGTCTGTCCATTCCTTCTCCTGCCCCGCATATTCTCCCAGGGCAAGCAGGGCTTCATACACCTTTATCTTCCTTGCATCATATAAGATTCCCTGCAATTTTCTCACTTCTTTCCTCTCCTGACACGCCCGGAATCTCCGTTCCACCGCATACATACCATGACAGCCGCGGTCCGTTCCATATATCCATAATAATGAAGATTCCCGCTTTCGTCAAATTACATTTTTATAAATTATTCCACAGTCAGTGAAGGATAAGTTTCTGCAACCGCACGCTTAAAATCCGCAACTGCCTTTTCCTTATCCTTTTCCCCCTTTATATAAGCCGTTACCTGTTCGTCCAGCAGTCCGTTTATCTCCCCGTCATATGTGCACATCCAGGATGTGTCCGCCGCTTCCGCGACAGGGAAAACCGCCTCGATGAAATTCTGCCCTCCAAGAAAACCGCAGACACCCTCTCCCGCGCCGGATAACGCTTTCATCGCCGCTTTATTATTGACATAGTCCCCCGTCCCTTTGGAAATTTCCGTCATGACTCCGGTATCACAGCAAAGTGCTTTCATAATCTGTCCCGCCAGAGCGGTATCAGAACATCCTGCCGTCGCACCCAGCCATGTACCTCCCTGAAAATAAGGGACAGGCCCCTGGCATATATTCCATAACCCGTCTTTTCCCCCGCCTGCCGTCTCACTGCCGTCATATGACCAGCCTGTCCAGTCTAAGTCCCCGACGCTTCCGAAGAAGCCAAATACGGAATCTTCTGAAATCCCCTTCCCCTGTCCTTCCGGCCCGCTCTCCAGTGTCAGCTGCTCGTTCTCCAGTGCATAAACCGTATCCATATACACAAGCATCGTTTCATCCATGCGGAACACACCGTCAGAATCAACCCAGGGGCTGTCTCTGCCGGACATAAAGGCAGGGACGACATCGCAGACCGAAGAAAGCATTCTCGTGGCATCATCGGATTTCTCCTTGATTTCCCTCGCAGTTTCAAGAAAACCATCCCACGAACCGATTCTCTCCTGCATCTCCTCAGGACTCTTCACACCCAGCACAGCCTCCGCCAAATCTGCCCGGTACATGAAAAAACCGGGGCAGCTCTGCCAGGAAACCCCTTTTAGCTTATAATCCCTCCGGTCTGCCGCTATTGTAATCGTGTACGGATACATTTCCATAAGCTCCACTTCCGTAAGACCGCAATCCGTTACAGGAATCGTGAAATCACTGTTCGTATACTTCATAATAAAATCGGCTCCGAAAGCAATCATATCCGGATAGTCTTCCGCCCCCAGATTCTGCAGCAGACGGTCAACTTCCTCCTGATAAACTCCGGGACTGCCGACATTGACATATTCAATCCTGTCTTTCATTTCCGGATTCACCCTGTAAATATATTCCAGCCTTTCACCGAGTTCCCCATCCCATGAATAAATATAAAACTTTTCCTCCGTTCCGGCCGAAACACTTTCTTCGGACACTTCCGTACTTTCCGCCGCAGGAATATTTTCTTCCGGAATTTCTCCGCCTTCCTCCGCTTTTTCTGCTTCCGCCGGAATATGTTCCGCTGTCCTGTCCGTATCCTGACTGCCGCTGCAGCCGGCCGATAACATTGCAGCCATTGCAGCCAAAACCAAAACGCTCCCTGCCCTTTTCTTCATCTGCATCTCTACCCTTTTCATGCTTTACTGTTTCTTAATCGTTTTCGGTTTCGTATACATACAATATATCACACGCGAATATCGATGAAAACCCTTTTTTCATTTTTATTATATTTTTATTGCATTATACGCAATATTTCTGTATAATATAAAAATAAGCGGTTTGTTTTTATCCACTTTTACTTAATCGTTTTCGTAGCGTAACAGTTCAATATGAAACAAAAATGCGCTTCGATTACCGTCTCCGCTTTACAACGGTTCACTTAAACATATTTTATATACAAAAAGAATGGAGGATACTATGAAATTCGGACATTTCGATGACACCAACAAAGAATATGTAATCACAACCCCCAAAACCCCGCTCCCCTGGATTAACTATCTGGGCTGCAATGAATTTTTCAGCCTGATTTCCAATACCTGCGGCGGTTACACATTTTATAAAGACGCCAAACTCCTGCGTCTGACCCGCTACCGTTACAACGACGTCCCCGGAGATGTAAACGGCAAATATTTTTATATCAAGGACGGAAATACCATATGGAATCCGGGCTGGCAGCCGTCCAAAACGGAACTGGACTCCTATGAATGCCGCCACGGAATCGGTTACAGCCGTTTCACCTCTTCCAAAAATAATATAGAAGCAAGTCTGCTCACTTTCGTTCCGATGTCGGACAACTGCGAAATAAGCAGCCTGAAACTGACCAATCAATCCGGTTCAGCCAAAGACATCTCCCTTTTTTCCTATGTGGAATGGTGCCTTTGGAATGCGGATGACGATATGAAGAATTTCCAGCGCAATTTAAGCATCGGCGAAGTGGAAGTCATCGGTTCTGCCATTTATCACAAGACTGAATACAGGGAACGCCGCAATCATTATGCTGTATATTCCGTCAACAGCGCCATTGACGGCTTCGATACAAGCCGTGACGCTTTTCTCGGCGCATACCGGGGTGCAGATTGTCCGGAAGCGGTAGAAAACGGCTCCTGTACAGGTTCCATGGCAAGCGGCTGGTCGCCTGTTGCTGCCCATCAGATTAATATCCGGCTGGCTCCCGGTGAAACCAAATCTTTTGTCTTCGTATTGGGCTATGTGGAAAATCCGGAAGACGAAAAATGGGAATCCTACGGCATCATCAATAAAAAACCCGCAGAAGCCATGCTTGCAAAATACAGGACTGACGACGATGTGGAAAAAGCATTTCTGGAACTGAAAGAGTATTGGGCCGGACTGCTTTCCAGGTATACGGTAAAATCCTCCAACGACAAAGTAAACCGGATGGTCAATATCTGGAATCAATATCAGTGCATGGTAACTTTCAACATGTCCCGTTCCGCTTCCTATTACGAATCCGGCATCGGAAGAGGTATGGGATTCCGCGATTCCTGTCAGGATTTGCTCGGCTTCGTCCATCTGATTCCCGACCGGGCAAGGGAAAGGATTATCGACATCGCTTCCACCCAGTTTCAGGATGGCAGCGCGTACCATCAATACCAGCCCCTTACGAAAAAAGGAAATTCCGATATCGGAAGCGGATTCAATGACGACCCGCTGTGGCTGATTGCCGGAACCAGCGCATATGTCCGTGAGACAGGCGACACTTCCATTCTCACGGAAATGGTACCTTTTGATAACGATATGTCCGTAGCCGCTCCGCTTATGGAGCATCTGAAACGGTCTTTGGACTACATCATTACCCATAAAGGCCCCCACAGCCTTCCCCTGATTGGCCGTGCCGACTGGAATGACTGCCTGAACCTGAACTGTTTCTCCGAACATCCCGGCGAATCCTTCCAAACCTTCGGCCCGAGCGAAGGCCCTGTGGCGGAATCCGTATTCATTGCCGGAATGTTCGTAAAATACGGGGAAGAATATGCCCAGCTCTGCGAACTGATGGATATGCCCGAAGAGGCTGCACGCGCGAGAAAAGAAGCGGACACAATGTATGAAGCCATCTTAAAAGACGGCTGGGACGGCGAGTGGTTCGTCCGTGCCTATGATGCATACAGTCACAAAGTAGGTTCCAAAGAATGCGAAGAAGGACAGATTTACATCGAACCGCAGGGATTCTGCGTTCTGGCCGGCGTAGGCGTGAAAGAAGGACTGGCCGAAAAAGCACTGGACTCCGTAAAAGAGAGACTGGACACCGAATACGGCGTTATGATTTTACAGCCTGCTTATACCAGATACCATTTAGAACTCGGTGAAGTCTCCTCCTATCCGCCCGGATATAAAGAAAATGCAGGTATCTTCTGCCATAATAACCCCTGGGTATCCATTGCCGAGACTGTCATCGGCAGGGGCGAACGCGCTTTTGAAATTTATCGGAAAACCTGCCCTGCCTATGTGGAAGAATTCAGTGAAATCCACAGGACCGAACCCTATGTTTACGCACAGATGGTTGCCGGAAAAGACGCAGTGTTCCACGGCGAGGCGAAAAACAGCTGGCTGACCGGAACTGCTGCCTGGACATTCGTCAATATCTCCCAGTATATTCTGGGCGTATACCCTACGCATCAGGGGCTTTCCGTCAATCCATGCGTACCGAAAGACTTCGGCAGTTTTGAATTAACCAGACAGTTCCGCGAAGGAACCTATACCATCAAAGTAAAAAATCCGGACCATGTAGAAAAAGGCGTTAAGTCCGTCACTGTGGACGGCCGCCCGGTTGAAGGATGTGTCATTCCATATGAAAAAGGGAAAACCGCTTATGATGTGGTAGTCACAATGGGATAAATTTGGAAATGGGGCTGTCGGGAAATAGGCAGTTCTAATCAGGGGAGACAATGACCAGTATAAGTCACTGTCTCCCTGAATTTCGTGTAAAAAAGAAAAAAGAGGCTGTTTCCCTGTTTCAAGCCGGCGCCGGTATCAAACCTGCCCTTACATCAACGGACCTACCAGCCGCAGCACACGCCCCATCGCGCGGTTGTACCACGGTATCTTCCTGTAATATCTCCGGTCCACCTCGATGCATTTTTCCAAAGTCTTCTGAAAATCCTTTTCCACATCCATCACTGCCTCGTTGCGGTAAAGATATGCAGCACACTCAAAATGATGGTACAGACTCCGGTAATCCATATTAATCGTACCCACCACCGCTTTCTCATCATCGGAGGTAAATACCTTTGCATGAACAAACCCCGGCTCATACTCATACACTTTCACACCCGCCTGCAGCAAGTCCGGATAATAAGTACGGGACATGGCAAAAATCGGCTTCTTATCGGGTATGTGGGGAATGATGATTTTCACGTCTACTCCCCGCCTTGCCGCATACTGAAGCACATCCAGCATAGCATTGTCCACGATAAAATAAGGTGTCATAATATGCACGTACTTCACAGCCTGATTGATGATATCCATATAAATGGTCTCCGCCAGATTTTCCTCTATGGTAGGACTGTCTCCATAAGGCAGGACAAAGCCGGAATTTCTGCCTGCCGTCTGCAGGCCGCTCTTAATGTATCTGCTGTAATCCTCTTTTCCCGATTCTGAAACACTCCATAACTGGAGGAACATGACGGTAAAACTTTTCACCGCATCCCCCTCTACCTTAATCGCAGTATCCTTCCAATGCCCGAACCGGGTCTTTGCATTGATATATTCATCGGCCAGATTAATACCACCCGTATAAGCTACTCTCCCATCTATAACCAATATTTTTCTATGGTCTCTGTTGTTTTGGGAAGTGGAGAGAAACGGTACAATAGGCGCAAATACCCGCGCCTGGATTCCCATCGCCTTCAGCTGTTTCGGATAGGAGTGGGGAAGCAGCATGAGCGTACAGGTACCGTCATACATAAACCGTACCTCCACTCCCTCCTTCGCTTTGCGCTGCAGCACTTCCAAAATACTGTCCCACATCTTTCCCCGTTCCACAATGAAGTACTCCAGAAAGATAAACTCTTTTGCATTTTCCAGTTCAGTCAGCATATCCGCATATTTTTCCTCACCTACCGGAAAATAAGTAACGGATGTATTGTCATAAGTAGGAAATCCCCCGACTTCTTCCACATAATGGCTGATTCCCGCCATATGTGCATCCTCCCGTTCGACTTTCCTGCGTACTTCTTCTCCGGTTCTCATGAGTTCTTCCGCTTCTGCCTGTCTTTGCTCAACCCGTTTCTTAAGCCCGATATGTCCGGCATTGCTCATAACAAACAGATAGAGCAGGCCGCCGAATACAGGAGTTACACAGATAGGAATTACCCACGTCAGCTTGAACTCCGGCGTTTCATCCCTATTGATGATATAAACCAAAAGTACTACGCTAAGCAGAAGCATAAGCAGGAGAAATAACTCCGAATAATCCCTCAGCCATCTGAAAATCGCAAACAGCCAGCCAATCTGCAGCAACAATAATGACATGGTAATCATCGTACGGCTGAACACAATCTTTAAAGGTATATTGACATATTTTTTCACTTTATCATCTGCCTCTTTTCTGTTGCAAAAATCGGGTGCCCCATATTATGGAACACCCTGAACTTCTTGCTGCTCTATTATCTTTTACTTAACTTCCATGTTTTCCAATTTTCTAAATTACATACCAAACATCTTCAGAACCAAAGAATCATTTTCCATCTTCTTCCGCATCATACCCATACGGTAATCCTGCAGGAGTTTACTCCGTTTCTGCTCAGAAACAGCTTTCGGAACATCCAAATCCTCAATACGGCTTCTGGAACTAACCGACTCCAATGAAGCCCCTGTATTATAATTATAAGCATGTTCCATACGATTGGTCATCGCACCGGTACTGCCTCTTGCACTGATAACCTTCTCCATGGCACTCTCGATATCTCCGATATCGAATTTACCCATTACACTGTAGCCCTCAAGTCCCAACTCTTTCAGGGTCGTATTCTCCATTTGGATTTTCATGCCCCTGCCGTCAGGATTCGCTGCAATATGCATATCCGCCATACTGCCGTCCATCAGTTTCATTCCGTTATACTGGGTTCCTACTGCGGTGCTCTCAATATGCTGCAAAACCTGATCGATTTCATCCTGAATCATCCTCTTTTCGGATTGCCCGTAGAGCCCGTTCGATGCTTTAATGCTCAGTTCATATATTCTATGCAGGGAATTCTGTATAGAATCCAATGCGCCATCCTTAATATTCGCAACGCCGATACCATCCTGCAGATTATCAGCAGCCGCATCCAGTCCGTTGCTTTCCCGCTTCATCTTATTGGCAATGGACAACCCCGATGCATCATCTGCTGCAGTCTGAATTCTCTTACCGCTGGCAATCTTGCCGTATATGGAGTTCGCATTCGTATTATTTAATGACGATATACTCATAATGACTCCTTTCTGCACAAAGTCCGTCTGTGCACACCCTTACTGCTCCTCTATATGTTCAGTATAATACGTTCCATTTCCGAAAGCAAGCTTTTTTACATATTTTTCTAAAGCGTGTTTCACACTCTGGTTAAAATAAGCCGTTCCGTTACGGTTCAGTCTTAGCCGGAACGTTCGATTAATAATTCTCCGCTTTCACCTGAAAATAGGACTGGGGATGTGCGCATACCGGGCATACCTCCGGTGCTTTCTTACCTACACACACGTGTCCGCAGTTCGCACACTGCCAAACCGCATCTCCTTCTTTGGAAAATACCAAATCCCCTTCTATATTCGCCAGCAGCTTCCGATATCTCTCCTCATGCTCCTTCTCGATGGCAGCAACGCCTTCGAACAGTCTGGCAATATCTTCGAATCCTTCTTCCCTTGCTTCCTTCGCAAACGTTACGTACATATCGGTCCACTCAAAGTTCTCCCCGTCCGCTGCTGCCTTCAGATTCTCCACTGTACTTCCCATACCGCCGTTCAGCAGCTTATACCACATCTTGGCATGTTCTTTCTCGTTGTTTGCCGTCTCTTCAAAAATAGCCGCAATCTGTACATAACCGTCTTTTTTAGCCTTGGATGCGAAATAGGTATACTTGTTCCTTGCCTGTGATTCTCCTGCAAATGCCGCCTGTAAATTCGCCTCTGTCTTCGTTCCTTTTAAATCTGCCATAACTTTTTCTCCTTTTCTCATCTGCTTTTTATATTTTAATATTTATTGTCACTCTTCCCATGGCCGTATCCGGTAAGTCACACCAATGCGCTGACAGAGTTCCCTGCACCGTGCCTCCTCTTCGGCGCTTATCGTCGTCTCTACCGTAGTCAGCACCACCTTCGGCACATATTCTTTTACCTCGCCGGCAAATGCAAGTAATGCATCAAACGACTTTTCCCCGAATTTACTTCTCGTCAGTTTATAATATTCCTCCCGGTCCGGTGTGTTCAGACTGATGGAAATCACATCCACATACCCTTTAAACATGGGCGCTGTCGGCTTTCCATGAATCAGATCCGACAAACCGTTTGTATTCACACGTACCGGCAGCCCGTACCGCTCTTTTACAAAACCGGCTATCTCCAAAAGTTCCTGCAGGCGTTCCGTCGGCTCACCGAATCCGCAGAATACTACCTCGCGGTACCTTTCCGAAAGGCTTCCATCCTTATCGAACTTTTCAAACTCCTGCTTCACTTCCTCCACCGTAGGTTCACGCTTCAGCCACAGACTTCCCGAATCGTTCATCCCATCCCTTGTCTGACGCAGACAGAATGTACATGCGCACGGACAGCGGTTCGTTAGATTCACATACAGATTATCGTATACTTCATACAAAATCGTCATACTCTTTTCCATATCATTTCCTTCTTAAACCATTCAATTTAATCCCGTTTCAAAGAATACAGGATTTCCTCAAAACATACCCCGTCCGTCTGCGGTATCTCCATTTCCACGGATTTCAGTATGCATTTTTTTACGAAATTGGATGCCTTTTTCACCGAATGGTCAAAAGCAACCCCGTTTACTGCATCCGCCGCTATGACAGATGCAAACACATCGCCGGTACCGGAACGCTCCGTTCCTGCCCTGTGGGTGCGCAGCATCCGCGGCTCCTTCCCTTTTTCCATCACATAATTAGCGATGAACTCTCCCTGCGGGATACCTGTTATGACCACTTTATCCGGCCCCTGTTCAGACAGTGCCTCCGCCATCGCAGATAATTCCTTTTTCTTCCAGCCTTTTTCCTTATACGGCGTTCCCGTCAGACGGCAGCATTCCGTCAGATTCGGCGTAATGATATCCGCAAATGCCACAAGACGCTGCATTTCCCTGCACATTTCTTCCGTATAAGTGGCATAAATCCTGCCATGGTCCCCCATCACCGGGTCTATGATGACTTTCGTCCTGCCGCTGCGGAATTCTTCCACAAAACGGATTACCATCTCTATCTGCTCCCTGGAACCAAGAAAACCGGATGTAATCCCTTCAAATTTCAACCCCAGCTTATGCCACTTATCAATATAAGATTCCATGTGGCGGGTATAATCGTCAAAGAAAAATTCCTGAAATCCTGTATGGTTGGAAAAAATGGAGGTTGGCACCGGACAGCACTGAACCCCCATGTAAGAAATAATCGGCATGGACACTGTCAGGGAACAGCGTCCAAAACCGGATAAATCATTAATAACTGCTATTTTTTTCTGATGATTATGGGACATTTCCTTTTTTGTCTCCCATTTTTTATTCGTTGTCTTTATTCGTTTCTATATTCGTTTTTTTATCCGTTTTCCTTACTTGTTCTTTTCAATTTCATACTTGCCGTTCAGCACTTCCACAGAACGCTTAATCTGCTGTGCGGATTCGCTGATTTCCTTATAAATTCCGGCAGACTGGGACGCCAAATCCCCCATCTGCTTTGCCACTACCGCAAAGCCTGCTCCCGCAACGCCTGCTCTGGCTGATTCAATGGATGCGTTCAGCGACAAAATATTCTGTTTCGTCGCAATACCGTCCAATTCCCGCGTCTTCTGGTAAATCACATCTACCGTTTTGGTAGCATTCTCCAATTCTGTGTCAAATGTATTCAGCCGTCTGTCGTTCCGGTATCTCATATACTCCAAATTCACGGACTGGTTTATTACATCCGCCAAAAGCCCGCCTGCCGCCCGGATTGCTTTGTCCGTACGCACCGGAACTTTGCGAAGCGCCCTGATATAATCTTCCGGATTGATACCCAGGCTTTCCGCAATCTGTCTGAATTTTTCCTCATCCGGCTCTTTCGTCAGAACCTGACCGCCAATCACGGCGCCCACCTTCTCTCCTTCTACCAGAATATCTGCTGAAAAATCCACCAGCCCTGCATGGCAGAGATATGTACCAGTGCTTTCATAATCGCACTGCTTACATCTCCTCATCCCCTCTTCCGTCCCTCTTGTATACTTCATGCAGAAATCCGTAAAATTGCTCCCTCTTGTAACATAGTTCCCTTCTGTATCCACAATAATCACTGCAAGTCCCGTCGCATCCGAAAACTGGTCCTGAATACTCTGCAATTTACCCAAATCCATAAAATCCTTAATTTTCATCCCATACACCATCCACTTTCTTTATTCCCGCCCCGCTATCCTCTTTTTAACGCTATTGGGACAAGCATAACCTTTCTTTTTATTTTCGTACATACCACTGCTTTATGTCAAGATGATAATTTGTATTTAACAAAAAAAGTCCATAACCCGAAAAAGCCGGTCAGCTTATCCGCACAATCCACCGGGAACCAATCTTTCCTATGGATTGCTCCGACGGATAGACGTTCAGTTCCTGAAATTCCGGAGTGGATTTTATCTCTTCCCATTCGCTGACATCCATGTATTCGATTTCCCTGCCGAAGAAAATACGGATAAAATCCTCTCTTGCCCCCGGCGTCATAAGGCCATACTCCATCGCAACCCCGGAAAACTCAAAGAATTTCTCCTCATCCATCAGGTATCCATTCATGCTTTTCTCCTGGTCGAATATTCCTACCAGAAGTATCGGGTCGCCTGCCTGATACCCTTCCATGCTTTCGACTCTGGTAAGTATCCTGTTTATATAACCGTAAACCCTCTCATATGCCATCTGCATACGGAAATACGCTTCATTCGTAACGAGATAATCCCCGTAACCGGTAAGTAATATAAGCAGGATTCCCAGCAGGGAAACACACTTTGGAAACAACTGCTCCGCTTCGGAAAGCTGCTCATACAATACAAGGACAGCGGCATAGAAAAAGGCAAACTGGTAAATCATCAGTGTCGAGAAATTCGCTTCAGGAGCCATAACATCCACAAAACTCATTCCCAGGGGAAACAGAAAAACGCACAGAATCGAAAATACCAGATTCCCCTTCCTTTTATAAACCTCCTTTTTCCGTATCAGCAGGATGAACAATACAACCAATACCACAAATACCGCTATATTACACACACGCATAAAGCTGCTTTGAAAACTGTATCCGCCGAGGAAAAAATATTTGGCAATCCGCAGATAGGCTTTCGCAATCAGCTTCGGAATCCGGAGCAGGCTGATATGTCCCATGGAGCCGATTCCGTTCTGCTCCGTCTGTATCAGATTCGGATAACGTATAATGGCCACGGCATAATAAAGCACCGTACCGCAGGCGAGCATAACTGCATAGGAAATTCCCCTCTTCATTAACTTTCCAAACGTATTCTCCGCCTTTACAGCATCTGTCAGAAGCGCCATCAGCAATACGGAAATCGTGAAGCAGATATGCGACTGGTAAATCCCCATACTAAACACCAAAGGGAAAATTCCCCATATAAATCCACGCCGGCACCGTCTGGCCAAATAGAAAGATATCGCCGTAAGGCAGATGCTTAAGGCGCTGAAATCCACCATAAACATATAAGTCATGATACTGGCAAGACTCGGAAATGTCATAAATATCATGGGAAATAATACGGCAGAAGTAATACTCTTCAGTTCCAGCCCCTCATAAAAGAAGCAGAAAGCCACCGCCAGCAGAATAATCGTTATACTTCCGTTAATCCATGGATTGCTCCATGTGCCACCCAACGGATGCAGATAACGGATAAACCATCTGCCGAACTCACTGCCTGAACCAAACGCATTGTAATTGCCCAGGTCATCCCAGTTCGGCAACTTATGCACCAGCATGGCCATATGCGTCAGAAACCCGAAGAGCAGTCCGCTCATAAAACATACTTTTATCCTTTTTGGGATTCTCTCCCCTATTTCTTTTATAATGTCCATTTCTCCTGCACCGTTCATTTGTCCTTTTATTCCTTCCCAAATCAGAACCACTCAGTAATGCCGATAATTTCCTTCGCAAAATCCGTATACTTCTCTTCCTCTTCCGTATCCATATATTTATATACTTTATATACATATTTATGAGTGCCGTCCATATGGTTTATACCGAGCGCAAGTCCCTGCTCCATCTCCTCCTCCGCATCCGTCTGCCTTGAAAACAGGACGGAATCGATATACGGATTCTCTTCCACAACCTTATAAGCATAAACAATAGCCGCCGCCTGAATATCCTCTCCCAGCAGGGAAGTATATCCCAGTTCACTCAGGGTCACGGACCGTACCTCTCCTTCGTCCGTCAGGAATTCCTCCTTCTGAAGATAATCCGTAACCACATCAATATTGGCCATCGTAACCATAGGCGTATCTTCGGATTCCTTCACATATGCAGATTCATCCCATATATAAGGGGAATCCAAAGGGACATTATAGGGATGAATCGCCAGCCCCCAGTCAATATTCCCTTCTTCCTTAATCTGTCTGTTGAATACATCCAGTATATCCTTTGCAGTATAGTTCCCCAAACTTCCCGCATTATTATTCCATTGCTGGTCCAGCGATATATATACCCTGCCTGCGCTGTTTACGCTTTTAATGCAGTTATAGCATACCCGGAATGCCTTTACATACTCACGCACATAAGTTTCCAATCCGACATGCTGCATGTAATTCCACTCTTTGCGCGCATTGATTTCATTGCCGATAATCCAGTTTGCAATCACGCCCCTTCCATTGGCCCTCCCGGAATACCGCTCCGCCAGAAAAGAGGTTATCGCTGCCAGATATTCCATTCCTTCTTTATCTGACGCATTAAACGCATAATAGGGCGCACTTCCGATGCCGGAACGTGCCAGCGGATGAATCATCTGCGGATAGGAAGCCGAAACATCGTTCAGGATAATAGCGGTAATCTCTATCCCCTTTTCTGTCAGGGTGCTGAATACCATATCATATTCCGCCATTACCTGCCCGTTGAACAGATAACTCTTTCCGTTATAAATATATTCCACCGGCTCATATGCATCATCCTCTGCTTCTTCCAGTATCCTTGACATCTGAATGTTATATGCAGCATGTTTGACTCCTAAATCCTCCAGTTCCGGTGACTGGATTTTATCAGGCGCCACCAAAAGCCCTTTTTTGGATGCCGGACTGTCACCGTTCGATTTATAAGAAGCTATGTCGCCCGGATTCGTCACATAACAGGGATGGCCTACCGCCACATACTGCTCTCCCGATTTAACTGCTATCACATACTTATAAAGCATTCCGCTTATGCTTCCGAAATGTCTTGAAAACCGGAATTCCACATCTTCCCCTTTATAAATCCGCATAATCGGGGACATATCTTCCTCCAGTCCGTCGCAATAAGCCCGCATGGCAAAAAGATAATAGTATTTATCATCACTGGCCGGAATTCCCTCCGTAGAAAGCTTCAGTGAAATATTGCTCGTCGTATGATCCACCAGACAGGATACGGACTTAATAAAGTCCTGACTCTCATTTTCCGTCACTTCCACAAACGGCGGCCGCCTCTTTATGGATTCAAAGACGCCCATTCCCGATTCCACGGAATGAGCCAATACTTCATCTCCCGCTATTTCCGCGCCCTCCGCCAGACTTGCCTTGTTCCGCTCCAGGCGCGCTGCTTCCACCGCCGCCTCCTTACGGTCCGAAACTACTTTATATGCAATGCCTCCTGCTGCTGCCAATACAACTGCTGCCGCAATTATGGCAATCTTTATGTATTTCTTTTTCTTACTGTTCTCCCGTTCCCGAAACTCCATTGATTCTGCCTTATCCGATTTATGTAATATCTCCTGACTTTACGGTTGCTTTTCTATTATACACATATCCCCGGCTTTTCTCAACCACTTTTTTCAAACGGGCGCGCGCGGCACCCGTCAGCTCTGCTGACACACTTCCTATGGGTGCCCATGTGCATAAAAACAGTGGAAATACTGTATTTACCAGCATTTCCACTATTTCTCATTCTTTTAATATATACAAATCCATCAATGTATCAAAACGTGCGCTAGAGGATTCGAACCCCCGACCTTTTGGTCCGTAGCCAAACGCTCTATCCAGCTGAGCTAAGCGCACATCTGATGCGGATTATACTCTCTAACTCAAAAACCATCCGCAACAGTTTAATTTTACATGATTCTTATAAAAATGTCAAGCCTGTTTTTATTTTTTTCAATATTTTTCCAGTAACCTTTTTCTTATGCTTTTTCTTATCTGTCTTTCAATCGGTTCAACCTCTTTTTGTACCTCTTTTATACTTCATTTCCCGGAAAAGCCGGAATACCCGCCAACCCTTTTGCCAGTTCCTCGTCCGTCGGAATATAATCCGACATTTCCCCATCGTGGAACTTACCGTAAGCCACCATATCGAAATAGCCCGTACCTGTAAGTCCGAAAACAATGGTCTTCTCCTCGCCGGTCTCCCTGCATTTCACCGCTTCGTCTATAGCCACTTTTATTGCATGGGAACTTTCCGGCGCCGGCAGGATGCCTTCCACCCTCGCAAACTGTTCCGCCGCCCGGAATACCGCGGTCTGTTCCACACTCGTCGCCTCAATCAGTCCGTCATGATACAGCTGGGATACAACAGAGCTCATGCCGTGGTATCTCAAACCGCCGGCATGGTTTGGCGCCGGCATAAAACCGCTTCCTAACGTATACATCTTTGCCAAAGGACACACTTTTCCCGTATCGCAGAAATCATATACATATTTTCCCCTTGTGAGACTCGGACAGGACGCCGGCTCTACCGCAATAATCCGGTAATCCGCTTCCCCTCTTAACATTTCGCCCGCAAACGGGGAAATCAGCCCTCCCAGATTGGAACCGCCTCCCGCGCATCCGATAATGATATCCGGTTTAATATCGTATTTCTTAAGAGCCGCTTTTGTCTCTTCCCCGATAATGGACTGATGAAGAAGCACCTGAGACAATACGCTGCCCAGTACATAACGGTATCCTTCCCGGCTGGTAGCTGCCTCAACCGCTTCGGAAATTGCACAGCCGAGGCTGCCCGTCGTTCCGGGAAACTCCTCTAAAATCTTCCTTCCAACACTGGTGGTATCCGAAGGCGACGGCGTTACCTGCGCGCCATAAGTACGCATCACTTCCCTGCGGAAAGGTTTCTGTTCATAAGATACCTTTACCATGTATACATGACAATCCAGATCAAAATAAGAGCAGGCCATGGAAAGCGCAGTCCCCCACTGTCCCGCACCCGTCTCCGTCGTAACACCCTTCAGTCCCTGCTGTTTCGCATAATAAGCCTGTGCAATAGCCGAATTCAGCTTATGGCTTCCGCTCGTGTTATTCCCTTCAAATTTATAATAAATCTTCGCCGGAGTCCCGAGTTTCTTTTCCAGACAATAAGCGCGCACTAAAGGCGCCGGACGGTACATCTTATAAAAGTCCCGGATTTCCTGCGGGATATCGATATAAGCGTCCGTATCATTCAGTTCCTGCTTTACCAGTTCATCACAGAACACTCCCTGCAGCTCTTCATACGTCATAGGTTTTAACGTCCCGGGATTCAGCAGCGGAGCCGGCTTGTTCTTCATATCCGCCCGGACATTGTACCACTGCTTCGGCATCTCGCTTTCTTCCAGATAAATCTTATATGGTATTCTTTTTTCTGACATCGTCATTCTCCCTTCCCTCCTGCAGCCGCGCAAAAACTCCTTTGACGCTTCGAAGCAGGATTCGATAAAATTGTATGAAATATGCTGAGAAAAGTCAATACCTTTCTTTACACACTGTTATCCGCACACTGTTATCGTTCACTCCGTTCCCAATCACACGCCCCGCGGAACAGGAAACGAGTGAACAGTAATAACAAACCTGCATAAAATTCCGTCAGACCGTCCACACTATCTATGGCATATAAACATAAACAATAAAATAAGAAAGGAACCTTATCATGCAGAAAGAACCGAAATTTTACATTCACAAAGATTCCGGCCTCATTTTCGAGACCATTACCCATCCCGAAGAGGCGGATACCCTGAAAATCTGTCCCGCCCTCACAGAGCTTATCCCGAACACCTCTGAAGGCGCAGCGGAAAAGCACCTTCCGGTCATCGAACGGGAAGGCAGTCATATTACCGTCAGCGTGGGAAGCGTCTTTCACCCCATGTCCGAAGAACACAGCATCACCTGGATTTATCTTCTGACCCGGGCAGGCTGTCAAAGGATGCACTTAAGGCCGGACGGCGAACCGACCGCCCATTTCTTACTTCAGGAAGGAGACGAGCCGGTAGCCGCTTATGCCTACTGCAATCTGCACGGCTTTTGGAAAACAGACTTCCGGGGATAGTTCCGGAAAGCTTATCCCTCTATCCGGTACACCTTAACCCCGTGTGCCGGAACAGGGATGTCCAAAACCCCATTCTCCGACCGGCATTCGCTTTTATCCCACAGTTCATAAAGAACATATGCGCAGCTCTCTTCAAACGGTTCATCCAAATCACGCAGCGTGAAAGAAAACGTTTCCTCCTTCTCCCCTAAATTAAAAAATGCTGCATAAAGCTTACCCGTTTTCCGGTTCTTATTCTTCCAGACAGCCATCTCATCCGTACGGAGTATCTGGGTGCCGCGGCAATCCTCCCCTAAAAGGGAAAGTAGTTCCCTGTTTGTCAGAAGGGAATAGGTCCATGCATCCATTTTAGTCAGTTCAGCCCCTATCATGAGCGGAGAACGGAACATACACCATAATGTCATCATGGTTTTCTGTTCCTCCTTTGTCAGCCTGCATTCCCACTCCCCATGGCCGAAACCGCCGCCCAGTTTCCCCAGCGGAAGCATGTCACAGTCCGGAAAACAGCCTGCCCTCACATGATCCTGCCATAATTCACAGCGCCAGAACATATTTTTCAGCAAATGCCACTCATCCCAAAAGTCGTCCGTAATCCGCCACATATTGGCATACCTGCAATACTGCCATGCACGGTCGGGATGTGCGGGCCCCGGAGAAAGACTAAGTACAATCGGCCTGCCGCACTTCTGAATGGCCCGGTTAATCATCTCTGTCTCATGCCAGCCGGAAAAAGGGATTTCCCGGTACAGTCTGCTGTCACAGATATCATCGCATTTGATGAAATCCACACCCCAGTCCGCATACATTCCAATGAGTGCGTCATAATACGCCTGCCCTGCCTGCGTATCCCTCACGCCATACATATCCGGATTCCAGACACAGATAGAAGAAGGATCTGCCGCTTCGTCCGCCGTGGTTTCCGTTCCCCATATGGGACAATGAAGCTGCGCCGCCTTCCTTGGTATCCCCCTCATCATATGAATGCCGAATTTCAATCCCTTCCCGTGCACATACTCCGCCAGCGCACGGAATCCGCTCCCGTCTGCCGCAGAAGGAAAACGGCCGGGGCTTGGCTGCAGCCTCCCGTATTCATCCATCTGCACATCCCCAAAAGGAATATACTGGAAACGGTCGCGCTTCGTTCCCGCATCGTTGGCATACCACTGAATGTCCACTACGATATACTCCCATCCGTATTCCTTCAAATGCTCCGCCATATAATCCGCATTGGCCTTTACCTGCGACTCGTTTACGCTTGTATCGTAGTAATCGTAACTGTTCCACCCCATAGGCGGAGTTACCGCAAATCCGTTCTTGTCCATATTGTTCCTCCTGTTTCAGTCTGTCTAAATTTCTTACGCGCTCCTGTGCACGGGTCTGTGCATAAAACGAAAAAGGATGCATATGCATCCTTCTCCGCTTCCTTTATGAAAGGAATCAACTTACTGTTGAAAATTCTCTTAGTTACCTGCTGCTTCCATCAAAGTAGCACCTTCTGTGAAGTCATTCTGAATCGTTGTCAGAAGATCCATCAGTGCATTCATATCCGCATCCGCTGCTTTCTCAGGATCCATTAAATCAATGCACATATCAAGATACTTAATCATGGCTTCTGAACCGGATTTGTACTTTGCCTGTGCATCTGCATACTTCTCAGGTGCCTGAATAGCTGCAAACTCTACGAAAGGCTCTTTCATGCCTTCGATTAATTTCTTTGCGCCTTCCACATCGTCAGCGTCAAGGGCTGCTGCTTCTGTCATAACGTTTGTCATGGCCTCTGCCAGTTCCGTAGTCTTAGCAACATACTCTTCCTCACTCAATGCTGCGGATGCTGTTTCTGCTGCTCCTCCGTTGCTGCCGCCACATGCCATAACAGACATACCCATTACTGCGACTGCCATTAATGCTGCAATACGTTTTACAAATTTGTTTTTCATTACTATCTCCTCCATTTTTCATTCTCTGTTTTTCACACACAAGCGGTATTATAGCACATTTATTTTATATTGCAAGTAATTTTATATATTTTTAATTTTTTTAATTTTGCTTTTCATTTTCCCGGCCAAATTCAGGCGTTCCTATACTGAACCGGTACTTTTTCCTTGTTTTTCCAAATCAGGCAGGGAAGATTTTCTCCCCGCTCTCCGCGCGGGGTGCGTGCTGCGTAACAGCTAATTTACTTACGCATCCCTGTACAAAAAAAGAACCCGCTTCAACCGCATGGCCAAAGCAGGATTCTCTCCTTTGAATATAGTGCTGGTGGCCGGACTTGAACCGGCACGGGATTGCTCCCGAAGGATTTTAAGTCCTTTGCGTCTGCCTATTCCGCCACACCAGCAGGGTGTGATGGGACCTATAGGGCTCGAACCTATGACCCTCTGCTTGTAAGGCAGATGCTCTCCCAGCTGAGCTAAGATCCCATAAAAAACTTTCCTGTTACCTTATTACAAAATAATAACTCATAATGATATCACCGTATTTGCGGCAACACACAACGACCCGGATGGGACTCGAACCCACGACCTCCGCCGTGACAGGGCGGCGCT
>CAMXQE010000050.1 GCA_947246015.1 uncultured Lachnospiraceae bacterium | reverse complement strand
ATCTACATCCAGACCTTCCAGATTCAGTACTACGGTCCGATTGGCGAGAAGCGTTTCCGTAATCTCCCTTCCATCCTCTACCGAAGTCGGCTTAATAACACATACCTCCATTCCAGCCCCTGTCAGTTTCCTCGGCTGTCTTGTCATAGGAGTAATCTTCGGATTCGTTTTCTTTACCGTATCTTCCGCCTGCATGGGTTCTTCTTTCAGAACAGGCTGCTTTTTAGGCGGGGACTGTTTCGGCATCTCATCCGGCTCATCATAATAATCATCATCGTAATAATCATCCTCGTCATTTAGTTTCATATAGTTTAAAAATTTATCCATTACACCCATTATTTCAACTGTCTCCTTGCTGCATGGCGGTTAAACCGCATTATAATGCCTTTCTCCGAATATCCCGGTTCCAACGCGCACATAAGTAGAGCCCTCTTCTACTGCCACTTCATAATCGCCGGTCATACCCATCGACAAAACACCCATGTTAATATTATCAATGTTTTCTCTGGTTATGTCAACAGATAATTGGTACAAGTCTGCAAAGTATTGTCTGTTTTTTTCGGGATTTTCCACATAAGGCGCAATAGTCATCAATCCCTCGACCCGAATCGACGGTAAATGGGCAATTTCTTTTACCAATGCAAGCGCTTCTTCCCGTGTCGTACCGAATTTGGTTTCTTCCGCAGCAATATTGACTTCTACCAGTATATGTGCAGTTACTCCTTTCTTTTGTGCCTCTTTGCTGATTTCTTCCGCCAGCCGTAAGGAATCCACACTATGAATCAGATATGCCTTATCGATGATATATTTTACTTTATTTCTCTGAAGATGTCCAATCATATGCCATTTAATATCTTTAGGAAGCTGTTCGTATTTATCCACCAGTTCCTGCACCTTGTTTTCCCCAAAATGACGGCATCCGCAGTCATATGCTTCCTTCAGCATGGAAACAGGCTTTGTCTTGCTGACGGCGATTAATGTAACATCCTGTATGTTCCGTCCGGAATTTTCACAGGCTTTCCTGATATGCTCTTCTACCTGACGGATATTTTCGCTGATTCCGCCTTTTACATCCTTTGTCATAAAATCCCCATCCCTTTCTATCTGTGAATCAATTCATCCTCACTGACCGTAGAAGCATCCAATACAATATAATCATACACATTCAGCCCATATGCCGTATTGGACTGAACAATGGAATACTCATCATTATTATATAAAATATTGACCTGCTTGAAATCTGCATAGCCTTTATTGATATTATAAACCCCAATCAGACTGTCCCGTTTGCTGACGGCGTATTTCTCGGCCGAATCCGGTTTGACAAGATAATCTCCGATTCTCAGCATGGCATCATCGAGATAGTATTCTTCTTCGGTTTCATTATATATGGTAGTTTCCACAAATTCCGTTGTAGCCGTACCGTCTTCCAGATAGGTTTCCCGTAAAACGCCGTAGCTGCTGCTGTTTCCGCCCTTCGTCACATACTCTTTTGGAATAATAAAAAATTCCTTTTCCACCACGGATGAATTAGGAATCTTAAGTCCTGTTTCATCTTCCAAAATCAGCTCAATATCTACAAAACGGTCGTTACAAAAAGTAATCATGGAATTGGTAAAAGTCAGTTTTACGAAAATATCCCCATCTGCGTTGGTAAAGGAATCCACCAGTCCCCACGATGTTTCCTGATTCTTCAGAAAACGTACTTTCACATATTCCGCTTCCAGCAGTGCCTCTTCCCTTTCCTTATCTACCTGAATGACTAACGACCAGTCCTCATTGGTAGACAACTTATAGACAGGATTTCCCAAACCGACCAGCGTATTACCGAGAAACTGCTCTTTTTCATAGTTCTTGGGATTCATCAAATCCGCTGTCATTTCCTCTAAAGTTAAATCTTCATAGCCATCCATGGAATAAATGACGATTCCTGACATGGGTGCGGTACACTGTTTTACCAGTCCGGCAAGTTCCGATGTCTGAATGGAATCAATGTTCTCCAGTATATTGTAATTGGAAAGCTTCAGTACCATTCCTTCCATATCATATTTGAAATCATATACGCTGGTAAAGCTATGGCTGTCAAAACTATTGGCAAAACCTACAATCTCTGTTTTTAATTCATTCAAATCCGTATCGGACAAAGTATTTTCTCCTGAAGAATCCGAAGCGATATAATCTGCCAGCTTACCTGTTTCATCAACTGCATAGACCAAATCCCCAACGGCCACTCTCGCCCCTTCCCGTGCAAAATAATTTGCATAACCGGCATCTGTTGCTTCGATTATGGTCTCATCCCGGAGCGCTACAGCTTTATAGATATTGTTCGTGGATAAGGAACCCGCCGTTACTTCATACCAGACGATGTGTCTTGAAGTGAAATACATAAAGACACATATCAGAATATAAACGAATATTACCGCAAAAATAATCATCCCGATGTTGAGATTCAACGGTTTTCTGTATTTGGTTATTTTATTGGAATTCTGGTCTGCCAATACAAAACCTCCTGCTATCATAAGAAAGACCCCGGCTGTATCCGAGGCCTTTTGTCTGCGCTGTATGCACACTATATCGTTATACTTAAAGAGATACGATAATTTTTGATTTCAACTCATCGGACAATTCCGCTTCATCAAGGGAGACACTCAAAATGAAATCAATTCCGAAAGCTTCTCCAATTTTTTCTAACTTCGCTATCACCGGGGTGATATCTCCATCCTCTAAACAGGCAATCTTTAAAAAGCTGTCAAAATACATCTGCTGCAAATCATGATCCTGGGATATGATTCCGCAGATAAATCCCAAAAATTCATCGCTGTTCGTAACCAGATAATCCGATACATTAATCAATCTTACTTTGTTGTTCAGTTCAAACATATGCTTTGTGCTTTTATCCAGGTATGTAATATTTCCTGATGCGGTTTTTACCTCTTCATTTACTTTGTCCAGTAAATGTTTCGTTTTGCCTTTTCCTTTTTTTCCAGCTATTAATTGAACCATTGGTGAACCCTCCTAAAGTAAATTCGGCCTGACCATTTTAGATGATGAATAAAATATAGACCTAGCCTTATTATAGTTTATATTATCCTAAAAAACAACTGCTAATTCTTTATTTCCTCTAATAAATCTGTCATTCCTCCATACAGAGTTTCCCTGCTTTCAGAACGCATGATGATGGAAATATAAGATTTCCCTGCGGAATCCCTGCTTAAAAGAATCAGGCAGCGTCCCGCCGCACTGGTTGTCCCCGTCTTTCCTCCAATGACCGTTATCGTGTCCGGCGCACTTTCGTTCCCCTGTAAATAGAGATTGGAGTTATTGACGGAAAGTTCTTTCTCAGCGCCGTTTCTATCATGATAAACAGTGGTGTAGTTCGGCATATGTATGATTTCACTAATCAAAGAGTAATCCAGCGCTGCATTGAAAATCAAATACATATCATAAGCTGTTACATAGTGCTCTTCCGCCGTCAGTCCGTGCGGATTGACAAAATTGGAATTCGTTGCCCCCAAAGCCCTGGCCTCTTTATTCATCAGGACGCAGAATTCTTCTACGGAACCGCTTACTCCTTCCGCAATCAGCACAGCCGCATCATTAGCCGAATTAATCAGCAGGACATGCAGGGCCTGTGTCAGCGTCATCTGGTCTCCTTCCTTAATACCGCATACCTGTGCTCCCGATTCGGTAATCTTTACATTTGCTGATGCGGTCAGCATCATATCCGGCGAGCCGTATTTTAAGGCGACCAAAGCCGTCATTAATTTTGTCAGGCTGGCCGGCGCCAGTCTTTCATGCACATTTTTGGCATAGATTGTCTGATTATTGTCCAGACAAAAAAGCGCTGCCGCTTCCGCCTGTGACATATCCACGTCGGTTCCTGCCGATATATCCTTGTCCACCACACAGAGTTCTTTCGCAAACGGTTCAGCCATATCGACGCTTTCCGCCGGAGAATCCAGCCGGTAGCTGCTGACCGGATAATCCGGCGAATATGCCATTTCGTAAGTTCTGCCCCCGCAGCCCGTCAGAATACACCCGATAAAAAGTCCTCCGATAAGGATACGGGAAATTTTATTATTTATACATTTCACGCCACTCTAAGTCCCCTCTGTCCAGAGATTTGATTAACAGTTCCGCAGATGCCAGGTTCGTTGCCAAAGGAATATTATACATATCGCATAAACGCATAATATTGTTCACACCGGGCTCATGAGATTTCGGAGCCAACGGGTCCTGCAGGAAAATAACAAGGTCTGTATCGTTGGACTCAATCTGCGCACACAATTGCTGCTCTCCTCCCAAATGTCCGGCAAGATACTTATAGACATTTAAATTGGTCACCTCTTCTATCAGCCTTCCTGTCGTTCCTGTGGCAAATAATGAGTTCTTGCTCAGAATTCCCTTGTATGCAATACAGAAATTCTGCATCAGCTTTTTCTTGGCATCATGTGCAATCAGTGCAATATTCATCGTCGTACCCTCTCTTATCTAGTAATATTTTTTGCATTGCAGCCCAACATTCAGTACGAAACCAATCCCGATATACAAGCTGACCAGGGAAGTCAGCCCGTAACTTACAAACGGAAGCGTCACGCCGGTATTCGGAAGCAGCATCGTAGTCACCCCAATATTCAGAAACCCCTGAAATCCAATAAGTCCCGCCATCCCCGCCGCTATAATGCTTCCGGCCAGGTCTTTTGCCCTGTGCGCAATGAAAAGACATTCCAAAGCAATCAATATCACGAGAATGATTACCGTGCAGGAACCAATAAAGCCAAATTCTTCGCCGATAACCGCAAAGATAAAATCCGTCTGCGGTTCGGAGATGAAATTGCCGTTTTTTACGGAACTGATTTCGTTCGTATTATATCCTTTTCCGTGCAGCTGCCCGGAACCGATTGCCATAATGGAATTCAGCTGCTGGTATGCCTCTGCAGCAGCATATTGTTCCGGATACAGAAACGCAAGAATACGGTTCTGCTGATAAGATTTTATCAGCGTCTGGTCCGGCTGTATGATGATGCTGAACAGGATAATGGCCGTAGGAATAAAGACTGCCAGTACGCCTGCCACCAGCTTCCAGCTTATGCCTCCCACGAACATAATCACACAGAACATGACAGCGACAACAATCGTCGTAGACAGGTTCGGCTGTTCATAAATCAGGTAAAGCGACGGCAATATGAAAATGCAGCATAAGGCTATATACTTAAAGGTATTCAGTTTTTCCTTATGTTTCATTATAAACTGTGCATAAAAGAGAATCAACAATATTTTTGCAAGTTCTGACGGTTGGAAGCGGATTCCGAATAAGGTAATCCAGCGCTGGGCATTATTGGAGGACTCGCCGAACTGGTATACCAGCCCTAAAAGTACAAGATTGCCCAGATAGAACAGCCAATACAGCTTTAAGAGTACGGAATAATCAAATAACGAAATCACCAGCATCAGGAAGGAACCGAAAATAAATCCCATAATCTGTGTCCGCTGCAGGGATTCATCAGCAGCGCTTCCCACTGCAAAAATGCCGATTACAGTAAGCGCCGCTACCAATATCACCAGTTTAAAGTCATAATCCCGTACTCTGTATTGCTTTAACATCTTTTATCCTTTCATGTCAGACCATTATTTTCCATTCATAGTTTATTCAGATCCAAAATCGGAATATTGGCATATAGAGCGGGGGTTTTCCCCATGCCTTTCGTTCCTGTCTTCGTAATCTGGATTTCCATGCTCTGTGCATCTATCTTCATGTATTTCGAAATTACTTTTGCAATATCCGTTTTTATCATTTCCATCATTTCGGGCGAACAGTTCACCCGGTCGGATATGAGCAGTATCTTCAGTCTGTCTTTTGCAATTTCTTTAGAACTTTTCCTCTTAAAAAAATTTGTGAATCCCATACTCGAACCTCCCCTCCTAATTTTTATGGAAAATACCTGTCACTCTTGTCCAAAAAGATATGGTTCTTTCAAAGTCAATGAAAGGTATTTCTTTTCCCAGCACCCGCTCGCAGATATTCTGATATGCCCTGCCTGCCATGGTGCTGTTCCCCACAAGAGGTTCCCCCTGGTTCGACGCAATGACCACATTTTCATCATCCGGTACGATACCGATGAGCGGAATGGACAGGATGTCCACCACGTCTGCGGCCGTCATCATTTCTCCCCTTTTTACCATATCATAACGCAGCCTGTTGATGATAAGGTCAATCTTTTTAAATTCATTAGCCTCCAACAGCCCTATGATGCGGTCTGCATCCCGTATTGCGGATACTTCGGGCGTAGTAACAACCAATGCCCTGTCCGCCCCCGCAATCGCATTCTGGAATCCCTGCTCGATACCTGCCGGACAGTCCAGAATGATATAATCAAACTGTTCCTTCAGCTGCCCTATCATCTTTACCATCTGCGGCGGCGTAACTGCGGACTTGTCCCTGGTCTGGGCCGAAGGCATCAAATACAGGCTCTGATGACGCTTGTCCTTAATCAATGCCTGCTTAACACGGCATTTTCCCTCGATGACATCCACCAGATTGTATACAATCCGGTTTTCCAGTCCCATGACTACATCCAGATTCCGAAGGCCGATATCCGTATCAATCAGGACTACCCTTTTTCCCATTGCTGCTAAACCGGTACCAACGTTTGCGGATGTAGTGGTTTTTCCTACTCCGCCTTTCCCTGACGTGACGACAATTACTTCACTCATATACTTACCTCCTTGCGAATAAGTTTGCCGTCCCCTGAAAAACCGCCTATAAAGGCAAATCATTCAGTAATTCTTTGGTAATGGGTTCCATCACAACCTGATTATCCTTCACGTATGCTATTTTCGGCTGTACTTTCGGTCTGATTGACCATTTTGTCGGTTTGGAATTTTTATATTTGAAATCACCGATCTGTAACCTTTCCGGTGACATTTCAAGCGCAGCTACGTAATGGCCTTCACTGCCGTTTCCGCCGGCATATGCTTTTCCGAACAATCCCCCCAGAATAACAATATCCTTAGTGGAAATAATGGCGCTGCCCGGATACACATCACCAAGCACCACAATACTGGTCTCGGTTTCCAGCACCTGTCCGTTCTTTAGGGTTCCACGGTAAAACTGTCCGTCGTTCCCTTCTTCCTTATGACGGTCTAACTGCTGGATTGCTTTTAAATAATTCTGGTTCGTTTCTTCATCCTTTCCTACCAAACATACGATATGTAAGTCGGAGTTTTCGCAGATGACATTCAAAATCATCCGCTCTTCGTCATCCGACAGAATTCTCCCTTCAAAAGAAATAGCCATTTTAGCATCTTTAAAAAAATTGCTGGATTCCCGGAATTTAAATGCTACTTCCCCAAGAAGTTCATCAAAGGGAATCTCCCCATTTAAGTAAACGGAAATCCCGTTTTGAAAACTTTTTATGATAACCGCATTTTTCATGTGTATCTGCTCCTTTTCCCTGACTACTGCGTTCTATCCTGCCTTATCCTGTTTTTATCCTGTATTTCCTTTCCGGCCTGCCTTAATCCGCGTTCAGGCTTCCGCCTGTCAGTTCCTGTGCACTGCCCGCCAGTTCTTCTTCGTCAGCCAGATGATAATAATACTTAATCACGTCTTTTGCTATCTGGGCCGAGTAATCGGAAGTATAACCGTTGGCAACACGTACAGCTAACGCGATTTCCGGATTTTCATAAGGTGCATAGCCTACGAACAGCGCATGGTTGGGTCTGCTTCTGCTCTCCTGCGCCGTACCTGTTTTTCCCGCCACATTTACGCCCAAATCACTGTAATAAGTTTTGGCTTCCACCACTTTGCGCATACCGGAATGGATGGCATTCCAATAGGAACTGTCCATCTCGATGACATTGCGCACTTCGGCAGTATAGTCTTCGATTAACTCATTGCTGTGGTCGGTCAGTTTATCCAATAATGTTAAATTATAACACGTTCCGCTGTTGGCTACCGTTGTAATGTATCGCGCAAGTCCGACAGTAGTAAAGTTATTCGTACCCTGACCGATGGCAGAACGGACTGGATCCATGTCCGAAACCTGCGGTGCCGACTCTTCGATTTCAATGCCGGAGGTTTCGGTCAGGCCGTACATATCCGCGTATTCTGTCAGTTTTTGCAGACCGATATCGGTCATATACCGGTCGCCTACAGTGCCGAGACGGTATCCCACCTCATAGAAATAGATATTGCAGGAATTCTGGATTCCGCCGGAGACATCCAACGTCCCATGTCCGTACCGGTTCCAGCAGTGCGGCTGCTGTGGCTCGTCCAGTCTGTCAAAAGTCCCCGTACACTGAACAGTAGAGGAAAGGTCAATGACCCCTTCCAATAATCCTGCCGTGGCGGATACCATTTTAAACGTAGAACCGGGCGCCGTTTTCTGATAAGTTGCATAATTAATCATCGGTGTGGACAAATTGTTTAGCAGGGAGTTAAAATACTCTGCATCCACACCGTTTGCCATCCGGTTATTATCGTAGGACGGATAGGAAACGAGGGCAAGCACCTCACCGGTATTGACATCCGTCAGCACGACGGAACCGGAATGGGGGTCTAACGCAAGCTGCGCCGGGGTAATATCCAGATTCCGTATACGGTTACGCATAAATTCATAGGGGGAAATCAGACCGCTCTGAAACCGTTCCAGCTCTTCTTCCTCTACCATAACGATTTCCTGTTCCAAAAGAAGACTGCATACCTGTCTGCCGGTTATGTCGTTATCCCGAATCATATACTTGTAAATCCTTTTATTGAATCCTGTATTATGGTCTATACTTTCAAAAATATATTCCAACAGTTTTTCATAGACCTCTTCGGAATTGGAATATTTCCCTGAAAGATTCAGTTTTGTTACATCGACCCAGTTTTTGGCAATGACATAATTCAGGTATTCATAGAGGCTGATTACCTCCTGTTTACTCCATGCAAGATAAGTCTCGTCGGAAGTGTCCAGTTCGCTCTCCATAATGATGGCATTGGAATAAAGCAGAGTAGTAATATAGCTTTCGTATACCTGATATTCCACCGGAAGCTGATTGTAAGGCGTCCTTTTTTCCGTCAGTTCTTCCATAAGTTCGCTCATGACAAGTTCCTTGCGTTTTACGAAACTCTCATGAACCGCCTGCTCGTTTTCTCCGGCATTCGAATCGGTAAAATGGGACGTGTCGATGATATTATTGTTAAATAAGGCATAATATACATCGTCAATCGGTATTAAAATATCGCTGCTGCCGGAATTTTCGTCCGGTGAATATTCTTTGATATTACGTATCTGGGTAAGCAGGATGCTGGCCAGCTTTGTCTCCAGAATATGGTAAATAGACACCTGCAGGTCACTGTCCAGCGTAAGGTATAAATCATTTCCCGCAACCGGATCCACACGGTTGCTTGCTTCAATTACTTTTCCTACATGGTCTACAATCACATCTTCGGAGCCTTTCGTCCCCTGCAGTTCGGATTCCATGGAATACTCAATGCCCGATTTTCCTACGATATCGTTCATTTCATAACGGGGTTCCTCTTCATCTCCGTTTTCATTCAGGACTGACAGTTCATCCTGGGATATCTTCCCGGTATAGCCGATAATCTGGGAGAAATAGATACTGTCCACATAACGCCGTACGGTATCTTCTGCCACCGATACACCTGCCAGTGTATCGCTGTTCTCCATCACTACCGCCACGGTTTCGTCACTCACATTGGTAGCCACCGTTGTTGCAATATATTTCTGAAAACTATTGGCATTCATGGCATAACGTATCGTCAGTATCTTTAATACTTCTTCTTTCGTGTATCCCAGTTCCGGTACGAAGGTACTGCGGTCATCTGGGTCGGTATAACTGCCGATACCGAAACGGCTGCTTGCACACAAGTCAGTTACGACTTCTGCTGCCGTTTTGGTTGCATATTTATAGCCGTTCTGTTGGTCTGCAAGCATGGCATCATAAGAAGTAAACCCATATACATCTGCCAGAAAACGCCTTAACTGCCTGTCCTCCACTGCAAATGCATAATTACCGTCCGAATCAATGATGACATTGAAATCGTTGATGATGCTGTCCCCGTTTTTTTCAATCATCTGAATCAGGTTATAAATCGTTTCATTCAATTGGGAATTTTTCTTTCTTCCCGATTCATAGACATCTTCAATCGTCACATTATAAGCAAGCTCATTATAGGCAAGACACTTTCCGTTGCGGTCATAAATATTGCCTCTGGTGCTTGGCAGCGTGCGCTCTTTCGTCGTCATGAAACGGAATTTCTCCAGATATTCCTCTCCCTGCACAATCTGTAAATCAAACACCCGGTAAATCAGTACACCGCCGCCGCACAGGAAGATGATAATAAGAATCATCAGACGTATGCTCACCGTATTCAGGAAATTTTCTTTAAAACGCTCAAACAAACTTCTTAGCACTCCTTTTTTCGCTGCTTTCCAGCTTACGGTTTATCCAAAGAATAACCGGATAAAGAAATATGGTAATTACAATGGTATAAACAATCTCAGGTAAAATTATATGCAGAAAATAGTGACCGATATGGAATCTCGTGCGCATAAAAAACATAAGTATATAGCAGGTGAAGCTGTAAAACAAATCGCTGCATATAATCAGCACAATCGGCAGTTTCACATCTTCAGGAAAGAAGATGTGGTTGAATTTACCATTGGTATATCCTGCATACATATACAGGAGGGCATTAAAACCGATGACCTCCCCGAAAAAAATATCCGTTAAAAGTCCGGAAAAAAAACCGATAATCAGGCCGGTTTTTTCTCCGCGCATAAAGCCGAAAGAGGCGGTCAGTACAATCAGCAGATTCGGCACGATTCCGCCAAAAGCCAATGCATGGAATACCGTGCATTGCAGTAAAAAACATACAATAACCAACCCGGTCACCACAATAATCCTCTTCACTTCCTCCTCCTATTCCATCGATTGTTTCAGCTGCGTAATAACCAACACTTCTTCCAAATGCTCAAAATCCACAGCCGGGGTCAGCAGCCCTGATTTTGTGATATTATTGGCATCCACATTCAAGGTGCTGATATAACCAATCAGTATATTGGGAAGATATTTATCGCTGATATTTGAAGTAACGATTTTATCTCCTGCCGATACTTTCCCTTCACTGTCCACCAGCTTATTAAATGAAATAACGCCGTTGCTGTACAGCTCCAAATCGCCGGAAACCATCAGATAATCCGAGGTGGCCAGTACCTTTCCGCTGACATTGGAATTGTCCGCAATAATGGAAGTGACTTTCGCCCAGTTAGGCCCAACGTCCACCACACGTCCAACCAAACCGCTTCCGGCCATGACATTCATGTCTACCGCAATGCCGTCTTCCTCCCCTTTGTCAATCACAAAGGAATGAAACCAGTTACCGGTATCTTTTGCAATAATACGCGCTCCTACTTTTTCATATTCCTCGTACTGGGAATCCAGATTATAAAGTTCCCTTAAATACGTCAGTTCGTAACGGTCCTGCTGTAAAATCGTATTTTCAATGGTCAGTTCATCAATCTGTGCCTTCAGCGATTCATTTTCAGATAAAAGCGCCCTTATCTGCACGAGTTCTTCCGAACGGTTTGAAAGCCAGCCGCCTACGGAACTGATGCCGCTCTGAAAAGGAACAATCACATATCCCACCACTGTGTTCAGGGAACCGCTGAATATATTTGTATTAAAAGTGAGAATAACTGTCCCTGTACATAATATTGTTAAAATAAAAAGGAGATATTTACTCGGCAGCGTAAACTTCTCTCCTTTTCTCTTGATTATTGGACTCATTTACCCATTCCTTCAATCGCGTCATATGCTACGGATTTATAGTTATCATCTTTGATAATCTTTGCAAGTCCTAATGCCACGCTGCTGAGCGGGTTCTCGGAGAGCTGGACCTTCAACCCTGTGCCGTTGCTTAAAAGCTCAGCCAGATGGCTGACCTGAGACGCGCCGCCGGTCAGATAGATACCGTGCCGGTAGATATCTGCCGCAAGTTCGGGTGGCGTCCTCTCTAAAATTACTTTTACGTTGTCGATAATAGCGTCAAAGTGTTCCGTCAGGGAACTGTCCACCAACGCAGTCGGTATCTCCCGCTCCACGGGAAGACCGGTCACAATATCCCTGCCGTATACAACTGCCGGCTTATTCTCTTTTTCTAAATCGTTCAGGGCAATCTTTACATTTTCCGCCGTTTTCCCACCGATAATCAGACTAAATTCCCGCCGGATAGCAGAACGGATGGCATCATCGAACTTCTGGCCGCCGACTTTAATCAGCCTGCTCAGAACAATACCGCCAAGGGAAAGAATGGAAATTTCCGTGGTGTCATAACCAACGTTTACCACAAGGACACCCTGTGCGTTTTTGACATCAATATCCAGTCCAAGACCATCGGCAACCGCTTTTTCCACTACCATGACTTTTTTTGCCTTGACATTGGCGTCCCGGATTAAATCATAAAAAGCCCTTTTCTCCACTGCCGTTACATCGGTTGGCACCGCCACATAATATTCCGACGGTTTTACATTTCCTTTACATAAATCCGAAATGAAGAATTTCACCAGTGTTTCCATATTGTGGATGTCCGCAATGACTCCGTTGCTCAAAGGATACGTAATACGGATATTCCCCGGCGCTTTTTCATACATTTCAAAAGCGGAATTGCCATAGGCAAAAAGCGTATTTTTATTCTCGATGGCAATCATGTTCTTTTCAATCATGACGCTGTCATCGCTCCTGTTATAAATTTTGATATTGCTTGTTCCAAGGTCAATACCGAATGAATTATTTCCCAACGTGTCTAACCCCTTTCTATAATAACCCGGCTTCTTTGAAGCTCATGTATTTGTTATCCCCAATTATGATATGATCTATAAGCGGTATATCTATCATGATACCAATCTGCCGGATTTCCTCCGTCACATCCAGGTCCATCCGGCTGGGCGCCGGTTCTCCGCTTGGATGGTTATGCAGCAGCATAATGTGGACGGCCTGTGACTTAAGCGCCGTCACGAAAACTTCCCTCGGTGAAAGCAGGGAGGAACGCACCGTTCCGATGGACAGAAGTTCTTCCCCAATCAGGCAGTTCCGGTTATCCAGCATTAAAAGCAAAACCTGTTCCCGCAGTTCATGCCGCAGCTTTTCCATATAATAATCCGCTACCGTAGAAGGATGCAGGAACTGCAGCTCTTTTTTGGCCGTCATCATCGCCATACGCATGGACAGTTCCGCAATGCATTTAATTTTTACCGCTTTCACTTCCCCGATTCCTCCGATAGCCATCAGTTCCTTCAGCGTTACATGATGAAGGCCGTTCAGCCCGTCCTCCTTCACCGAAGGAAGGTCTAAAATCTGTTTCCCGATTTCCACCGACGTATGTCCGGGAGTCCCCGTACGTATAATGATGGCGAGGAGTTCTGCTTCCGTCAAAGCCCCTGCTCCTAAACGCAGAAATTTCTCATAAGGCATTTCATCCTTGTTATTTCCGCTGTTTATGGTTTCCTTATCCATACAGTTTTTATCCATATTCCACACTTTCCCATATGCTTCTCCGGGCAACGGAAACAGTATGTCCGCTCAGTCTATAAAAAACGGTATACGACAATCCCCAAGAGGATTCCGATAATGCTGGCTATGGTAATCCTGATTGTAAGGCCGAACGTAATACTCAGAATCCCTAAATCCAAAACAAAGGGACTGGACAGGCCGAAAGTCTGTCCATAATCTACCCATGTGCCGGGGAACAGACTGCCGATAAAGCCGCCCAGCACAATGCCTGCGAGAATCAGCAAAAAGCAGGTCCATGTATTTTTATTGCGCATAAACTGTCTCCTATCTGCATAGCTAATACTCATCTTATCACATATCAGTTTTTATGTACATAAATTTCCAATTAATTTTTTCAAAACTTTTCTACATATTCTGACAAAACGATAACCCGCTCCTCTACTAACTGCTGCAGAGATTTTAAAATACCGAATTTCGCATGGGGCCATGTAAGCCCTCCCTGAAAATATACTGCATAGGGCGGTTTTATCGGGCCATCCGCGGATAATTCAATGGATGAACCTGAAACGAAAGCTCCCGCCGCCATAATGACCTGACTGTCATATCCGGGCATGTCCCAGGGTTCCGGTGTTACAAAGCTGTCTACAGGCGCCGCTGCCTGGATTCCTTTGCAAAAGGCAATGACGCCTTCCGGTGTACCGAACGTAACCGCCTGTATGATATCGTGACGTTCTTCCCTTCCGTCCGGAAGCACTGCAAACCCCAGACGCTCATAGATATTTGCTGCAAATATGGCTCCCTTCAATGCGCTTGCCGTAACGACAGGAGCCAGAAACAAGCCTTGATAAAAGGAATTCATCATGCCAAGGGACGCCCCCACTTCTTTTGCCAGTCCGGGAGAGGTCAGACGGCAGGCAGCATTTTCCACACATTCCTTCGTTCCGGCAATATAACCGCCGGTAGGCGCCAGTCCGCCTCCCGGATTTTTAATCAGAGAGCCCACTATCATATCTGCCCCCACCTGCGACGGCTCCAGCCGTTCTACGAATTCTCCGTAACAGTTATCAACCATGCAGATGATGTCCGGCTTTTTTGCCTTAATAAAAGAAATCAGCTCGCCGATAGCCTGTACGGAGAGAGTCGGACGGGTCTGGTAGCCTTTGGAACGCTGTATCGTGACCAGTCTGGTATGCTCATTGATGGCCCGTTCAATTTTTTCATAATCAAAACGGCCATCCGGAAGCAAATCTACCTGCCGGTAAGTGATACCGTATTCCGCCAGCGAACCTTTGGACGGACGAATCCCAATGACCTCCTCTAACGTATCATAGGGTTTCCCAACCGGTGAAAGCAGCTCATCCCCCGGTCTTAAGTTGCTCATCAGCGCGAGGGCAAGCGCATGGGTTCCGCAGGTAATCTGCGGACGCACAAGGGCATCCTCCGTATGGAAGATACGGGCATATACCTCCTCCAACGTATCTCTGCCCAAATCATTATAACCATAGCCGGTCGTTCCCAAAAGACAGGCTTCGCTGACTTTTGCTTCCTGCATGGCCTGAATTACTTTCAGCTGATTATATTCGGCGGTACGGTCAATCTCTTCAAAACGTTCCTTAAGTCCCTCCAGTATTTTCTCACCATAAGAAATTACCTCTTCTGAAATTCCCATAGCCTGATACATTTCATTTCTCTGCTTCATGTCCGATTACCTCTTAACCATTCTGTTTTTTCTATCATAAACTTTAAGACAGCGTCCTCATCATATCCAAAATCTTCTTTGGACACCCATATCACATCTTTTTCACGGCGAAACCATGTGAGCTGCCTTTTTGCAAAATGTCTCGTGTCCCGTTTGATAAGATATACCGCCCGTTCCAGCGGAATTTCACCTTCCAGATAGCTTAAGATTTCCTTATAGCCCAGGCCCTGCATGGAAACCATTTCTTTCGTACAGCCTTCTGCCCGGAGAGATGCAACTTCATCCACCAGTCCCGCGGCCAGCATTGCATCGACCCGTTGTTCGATTCTCTCATAAATGCGCTGTCTGTCATCGTTCAACACAAAGTAGCAGGCGTTATAGGCGGCCGCCTTTTCCCGTTCGGTCTCATTGTGTCCGGAAATCCTGCATCCGGTCAGATGGTAAAATTCCAATGCCCGTATGACCCGCTTTACATTGTTTGCATGGATGGCCTCCGCCGACGCTGCATCCACTTCCTGAAGCATATCGTGCAGGAATGCTGGGCCTTTTTCTCCGGCCAGCCGTTCCAGTTCAAGACGGTAGGAAGTATTTTCTTTGTTTTCGGTAAAATCAATATCATACAGGACTGCCTGTATATAAAAACCTGTTCCCCCTGTCAGGATGGGAATCTGGCCCCTTTTATATATGTCTGGCAGGATTTCCTTTACCATCTGCTGAAAGCGCACAACATTAAAATCTTCCGTCGGCTCCAGCACATCGATTAAATGATGGGGGACGCCTTCTCTTTCTTCCGGCAGGATTTTGGCGGAACCGATGTCCATACGCCGGTAAACCTGCATGGAATCGGCGGAAATGATTTCACCGCCAACGGCTTTTGCCAGTCTGACGGACAGGGCAGTCTTTCCCACCGCGGTAGGTCCGGTCAATATGATAAGCGGTCTCTTCATATCTTTCTCATCCATAGGCATTCCTCTTATTTTCTTTTATACAATCCTTTTAAACTTCTTTTCGATTTCGTACCTGCTCATGGAAATAATGGTCGGTCTTCCATGCGGACAGTGGTAAGGGTCTTCCAAATCAAGCAGCTGGTCAATCAGTGCCTCTATGCCGGCGCGGTCAAAAGAAGTATTCCCTTTAACGGCAGCTTTACACGCCATGGTTGCTATCCTCTGGCGGATTACGGCAGGCGCTCCGGTTAATGCCCCTTCTGATAACTCGTCCAGCATCTCCGTAAACAGGCCGCTTTCGCTGCATCCATAAAGTTCGGCAGGGACACTGCGCAGCGCATATTCATTGCCGCCGAATGCTTCGATTTCAAAGCCCATATCGGTAAATATTTCCATAGATTCCTTCAGTACCGCCTCTTCTTTACCGGTCAGCGTGATAATGACCGGCGGGTTCAGCATCTGGGACTCTATGCTGCTTTCTTCAAGACGCTTCATGAAACTTTCGTATTTCACCTTCTCATGGGCCGCATGTTGGTCAATGATAAACAGCTTATCGTGAAAAGCAACGAGCCAGTAAGTATCAAAAATCTGTCCTAAAATCCGATAGTCTCCCCTGGCATCTTTCGTCAGCATCTTTTCCTCGAAAAAGTCCAGCTGTACCGGTCTTTCGACAAAAATATGGTCTGCTGCTTTCAGTACATTTGCATGATTTGCGGCATGTTCCGCAGTCTTGGAAACACTTTCCATACCGAACACTCTCGGCGCTGCGTTCCTTTGCAGGATATCCTGCATAATTCCGGCTGTTCGGGCTGTTTCTTCCTTTTCCGGCAAAATCCGGTTATCGACAAAAAACGACTCTGTTTCAGATACTGTATTCTCTTCCTTTTCAACAGGATTCCCGGCAAAATCCGCTGGTGTTCCGGAAGTTCCGGAAACGGTATAGCGGCTCTCTTCCGCCGCTTTTTTTACTGTATTTCCTGTTTCCGCATCCATGGGATAAGTTATGTCTTTTTTGTTTTCCTTTGCGGCACGCCCGGTTTCAAACGGTTCAGGAAGGGAGCCTGCAGGAATTTTTTCGCTTGTTTTAGCACCGGGTCTGGTTAAAACCACCTCCGGTATCAGTTCCGTACGGTGCAGCGACTGTTCCACATGCGTTGCAATGAACTGGAAAAGCCTGGGCTGATTGGTAAAGCGGACTTCCATCTTTGTCGGATGCACATTGACATCTATATCTTCTGCATCAATCCGAAAATGCAATACGGCAAACGGAAATTTATGCTGCATCACATACTTTTGATAGCCCTCTTCAATCGCTTTGCCAATTACATTGCTTTTGATAAAGCGTCCATTCACAAAATAGATTTCAAAGTTCCGGTTGGCACGGTTTATTTCCGGCTTTCCCAGAAAACCGCTCATATGGATGCCGTTTTCTGCCGCCTCTATGGGAATCAGTGCGGATGCGATATCACGTCCGTAAATCCGGTATATGATTTCCTGAAGGCTGCCGTTGCCGGAAGTGTGGAAACGTGTCTGGCCGTTGCTGATATATTGGAAAGATACACAGGGATTGGCCATCGCCATATGCTCCATCAGGTCCGAAATATAACCGCCCTCGGTCTGAGGCTGCTTTAGAAATTTCTTCCGGACCGGTGTATTGAAAAACAGGTTGCGGACGAGAATCGTGGTTCCGTCGGGTGCGCCGACTTCTTCCGCCTCCACTTCCTCTCCGCCCTCTATACGGTAACGGAATCCTGTCAGTTCTTCTTTGGTTTTCGTAATCAGTTCCAAACGCGCAACTGCCGCAATACTGGACAGCGCTTCTCCACGGAATCCCAAACTCATGATGTGGAACAGGTCATCCGCCGTACTGATTTTACTTGTCGCATGTCGTAAGAACGCTTTCGGCACCTGCGTCCGTTCTATGCCGCAGCCATTGTCCGTAACGCGGATAAAGGAAATGCCTCCCTCTTTGATTTCCACCGTGACTGCCGTTGCACCTGCATCCACTGCGTTTTCCAGCAGCTCTTTTACCACGCTGGAGGGACGCTCCACTACCTCTCCGGCCGCTATTTTGTCTATTGTCTCCTTGCTCAGGACATGAATCTGCGTCATTTTTTCTCCTATTCCAGTTTTATTCCAGTTCCGCATCCGCCCTTCCAGTCCCTTTTTTGGGCAGAGAAACTTCTTTCTGCTTCGCAGTCATAAGTTTCTCTGAGGGGCTGGGAGAGCGGATGCTGTTTTGTTTGGGGGTTACCAGCGGTTTTTTAGTTTGTTTTGTAAACGGTACAGGGTGTTCAGGGCGTCTAATGGCGTTAGGTTTGTTACGTCGATTTCCAGCAGTTCTTTTAATATGTCTTCGTCACTGACAGTATCGAACAGGGAAATCTGCTCTAAGTCCACTTCATCGTATTTTTTTGTAGTGCCTTTTTTCTCATTCTTTGCACACTTTGTTTCAATGGCGATGCTTTGTACCTTTTCGGTTATGTCGTTATCACTGAGCTGTTCTACGATTTCTTTCGCCCGGTCAATTACCATATCGGGAACGCCCGCCAAACGCGCTACCTGAATTCCGTAGCTCTTGTCTGCACCGCCTTTTATGATTTTGCGCAGGAATACGATATCATCCCCTTTTTCTTTTACGGCAATGCAGTAATTGTTCACATTGTTAATTTTGCCTTCCAGTTCCGTCAGTTCATGATAATGGGTAGCGAACAGTGTCTTCGCCCCTAAAATCTTCCGGTTGCTGATATGTTCAATTACGGCCCATGCGATACTGAGTCCGTCGAAGGTAGAGGTACCTCTTCCGATTTCATCCAATACCAGCAGGCTCTTGGATGTGGCATTACGCAGAATATTTGCTACTTCATTCATTTCTACCATGAAAGTACTCTGGCCGCTTGCTAAATCATCGGAAGCGCCCACTCTCGTAAAAATGCGGTCTACAATACAGATATCCGCATCGGAAGCCGGCACGAAACTGCCAATCTGAGCCATCAGCACAATCAGGGCTGTCTGCCGCATATAGGTAGATTTGCCAGCCATATTTGGTCCGGTAATAACTGCAATACAGTTCTTGTTATTATCCAAATATGTATCATTGGCAATGAACATATCGTTTACAATCATTTTCTCAACTACCGGATGCCGGCCGTTTTTTATATTAATAATGCCTTTTTCGTTTATTTTTGGACGTATATATTGATTACGCTCCGCCACGAGTGACAGGGAAGTAAATACATCCAGCGCAGCCACCGCTTTTGCCGTTTTCTGTATCCGTTCGATTTCGGCGGCAATGCTGTCCCTGATGTTGCAGAACATTTCATATTCCAGGGAGTAGAGTTTATCTTCCGCATTTAAAATGGTATCTTCTAATTCCTTTAAGCGGGGCGTGGTAAAACGTTCCGCATTGGTCAGTGTCTGTTTACGGATGTAATCGTCGGGAACCATGCCCAGATAAGAATTGGTCACTTCAAAATAATAGCCGAAAACCTTATTGTATTTAATCCGCAGGTTTTTAATGCCTGTCCGCTCCCTGTCTTCTTCCTCAAGGGCGGCCAGCCAGCTTTTTCCTTCCGTTTTCGCATGTCGCAGACTGTCGATGGTACTGTCAAAACCCTCTTGGATAATACCGCCCTCGCGGATGGTAATAGGAGGTTCCTCGACAATGGAATGGTCAATCAGCGAAAAAATATCCTCCAATGCATCGATATCCCGGTTCATGTTTTCCAATAATTCTCCGGTTAATCCGCCCAGCACCGTTTTGATATGCGGAAGCATTTCCAAAGAATTGCGGAAAGCGATTAAATCTCTGGGATTCGCTGTCTTATAACTGACTTTTCCTAACAGCCGTTCCAAATCATAAATCGGATTCAGGTATTCCCGTATCTCATCCCTTGCTACCGAATCCAGACACAGGCTTTCGATGGCATCCTGCCGCCTGGTGATTTCCTTTGGCTCAATGAGAGGCTGTTCGATATAACTGCGCAGCGTCCGCGCCCCCATTGCCGTTTTGGTTTTATCCAGTACCCACAACAGGGAACCTCTCTTTTGTTTTTCCCGGAGGGTCTCTGTCAGTTCCAGATTTCTTCTGGTGGAACTGTCCAATAACATGTATTTGCTGGTCAGATATGGATATAAATGGGTGAAATGTGCCAGTGAGGAAGTCCGCTGCGTCTCATACAAATATTGCAGCAGTGCCCCTGCGGCAATGGTTCCCGTAGGAAAATCCCCGATTCCGAGTCCGGTCAGCGTCTGTACATGAAAGTGCTTCATCAGGCATTTCCGGCAGGCATCATCATCAAAATAATGGGCTTCAATGGCATTGACCGCAATTTTCAGCCGTTCCCGCATATCGCCGATATCCACGCCGCTGACCAAAAAAGCATCGTTGCAGATGATTTCCGAAGGCATGTATTTATTGACTTCGTCCATAAGCTTACGGGTATCTTCCACTTCTGTCAGGTAATAATCTCCTGTGGTTACATCCGCCACGGAAATACCGATTTTGTTCGGAACATAGGAAATACTCATCAGATAATTGTTTTTTGTTTCCTCCAAAGACTGAACGTTCAGGTTGGTTCCCGGTGTCACAATGCGAACGACTTCCCGTTTCACCAGTCCCTTGGCGAGTTTCGGGTCTTCCATCTGTTCACAGATTGCCACTTTATATCCTTTGGCAACCAGCTTGGTCAGGTAACTGTCCACTGCATGATAGGGAATACCGCACATAGGCGCCCGTTCTTCCTGTCCGCAGTTCTTTCCGGTCAGCGTGATTTCCAGTTCTTTGGAAGCGGTCAGCGCATCCTCGTAAAACATCTCGTAAAAATCGCCGAGCCGGTAAAAAAGAATACAGTCGCTGTATTCCTTTTTCGTTTCCATATATTGCTGCATCATAGGCGTTAATTCTGCCACTTCTGTTCTCCTTTATCTGTAACCTGCTGTAAGTCTTAGGGATATGTAAGTTCTGCCTGAAAGGGTTCATAAGACAAAACGGGTATACTTTTACTAGATTCTGCATACCCGTTCATAATATACCACAAAATATTGAGATTGTAAATGAAGCAATTTTAAATTTTCTGCCTGTCAGCAGAACTAAACCATTTCCCCCACATAATAAAACCCATGGCACTCATCCAGCCGCACTTTTACGATTTTCCCAATCAGGGAATCATCCCCCGGAAAATGCACAATGGTATTATTGGAAAGCCGTCCGGTCATCAGGGATTCCTCCTGTCCGTTCCGCTCCTCCACCAAAGCGGTATGTACCTGCCCCTGTAGCAATGCCACCCGTTCCCGTGCGGTATCCTGCACTACCTTTAAAAGTTTGTCAAATCCTTCCTTTACAGTCTCCTCCGGCACCTGGTTTTCCATAGCTGCTGCAGGTGTGCCTGTCCGCCTGGAATAAATAAATGTAAAGGCATTTTCATACTTCACCTGCCTAACCATATCAATGGTTTCTTCCACATCTTCCAGGGTTTCTCCCGGAAAACCTACGATAATATCCGTTGTGATGGCAATGTCCGGAATTTCACGCCGGATTTTTAGTGCCAGTTCCAAATACTGCTCTCTGGTGTAGCGGCGGTTCATCGCCTGTAAAATGCGGGTGGAACCGGACTGTAAGGGGAGATGCAGGTGACGGCATATTTTTTTGGATTCTTTCATGACCTGTATCAGCTCATCGGACAAATCTTTTGGATGGGAGGTCATGAAACGGATGCGCTCCAGTCCCTCTATTTTTTCTATTTCACGCAGCAATTCGGCAAAACTCATGGGTGACTCTAAGTTTTTACCGTAAGAATTTACGTTTTGCCCCAGCAGCATGATTTCCACTACGCCGTCTGCTGTCAGCGCCTCAATCTCGCGGAGGATATCTTTGGGATTGCGGCTCCTCTCCCGCCCCCTGACATAAGGTACGATACAATAACTACAGAAATTGTTACAGCCGAACATGATATTAATGCCGGATTTAAAAGGATATTTGCGTTCTATGGGTAAGTCCTCTACAATCTGGCTGGTATCTTTCCAGATATCAATCACCATGCGTTCCGATTCAAACATGGTGCAGAGCAGTTCCGCAAATTTAAAAATGTTATGGGTGCCGAACAGCAAATCCACGAAACGGTAGCTCTTTTTTATCTTTTCTATGACACTTTCTTCCTGCATCATACAGCCGCACAAAGCTATTTTCATATGGGGCTTCTTCTTTTTCATGCTGTTTAAGAAGCCCAGCCTGCCGTAAACACGCTGATTGGCATTGTCGCGCACGGTACAGGTATTGTAAATCACTAAATCGGCATCCTCATTTTCCGTTAATTCATATCCTGCCTGCTGCAGAATCCCGGCCAGCTTCTCGCTGTCGCGGGCGTTCATCTGACAGCCAAATGTTATGGTTGCCGCGAAAAGGGGACGCCCCAGCTTTTCACTTTCTGCCCGGACATACTGGCGCAGCCTGGCTATAAAGTAGTATTGCCTGGCGGGTTCTTCTGTCGGCGGCTTTGAATTTATATCTATTTTATCTAAATCAATTTTACCATACATTTTTTCTTGATTTTCTTCCTCCTAAACATATCATCATTCCAAAAAGAAGCGGTTTTTTACCGTACAGATTAAGGACAAACGGGGGATTCGCTTCTTTTTATATTTTTAATCCCAATCAATTTCCTCATGAGAAACGGTTTCCCCTTTCCTGATTTCAGCATCAGCATCTTCTAATTCTGTTTTTTCTGTCAAGGTTAATTTTGTAAAATCCGGATCCCATGCCATCACTAGTTTTTTGATAAATTCAAGAGCAAAATTTTGTTCGCTCTCCGGTAAAATTTCCATAAGATTTATTGCTTCTTTCGTTATCGCACTCATGATTTACTCCTTTCCAAAATAAAATCATTTATAAATATCGCCTCTGGAATCCACATTAATTATATACAAAATCTCTATTTTCCCATCAGAAGTAATATTAAAGATAATTCTGTATTTGCCGATTCTAAGTCTTTTCCGTCCGTCTGAATAGCCTTGAAGTGTCTTAATATCACCTTTGGGCGGCTGCTCTGTCAATCCCTCAATCCCGGCTTTTATCCTCTGCTTTGTCGGTCTGTCCAAAGCAGAAATGTATTTTGCAGCTTTTTTACTATATTCAACTTTCAAATTATTCTCACACTCTCTTTTACTCGATTCCTTCCATGATTCCACCCTGTTCCGCATTCCGGTATTCATGCTTTTCATAATAACCAATCAGCGTTCCGTCCGTATCCCGCAGCGCCACCATATAAACGTCTTTGTTTTCCTTTTTATTATGAAACGTATGGATGATGTTATGTTCCTTACTTTCCACAAACCATGAAACTACCTTTTTTATTATCTCTACGGAATGTGCACGATGGCAGTCAAAAATACTTTTTCCCACAAGACCTGCCCCGCCTCTTTTTGCATACTTTTTCGCAGCGGCAGGATTCATATAAATAATGTCATGTTCCAGATTGCAGATTACCACGGCACATTTATCCTGTTCTATAATACTTTGAAAAAATTTTGCTAATTCCATGCTTTTTCCTCCCTTAAACCACATTCTCTATTTTCCGGTACAAATATGCATTCCCTTTTTTGCCGCTTTGTTCTACAACATTTAAATAAGCCAGGATATTCAGTACAAGCCCCGCTGTCCGCGCCGGAATTTTAGCCGTTTCCGACAAATTCTTTGTGGTAAATTCTTCAGGGAGCCCGTCCGGCAGAAACTGCAGGTAGTCTTTCCGTTTTTCTACCACCACCTCGCCATACAGGGAGACAGGTATCCGGTCATAACGGCAGGAACCTTTTTTCCGGTCCTTGCTCCAGCCGTTTAACAGACGGTACTCCTCCATATCCACTAAAGGAAAACGGAAATGCAGGTTTTCCCTTGATAAATAGCTCTTAATCCGGTACAACTCCTTAAATGCCTGATAAGCGCTGCCAGTCAGCGGGCTTTTCCTTTTTTTACTCAGTTCCCCGCTTTCTTCGTCTATCCATATCAGCCATTTCGTATGTGGAATGGGATAAACGATTGTCACGGGATACTGCGCTAAAAAGGCATCCAGCTTGCCGCGCATTTTATAAAAATTCCCGTTCTGGATTTCGATTACCTGCTCTCCCGTGTAAATATCCGCCACATAACCGCCGATGGGAATTTCCTGCATTCCCTCATCTGGCGCATAGTAATGTTTCATGACTGCATGGACAGTCTTTTCCTGCAAAGTTCCGATTCCCAGCCGCTCCCGCTGTATGCCTATGATTTTATTTTTTGCCTCTTCAAACCTTTTTTCGTCCATCATAATAAAAACACACGACTATCTTACGCGCTCCGGAAATCCTACTTTCTTCTGTACTTTACGCAAAGTTTTCAACGCATAATAGTTTGCTTTCTCCGCATTTTCCCTGATGATTCCGTCGATATATGCTTTATCCTTCACTAGTTCGCCAAAACGCTCCTGTAAGGGTTTCAGCTCGCTTGCCACAGCTTCTCCCACTGCCATCTTAAAGTCCCCGTATCCCTTGCCGTCAAATTCTTTTTCTGTCTCTTCCGGTGTCTTTCCGGTACATGCACAATAGATATCGATTAAATTGCGGATTCCAGGCTGTTCGTCGCAGTATCTGACAGACGCTTCCGAATCGGTAACGGCACGTTTGAATTTACGGATAATTGTATCCGTATCATCCATCAGGTAAATGCTGGCATTAGCGTTTTCGTCAGATTTGGACATTTTTTTCGCCGGGTCCTGCAAGCTCTTAATACTGATGCCGGCTTTGCCAAGATATGGCTCAGGAATGGTAAATACATCCCCATAGATGGCATTAAAACGCTGGGCGATATCCCTCGTGATTTCCAGGTGCTGCAGCTGGTCTTTCCCCACCGGAACCACATCCGCCTGATATAACAGGATATCCGCAGCCATCAGCACCGGATAGGTGAAAAGCCCCGCGTTGATATTGTCTGCATGTTTTGCCGCCTTATCCTTGAACTGGGTCATGCGGTTCAGTTCTCCCATATAAGTAAAGCAGTTCAGAATCCAGGACAACTCCGTATGCCCGGATACATGGGACTGGTAGTAAATGCAGTTTTTCTTCGGGTCGAGCCCCGCCGCAATATATAAAGTCAGCAGATTTCTGGCGCGTTTTCTCAGTTCCGCCGGATCCTGTCTTACCGTAATGGAATGCAAATCCACTACCGAATAAAAACACTCGTATTCATCGCTAAGATTCACCCAATTCTTAAGTGCTCCCAGATAATTGCCCAAAGTCAGGCTTCCTGTTGCCTGCATTCCACTGAAAAGTACCTTCTTACCGTCTATCATTTCCATTGCCTCCAAGTTTTCATATATACACTGCCCTTAAGTTTAGCATTGCTTACAACATTCGTCAAGCTTACGCAAAAAATCAGCACAGGAACAGAATCGGTTCAGCCGTATTGACACAGTCAAACGCCATCACGCTCCTTAGCCGGTTTATTCCCGCGAGCAACGAGCCAAGTGTCTGCTTAAGAGATGCAGAGCATCTCT
>CAMXQE010000049.1 GCA_947246015.1 uncultured Lachnospiraceae bacterium | reverse complement strand
GTTCCAAACTTTCCCCGCCGTCTTTCTCCTCCGGTTCCAAACTTTCCCCGCCGTCCTCATTTTCCTCATAAATAATTCCCGTCCATCCGTCCGCAGACAATGCAGCGTTCCTGATATATCCTGTTTCCAGCAGTTCTTCCAGCCACGGAAGCGGTTGTTTAACCCATGAAATACCGTTATCATCCGAAACCCACTTTCCGCTGTTAGGGGAAATTACTGCCAGCGTCCCGTCTGTCTGCTGCACCATCCTGGAACCGGAAAACGTCTGCCCCTGAAGAAAATCATTAACCGATTCCACATACCGTCCCATTGCCTTTTCTCCGCTTCCGGACACACCGCCGCCGGAGTTTTCCCCTCCGCCGGCGGTACTGCCTGCTGCCGCTGTCCCGTTCCCGCTTCCGGCAGTCCCATCCGTTCCTCCGCAGCCAGCGGCTGCAAGAGTTCCAAGCAGCCCGGCAAGCAGTAGAAATACTGTGCATAAATTTATTCTTTGATTCCTTTTTTGTTTCCTCTGCTTCCTCCGATTCATTCTTATCACTATGCTCCTTTCCCAATGTGCAAATGTTATTCCCCCGGCAAAATATTACATAAACCAGGCAAGTCCGGAACTTTTCACCCTTCCGGCCGCTTTACTCGGCCATATAAAGGGAGACTCGTTTCAGCACTTCCTGCACACCTTCTTTGGCTGTTATTTCGTCTTTCAAAACCTTTATTCCTGCTTCACAGACCGCATCTTCCAAAATCCCATTCTTTCTATACGGCACTTTCGCCTGTTCCACCAGCTCCGACAGCCTGTCGATTTCTTCCTCCGAAGCCGGATAAATCTCCATACCGGTATACGTCCCATCCGCTCTCACACCTCCGGCCGAGGCATAACTGCTGCCATCCTCCGTAGCATTTTTACTCAGGTCTTTCCTGAACTGCTCCTTGTTCAGAGACAGACCGGTCCAGTTGGTTTCCTCCAGCAATGTCTCCAGCACTCCGGCAGCAATCTCCGGATACTTCGAAGTCTGGCTGATGCCTGCAATTGCCTGCGGAACGAACACACCGGATGCCTGCCCGCCGTAAGCCGCGAAATCCCCGTCCGCCTTTTCTTTGATATGAAAATAAGATACGGCCATGTCAAAGGTAGCGCCGCTATTAATTCCTCCCATAAAGAAGTCCTGTTCTCCCAGCATATATTGGTCGCCCGTCCAACCGATATGGTTTATCCGGAATTGCTTCAGTTCTTCTTCCGTCCTGCCTTCACTTATCAGCGTCTTATAAAAATCTTCCACTTCCTTACGCATTTCATCGGTGATTCCTTCTTCCTCCGCTTCCCAAATCCGCTTTATCTGTACAAAAAATTCTTCCAGCTTCTCCCCGTTCACACTACCGTCTTCACTCTCCCAAGTCGGTGCACATGTCCAAAAGAACTGCCAAAGCATATCCTGTTCCCTCGTCCAGCCCAAAATACTGCCCTCCGGCTTCTCCTTCCGGTACCGCTCCACAATCTCCGCGATGGCGGTCAGGTCTTTCATCTGCTCCACATCTTCCTTTTTACCGCCTGCCATCGGGAATACAAACTCTGTCGGTACTGCATATATTTTCCCGTCTGTTTCAAACGCCCTTAAAATATTCTGAAAATACGTATCCTCTGCCATATGTTCCAAATAGGGCGCCAAATCCGCCAGGACGCCTTTTTCCACATAAGAATCCATCGGCATATCATCCAACAGCAGCAAATCCGGGCTGTTTCCTGCCGCAATTTCCATATTCAGCTTTTTCAGTGCATCTTCCCTTGTGGCGGAAGTATTTCCGTCCATTCCGATTTCATAACGGATATAAACTTCCGGATGGCGCGCCTGATAAGCGGCAATCGCCTGTTTCAGTTTCCCGCTCTCCTTTAAACTGTAGGCTTTCAGCCATATGTCCGGTGTGGCAGGCATATCCGGGTCATATGCATAATCCGCCAGATTCCCGTTGGTAAACAGCACCAGAAACACATTATCTTCCAGTAAAATGCCGTCTCCTATCCCATAGGAAGGACTGCCCAAAGAATTCAGCATTCCGTCCGCCAACTGCTCCACCACATGTCCGCCCAGCACATGCCGGTAAATCCCCTTTTCACAGACAAGGTACAAAATATCGTTACCGCCCGGTATCATCAGCAGCGGAAGCGTATTCTCCGTAGAAAAGAACAGTTTATCCCCCATCTGCGTCTCCATAAAATCATCCAGCACCTTATCCTCTATAGCTTCTCCCGTTTCCAAATCAAACACCCTGACACCGGAACCGCCTAAGGCCGCCAGTTTTTCCTCCCATACAACAAGATGGTATACAAATTCCTCCCATTCCGCCACAACTTTCTGCTCTCCCAGCTTCCAGTCAATCTCATAAATCTTTCCATCCATTGCCGCACCGAACAGCCTTCCATCCCCGGAAAAGCATAGATGATGCAGATAGCCGCCGCTTTCATCCGGCATCTCAAATTCCGTAATTTCGTTATCCGCAGAAACCACCCGGTATTTCGGATGAATGCCGCTCCCCACTGTATCACCGCCGGATGCCCCTTCTGTACTCTCCGCAATTGCCAGCACCGTTCCTTCTCCGCTGTCCGATTCTTTTTCCTGCTCCTTCTGCGTTCCTTCCCCTTCTGTTTTTTGACCCGCCTCCTGCTCTGCGTCTTCTCCCTCTTCCGCACCGCCGCCGCTTTCCTTACTTCCGGATTCCCCACCCGTACTGCTTCCCTTTTCACAATATATAATCCCTACTGTCCCGTCCACGGAAACCGCAATATCCATCATATAATCTTCCTTCGCCCTCATTTCCGTAAACCATGCCAGAGATTCCGGCTCCCAGGTCACCCCGTTATCTTTGGAAACCCACTTTCCGCTCCCTGGACTGAACAGCATCAGGCTTCCGTCTGACAGCCGTGCCATCCCGGAACCTGCCGCGGCAAAATCTGCCATGGATTCATTCATTGTTTCCACATACCGGCCCATTGCCTTTTCACCGGATTCCTTTTCCCCTGTCTCCCCGGCCGTTCCCCCACCGGTGCCTTTCTGTTCCTCTGTCTCCCTCCCGCTTTGCACATTCCCCTCATTTTCCCCCTGACTATCCCCTGCCCTGCTCCCGGAACCGCCGCAGCCTATCATCCCCAACACACCAATCAGGAGAAAAAGTGCGGTAAGCCGGCTTACCACCCGTCTTCCGGTTCCTTTTCCGGCACTCTTATCATGTTTTTTATGATAGCTTTTATGATATTTTTCCATTTTCTTATCCCATTCCCTTTCTCTGTTTTCTAAATTCTTTCCGGTATTTCCATCTATATTTTTCCGTATGTATTTTCAGCCATAACTTTTTCATGCAGTCAGCAGCACGGACCGTACCGTAAATGCACGCGCCTGTCTGAACTTTTACTTCCATTCGTCTTCAAAATCCCTGCATTCCGGATTATTTTCTCACTTACGGGCATCCACAAACACCGATATTTCCTCCGCCGAAAAACTATCCCCTCTCCACATTCCCGTCACATGAACGAGTGCATCTTTCCCTAAATCCTGTTCTGTTCCCGGTTCATCCTTTCCGGTCATTCCATCCGTTGTCACCCTCCGCACGAATACTGTATCTTCCGTATAATCCACAACAACCCCCGGACTCTCCGGATTTTCGCCTACCATCACTAACCCTGTACTCTCATCCACTTCCGACATTAACTGTTCCATAACAAAACTCCCGTCTTCCACCTTCTGAATCACTCCATCCATCACTATCCGTTCCCCATCTTCCATCCTGTCCCCTTCTATCCCCGCAGTATTTCCGGTCTCATCCACATCCTGCGCCCCTTCTCCTGCCTCTTCCTTCCCTTCTCCCTTTCGCTCTCCCGCATTCTCCTCATCTCCTGCTCCGTCTATTGTCCCCTCCAAATCTCCGGCTGCTGTCTGTCCTTCTATCTCATCCTCACTCTGCAGCGCCGTTCCCTCATTGCTTCCACATCCCCACACACTAAGCGCTGCCACCATACTGACAGCCATCATGACACTCTTTCCATTCACAAAATATCTCTTTTTCATCCTGATTGCCTCTTTTCCAATTCCTATTTTCCAATTCCTAACCGCCCTTCCGGCGCCAAAACACGGCAGAGAAATTTCTGTCCGCTTTGCATACATAAAGCCTAACAAACCATTCTCTAAACAACCTCTAAAATCAAAAGAAATTTTTAGAGATTTTTTAGAGATTTCCCTGCTATCATAATTTCTGCTATAATAACCATAATATTAAGGAACTATCCCGAAATCATTTCAGAACAGTTCCTATGTTTGAAAAATAACCCAGAAGAGGAACAGACCATGCGTATTCTGCTCGTTGAAGATGACAAAAAACTAAGCCATACTTTAAAATACCAGTTGGAAAAAGAAAATTTCATCACAGACACCTGCTACGACGGTGAAGAAGCCTTGTTTTACATAAATCAGAACATTCATGACTGTATTCTGTTAGACCGGATGATACCGGGCATTGACGGCACCCGGCTCCTCACCATCCTGCGCAGGCAGAACAACAACACCCCGGTTATCCTTATTACCGCCCTTGGTACCCTGAATGACAAAATCACGGGACTGGACCTGGGGGCTGACGATTATCTGGTGAAACCCTTTGATTTTGAGGAACTGCTTGCCCGCATCCGCTGCGTCACACGCCGCCCGCCTCTTATTCACGAAAACGATACCCTTGGTTTCGGCGACCTGACCCTGCATATCACGGACAACCGCTTAAACGGTCCTGCCGGAGAATGCAGCCTGTCCAAAAAGGAGAACGAACTTTTCCAGTTCTTTTTCCGCAATACCGGACAGACCCTTACGCGGGAACAACTGCTTACGAAAATATGGGGCATCGATGCGGATATCGAAAACGGCAATCTGGATAATTATATCCATTTCCTGCGCCGACGTTTACATGCCGTAGGCAGCAGCGTCACAATCCGCACCGTCCGCGGCATCGGCTACCGCATATGCCCGCCGGAAGAACCCTGATGTCCTGCTGCTGTATCAGGTTAAGCGCCGCTGCATCCGGCGGAACCATAAGTCCCATTCAGACACGCTTCCGCTCGGCGTCAAGCGCAACGGTTCTAAGCTCGTAATCTGCTGCTGCAGATTTTCATACCTCGCTAAGTACCGGCGCTTTCTGACGGTCTGAACGGGACTTATGATTCCGCCGGACACCGCAGCGCTTAACCTGATACAGCATCTCACCCAACAGAAAGGTATATACTATATGTTTCGCAAAGTACACTACCGCCTGACACTTTTATGCGGCGGAATCACCACCTTTATCCTGCTTATTATGTCATTCATCTATCTGTATGTATCTGAATCCGGTTTAAAACAGAGCCATTTCCTTGCATTCCAGCGGGACACCGGAAACCTGATTGCCAATTTTGAACAGCAGACCGTCATTACCCACACATGGCTGGCGCAAATGGAATCGCTCAATTCCTTTACCATCTCCATCACCGATAACGGGGTTCCCCTGCTGTTCAGTGAAAGGATGCTGGATGAAAAACGGAAAGCTACGGAACAGGAAGCCATGGACTATTACCACTCCCGCTATGCCATCCTCACCGATTCCGCATTCCAGTCCTATCATACGGCATACCCCTTTACCTCTTCAGACAGGGAGGATTACTATGCCAGCTATGCCTATATCCCGCGTGAAAACGGGGAGACGGAGATTCTTATTCTCTTTCCTTTGGAACACCAGAAACAACAGATTCGGACCCAGCGGATACGTTTTATCGTCATCGACTTAACCGCCATGGTACTTCTGTTTCTGTTCTCCTTTTTCTTTACAAAGAAACTGCTGATACCCGTAGAAGAAAACCGTTTGGAGCAAATCCGCTTCGTTGCCGCGGCATCCCATGAACTGCGGACGCCTTTAGCGGTGATACTCTCCTGCACCAGCGCCATCCGCGGATATAAACAGGGCGGCGCCCCGGCAAAAAAAGTCTCCCCGCAGGAGGAGGAGACTTTCCTGTCTACTATCTATTCCGAAGGACAGCGGATGCGCCGTCTCATCGACGACATGCTGTTTCTGTCTCATGCGGATGCCCACTCTTTTTCTGTCCGCATGGAACCGGTAGAACCGGATACGCTGCTGTTAAATTCCTATGAAGCCTTTGAATCTCTGGCAAAGGAGAAAAATCTGCGGTTTCACATCTCCCTGCCGGATGCCCCCCTGCCTCCCTGCCTTGGCGACAGCGAACGGCTGAAACAGCTTACTGCCATCCTTCTGCACAATGCCATCAGCTATACGCCCGAACAAGGCAGCATCACCCTTGCGTTATCCTGCTCCCTGTCCTGCACCGGACATTCCAAAACGGGGACTGCTGTTTTCAACCACGGGGATTCCTACACAGTCGCCGTCATAGATAACGGCATCGGCATTTCCGACGAGGAAAAGGCCAAAATCTTCCGGCGTTTTTACCGCTCGGACCAATCCCGCAGCACGAAAGACCATTTCGGTCTGGGACTTTGCATCGCCGAAGAAATCGTCCATTCCCTGAAAGGCTCCATCCGTGTGGAAGACACGCCCGGCGGAGGCAGCACCTTTCTTGTGGAGCTTCCCGTTATCCCACTACCGCGTCCGGAATCCTCTTAAACTAACGAAAAATTACAATGATTTTTCCAACGGATACTCTAACGGCTCCTGTGCCAGAACAAACCGATGCCTTGGCAGATAGCTTTCCAGCCGCTCCATGGCTTCCCCCATCTCCTCAGTCCATACACTGTTATGGTAAAGCCGGTATCCCGCTTCCTGTCCATCACTTTTTCTTTTGTAAAATACAACAGCCTCCAGCATCAGCCGCCGCCCCCTTCTGTCCTGTACCAGACAGCCGTCCTTTTTCACATAAAGCTCCATACGGCAAAGATAATCGTCCGGCAGCGAATGTGAATCTTTTTCCGTCTTTTCTTCCTTTTTTTCTGCTTCTTCCGCTTCCTTTTCCTCTTTTTTTTCAGCTTCCTTTGCAGTTTCTTTAACAAAATGGCTCTCCCCTGGCTGTCCCTGCACTTTCTCTTTCATTTTTTCTGAATAATAGCAGGCAAACCCATATTCCAGCTCCGCTCCCAGCTCCCGATTCCTCTCCTGCCATTTTTCCGCCAGTTCCTGCATTTGGGCAAATACCTGCCGGGACTGTTCCGGAAGCATATCTTCCGTCAGGTAATGCTGTCTGATAATATCCCCTGCATACCCTTCCGCCCCCGCTTCCAGTCCAATGGGAACCCCATTGTCATGTAGATACCATATCAGCCGCGGTGCATTCTTCATACTGCATTCCAGACGGCACAGCGTTTTCCCTCCTTTATCATACAGCCGCAGATAATCCCGCCCCTTGGATGCATGGTAGGCCGCCTTTCCCACACCAATCTCCTCCTTGGAAAAGGAAACCATTTTCCCCAAAACGCTGCGGTAATAGAAAGTGTCCTCCTCCACCACCAGCCTGCGGTTGCACGCCTCCGCCCAGACATAAATCCCCAGCAGGAAAATGCCTCCGATGACGAAATAAATCCATGCCGGTATCTCTTTTATATGATAACGCATCTCTAATATGAAAATTGCTACCGCCGACGCAAAGATAAATACGGCAACGCCATATGCGGCAGGGTTTTGTTTTACGGTGAAACGGTTCGGGTTCTGTTCTTTCATCCTTATCACCTTGCTCCCTTCTCAATGTACGAATTCATGCCTCCCGGAGTATGTCTGAAAATTGTTTTCTGTAAGATTTAACTATTGCAAACGGATATACTTCTCACATGATTATACTTTCTTTTTTTGCCGGAAACAATACATAAGAAACTTCATAACGGAATGAACCAATAACAATTATTCATATTCCGCATATGGTTTAGGCATTTTTCCTATAGATATTTCCATTCATATTACATATAATAGGCATAAGAAATCCGATGATTTCTTTTTCCCGCGACTTAACAGCGACTAATTAAAGGAAGTGATATTATGACACCAAAAGCACAAACAATCATTAAGAACAATGTCATAAACAGCAGTTATTCGGAACAGGATGCCATTCATGCTTTATATGCTGAACTTGAAAAAGGTGTTCAAAGCATAAAGAATGGGGAAGTATATACAATCGAAGACGCATGGGAGGAAATTGATAAAATTTAATGCCAATGGAGAAACCAGGTAAATACAAAATTCTTTTGTCAAAAGATGCCCTTACAGATATTAAAGAAACAAAAAAATATATTCTTACTACATTTAAATATCGGGAATATGCAGAGAATTTTTCCAGGAACATCAAAAAAGCTATCAGAGAATTAACCATGTTTCCGACAGGCTATGAAAGCACAGGTTATGTTATAGAGAAATTGGAAATTTACTATAAACCATATAGTACATATTTAATCTTCTTTGTCGTAGAAGATAATACGGTTACAGTCATCCGTGTATTAAAGGATAGAATGTATTGGCAGTCGATTATAAAGAAAATGCAAAAAATCAACAGATAGAAATGGAGAAGCCTGTTTCTATCTGTTTTAGTATGAAAAATACTAAGCAGAACGATAAGCCGGGTTATGTCGTGAATGATCATCTATCTAGAATTACCGTTACCGGTAATTTCAAGCGACCTACCTGAAAGCAGGCCGGGCAAGCCTGTTGCTCTCTGTTTGGTCTTGCTTCGGATGGGGTTTACATGGCTCCGGCTGTTACCAGCCGGACGGTAGTCTCTTACACTGCCTTTCCACCCTTACCAACAGGCTGGCTTACGCCAGCCTGTTGAAGAATCCGGAACCGGATTCTTCCCATAGTATGATTTTCTGCATATTTATGCGGCATATTTATGCGGCATATTTATGCGGCATATCTATGTGGCGGTATATCTCTGTTGCACTATCCTTGGAGTCGCCTCCACCGGACGTTATCCGGCATCCTGCCCTGCGAAGCCCGGACTTTCCTCACCTGCGGTTTCCCGCAGCCGCGATCATTTATTCTACTTAGTATTCTTATTTAGCGATTCATCCTCCACCCAAACCTACCCTCTGTCTGAGCAATCATACATGGAAACAGCTTCCGCCCACGAATTCCCTGCAAATGGAATTCTTCGGAAGGTCATCGCTGCTGACCCCGATAAAATACTCCAAAAACTTTAAAAGCCTTTTCGCCTCATAATATTCCGGCTCTCCCCTGCCAATCCCGAACAATAGCGGCTCTGCATACTGTTTCAATACTGCCAGTTCATAAATCAGTACTGAATTGAACATGGCATCAGCGCTTTCCTGGAACGGGAAAATATACTGTTCCTCCCCCTTCCTTACGGATGACCACATCCCGATGGTCCGCTTTGCACTGGTTCCTCTCGTCCTTGCATCCCTTACCATCCGGCGCAGCAGCCTGCCGTCGGTAGTCGGAATCCGGTTATGCTCATCGATATTGATACTGGTAAGCGCACTGATATAAATCTTATATTTGCTCTCATTGGGCAGCGCATAGGAAGTAGCATCGTTCAATCCGTGGATTCCCTCGATGACCAGTATATCCTCCGGCCCCAGCGTTTTGAAGTCTCCCTTGTACTCTCTCGTCCCTGTCTTAAAATTAAAGCTTGGAAGCTCCACTGTCTTTCCCGCCAGCAAATCCGTCATATCCTTATTAAACTGTTCTATGTCAATCGCTTCCAGACATTCAAAATTATACTGGCCGTTCTCATCCTTCGGCGTTTTCTCCCTGTTTACGAAATAATTGTCCAACGCAATCGGATGGGGCGTCAGGCCATATGTCCGAAGCTGAATGGACAGCCTGTGGGAAAAAGTCGTTTTACCCGAAGAAGACGGCCCGGCTATCATGACGAATTTTACTCCGCCCCTGCTTACGATATCCTCGGCAATTTCCCCTATCCGTCTTTCCTGCAGCGCCTCCTGCACCAGTATCATATCATTGATATTGCCCTGGCAGATTTGGTCATTCAAATCCCCTACAGTATCAATCCCCATCATCCTTCCCCATTCATCGGACTGTTTCAGCGTCTGGAACAGTTTTTCCCTCGGTTCCATCACAGGGAGTTTATCCGGCGCCTGCTGTTCCGGCAAGAGGAGCATCAGACCGTCCTCATATCCAAACACTTCAAAGTACTTAATGTATCCGGTACTCGGCAGCATGTACCCATAATAATAATCATAATATCCATCCAGGCAATAGACGTTTACATAGGAACTTCTGCGATAGCGGAACAGCTTTTCCTTGTCTTTCATCTTCTGTTTCCGGAAAATTTCCATGGCTTCCTGCAGGGGATAGGATTTCTTCACCACCGGCAAATCCGCTTCCACCAATTCGCGCATCCTTTGGTTTACCTTGCGGATGAGCTCTTCTTCCAGTTTCACATCGCCCTCTACGCTGCAATAATAACCCGGACCAATGGCAAATTCTACCTTTACTTTCTTCAGGTTTTCTCCCCCTGCCACATCCCGCAGCGCCTTAATCAGCAGCATGACCGCGCTCCGCACATAAGTTTTGTGCCCCACTGAATCACCTAACGTGAAAAAAGAAACCTCACAGTCTTTCTTCACTTTCTTAAATAATTCCTTGATTTTTCCGTTCACAGAAACAAGCGCAATCGTATCGTTATACCGGGGCTGATATTCTTTTACGATAGTCTCATAGGTAATACCTTCCTCATACTGCTTTTCTACTCCGTCAATCGTTACCGTTACCATAGTACCCTCCGCATCCCTTCTTTAAATAAGTTCCTGTCTTTTCACACCATAATCCAAAAAGGATTCTTCTCTTTTGCTGCAAACACCTCCAGCCTCGGAAACTCTCTTCTCAGATATTCCGCCATATGCGGGACAAAGATTTTTTCAATCCCATAGTGTCCTGCATCAATTATCATCAGTCCCTGTGCCATCGCATCCAGTCCCTCATGGTGTTCGATATCTCCTGTCACCAGCACTTCCGCACCTGCGGCAACGGCATGTTTTATCATGGATTTGCCGGAACCGGGGGATATGGCGGCACACTCGACCGCACAGTCCGGCTCCCCATACACCTTCACGCTTTCCAGATGGAACACCTCTTTCACATAAGAAGCGCATTCTTCCAGTGTCATCACCTGCGGCAGCTTCCCGTATCTGCCTATGCCCTCTTTGGAAATTTCATCCTCGTAAGTGATTTCCAATACCTGCCGTTCCTTCAGCCTCATTTCATCAGCAGCCGCATCCGCCATCCCCATCACATCGAAATTCGTGTGCATGGCATAATAGCTGATATCATTCTGCAGCAATTTCACAAGCCTGCGTCCGATAAAATCATCCGTATTCACTCTCTTAACAGCCGAAAAAATCAGCGGGTGGTGGGTCAGCAGCATATCGGCGCCTTTTACCGCCGCCTCTTCTATCACCTCATCCGTGGCATCCAGTGCAATGCAGATTTTCTGTACTGCTTTATCCCGTCTCCCTGCCAAAAGTCCTACATTATCCCAGCTCTCCGCAAAGGAAGGAGCGGAAAGCTGTTCAAGGCTCTCTATAATACTGCTGCACACTACACTTGTTTCATTATTCATACTGAGTCTTCCTCCCTCCTTAGAGCATATTTAAAAATTCATTTCCGCAAATCGGGACGGCATCCTGCAGAAAGCAATTTTCAAACACGCTTCAGGAATGAAAATACATAAGCGCCGCTTCCGCATCCCGCAGTTTATCCATAACTTCCTGCTGCCTGCTCTCCTGCCCGTTTCCGTTTTTCTCAAGATTTTCAAGAATCTGCCGGTAAATTCCTCTCTCCCGCTCCAAATATGCCTTTAACACAGGATGCCCTTCCTGCAGCAGCACCGGGCCGTATTTATCCTTTAACCGGACTTCCACCCCGACTTCTTCCAGCGGATTCTCCTGCTGTCTTTCCTTCCACGCGTCCCTGCCGTCCCCCTTCGGACAGACACGCATCATCGGATAGTATTTTCCGTCTTCCATCACCATATTTTCATCTGCGATAACATATCCGGCATTCCTCAGATATTCCCGCACATACTGCAAATCGGACTGGGGCTGCAAAATCAGTTCTTTCATTTTAACAGCTTTCTCTTTCCCATCCTCCAGTATCTTTACCACCAGTCTGCCGCCCATTCCGGCGCATATTACAGTATCCGCCTCGCCTGCCCGCAATGCTGTAAGCCCGTCAGAAAGCCTCGTTTCTATGTAGTCTGACAGCCGGTACTCCCTGACATGCCCTTTTGCTGCCATCAGCGGCCCTTCCCTTACATCCATGGCTATGACGCTTGGACTGATGCCGTTTAACACAAGATAAACCGGCACAAATCCGTGGTCACATCCCACATCGCATACAATATTTCCCTCTGTCACCATAGCGGCTACCGCTTCCAGCCGTTTGGATAACTTCCATCCTCCCTTTTTCATCCGGATTAATCCAAATAATCCTTCAGCTTCCGGCTTCTGCTGGGATGGCGCAGTTTCCGGAGCGCTTTTGCCTCTATCTGGCGGATACGCTCACGGGTCACGTTAAACTCCTTGCCCACTTCTTCCAACGTCCTCGCCCGGCCGTCATCCAGCCCGAAACGCAGGCGCAGTACTTTCTGCTCCCTGTCCGTCAGAGTACTGAGCACCTCTACCAGCTGCTCTTTTAACAGGGTAAATGCCGCCGCATCCGCAGGCACCGGAACATTGTCATCCTGAATGAAATCACCCAGATGACTGTCCTCTTCCTCTCCAATCGGGGTCTCTAAAGAAACCGGCTCCTGGGAAATCTTAAGAATCTCCCTGACACGGTCTACCGGCATGTTCATCTCCTCTGCAATTTCTTCGGGGGTAGGTTCCCTCCCAAGCTCCTGCAGCAGCTGTCTGCTCACACGGATTAATTTATTGATTGTTTCTACCATATGCACCGGAATACGGATGGTTCTTGCCTGATCCGCAATCGCGCGGGTAATCGCCTGACGAATCCACCATGTAGCATAAGTGGAAAACTTATAGCCCTTGCGGTAATCGAATTTTTCCACCGCCTTAATAAGCCCCAGATTCCCTTCCTGAATCAAATCCAGAAACAGCATCCCGCGCCCCACATATCTCTTGGCAATGCTGACCACCAGACGCAGATTGGCTTCCGCCAGACGCTTCTTCGCCTCTTCATCGCCCATTTCCATCTTCTTTGCCAGCTCGATTTCTTCCTCTGCGGAAAGCAGCGGAACCTTGCCGATTTCTTTTAAATACATCCTGACAGGGTCTTCTATACTAATGCCGTCCGGCACGGACAGGTCGATGTTCTCCACATCCACCTCATCCTCTTCTGTCAGGATAATCTCCTCGTCATCCACCTCGTCCTCTTCCGTAATGCGCAGGACGTCCACGTTATTCTGTTCCAGTGTCTCCAGAATTCTGTCAAACTGTTCTTCTTCCAAAGTAAACTCCGCAAAGAAGTCGCTGATTTCCTGATACTCCAGAACATTCTTTTTCTTTTTAGCAGCGTTTAAAAGCTCTTTTAACCGTTCTTCAAACTTTGCCTGTGTGTTTTCATCCATTTTGGGTTCCATCCTTCCTAAATGTAGTAGTAGTATTATCATTCATCTAAAGAAATATGCGTTTTGCTAAGTTCTTCCAATGCTTTTTTTCCTGCAATTACCTGATTTACCGCACTGATTTCTGCACCTATTCTTCCGGAATAATATTCATAACTGTTCTTTTTCACCGTATACACGATATCGTGAAGCGCTTTTTCCCTTTCCTGTTTTGTCTCCAGCTCCGTCAGCTTCGTATTAAAAAGAGCCGCGGCCTCGCGCTGTTCCTCCTCATCCATAAACATACTGATAATCGCCGCAGGATTGTATTCCCCCTTAGAAAGCCCTTCGAAGAGCCTGTCCGCCACTTTCCGGTAAAGCTCCTCGGTAAAATCCTCCGGCGTAATATATTTTGCAATCTTCGGATATATGCCCGGTTCCTCCGTAATCCATGTAATCAGCAGCCTCTGCGATTTTTTCCGGTTTTCCTCCGGCGTATTCTTCTTTGCTGCCAGTCCGGATTTCGGACGCGTCACCGGACTGACCAGACCGGTCTGCGCTGCGTAAGAAACTACCAGCTTTCTCAGGTTGTCCACACTGATATGATACCGCTCCGCCACCGCCTGCACATAATTCTCCCGCTCCACTTCCTCCGAAAAACCGCATAACTTTCTGGCTATTTCCCGGTGGAAAGCGGTCTTGGATTCCGGGTCTTTTAAGTCATACTCCCGCTCCATCATGCGGATTTCAAAGAAAAAACTGTTTTCCGCCTGTTCCAGCCGCTCTTTAAACGCCTCCGTCCCCAGATTCTTAATAAACTCATCAGGGTCCTTGTACGGCTCCATATTAATCACTCTGCCGCTTAGCCCTGTTTCTTTCAAAATCCCTATCGCCCGCAGCGCCGCCTTTACTCCCGCACCGTCGCTGTCATAGGCAAGCAGCACATCCTTCACATACCGTTTTAACAGGTTCGCCTGTCCGGAAGTAAAAGATGTCCCAAGGGATGCCACCGCCTGCGTAAAACCGGCCTGATGCATGGCAATCACATCCATATAACCCTCACAGAGAATTACGTGACTCTGTCTCGACGTCCTTGCAAAATTCAGCCCGTACAGATTCCGGCTTTTATCAAATACCATCGTTTCGGGTGAATTCAGGTACTTCGGCTTGGCATCCCCCATCACGCGTCCGCCGAAACCGATGACCCGGTGGTTAATATCCTGAATGGGAAACATAACCCGGTTCCAGAACTTATCATGCATCCCGTATTTCTCATCAAACCCCGCCAGTCCTGCCTCCTGCATCAGCTCGTCCGTATAGCCTTTGGAACGCAGATACTGCACCAGGTCATTACTGGACACATTGGCGAAGCCGAGCCCGAATTTCTGCATGGTTTCTTTACTCAAAGACCGCCCCGCCAGATACCGGTATCCTATCTCCCCCTGCCTGGAGCGGAGCTGATAGTAAAAATACTTTGCCGCTTCCTTATTGACCTCCAAAAGCCGGCTCCTGTAGCCATCCTTCTTTCTCATCTCTTCCGAATATTCCACTTCCGGCAGATTCACCCCGGCCCTGTCCGCCAGCATTTTCACCGCCTCGGCAAAGGTATAGTTCTCATAGTTCATAATAAACGTAAAAACATTCCCCCCTGCCCCGCAGCCGAAACAGTAATACATCTGCTTGCCGCCGGAAACGGAAAACGACGGGGACTTTTCATTATGAAAGGGACACAACCCGAAATGGTTTGCGCCCTTTTTCTGCAAACGGACATAACCGGAAATCACATCTACTATATCGTTTTTCATTCGTACTTCTTCCACTAGTTCGTCAGGATAGTACATGCTCTCTTTCCTTCTCTATATCATATATTCCAATTCCGAAATCATTTGGCTTTCCTGTTAATAATGCCACGACTTCGGTATAAATAACTCCTCATACTGCGCAATGGCAAACCGGTCGGACATCGCCCCTATGTAATCGCACACCAAAATCTCCGGTGCATCTCCCACCCGTTCCATCCGCACCGCCAGATACTCCGGCAGTTTATTCAGATGCTTCAGATAGTATTCATAAAGCGACACCAGCAGCATTTCCGCCTTATCTTCCTGACTTTTTGCCGCCTTATTCTGATATACCCGCTCAAACATAAAGTTACGCAGCTTCCGCATCGCCTCGGCTACCTCCGGTGACATACGGATATCATCGCTGCCATAGCTGGTTGTCACAATATCATGGATAAAATGGTCCAGCCGTTCTCCCGTCGTATACCCTATCACATCCCCTATTTCTTTCGGCACATCTTCTTCCTTTAAAATGCCGCCCCGTATGGCATCGTCCATATCGTGATGGATATAGGCAATCTTATCTGAAAAACGCACAATCCTGCCCTCCAGCGTATAGGGCATCCCTTTCGTCTGGTGATTACGGATACCGTCCCTGACTTCATCGGTCAGGTTTAACCCGCGTCCGTTCTTCTCCAGGATTTCCACCGTCCGCACACTCTGCTCACTGTGACAGAATCCAAAAGGACACACTTTGGCAAGCGCCCGCTCCCCGGCGTGTCCAAAAGGCGTATGCCCCAAATCATGCCCCAGCGCAATAGCCTCCACCAAATCCTCGTTCATCCGCAGCGCCTTGGCAATCGTACGGGCATTCTGCGAAACCTCCAGCGTATGGGTCAGCCGCGTCCGGTAATGGTCCCCTTCCGGCGTCAGGAAAACCTGTGTCTTATCCTTTAACCTGCGGAACGATTTACTATGGAGTATCCGGTCCCTGTCCCTTTGGTAGACCGGACGGATATCACACGGTTCCTCCTCCCGCTGTCTTCCCCTGCTGTTCATACTAAGGGACGCATACGGGCTTAAATAGTCCTTTTCCCATTGTTCAAGCTTTTCGCGAATCAGCATGCTCATCCCCCAAGCCCTCTTTCTTTCACGAACTCCTGCATAGACAATAGTTTCATCTACTTAAAATATTCCGCACCCAATCCGAAAATCCTTTATTTTTTTTAATTTTCTCCGGTATCCCTGCCAAAATTATTGTTTTGCAAATACCATGGCGCCGTTTTCCACATTTTCTGCCCATAAAATCTGATAACCATGCGTCATTACAAAATCTGACATACTTCCGTCATACCGTCCCTGCTGAACCACAATCATTTCAGGCAGTTCCCTCTCCAATTCCTCCCAGTATGCATCAAGAATGCCCGGCATGACATCTCCAATCGGATACTGATAAGAATATTTCGTTGCATGAACCCTGCTGCTCCTGATATATATGATATCCCAATTCCCATATACCGAAATCTTGTCCTCCGCAGAAGTATTCTCTTCTATCATCCTGCAGACCGCATTCACCACCTCAGAGGTATGCTCCGTTTCCCTTTCACTATATATTTGCGGAAGGCTTTCCACCAGCTTAAACCAGTCCGGCATCACAGCCACGCATAAAAAACAGCCTGTTATCAGTACCAGCACTGCCCTATCCACAGATTCCGCAAATGATTTATCAATCAGGCCAAACAAAGAAGCAACCGGAAACGCTGCGGCCGGAACCAGAATCATTCCGTAATGTCCATATGTCATTCCGGCCATACTGATTAACAGCAGCGTTGCAAACAAATAGCAGATACAGAGCCCGTACAGCAGCTTATTATCCCGCCACATATAAACAGAAATGACAATGCAGAACAGAAGGAGCGGTTTATCAAAAAATGCAAAAAAAGCTTCCCATTTTGCCGAAAACAAAGCCCTGCCGCCGGCTGCCGACGTATATACCAGATTAAACCGGATATACTCTTCCCAAAAATCCTGTAGTGCATGATTCATCAACAGCCACAGCATCATTGGAAGCACAATGATACAGAAACCCAGCAGAAAAAATCCGACAAATTTTCTAAGCTCCAAATATTTTTTTTCCATTATGCATCTTATGAAAATCGCCATGCAAAATATCATCCATACCGAAATCATATTCACACGCAGCAGACAGACCGCGCCAAAGGACAGACCGCAGACTGCCAGCCGGAGCCTGCCAACTTTCTGATTCAGCAGATAATCGATAAAAATATACAAAGAAACCGTAATAAACGGCAACGCATATTCCTCCGTATAGTTTCCACCCTTAAACCAGGAAAACAAAAGTGACGCCGAAACCAGCAAGGTGACAGCCGAACAGAATCTCCCGCACTTTAACCGGGCAATTTTATATATTCCGGCAAACGTTATATAAAGACTGATAAATTCGACTGCCCATATTCCCCTGTAAGCGCTTATATGATTTCCTATCCAGTTTAAAATATAAATCAGCGGCCCTTTATGGTCAAACGTATCACGATACGGCATATAGCCTTTATCCATCATAAAAGCAACTGTCTTAAAAACACTGGAATCGGTTCCCGAATCAGCCCCAATCCATATATGCAGCGGACTATTCAACAAAAAAAGAAAAGTAACCGCAAACAAAAATATTGCGACAGAAAGCGGTTCCCTATATTCTTTCCGCCAGATTTTCTTTAAAATTCTTCCCATTTCCCGCATTGTCTGAATACCGGTCCTTTCCTGTCATTCCATCATACTTTTTCGTAGTACGCAAAAGTCATGGAGTGCTCTTTGACCGGTTTTCACAATTTTAGGAATATTGACTGAATTTACCCCCCCCCCGCCGATTTTCAAACGTAATCGCATGGACAGCCACTCTTTCCTTATAGTTCACAAAATATGCAGTCAGCATAATATTCGGAAGTTCATAATTCATTGGCAGTCTGTATAAATACTTTTTCATAACCTCTGTTTTCATAAGCCGAAATGGAGCATTGGCATCCGGCACCTTCACACCGAAGCAGAGTCTCAGCAGAATGCATACCACATGCTCTACAAAAACCCGCCATTTTCCGTCTTTCCTGTTCTGACGGTTCCCAAAAATTGCATCAAACTGCTTTCTCATATCCCAAAAAGCTGCAAATTCCGCTGCATCTGTCTGTCCGTCCGAATCTGTCTGAAAAATATAATCAGCCCCTGATTGAACCGCATAATCATATAATGCCATTAATTTCGGCCCATGCTGTTTTTCGGTATCGGAAATAATCTGCAGCTTGTCATATTTCTGCTGAAGTCCCACTAAAATTTCATGGGTATTGTCTGTACTGCCGCTGTCAGCCACAATCAATCTCGATTCAACTCCCCCTTTCTCCAAAACAGGATACCATGCGTCAATTACTGCTTCTATATTCTCTTCCTCATTATATGCCGGCATTACCAAAAATAATTTTTCCATATCTGCTTCCTACCCGATTGTCCCGTCTTTTATTCCGATTTTCCTAATTATATCCCTATACTATTAAAAATACAAGAATGCCTCAAAAATCAAAAACCGTTCAAAACAATTCAAAACTCCGCAGAAACCAATATCCGGTTTCCATGAACGGCTGTACAGAGCATTCCGTCACCGGCAGATGTCATAAATAAACTCTGCATTTTTTTCCATCGCCTCATACGCTGTCTTAAAAGGCGACATCTGGAACACATGCCACATCCCCTTAAATACATCCATCTGCACCGGTACGTTTGCTTTCACCATCTTCTTATGCAGCATTGTCGAATCATTCAGCAGCACTTCATTGTCACCTACCTGTATATAAGTGGAAGGAAAGTCTGCGAAATCCCCAAAAAGCGGCGAAATCAGAGGATTTGTCAGTTCCTGCCCATCTGCATAGTTGCGTATCATCTGTTCCAGATACTCACGGTGCAGTACGGGGTCCACATCCTTACGTGTTTCATGGGATTTTCCTGAAGAAGTAAGGTCCGTCCACGGAGACATCAGTACCAGTCCCCTCGGCAGGATACGCTCCTCCTCTTTCAGCTTATGCACCAGCGCCAACGCCAGATTCCCTCCTGCGGAATCCCCCGCAATGATTACATCCCGTGCACCGTATCCCAGCAGCATCAGATAATTCCAGGCCATCATCGCATCCTCTAAAGCCGCCGGGTAAGGATGTTCGGGCGCCAGCCGGTAATCAAAACTCAGCACATCCATGGAAGTAGACATGGCAAGCTTTGTCGTCAGCGTCCGCGCATACAGGCTGCTTCCCGTGGAATACCCGCCGCCATGGCAGTATAGCACCACGTACTTTTTCATATGGGCACGGTTGACCGACACCCATTCCCCATACATCCCTTCTATCGTAATTTCCCGGATTGCAGCCTCTTTATTATTCCCAAGCAATGCTCCGAAATAATCCTGTGACTGTCTGTGTTTTTCAATATCCGCATTTTCCACTACGCTGTGTACTCTTTTAATCAAATTCATCAGATTTTGATTCTTCTTCAGCAATGCCATAATTCCCTCCGTGGTTCTGTTCCTCTTTTCATTTCTCTTTCCATGCCTTTTCTGTATCTTTTTTGTAACAGGGAAGCCGAAGGCTGAACTGTTACTCTTTTTTCCGCAACTTCCTATAATTCTATCACATTCCTTACAAAATGTGGTATACTAATACATAAGTTTTATTTTAAACAGAAACAAAGAGGATTCCTATATGCCCGTAAATAAACGCACTGAACGAAAAACATGGTACAAGCTGGACTTGTCCGCCATTGTATATCCTACCCTGCAGCGCAAGGACTTTTCCTCTGTCTACCGTTTATCCGTCGTTTTAAAGGAACAAATCCGGCCGGATATCCTGCAGCAGGCAGTAGATATCGCCCTGAAGCGCTTTCCCACCTATAAGGTCGCCATCCGCAAAGGGCTGTTCTGGCGCTACCTGGAACCCAATAACCGTCCCGGTCCTTTCGTACAGCCGGATATCAGCAATCCCTGTATGCCTATGCCTTTCAAGGCAAATAACCGCTATCTCATCCGCATCTATTACCATGAATGCCGGATTGCATTGGAAGCGCATCACAGTCTGGGCGACGGTACCGGCGGGATGTGCGTACTGCAGACAGTGACAGCCGTATACCTGCGCCTGCTGGGGCATCAGATTTCCAACGGCGGTTTCGTGCTGGATGTAAACGAAGAGCCTGACCCTGAGGAACTGGAAGACGCTTATATGCGCTATGCCAATGCCCGGGTATGCCCTCCGCGCCCCGGTGAAAAAACCTATCGGGTCCACGGTACGAAAGAACCTTTTTATACCCTGAATATCATTGACGGCATCATGTCGGTAAAAGAAGTCATGTCCGTAGCGGCCAGATACAATGCTACGATTACGGAATACTTAAACTCTGTGCTCTTATATGCCCTCATGCAAAAACAGGAAAAAGAGTGGCACCGCAGGCTGCGGCCGCTGAAAATAGCCATGCCGGTCAACCTGAGGCGTTTCTTTCCATCCAAAACGCTCCGCAATTTCATCACTATGATTTATCCATCCATCGACCCAAGACTGGGAGACTATACCTTTGATGAAATCGTCGTCCATGTGCGCAATTATATGCGTTATTATATTAACGAAAAGTTCCTAAGGGGCGACATCACCACAAATGCCGCTACCCAGCGCAATCCCTTTATCCGTATTGTCCCGCTCTTTATCAAAGATTTCACTGTCCGTCTCTTCTATACGAAAGTGCAGGACCGCAATTCTTCCGCCGGGCTTACGAACATGGGAGCCCTGAAAGTGCCGGAGGACATGAAACCCCATATCAAACGTTTTGATATTTATATGGGACAGCCCTTCTCCTCCCGTACTAACTGCGCCATTTCCAGCTTTGAAGATACGCTTACCATCAACTTTGCCAGCAGCATTGTAGAAACAGACGTAGAACGGTATTTTTTCTGTAAGCTGGTTCAGGACGGTATCCATGTAAAAATAGAAAGCAACCGAAAATTATAAACAATCACCAAAAATTCAAGACTTCATTCTATCAGGAGGTAAGTTATGTCATATTGCGTAAACTGCGGCGTGGAACTGGATGCTTCCCTGCAATCCTGCCCGCTCTGCCATACACCCGTTATCAATCCAACAGAACTCAAAAATGCCATGCCGGACTTCCCTTATCCGCAGGAAAAGGGACAGGTCGAGGTCGTAAAGCGCAAAGACCTGGGACTCCTTATTACGATTGTGCTATCCGCCACTGCCCTGAGCTGCGGCCTGCTCAATTTACTCGTTTTTACGGGAACAAACTGGTCGCTGCTTATCATAGGAATCTGCATTCTCCTGTTTGTATTCGCATTTCCAGCGGTTATCTATACCAAACTGCCCATATACCTGTCGCTTCTGTTTGATGGTATCGCCATCGCCGTCTATTTATACATGATTACCTATCTGACCCCTTCGGAAAGATGGTTCTGGCAGCTTGCCGTACCAATTGTCCTGCTGGTCACGGCACTAGTGGAAATCTTTACCTTTTTGATCCGGAAGCTTCCGGTATCCATTATTTCCACAGCAATTTATATTTTTGCGGAAGCGGCCATCCTCTGCGCAGGAATCGAACTGTTCATCGACCGGTTTACCGGCAAACCTCTCCGGCTTTCCTGGTCCGCAGTCGTCCTGACAGCCTGCGGCATCATTGTAGTTGCTCTCGTTACCATTCTGTCAAAAAGAAGGCTGCGGGACGCGGTACAAAGAAGGCTGCATTTTTAATCCGGGCTTTCCGCCGGAATGAATTTTCATACACGCTCTATGACATCAGTTTTGGGATTGATGTTTTTTCTCTGCGTCGTCTATGCTGGCATAGCCATAAAACTTTGTTTCATTTTCGATAATTTGTTTCTCCAGATTTTCGCCTTTTGCACAGGCTTCTTCTGCCTGCTTTAAAATCAGTTCCACCGTACGGTCAGAATAGGTCAGAAGCTCTCCCCGCAGATAACTTTCGGCAGAAGAGCCGTTTACCGCCGAATCCTCCGCCGTGGTCATGACCCTGCCCTGCTCCCGCAGATTCGGATAATGCTCCACCATATATCTGTCCCATTCCAGATGGATGTCTACAATTTTCTCCACCATCTGCTGTTTTTCCCGGCTCACTGCAGGCAGACAGGCTTTTACCTCCTCATATTCCTCCGGATAAGTCACCTCCATCATACGGGCATACTTCTCAAACAGTAAATTCCTGCCTTCTGCATATGCCTGACGGATATCCTCCGCATAGCTTTCCAGAATTTCTTTCCCGTATACCATCCACTGACTCATGCGCATACGGAAAAAGGTATCCGGGTCTTCCTGACAGGATGCCCTTCCTCCTGTATTTTCCACTTTCTGGAACATATCCCATTCCGCCTGTACAATATCAAAAATCAATTGTTCTGTTTCTGTTATTTCCGCCATACCTTACCTCCTGTCCGTGCGGCTTTACTCCCGCGAGCAACGAGCCAAATGTCTGCAACATTTGGCGGCTGCCGCAAGGGTCAAAGAGCCTGTTGCTTGCAGCGTAGTCTTTGATTCCCGCACTCATTAATATCAAAGATTTTAACTTCCATGCCAGAGCGTGTTTAATCTCCGCTCTGACTCTTTGCTTCCAGCTTCTTATAAACAAGCTCCTCTGTATAAATTCCGTGACCTGTTTCCAGCCTTCCGCCATCCACTGTCAATAAAAGCCCATCCGCCCGGTAATTCTCCAAAAAGGTATTTGTCAGGGCCGCCAAAATCACTTCTTCGCCATCCGCTCCCATAGTCCTCAAATACTCTCCGAACGCTTTCGATAAATCCAGTTCCAGCACCCGCTTTCCCTGTCCATCCGCTTCCCGTTCTGTAAAACCGAGGACTTTCGTATCAATGGAAACGATATTATGGCGGGAAAGGATTTGAATGATTTCCTCCGGCGTCATCCCGTTCACTTCAAGGACTTCTTTTTCCAATCCGTCCGCCCTGCCGTTGCTGTAATATACAACTATCTCTACCGGTTCTGCATGAATATAGTCCGCTTCCGCTTCCTCCGCCTGTCCTCCCATGATTTCCGGAACAAAAATCTGCGCCTCCATTTCTTCCATGTCCGATGTTACGGCTATTGCCTCATCCGGAATGTCACAGGCGGCAAAAAATACCAGCACCAGCATCATGGCTGCTGCTAACCACTTTTTCTTTTTCATATTTTTCATAATAATCTCCCTAAAATCTGTTTCCTCCCGACTGCTCCCGCAGTCAAATCTGTTTCATTCTAACACAGAAGCAGAGAAAACGCAAAACAGTTTTTAAAAATGATTTAAAAAATATGTAAAAAATGATTGACTTTTACCGCATTAAATGTTAATATATCACTTGCGGCAGGGAAAATGATATAAAAATCCTGTCCATGCGGAAGTGTCGGAACTGGCAGACGAGCAAGACTAAGGATCTTGTGGCAGCAATGCCGTGTGGGTTCAAGTCCCATCTTCCGCATTGGTTAAAAGTGTGGGAAACCTTGATTTTACTAAGGTTTCCCCATTTTTTATTGTTGAAGTAACTGGTTACAGTTGGTTACACTTTTTTAGTATAGGAGAGTGCTTTTTCATAAGCATCCGCCCTCTTATTCATAGAGTTTGTCGGAAACTCATAGTATTTTTGTGTTGTGGCAAAATCCTCATGTCCTGCAAAGATTCTGATTTCTTCATTTGTTAATTGACCAGAAGAAGTCATAAATGAAATGCAGGTTTTTCTGATTTTATGATTAGATTTTTGAGGGGTTTTAATTTTTCTATTTAACTCTCTTAATACATTGCTAATAGCATATTCGTGAATCCGTTCCCCTTTATCATCCAACAGCAAAAAATCGCTTTTAAAACCACTGTTTTTGTTATGCTCTAAAATCATAGCAAGATATTTCTTTGCATCCACTGATAAATATAATTCCCTTTTTCCCATTTTCGTCTTTGTATGGGGAGATATTTTATAGTCATTTCTTCTAAAAGTGCTACTTTCATCAATATAATAGACTTTTACTTCTTGTCTGTCTATTTTTACAGTAGAATCAGAAAAATCTTCTGTCTTTAAAGCAACAAGTTCTCCTACTCTTAAAGCAAGCGAGAAGTTCAGACAAATCGCCAAACAAGCAACATTATGTGTTTTCTTATAATGTCGTTCCGCTTCTTCAATAAGCAATTTCGCTTCATCATCAATGTATACTTGCTCTGTTACTTTTTTCTTCGGCGGTTCTGTAAATTTTTTGCTGTTAATCCCATGGACACACCTTGATACATTGATAGAAACTAATCGTTTTTCAACAGCATAATCCAACAGCATGTTTGCAACAGATTTCATTTCCTTGTATTTCTTGCTGGAAAGTTCATAGTTCCCAATCACTTTGAGAAACCATTCTTTCATAACAATTACATCAATACTTGCTATATCCATATTGGCAATTTCTGAATCAGCATAATAAGTATTCCATACCCATTGCGGTTTCGTTGCATTTGCAGGAGATGTATCAGTCGCTTTAAATTTAATCCACTCTGGATATAAGGCTTTCATTGTTCGGGGATTCTCCTTTTTCTCCTGTCTGCCTTTATAATATTTGATTATGTACTTTTCAAGGTCCGCTTTGCAAGTTTTGGCAATCATCTTTTTACCATTAGGTTTACTATCATCGGGTAGTTTTGTTTTATACCGTCCGTCGGTTGCCTGCCATATCTTGCAGAATTGTTCGTGTTGTTCTAAAATCTCTTTATTTTTCATAATTTCGACTTTTTCCAACACATCAGCTATATTTATAATACCATGCTCAAAAGCCTCGTCAACGGCCTGTTTTTCTTGAATACTTAAACTCAAACCACATAGCAAACTCCTCTCCGCACACGTTGTGCATGAAAAAATTGAATAGACTTCTCCATTCGATAATCTGCATTTTACCATGATAGAAAGATAGTGCAATAGAAAAACTGCACTATCTCAATAAAAAGTGTACTATCTCAAAAGTTCTGTTTAAAATGGGATTTTAACAGCAAATTTCCCTCTAAATCTGTCAAAACTTATGATATTCCAAAGCTGTACGTAAGAAATACATTCTACCGAATCATCAAGATTAATGGGCGGTTCTGCATTAGCAGGACCTTGCTTCATTGCAACGAATCTTTTACCTGAATGTTGATATACAGGTCCAAGCGCTTCGGCATCATTGACCGCACATTGGTACATTTCCCATATTCCGCCTGTAAACCGTCTACAAAATGCGGTGTATGTCTCTTGATTGTCTACTTGTTCGTCTACGTATTGAAGTTCAAATTTATTATTACTTGTCAGAATGACTTCTTGTGATAAATTATATTTATTTGCATATCTGCAAGGTAGTTTAGTAATTTTATTATCTAACAGATTCAGCATATGATTGATTGAAATTTGACCGTAAAATTCATCAAATACAAGAACACGGTTATTTCTATAATCATCATATTGCATATTTGATTTTAAGTTTGTAATCAATGATACTTCATCATCTCCAAACTTCCTTTTAATACCTTCTGTTTTTCCACATCCTGCAGGACCATATAGATAATACACTTTTCGGTTGACAGTAATACTTGTCTTTCCTTGTGCATTAGTATGTTTAATAATAGAATCACTGTTCATAAATTTATTATATCGTTTTTGATTAAAAGCAGATTCCAGTCCTTTTCTATATGTGTTAGCAAAATGAATATCCCAAAATACAACATCTTCCCAACAATTAAAATTTTCCAATGCATAATCTAATTTATCCTGTGCAGACATTTTTAGTGCAGTTTCTTTTCTATATCCTTTTAAGTACCTATACGGTTCAAAATTTCCTAACTCTTGCATAGGCTTTACTACTGTATGCGACTTTTCTTTACCTTTAAATAACATGCCCACTGGTTTTTCTATATACTGCCTTGCTTCTACAGGAGAGCCATACCGCCTATCTATATGTGCCCCTGTCAACTTTTTTTGAATAGTGCTGAATCTGACTTTATTATCCAATTCCATGTAGAGGTGTAAGTGCTTTTTATTATTGTCGCTTAATTCTTCATCCCAGCAGGCATACAGCACTTTAAACTCTTCTTGTATGAAATCTGCTATGTTTTCATAATTCAAATTTAAATCAGTCATAGCTTTTTCGCCAATTACA
>CAMXQE010000048.1 GCA_947246015.1 uncultured Lachnospiraceae bacterium | reverse complement strand
TGCGGACAAACGGTTTTCAAGACCGCCTCGTTATGACCACTTCGATACCTCTCCATGTCCGCATGCTGTTTCCAACGTCTGCATTCTCTAATCTGCACCGCCTTTCGTAATGGTGTTCCTCAGCAGTGCAAAAATTATTCTAGCAAAGAAATCTTTCCATGTCAACTACTTTTTTCATTTTTTTTGCCAATTTTTTTAACTTTTTTTATTACCTGGTTTGCATCTGCCTAAACCTCATTGAAAATACGCGCCAAAAAGCTCTCTGCCACCTGTAAATCCTCCGGTGTCGTTATCTTTATATTTTCATAACTCCCTTCCGTCAGCTTTACTTTCCGGTCCGTAAAAGTTTCAACTACCATAGCATCATCCGTAATGCGTATGCCGCGGCGCAAAATATCCTCTTCTTTTTCCATTAAGGTCTTGTAAGCATCACGGATTAGTTTTTCGGAGAAAACCTGCGGCGTCTGAATCATCCATACATAATCCCGCTTAGGCGTAGAATCCGCAAAACCGTCTTCATCCGCTATCTTTATGGTGTCCTTGACCGGCATCCCCACCACACATGCATCATATTTGCTGACGCAGGCATAAGCCCGTTGCAAGATTTCTTCCGTCACAAAAGGTCTGGCGCCGTCATGAATAAAAATATAATCACATTCCGCGGCAGCCTTCAATCCTTCCTGCACGGAATGATAGCGTTCTTTTCCTCCTGCCACCACATCGGATACCTTGTGGAAATTAAAATGCTCTACGATATTTTTTTTACAATATTCCACGTCATCCCCGGATGTGACTAAAATGATTCTGTCTATAAAACTATCCTGAAATGCTTTCAACGCATAATAAAGCACAGGCTTCCCTTTTACCGGAAGATACTGCTTCGGAATATCGCTGTTCATCCTTGTCCCGCGTCCTGCGGCAAGTACGATTGCCACGCATTGTTTTCCGGCAGTGAACGTTTCACCGCCCGCCGCTTTCGGATTGCTGTTCATTTCCTGCCATCTCCCCCATTCTCTCTGACTGTACATCCTTAAATCCGTTCCCCTAATTTCAAATTAGGGACGGCATTTAAATCATAACCATGCCTGATTCCCTTCCGGTATTCATAATATCCTGCAACCCCAATCATGGCAGCATTGTCCGTACAGTAAATGGGCGAAGGATGATAAAAGGCGATTTTATTCTCTGCACATGCCTGTTCAAAAGCTCCCCGTAATGCGGAATTGGAAGCTACACCGCCCGCTATGGCAAATTTTCCGTAACCATATTCCTTTACCGCCTCTATGGAATGTTCCACCAGCACATCCACTACTGCCTTTTGGAACGATGCGGCCACATCGGCGGTATTTACCGGCTCGCCTTTCATTTCGCAGGAGTTCAGGTAATTCAGCACTGCGGACTTCAGTCCGCTGAAACTGAAGTCGTAGGGAGAGTCAGCCACCCTGGCTCTCGGAAAATGAATGGCATCGGGATTCCCTTCCTTCGACACTCTGTCAATCTTCGGACCGCCCGGATATCCCAGGCCAATAGCCCGTGCCACCTTATCAAATGCTTCTCCTGCGGCATCATCCCTGGTACGTCCGATTATCTCATATTCCCCATATCCTTTTACCACAACCAGATGAGAATGTCCGCCCGATGCCACCAGACATACAAAAGGAGGTTCCAATTCCTTATTTTCGATAAAATTGGCACTGATATGACCTTCAATATGATGCACGCCTACAAGCGGAATCCCTGTGGCAAAGCTTATGGCTTTTGCCGCAGATACCCCTACCAAAAGCGCACCTACCAGTCCGGGACCATAAGTTACGGCAACTGCCGTAATATCCTTCAGTCCGGCTCCGGCTTCGTCAAGTGCCTGCTCCACTACCTGATTAATCTTTTCTATATGTTTTCTGGAAGCGATTTCCGGTACCACACCGCCAAATTCCGTATGCAGCGCAATCTGCGAATAAATAACATTGGATAATACTTCCCTGCCATTCTTCACTACCGCCGCAGCCGTTTCGTCGCAGGAACTTTCAACCGCCAGTATCAATATTTCCTCCATGCCTATGACCGCACCTTTTCCGTTTTCTTCTTCTCCGGTTCTTCACCTGTTTTCATGATTCCGCAAGTTCCCAGCCGTATATCTTCCAATGTCCCGCATCGTCTTTCCGCATAAGGAAACGCTCTGTAGTCGTTAAAATCTGTGTTCCCTTACGGATATTGAACATACAGTAAAGTCTCGCCCACTCATAATTATCCTGCGTGAAAAATTCCACATCTGTACTGGAAGAAGTAGAATAACTGGATATCTTCATATCATTCTTGCTCATGTCTGCAATCTCACCGGCAAGATTCAGCAGATACAGTTCCTCTGTCTGATTTGCCACGAATTCATCATCATATAGAAGCTGTATCTGCATCGCCAGCTTCTCCAGTTCTTCATCCGTATGGCTTTCATTATAAAGGCATTGTATGATGTCACAATAATATTTCAGAACCTCTCTCGGTGTCGGCGGATAATTGTTTTCCAGATTCCGCAGCAATACCTGCTGTGATCTGGTAACCGTCGTCGTATCTTCCGCACTATTTCCTCTGGTCTTATTGGCCAGATAGAAATAGAAACCTACAACAAGCGCTGCCAGTATACAGCCGATGACAATCAGTTTTATGGGATTCTGCCTTTTTTTCTCCATCATTTATAATCACGCCCTTTCCAAAATAATGCCTGAAGTCATTCCTCTTCAAACATGAGTTCCATGCTTTTCCCGTCTTTACCTGCTTCCGCATATGGGAAAATTTTCCTTACCCCTTTCATAAAGTCCTCCGCACGCACGAGGGACGGGCTGTAATGGGTCAGCCACAGCTTTGCCACTTCCGCTTTCTTTGCCAGATAAGCCGCTTCATAAAATGTCATATGCTTATATTCTTTCGCCTTTTCCTGCTTGTCCGGTTCCCCATACATACCTTCGCAGATAAAGAGGTCAGCTCCTGCCGCATTGCGGACAATGCTGTCCGTAGGTCTGGTATCGGTGCAATACGTCAGTTTTATGCCTTTCCGCGCTTCGCCCAGCACCATATCCGGCGTATATACTTTCCCTTCCAGTTCGACGGTCTCGCCTTTCTGCAGACGGTTCCAGTACCTTCTGTCCAGCCCAAGCTCCATCGCCTTTTCTACCTGAAATTTGCCGATGCGCTCTATGATTATGCTATACCCATAGCATACCACATTATGGTTCACCCGAAAAGCTTCAATCCGAAATCCGTCAAATTCAAATCTCTGTTCCGGTTCCGTTATTTCCACACACTCTATTGAAAAAGGAAGCTCCGGTGCGATAACCCGAAGGGAGTTCACCACCCTGGTCAGCCCCTTCGGCCCCACTAAAAGAAGCGGCTCTGTCCGTTCCGCATTCCCCATAGTGAGAAGCATTCCGGGCAGTCCGCTGATATGATCCGCATGATAGTGGGTAAAGCAGATAATGTCAATAGGCTTCGGGCTCCAGCCCTTTTCCTTCATGGCAATCTGTGTCCCCTCCCCACAGTCAATCAATATACTTTTTCCATTGTACCTCGCCATCAGGGAAGTCAGCCAGCGATATGGCAGCGGCATCATCCCACCTGTTCCGAGTAAACATACATCCAACATATGACTCCTATCCAGCGCATGTCCGGATTTCCGGGCACCCGCTATGCCGGCCCGGATACCAGGAGTTTATAAAAATTCTTTTACCTCCTGATTTTCTACCGGAATCCGGAATCCGGCAATTATTTTTTCGTAACAGTCTTCACACAGGTCAAAGCGGTGAATCTGTCCATCTCTTTTGCTGAAATATCCGAAAGACGCATTTACTTCCAGACATCCTTCTTTTAAAATTCCATTTTCTACCAATAATTCTTTTCCGCAAGCATTACAAATAACGGAAATGAGTTCCGCTTTATTTTCATCCAGATATTTACGCATAGTCTCATCCTCCCTAGATGTACAATGTATCGCTATATCTGTCATTATACACGAGCTTTTACGACAAAAACAGTGGTAATTCCTGTTACTTTGCACCGGTTCGTTCCTGCCGTTTCTGCTTCTTACCGTTAAGCGCCGCGGGCTGTGCTGCACCTCTTCCACATGATAAGCGCATCTTCCCGCGGTCTGTCATAAAAATTCCTGCGCACGCCCTCACTCCGGAAACCGAACTTTTCATACAAACCAATGGCTGCCCGATTGCTGCATCTTACTTCTAAGGTAAAGGCTTCTATTCCAAGCTCCATGCCCTGTGCCAGAACCTTTTCCAGCATCTGTCCGGCCACTCCCATCCGGCGGCAGCTTTCCGCTACCACCACATTGGTAATCTCGCCTTCTCCCGCGATATTGCGCAGCCCGCAGATTCCGACTACCGTTCCTTCCATCTCCGCCACGTAATAATAGGCATAGCCGCACCGGAGTGTCTCCAAAAAAGCATGTTCCGACCATGGCATTGAAAAGTTTTCCGCCTCCAGACGGGCCGCTGCCTCTGCATCCCGTTCCTCCATCTGTCTGACCGTTATCATGCTTCCCCCTGTCTGTTCCGTTCGTTGCGTTCCCGCTCTGCCTGGGACAGCCGCAGATAGATGGGTGTATGCTCTGCTGCCGGAACCGTCTTTCCTTCCTTAAAATAAATGCTTCCGAGAGCTGCAATGGACGCCGCTCTCTGCCGGTTCAAATGCGCCGGTGCAAAGCTGTATTCCACCTGCATCAGCTCCGCCAGTCTCTGACGGAACACGGGAACCCCGTCTCCTAAAAATATGACCCGGCGGCCCAAATCATTCAGCTTTTTGGCAATTTCTTCAATCGCCACCGCACATTGAGGTTCGACTGCTGTTATGGAATACCCGGCCGGTCCGCCGGATATGCCGCTCCCGCGTTCTCCCTTTTCCCATACAAACTCATAAATACCAGTATATACCTGCCCGCGCCTCGCATCCATAATCGGACATATGTAATCCGCCGTCCCGTATAAATTGTAGGCCAGTCCCTCCAGGGTAGGTATCTCCACGATTGGAATGTCCAGCGCCAGTCCCAAGCCCTTTGCCGTTGCCGAACCGATGCGCAGTCCTGTGAACGAGCCCGGCCCTGCTGCCAGCGCCACCGCATCCACGGATTCCATATCCAAATCTATCATACGCCTTATTTCATCCAGCATCGGCAGCAATGTCTGGGAATGCGTCTTCTTATACTGGATATCATACTCCGCAATCAACAGGTCATCCTCGGTTAACGCTGCGGACGCTACCAGACCGGAACTGTCCAGCGCCAAAATCTTCATCTCTTTCCTCGTTTCTGCGCTGCTTTCTATTTTGAATCTTCTTTGCTTTTTAAGTTTGCGGATGCAGCGCGGACGCAAACTTCTCTTCCACCGTTATCAACCGGAAATCCGTCCCCTTTTTCAAATCCTTGCAGATAGTAATTTCCCAATAATGCTCCGGCAGTATCTCTCTTATGAGATCCGCCCATTCAATCAGGCACACCCCATTCCCGTAAAAATAATCTTCATAGCCGATTTCGTCCATTTCCTCCACATCTACGATGCGGTAAACGTCAAAATGGGCAAAAGGAAGCCTGCCATCTTCGTATAGCTGTAAAATCGTAAAAGTGGGGCTGTTCACTGCTTCCTCTACGCCAAGCCCTTTTGCCAGCCCTTGGGTAAATACGGTTTTGCCAACGCCCAAATCCCCTACCAGCGTATAAACTTCACCGGCAGATGCCTGTTCCCCAATCCGGAATCCCAATGCATAGGTTTCTTCTGCACTGTTTGTTTCTGTTTCTATTTTTATTTCTGTTTCCATTTTTGTTCCCATTTTCTGTACAGCCTTTTTTACAGTTTCCATCCTGCCTGACGGCATTCCATCACCCCCGTATCTTTACCTTCGCCGGAGGCATATGTGTGGAAATCATCCGAATTACCTGCGGTGTCAGTTCCCCCAAATCCTGTTTGGGAAAGATGGAAGCATTTATTTTGGATGTATATACAATCAGGCTCCTTTGGGTGGAAACTGCCTTAAACATGTCTTCCCATTTCTGCGTCTGTACCTCTCCGCCCTGCGATACTTCTATTCCTTCCTCTGTCAGCCGGTAATGCAGGGGTTCCTTAAATGCCGGTGTATTTACCATCTGCTGTCTGGACCTGATGAACAGCGTCCATGGCAGGTATAACAGAATGACCAATCCTGCTATGAGAAAAATCATCCCGCCCTGTGAAAAAAAATATACCAGCATAAGCGCTCCCGCTATCGTGCCAAATAACCCTGATGCACTGTAATAGGTGTGCCGCAGCATATAGTCATATAAAATATTTGCTGTTATTCTGACATCAAATTCCAGTTCCATTTCATTGCTCCTTATGACTGCCTGAATCCTTCCAATTCATAAAGACCGTTCCCAATCTGCTATTGAATGGAAATGCCTTATCCATTCTTATTATACTGAAATTCCATTAAAGTGCAAGTAAAAATACTGTCCGGCACGGAAATCGGTTTTCAATCCTCACCTCCCAAACGACTGCATCCCGGCTCCGTCCTATTGCATTGAAAGAACATGCAAAAAAATCATCATCCAAAGTCAGAAACAACCTGCTCCCTGTCGGAAACAAGTTGTTTCTTATCATTACTGTTTTTCTTTCCCGTTTTAGCTTCTCTCACTATATCTAAAATCTAATATACTTATTCTTTTTCATACACGATTATATACGTTCCAAATACATTCGCGTCAATGGTAATCGTCCTGTCATCCGTGTCTGTATCCTGAAAAACAACAGTGTTTCCGTTTTCATCCACACAGATTACCGAATAAGAATGCGCGGGACTTACATAAGTCTCCGGCACGCCAAACATCATGGTGACCGGTTGGGAAGCTGTACGGATTGTGTTTACCTTACCCTGCCTGTTAATGGAGTACAGATCCACATCAATATATGCCATTACTTTCTTTCCCATTCCATCTGCAATGCTTTTTAAGGCTTCCTGCTTTTTTATCACTCTACAATCCTCCACCTGCAGGCTGAGATTTGTTCCATTGCTCATATCGGTGACAGGAATCCCCACAGCCTCCGCAACGCTTTCCTTGGGCGTGACAATTGCCATGTTTCTTATACTGTTTGCATTATAAATACCGTCAATAGAAGAAGCTACATATTTTCCTCCGGAAGTCTGCACTCTCCTCCCCCGTACACTGGATGACCTTGACCACATCGCATTTTTAAATTTCAGTGCTGTCGTTTCCTCCCCGTTATCTTCCTGATGACTGCCACCATCACTTTCTACCTCTCCAGAACCGCTTTCATCATAATTTGCATCCCCTTCATTCGGCCTTTCTCCTTCTTCATCCCCAGAGTTTCCCGCCATTCTAATTGTGACTTCCATAGGTATGCTGTTTCCTGATGGGAGCTTTACGTTATAGACATAGCTTCCCGACTTCACCCCGTCCGCCAGGGTGAACACGCCGTCCTTCAGAACCAAGCCATTCAGCGCACTTACCCTACCAACGTCAAAGTTACTGTCATAGACAAGTATGTTTATGCTGCTGCCGTCAATCTCTATCATCTGGTTACCGATATCAATAACCGCATCATCTGCTTCCAAATCCGTATTGCTCAAATCCAAACAACTCAGCCGATTATTGGCGCATTCCAACGCGGTCAGCCCGATGTTTCGGCTTACATCCAAACTGGTCAGCTGGTTGGAGGAACAGCTCAAACCCATTAGTGCCGTGTTCCTACTGATATCCAGATTGGCCAACCGGTTGGAGCCGCATTCTAAAACTTCCAGTGCCGCGTTTCGGCTTACATCTAAACTGGTCAGCTGATTGGAAGAACACCACAAATCGGTCAGCATCGTATTTTCACTTACATCCAAACTGGTCAGCTGGTTAGAGTAACAGCTCAACTTTGTAAGCATCGTATTTTCACTTGTATCAAGGCTGGTCAGTTGATTCTTATGACAAGTCAGCGATGTCAGCATTGTATTCTGACTTATATTCAGGCTGTCCAATTGGTTCGCAGGACACCACAAGAACTCCAATGCGGTATTTTGGCTTATATCCAAACTTCCCAATGAGTTCGCAGCACATTCCAACCCCTTCAACGCCTCATTCTGACTTACGTCCAAATCCGTCAGCTGGTTAGCAGTACAGTTCAGATATGTCAATGACGTATTCTTACTTACATCCAAATGTGTCAGCTGATTACAACGGCAGTGCAAATATGTTAATGACGTAAAATATTCTATTCCGGTCAAATCCTGATACTGATGATACTGATTGTACTGCTGAGTCTGGTCCTCTCTGTCAATAGCGATTGTTGTAATTTGAGCCAGTTCACTCTCTGACAGTTTCCCGTCTCTGTTTGACCCATCACTACCATCATAATAATGGACAATATCATCACGGAAAAGTGTATCCGGAAAATTCACCTCATTAATATCTACATCCCCGTCTGCCAATTCTAAAGGAACACCATCCGCCAGTCCAGCCGCTTTCCCGCCTTCCCCCGCTTCCGTTTCTTCCCCTTCTAATCCCATAAATTTCTTCATAATCGCTTCCGCCGTAGGAGATACCTTTTCCGCACTTTCCATTTCCCCAGCTTCTGCTACAGACATCATGCCATCCGTCTCTCCCGCATATGCCCGAAGCGGAGATAATCCCAAACAAATTCCAAGTCCGATACCTATCGTCTTTTTTCTTTTCTTCATTCCTGTTCCCATGCTTACCCACTTCCTCTCCTGTTTTTTTCTATTCCCTTCGCTCCATAACAGCATTCTGACGACCATTTTCCCGCTTTTACTATTTGTGTTATTTTACCCCCCCCCATAAATTGTCAACCTATTTTATAAAAACCGTATGGAAATTTAGCTTCAGTATCTATCCTCACACATTGCCCATAAAATTAGAAATATCAGCCGCGGACGCTGCTGCGTCATACAAATAAGCTGATACAAGCGCAAAAATATCTGAATGATGAATCACAGACTATATAAAGATTGACAGACATTGCAAATCCATATATCATGATTAAAGTAACAAATCAGTTTTTTAATGGAGAACAGAAAAAAACATGAATCATTTTCAGAAAATACTGGATGAAATTAACAGTTCCACAAAAGCAATAAAAGTTCTGCCAGGTAATCACCCTGTGCAAAATAAAATAGCAGAAAAATATGAGATAAATCCCGAAAGTCTGTTAGGACTGCTTCTTGAAAATACAGGCGGAATCATTATAGATAACTGGATACGGATTTACGGTTCCGGAACGATAGATTTTGTTTCCAGAAATGATTCTTTTCCCTTTGATGATTTGGTGATTGCAGAGGATATTTTGGGCGGTCTGTTTATATATTTAAGAAATGGCAGCATTGGTTACTTTGCCCCTGATTGTCTGGAAATTGAAGATATGGAACTAAACTTTAACCAGTTCCTGTATTGGTGTATTCATGGAGATACAGATACTTTCTATGTTGACTACCGCTGGAAAAGCTGGCAGAAGGATATTTCCAATCTGGACTACAACGAAGGAGTAGCATTTTATCCATTCTTATGGGCAGAGACAGAAAGTCTAGAAAGCCGGTTACGCAGGATTATACCAATAGATGAAATTATTGGACTGGAATTTGACTTTTTAAACGAAATGACCGACTAATATAAAGCCGCAAAAAAAGAAGGAGCTGCCGCATTAAGAACTTTTTATACAAGATATAGTATTGTTTCTGGTCAGGCTTTCCCATATCTTGTATACATCATTCTTATTGCGACAGCCCCTTCTTTTTACACGGGCTTATGTTTACGGCATTTTCATGCACGCCCTGTATTTTCCGATGATACATCCATATAAAATTCCCGCTATTCGTGCCGCAAAGCCTCAATCGGGCTGAGTTTCGCAGCTTTTCTCGCCGGATAGATACCGAAGAACAGTCCCACCGCCGATGAAAACAACGTCGCACCGATAATGGTAGACATCTGCGTCCTTGCCGTAATGTTTGCAATGGAACATACCAGATTCCCGCCCAAAATTCCCAGCACAATACCAATCAATCCGCCCAGCATGGTAATAATCGCTGCTTCTGCTAAAAACTGCAGAAGGATGGAGCCCGTTCTTGCACCCAGTGATTTACGGATACCGATTTCCCTTGTCCTCTCGGTTACGGATACAAGCATGATATTCATAACGCCGATACCGCCTACCAGCAGGGATATTGCTGCCACAAATGAGATAAACAGCGTAAGAATACTCAGGATACTGTCAAACTCTGCGGACATATCCGACATATTCTGGACCATAATCTGCCCTTCGCCCCGTACACCATATTTGTTCTCCAGTAAAGCAATGGCATTCTGCGCCACCTCCGTACAATACTCCGTAGCCTCCGCAAAAATCAGAAGGTCGCTGAATTCATCCACGTAGTAATAATAAGCGTCCGCCATGGAAGTATACGGCATCTCCACATAAATCCGCGTACTCATGGTAGTATTTACAATCGTACCTGCGCTGTCTTCGCGGATACCTACAATCGTTACTTCATTGGAAATTCCATAGATGGAAAGTTCAAAACTCATGCCTACCACATCCGTTGTCCCGAACAGATTGACGGCGCCGCTTTCCGAAATAACGCACACTCGTTTACTGCCTTCCACGTCTTCATTTGTAAAATATCTTCCTTTGATAATCTTTCCCCCGTTGCCGGAGTAATATTGCAGTCCTTCCGTACCGCCGAGTGCCTGTGCCTCATAATTTCCCTTGGCGCCGTTCGCCTGTCCCCAGCCGCCAATCAGGGGCGTAACCCCTTTCACATGGTCAATTCTTGTCATTATCAAATCAAAATCATCTTCCCGGAACCGCATGGTCACATCGTCCAAAGTCGTATCCAGCATTAACTCTATCAAACCGCTCCCCATGCTTTCCAATTCTTCATTAATCTGTCCCCTTACGCCGTTTCCGATTGCCATGACCATGATAACCGATGCGATACCGATAATAATACCAAGCATGGTAAGGACGGAACGGCCTTTGTTGCTCTTAATGTTCATCAGGGCAATTTTTATATATTCCCATATCTGTGCCATAAAATACCTACGCCTTTCCGTAGCCTGCAAACCCGGTCCGCAGGCTCAAATCCGTATGTGAAAACTTCTCGTTCACACGCCCCAATTACTGCTGCGGCATCGCAGTCACCGCCATGCCTTCGGAAATGCCGCTGCTTACTTCCGTCAATATCTGGTCGCCCTCATTCAGCCCTTCCGTTATCTCTACGTCCACCGCGGAAGAAATTCCGGTCTGTACCGGTTTTTTTACCACAATGCCATTTTCCACAGCATATACGAAACTGCCGTCCATATCTGTATTCACCGCACTGAAGGGTACTAAAAGCGCACCTTCGGATTTCGACGTGCTGACGGAAACTTTGGCTTCCACACCGAGGAAAATATTCTCGTCCGGATTCAGAATCTTTATGTCCGTATTCACCACGGAAGCGCCGCTGTTATTCTTCGTTGCCATCCGGTCGATTTTAGAAACCTCACCTTCATAAGTGGAGCCGCCGATGGTGACAATCGCTTTCTGCCCTACCTCTATCTTTTCCAAATCATATTTGGAAATGGTAATCGTAACTTTTACGTTCTCTGTGCTTTCCAGTTTAAATAACTGCTCGCCTACTGCCGGAGTCTTTCCCTCTACCACATTCATCTCCGTTACGACGCCGTTGAAATCCGCCACAATACCGCTTTCGGATGCGGAAATGGCATCCAGTGTTTCCTGGGAACTGATGGATTCAATTTCTGTTTTTGCTTCCAGTTCTTCCTTACCGCCCGCATTCAGCTTCGTATTTTCAGCGGAACTTTTCTGGGATTTCATCTCGGACTTGTACTCTTTACAGTTGTTCAGCATGTCTGTATACTTCGTGATTTCATCCTGCCATGCACGGATTTCCGCATTGTTTGACTGCTCATAAGTATTAATCTGTACCAGTTTCTGCAGATTCTCGTATTCATCAGACATCGGGTCATCCGCCCAGTCAATCAGTGAAATCTGTAACAGAGCGCCTTCATGGGCAAGGGCCGCTTTCTTATCATCCACATTCTTTTGCAGTTCTTTAATGTAATTGTCAATATCCGTAATCTGCTGTTCCAGCACTGCCAGATTCACATTGGCTTCACCCAAATCGCCCAGACTTTCATTGTTTTTCTGAATGGAATCCTTATAACTGCCTTCGTTCTGCTGCAGTTTCAGCTCAGCGGTTCTTTTTTCGTTCGCAAGGTCTGTCTCGTCGTATGTAATCACAGCCTGCCCTTTGGAAGCGCTTTCTCCCTGTGCCACATGGATTGTCCCAACCTGAATGCTGACCGGTGCAAAGTAAGTCTTTACTTCATCCGACACCACGGAACCGCTGGTACTGATTGTCTGTTCAATATCGCCTCTCGTTACTGCCATGGTAGACACCATTGGTTTGGCATTTGCCGCCGCAATGTTGCTATACACGATAAAAAGCACAAAAACTGCAGCCACACCTCCGAAAATGCTTCTCTTGATAATTTTCTTTTTTCTTGCCGGCTCCATAGGAGTTTTCTGTTGTTTCTTTTCCTCTTTTGCCTTTTTCTTCTCTGCTTTTTTGAACTCTTTCTGTTTCTGTTTTTCTGATTTCTGCAAATCCATATCACTCATTGCTGTCCTCTCCTCTCACACTGGATTCTTTTTGTTTCGGTTCTTCCTGCTTCTGTTCCTTATTGTTCTCTATATCATTGGCAGAGTCGTGGACGATTCTGCCGTCCATTATCTTAATCACACGTTTTGCCTGCGCCGCTATCTCATTGTCATGGGTAATGAGAATCACCGTCCTGCCCTCTTCGTGCAGACCCTTTAGGATTCCCATGATTTCTTTCGTGGAACCGGAATCCAGATTACCGGTCGGCTCATCCGCCAAAATAATCGGAGGCGCCTGTGCAATCGCTCTTGCAATCGCCACCCTCTGCTGCTGTCCGCCTGACATCTCCGATGGTTTGTGGGTTTTACGCTTGGCCAGACCTACCTTTTCCAGCGCCGTTTCCGAAAGCCGTATCCTCTCCCGTCTCGATACCCCTCTGTAAATTAACGGAAGTTCCACATTTTCCAATGCCGTCAGATTGGCAATCAGGTTAAATCCCTGAAAGATGAATCCGATTTCTTTATTCCTGATATCGGAAAGTTCATCGTCGCTCAGATGCGACACATCTTTATCATGCAGCATATAAGTACCGCTGGTAGGCACATCCAGACATCCCAGCATATTCATCAGCGTGGATTTGCCGGAGCCGGACTGGCCGATGATTGCTACAAATTCTTTTTCATTAATGACCAGGTCTACATGGTCTAATGCCCTTACCTCATTCTCTCCGGGATTGTATACCTTGCACATATCCCGTATTTCAACCAATGCACTCATTTATTTCCTCATTTCTGCGCTGCTTTTTGCGCATATCAAGTTTGTGGATGCAGCGCAGACACAAACTTGCGGAGTGAAAGATTTGAAAAATCTTTCACTCTTCCTCCTGTGATGCACTCCGCTCGCTGTCTCATTGTATTACTTGTCTAATACAATAATCTATTTTTGTATTTTTGTCAACCCTTGTCAAGATGATTTTTTCACAACTGTCTGCTGCCGTGCAGCAGTTCAGCCTTGGGCGGACTGTACACTACCGTTCCATTATATTTCATTTTCCTAACAATACGATGCCAATAAGCTTAAAAAATTCTTAATTTTTTTTAAAAACTAAGGAAATCCCGGCAGCTTTTACTATTATAACGGCTGACACAGCCCTTTTTCTTCAAGAGTTAAAAAAATCGGGAAAAAAATACCGCCTGCATTGAAAATGAATCTTCCAATGCAAACGGTATCAAATATAACAGTCCTGTCTGCCGCCCTGCTTACTGTTGCGCCGGTCTGTGCACGGCCGCCTGTCTATGGCTTTCTTTCAGAATCGGGCTCAGTTTCTTATAAACCAGCATCGTTACAACGGATACGCTGCCGCCTTTCAGGATATTCAGGGGAGCCACCGCAAAAATAACCAGTGTCACCACACTGTTGATGGCCGGATTGATTGCCGTTCCCATACCAACAATCGCGTCCAGCGGCATCCCGTAAAGCTGGGCGAATTTCGGCAGAAGATATACCGCATTAAAAGCTGTTCCGAAAACCGTCATGCATACAGTACCTGTCACGGAACCAATCACCGCCGTTTTCTTTGTCTTTTTGTTTACATAAAGGATGGATGCGGGCAGAATGAAGCTGCATCCAATGATAAAATTCGCAAGATCGCCTACAAACGCGGTAGATGTCCCCTTAAAGACAAGCTTCAATAAGATTTTGCAAAACTCAATCATAACGCCTGCCACCGGCCCAAACGCAAAGGTCCCGACCAGCACCGGAATTTCGCTGAAATCCAATTCATAAAATGCCGGGGCAAAAGGCACCGGAAATTCCAGCAGCATAAGGATAAATGCGATGGCGGAAAATACACCGATCAGCGTTATCTTTCTTGTGGAAAGAATGCGCTCCGTATCGCCGCTTTTTTTCTTTGCCATTTTTTCCGCGCCGTATGCCACCGCGAACATCAAAACAACGATGCCCAAAAACTCCAGTACAAATATAAGGTTTTCTGTTACCGACTGCATTAAATCATTCATTTCTTTCCCTCCTGATTTCAGTTCCGCAACCGCTCTTCCTGCGGTTGCTGTTTTCTAATTTCCCAGGGAAAATTCTTCATGGAACTTTAACGGAACCTGGCCGGGAAAGGGAAAACTCCTTCTCCCCTTCACCGGTGTGTGCAATCGGGCAGGGAAGTTTTCTCCCTGCCTGCCGCGCGGGGTGCGTGCTGCATAGCAGCTAATTTCCTTACGCACCCCTGTGCACAAAAAAACCCCGAACACTTCTGTTCAGGGTATATTCCGTAATCTTCCTGCCCGAAGGACTCCATCTGATGCCAGCTGCTTCCAGCCTTTTCCGATTCGCTCCTGCGGACATATCCTTACTTTCCTTCTCTCATCCAGACTTTACTGTCGGTTTTGGAATTGCACCAAATCAGCCGTTTTGGAAACCTGCCGGTTTCCTCACGGGTCGCGGACTGTCACCGCCGGTAGGGAATGACGACTGTGCCGTTTCACCCAACCCCGAAGAATTTTCTCATTCACTTGTTTCGTTCTAATCATATATTGGTTATGGAAGTTTGTCAAGGTCTTTATCTGACAATTGCACGATATAAAGATTTAATGTATAATTTTCTACAAAAATATAAAGGAGCAGAAAATGAAAATATTGGTAACTGGATTTGACCCATTTGGTGGAGAGCCGGTAAACCCCGCGATAGAAACCGTAAAAAGACTGCCGGATATGATTGCAGATGCAGAAATTATCAAATTGGAAATTCCCACAGTCTGTCATAAATCCCTCCGGGTGGTTGATGAAGCGATTGCGGCATATAACCCTGATGCAGTACTGTCCATTGGCCAGGCGGGCGGAAGACCGGATATTACAGTGGAACGAGTGGGTATCAATGTGGATGACTACCAGATACCGGATAATGAAGGCAATCAGATTATCGACGAACCAGTCTGTCCGGACGGGCCGGATGCATATCTGGTGACAGTGCCAATCAAAGCTATTGTACAGAAGATTCAGGAACGAAATATCCCGGCATCGGTTTCCAATACGGCAGGAACTTTTGTGTGCAATCATGTAACATATGGCGTCTGTCATCTGATTGCCACCAAGTATCCGGGAAAACGGAGCGGGTTCATTCATATCCCCTATCTGCCGCAGCAGGTCATAGATAAAAAGAATATGCCATCCATGTCGCAGAAGATGATGGTGGAAGCGATTAAAGCTGCGATTGAGGCAATCGTGGAAACGACAGAAGATATTAAAGTAACAGGCGGTGCGACACACTGATGAAAAAGATATTTGTGCATGGAACATTACACATGGGAAGGAATGAATAGCGTCACAGGAAAGCCGAAGGCTGAACTGTTACGGAATGGCGGTTCTTGGCTTTCCAACCCTTGCCGATTCCCATGAATCAGAGTATAATAACCTTGCTTGAAGTCAAAGACCCTCGCGGCAGCCGCCCAATGTTGCAGGCATCCGGCCCGTTGCCCGCGGGAATAAAAACAATCATCATCAGGAGGAAACTGCCATGAACACAACCATTACGCGCAAAGACGCGCTTTCCCTGCTCACCAAATACAACAAAGAGCCTTTCCATCTGCTCCACGCTTTTACCGTAGAAGGCGTTATGAAATGGTTCGCCCGGGAAATGGGCTATGGAGACGAAACAGACTATTGGAGCCTCGCAGGACTGCTTCACGATGTGGATTTCGAATGTTTTCCCGAAGAACACTGCCAAAAAGCGCCGGAACTTCTAGCGGAAATAAATGCAGGGGAAGACCTGACCCATTCCATTTGCAGCCATGGTTACGGTATCTGCTGTGATGTGGAACCTTCCCATACAATGGAAAAAATACTTTTCGCCACGGACGAACTGACCGGTCTGATTGGTGCAGCCATCAGGATGCGGCCATCCAAAAGCGTGATGGATTTGGAAGTTTCCAGCTTAAAAAAGAAATTTAAGGACAAAAAATTTGCCGCCGGCTGTTCCAGGGATATCATCCGTCAGGGTGCGGACATGCTGGGATGGGAACTGGACGAACTGTTTGCCAAAACCATCGAAGCCATGAAATCCTGTGAAGAAAGCGTTCAAAAAGAACTGGAGGAGTACGAAGCTTAAAAAGCTTCGTTCCTCCAGTTTTCATCCTTCTCCTGACTGGACGCTGTCGCCTTTGCCAGCTGCCAGACTGTCTCACTGAAATATCTGCCGGGAATATCTTTTAAGAAAAATGCCTTTTCTTTTTCTTCCTTGCGGTAAACATAACCGCGTTTCATTTCTTCCGCCGGATAGAATTCCGCATGGTAAACCGTTACCTCTTCATTTTCCCCGCCCACAAAGCTGCCTGAAAAATGTAACTGTACGCCAATCCCCGCTTCCTCATCCAGCCGGTAATAGGTATCGAAACATCCTCCATCTTCCACCGGACCGCGGTACCAGCCGAGTCCCTGCAATTTTCCGCCCAAAGACAAATCATTCAGGATACAGCCGCCAAAGCGCTCTAAATGCTGCGAGCCTGCCTCTTCTTCCGTCATGACATAAACATTCCGTTCCAACTGTTCGATGGGCTGACGGATTTCATAATCCTCCAGCTGCTGCTTCCAGTTCTCCCCCGATTCTCCGGACAGTTCAATCGGATGTACCAGCCCGATTCTGCCATCTTCCGGCAGTTCATACTCTTCCTCTTCTTCCGTATTGAAGGAACCGTCCTCCATGTAGCGGAAACTCTGCACTAATTCCTTTTCCCCATAAATACCCCATATCAGACCAATGGCAAACTGGTGCATCACGGGATTTTTTACAAACAGCTGTTTCCATGCTTCCACGCTCCACTTTCTTCCGGAAGACAGGGCCAGTTCCAGCCGCATTTTCTGACTGCTTACAGTCATCTTCATCTGCTTCTTCATCTGTTTGAACGCTTCATAGGATGCCGCCGCTTTCTCTTCCTCGTCCCGCTTGCCGGGGGACGGCATATTTTTCAGTTTCTTTCCTGTCTCATCATACACCTCTATCTCCAGTGCGGGTGTAATCAATACCCGGAACTTACGCTCCCCGTAATCAAAACTTCTCTCACCTTTTTCGTCAAACCCCAGGTCCGGAACAATCCGGTCCTCCAGTTCCTCCCTGCTGATACCCAGCTGCGCAGCCGCAAACTCCAAAGCCTTTCCCGCCGCTGCCTTCACCTGTTTGAACTTAAACTTTCTGGAAATACCGTCCACAATCAAGAGTGCCTGGGGTAGAGGATTCAGGCTCAATGCCTGCACTGCCTCCGCCGCAATCGCTCCCCTCGACTGCTGGGGCCATTCCTGTATCTGATGCTGCAGCTTCTTTACGATATCAAAGCCCCCATGAATAGAAGCCGCATAAAGCACCCAGCGTTTCTTCGCCTCCGCTCCCGCTTCCATCCACTTATCAAAGAGCTCATTCACATAGACGGCCAGTTCTTCCGGCTGCAGTTCCTCCGCCAGCATCGCTGCCTTATCGCTTACCCCGCATCCGTCCACAGCCGCATAACACAACAGAATGGCCTGAAGATACGTCTCTTCTGCCTCTTCTCCGTTTTTCCCGTGCACTGCGGAAAACGGCGTTTCGTAAGCCCATGCCAGGCTCCGTTTCTTCCCGCCCTTGTGGATTTCTTTTACCAGGTCCTCTCTTGTCAGTTCCTCTGCACCGGAATTCCCTTCTTCTTCCAGTTTCAGCGCTTTCAATAAAAGTTCCCTGACCTTGTTGTTTTTCTCCTTTTCCAGCATCTGTGCAAATAATTCCTTATAAGTACTGTCCTCTCCCTGCCAGCCAAGCAGCGCCCGGACTGCCAGTTCCCGCTCCGCCGCTTTTTTCGACGCAAGCAGACCTTTTACCTCTTCTTCCCATCCTTTCTGTCCGCACAGAATATCCAGCAGTTCCTCCTTCACCGCCTTGGAACCGTCCTGGGAAAACGCCAGAATTTCTTTCTTATATTCTTCCGCGTTCCCCCGCATCACACGCAGTCCGAAGAAACGCCCCACTGCCTCCGCAGAGGAAAAAGCGCTTACCGTCTCCTCCCTCCGCTCCCGCAGATAAACCGCAAAGCATCCCGCCGCTCCATCCAAAAGGTTTATCTTATGACGCTCCAGATAAAAAGAATCGTACAGCCAGAGCAGACCTGAAAGCTGGTTTGCCACCGTCAGCCCCTCTGCATCGAAATTCCGGAAGAGCGCTCTCAGTTTTCCCGTCTCTATCGTCCCGTTCTTCATGAAATTGTCCTGCAGCAAATACGGGTTCTTAAACAGAATATATACCTGACATCTGCGGAAGAACTCCTCATCCTGGAAATTCCTCATGTACTCTTCCACCACATGCCACTCTCTGGTATTGTAATAGTACTTGCTCCGAATCTGGTCCAGATACGGGTATAAAGCGGCCGCTTCCTTCTCTCCGCGCAGATAATCCTTCACCACATCCGCAGCTGCATTGACTTCTACCAGAGCGGCTATCATTTTTTCCATTTCCCTGTTTCTGCCGAATTGCTGCTTCTGCGCCACCAGCTTATCATACAAAGGTTTATTCTGAGTCTGGATAACATTCAGCATCGTATTGGCATACTCCATCAACGCCTCGTCCATGACTTTCACATAACACTCCTGATGATTTTCCAACTGCTTCTTTAAAATCACCCGATGCCCCTTTGCTGCCGCCCAACGGATATACCGCGCGCTGTCGATGCCGAATACCTCATCATATTCCCCGCCTCCGGTACGTATATTGATGGGAAACAGCTTATCTTCCGTCCTGCCGGCTATCTTCATCTCCCGAAGCACGAAGGCTGGAAGCTGCTCGCTGACTTTTTCCATAATATCCAGCATTTTCTCCGTATCAATCGCCAGACAGATGCGGACTATGTTTTTCAGCCTTACGGAAAGCAGGAAGTTCAGGTATGCCATGCCGCCCAACAGCAACAGCAGAAAATCCGAAACGCTGCCCTTCGCTCCCGCCAGCTGCAAAATTTCTTCCGTTAATCGGTCTTTCCTGACTGCGTCCGCCAGTTTCTGAATGGAATCCGCATCCATCCCCCCGCCGTACAGATTATCCAGACTGTCCAGGATAATTTCTTCATACTCCTCCATCAGCGGCCTGTCTTCCGGTGCTATCCCTACCGGCGCTTCTTCCCCTTTTCCCGCTTCCTGTCTTCCTTTGAAAAATTTTCCTAAACCTTCCAGAAGTCCAAGGTTCTTCTTTTCCACTTTTTCCACTTTATCCGCGCCCGTCCCGCCGGAGGTTCCACTGTTATCCGCCGCTTCCCCCTTTCCGCCCGGCTCCTTATAGGTTTTGAAGTTTCCGTATTTCGTAGTAAAGTAAACTGCCAAAAGGACGAGTTTCCCGTTGTCTGCATGGTTCTTTTGATAACTGATTGCCCGTTTCAGGTTCTCCGCACTGTTGCCGGCCACACTGATTAAATTCCGCAGGGCATAACCGAACAGATAATACTGGCTCATCCCGATATGAACCGCATAGACAGCCGCTTTCTTATCTGCATCGCTTAAAAATCCGCCTTTCCCATTCCAGCACACATCCATCGGAACCAGTTGATAACAAGTGGACTGTCCTATGGTAAACAACAGACAGAACAGGCGGTCCGCTTCCTCTTTCCTCCCCCGCTTCATATGGTCGCGGAACAGTTTCACCGCCTTATCCTGTGGCACTGCCGATAAATCCCGGAACACAAACTGTTCCAAAACCTCTTCACCTGCTTCTCCCGCCAGATACTCTTCCGCCTTTTCCAACTCCTCCTCTGTCAGATTCAGCTGCTCCAAAACTTCCAATGACCTCTGACTCTGCATGTTTTTTGGATTTCTCATAACCCTTCCTCCTTCACCATTCCGGTTCCGTAACCGGCTAACATCCGTCCTCTTTTACATAATAATTCCATCCTGTATCATAAGCCGTCTTCTCCCTGCACAAATACAGATATTCATTCAGCTCTGTATACAACTCCGCCAATGCATCCGGCTCCCGCTCCATCCTGTGCCGGCGCATCTTAAGCCCCTTTGCAAGTTCCGCCAGCATCTCTGATAAATGCGCCATTCCATACTGCTTTGTCAGTTCCCCCATCTCCTCTAAAGACTCCAAAGTACTGTCATGAACGGTATCGAAACCGCTCTGAAACAATTCCTCCAACAGATTCCCTGCATCCTCCACCAGAGTTCCCAACACTTCCTCTTTACTCCCGGCTTTCATCCTCTGACAGTTCTCCCTTCTCAAACACAGCAACCGGATACATCCGTATCCTACCGTCCCGCAGATAAATTTTCCCCAGGAAACAGGGGAGTTTTTCCTCTGTCACCCGTTCCAGATACCGTATCCCCCACGCTTCTTTCTTAGAATACGTAACCTCAATCACAACCTCTTTTCCCGCACCGTCATACAGACGCATGGACAGCTTCTGTTCTGTCCCGGAAAAAACTGCTTTCTCACAGGATTGCGGTCTTAGGAACACCAGCTCCGTCCCTTCTTCCTTTTCACCCTGTTCCCTGAGCCATGGCTTCCTTTTCTTACCTGTCTGTTCCGCAAAAAGCAGCCCGAAATCCTGATAATACCACCCGCTTAATTCTTCCGCACGCAGCCGGTTCTCTCCACGCTTCCTGTCTCCTAAAAGCTCCCCTTTCGTCTCCTGACTGGAAGAGAGCCTTCTTCGTTCATCGCATTTCGCTCCTGTCAGACGGATGCGCGCCTCCGCCATATCCTCCAGGGAAAGCGGCAGTCCCCACGGTGCCTGCGTTTTCTCCGGTTTTCCTTTCCTGCCCGTTTTTCCATAGAACACCGGCCTGGCATACGTATAAGTATACCACTCTTTCGTATGTTCTTCCAAAAAATATACCGTTTCTCCTTCATATCCGGTCTGGCTTTCAAAATGCTCCACCGCAATCCCAATCAAATCCAGAGTCCCGGCCGGCGCATACTCAGCCTTGAATTCTCCTGCCAGTTCCGCGGCCCGCCTGCCATCTTCCGCTCCGGCCAGCAGTTCCACTCTCCGGTACAATCTGGTCAGCTGTTCCATCAGTCCCTGTACCCGGAACGATGCTTTCCTCTTGAAATAATTTTCATAGGAATCATTTAAGGCGCGCCATTGTCTTTCCAGTCCGGCAAGGCGCGCATTGTGGCTGATGATGGCCAGCCGCTCCAAATAATCCAATACATCAGGAGAAGTCCTCGCCAATCCCGTATTCAGCAATTCTTCCAGAAACTCTTTCATCTGTCCGGCAGCTTCCCTTATCTGTGCCATATCGTATTCCGGCCTGTCCGCAGCCCTTGATTCCCCTTCCACTTCCTCCCGGTCCACCAGCCCCGCTTCCAGTTTACACCATAACACGGCTGCCGCCTTATGTACGCAGAATTCTTTTTTATGGCAGGTACAGGCGGAATATTCCAGGGGCGACAGCAGCTTTACCGTAGTTTCCTGTTCCGGAAAACGTACCGTGATGATACTGGAATGAATGATTTCAGGTTTCTGTCCTGCCCTTATCTGCCCGGCTATGTCCTGCAGCCGCCTGCCGCCCAATATCCTGTATATGGATGCCAGCGGATATGCTGCGATTTCCTCCGCCAGTCCCGTTCTCCTGCCGCCCGTTTTCCCTGTGTCTTTTGTTTCTGCTGCTTCTTTTGTTTTTACTGCTTCTTTTGTTTTTACTGCTTCTTTTGTTTTTACTGCTTTCTCCGCGTTCCCTGCTTCTTCTGTTTTTACTGTTTTCTCCGCATTCCCTGCTTCTTCTGTTTCTCCAGTTCCGCTTTCCGCTGCTTCCCCTTCCTTACCTGCCCCCTGCTGTTCTGACGGTTCTTCCGCAGTTTCCCCGCCGCCGCTCTGTCCCTCCTCATATTCTTTCCACGCCAGTATCCCCAATATCACATGCCGGCAAATGGAACGCGACGGACAGGAACACTGACTTTCTCCCAACGGGAACCGGATATGAACCGTTTCTCCACCCACACTTACTTCCGCTTCCTCACCTACGGAAAGCACCTGATAATTTCCCTCCTCTTTATCCTTATAAGCGCGCTTCACAATTCCTTTATTCGAAATACCGACAAGATACTCGTCATCCAAATCCATCCATACTGTTTTCCGTTCGTCCATGTTCTGCAATCCCCTGCTTTCACTCCTCTGTCCGGTGCGCTCCTCCTTCATCTCTTTCAACCACGCCCGCAGTCAGATTATTTTCCCGATAAATTCCGCCAGCTCCTCCGGCGTCATCGCCCCTACCGAAGCACCCATATCAGCCAGGGCTGCGGCCGCCCTTCTGTCATAGTTCGGGTTTGCCTCCATATCCAGTGCCGTCAGCGCCACAAGCTTCGCACCGCTCTCTATGATTCCTTTGCTGACATGATACAGATTCTGATACCCGCCGCCTTCATACAAATCCGAAATGAGAACCACCATCGTCCGGTACGGAAAATCAATGAGCCGTTCACAATAAGAAAGCGCTCCCGCAATATTCGTTCCGCCCCCCAACTGAATACTCATCAGCGTTTCCACCGGGTCGCTGACATAACCGCTCAGGTCCACGACATTCGTATCGAATATAACCAGTCTGGTATCCAGCATCGGAAGTTTTGCAAAAATACCCGCCATGACTGCACTGTGGATGACCGAATCCAGCATAGAGCCGCTTTCATCCACACAGATAATCACGCGCCACTGATGGAATTTCTTCATACGGGAATTAAAATAAACCTGCTTCAATACCAGCTGCCCCCGCTCCGTATCGTAATTCTTCAGATTCTGCCGTATCGTCTTTTTTATGTCCAGATTCCGGACTGACCTGACCGGACTGCTGGAATTCCGGTTCAGCCTGCCGAAAAAAGATTTCTGCATCTCCCGTTCCATTTTCCGTGTCAGTTCCTCCGCCACTTTACGTACGATTTCCCTGGCAAGAACAAGCACCTCCCCTTTCATCATATGTTTTAACTGCAGGATTGTCTTTAAGAGCTCCCGGTTCGGTTCCAGCTTCCGAAGCACCTCCGGGTCTGTCAGCAGTTCGGTCATTCCGTATTTTTCCAGTGCATGACGTTCCATAATCTCCACGGTCTGTTTCGGAAACAGTTTCTTCACTTTGGAAAGCCAGTAAGGAACCGTAAGCCTGGAATCCCCGCTTCCGCCGCCTCGTTCTTTCCGTATATCCTGTTCGTCCCCATATTCCCGCCCGTAAAGATAGTCCAATACCTGCTCCATATCCATCAGCTTCACTTCTTCTTCGGAAAAAGAAATATTCTTTGAGGCATATTTCCCAAGCACAAGCCGCCAACGGTTCAAAATCTCCTGTTCATCCATCCGGTCAGTCCTCGCTTCCATCTATCGTCCTGCCCATACGCCCTGCCGCATAAGCATCCAGTTCCCTGCCATAGGCATACCAGTCCGGCATAACCTCTCTGCGCCGCATAATATCTTCCCCGCGCTTTCCGTGTATCCCTGCCGCCATCTTCGCTATCCGGTCTGTCTCTGCGGGCGTGAAATAAGTAAATGCCATACGCAGCTGCGGCAGCAATTCCATGAATTCCTCTTCTTCCAGCTGTCCGAAAAAAACATCCAGCATCCCCAAAAACTTCCCGCCGATAAATATCAAATCTTTGGCCGTATAAAACAATCCCCGGAAAAATACTGCCGTCTGCAGCACCTGTTCTTTCGTTCCTGTCAAATATCCCCGGCACGCCTTTTCCACTTCCTCCGCCGTTTCCCTTCCGCTCCCGTACAGAATTCCATGGATACAGCCATTCAGTCCTGCGTGAATTCCGGTATCCTGCCGCATCTGGCATAACGCTTCATAATAAGCTTCCTTTTCCTGTCCTATTCCCTGTCCCGTCTGTGTGCCGTTCCTGCCCGTAATCTGATACAGCAGTTTCAAAGCGTCCATGCAGCCAGTCAGATTTTCGTCTTTTATACATGCCATCGCCGGAAGCAGCGAAATCAGCTTCCGCACTCCGGTATGAAGCAGTTCCGGCATTTCCAGTCCGGACTGATAAAGACTTTCCAGTTCTTCCATCATCAGAAGCGACTTCAAAGCATCCGCAACGGAATAAAAATCTCCATCCCGCAGAATCAGTTCATGAACCCGCCCGTAAACCGTCTCCATCTGTCCCGTCAATCCCATTTCAAATACCCTTGTCAAAAGGACTGCTGCCTCTCCGGCTCCCATCTCTTTCTTTAACTGCTCCTGTATCAGACTGACTGCCGCTTCTTCCACTGTCGCACCATGAACCGATACATCGGTCAATGCGGCCGGAACCTGCGTGTTCCACTTGTATTTCCATATTTCCCGTATCAGGTTCCTGTCTTTCTTCATCTGAAGATTAGGGCCCTTCACACGCTTTGCAAACGAAGTTCCCAGAAATGCCGTCCGATGCAGAAACATGCTCATTTTTCTATGCTTCTTTCCGGAAAAAATGGACAGCGTCAGCTCTGTTTCCACCGTGGAATAAGTTTTTAAACCGAAACTCCTGCACTGTGACTCAAAATCATGGATAATCGGCGGCACATCCGCCTGCCTGCACAGCTTTCCCATTCCCTGCCCCGTCATCCGCCTCCGCAGAATCCGAAGCGGCATATCGGAAGCAATATTATACTCGCCTTTTACATAGGATGACAAAACCGCATCCCACAATTCATAAGCTCCCGGCTGCGGCTTACCACGCAGTTCGCTAAGTCCCTGAGCCATCTGCCACGCACAGATTTCGTCATAGGTAGAAAGACCGCCCTCCTTTTTCCTGACCTCTTTTCCGCAGGATACCAGCATATCCAGCACGGCCTTTTTATACGGTTCTTCCGTTTCCTGCATCCCGTCCCATATCTTCTGATAAAATCCCGTAAAAGGCATACCGCTGGCATATCCGTTCAGGGCGTCCGCCGCTTCCATCGAGTAAGGCATCATATAGACGCTCTGCTCCCTGTCCGGCGCTTTCCCTGCAAGACGTCCCGCCTCTTTCAGAGCTTCCGGCCATCTGTCACCTGAAAGCCTTTCCATAAGTCCCGGTGTATGGAAACCGCCGGTTATCACCAGAATCCGGTTCCATTTTTCTGTATCCTCTCTCTTTAGATTCTCCTTGTCTGCATTTCCTTTTTCTGCATTCCCCTTTTCTGCATTCCCTTTTTCTGTATCCTCCCATTCCGGTCCGTCCTGCCCTGCCGGAGTCTGCGCCTCTTTTGCTACTGCTTTTCCTTTGACTCTTCCCCCATCTTCTCCTCGTTTGCCCCATCCTGCCGCCCACTGCGCAATTCTTGCCGCCATATGCGCTTCCCGCTCCAGACAGCCCTCTTCCCGCAGTATTTCCGCAGGCGTATTCTTTCTGGCCAGTTCACAGTACACGCGCAGGTGGGAAAACCACGTATCACTGTCTTCATATAGTCCGTTTAACTCAAAATATTTCTCCCAGAATTCATCGAAATTCCGGAGTCCTGTCTTCCGGCACAGCTGCCCGATATATTCATTTCTGGAAAGAAGATAATCGTCGTTATAGTTGTTCTTTCCTTCTTCCTTTAACAGCCCTTTTCCTTCCGCAGACGCTGCAAGGATATCCCCATAGGGCAAATCGATGAACGCCGCGCTTATCCCTTCCCTCGCTGCGATGCGCAGGGCGGTGAGTTCCGGTGAATACTCCAAAAAAGGATAGTAGCATTTGTAGCGTTCCTTTTCCTTTGAAATCTTCCCCGTTTTGTCATGATAGGAATAGTATATGGCAAATGGCCCTTTCGTCTCTTCATCCACCATCACCGGAAGCAGCGCATTGGCATTGTCCGGTCCTTCCACCAGAACCGCCGACGGCTTCCACGCTTCTATCACTCTGCCGATTTGGAACGAACACGCCGGGCTGTGGTGGCGGACAGGAAGCAGCATTATTTCAGCCATTTCCTCGCTTCGTAATATCGTTTCCATA
>CAMXQE010000047.1 GCA_947246015.1 uncultured Lachnospiraceae bacterium | reverse complement strand
GAAACGGCTGGATGAGGCGGTAGTAAATCTGTTTACCTCGCGTATGAAGCTGGGGGTATTTGACGATAAGGGGGAGAATCCGTATGACAACATTTCCTATATGGTTGTGGATTCCCCGAAGATGCGTGAATTAAATGAGCAGGTTGCCGGACGCTGTGTCGTACTGCTTAAGAATGAGAATCAGACGCTTCCGTTACAGAAGGATAAAATCCGGACCATCGGTGTGATTGGGCCGAATGCCAATAACCGGAGAGCACTGGTCGGGAATTATGAGGGAACGGCATCCCGGTATGTGACAGTGCTTGAGGGCATTCAGGATTATGTCGGTGATGAGGTGCGCGTCCTTTATTCGGAAGGCTGTCATCTGTACAAGGACAGGACGAGCGGACTGGCACAGGAAAATGACAGGGCTTCTGAGGTGAGGGGTATTTGCAGGGAAAGTGATGTTATCGTTGCAGTGATGGGGCTGGACGCGTCCCTTGAGGGAGAGGAAGGCGATACCGGAAACGAATACGGAAGCGGCGATAAGCCCGATTTACAGCTTCCGGGATTGCAGCATGATATTCTGAAGATTGCAGAGGCCAGCGGAAAACCGGTGGTTCTGGTGCTGCTGACCGGAAGTGCGATGGCGGTTGGCTGGGAAGATGAAAATCTGGATGCGATAGTACAGGGATGGTATCCGGGAGCGCAGGGAGGTACAGCAATTGCAAAGATTCTGTTCGGAGAGATGAATCCGGAGGGAAAACTGCCGGTGACTTTTTACCGGACCACTGAAGAACTGCCGGATTTCGAAGATTATTCCATGAAGGGCAGAACTTACCGGTATATGAAGCAGAAGGCTCTGTATCCGTTTGGTTATGGGTTGTCCTACACGGATTATACGTATCAGAATGCAGCGCTTGTTTCCGATGACATACGCGGTGAAAAGGGCGTTGTCTTACAGGCGGAGATTAAAAATACAGGGAACATGGACGGTACAGAGACGGTTCAGGTCTATGTCGGTCTGGAAAAGGAGGATGCGCCGAACCCGCAGTTGAAAAAGATTGTAAAAGTTCCATTAAAGGCGGGAGAGACAAAGAAAATCCGGGTATCACTGCCTGAGGAGGCGTTTATGCTCTGCAATGAGAATGGAGAGCATGTGTTAAATTCCGGAACCTATCACATTTATATGGGCGGCTCCCAGCCGGATGCGCGAAGTCTGGAGCTGACGAAAAAGGCAGTGGAACATTTCTGTATTTCCCTGTCATAGCATATATTCACAGGATTCTATATCTGCACCTGATGCATGGAAAATAAGGCGGTCGGCATCAGGTGCTTTTTATGGGAGTGGAGTGGGGGAATGGAATGGAAGGGAATGAATAGAGGAGGAAATGTCAATGGAAGGGCCAAAAGCACCAAAAAATCCGGTCAAAAGGAGACCGGGGTTTTACATTATGAGGAACAAACAGATTTCCGGTTCCGTACAGCCGGACGGAACCGGCGTACAGTTTATTTATCTGAACGACGGCAGGCTGGTCTCAGGCGCAAGGATTGCCGGAAACGTCACGGATGAGGAAATGACTGGCATGTTAGAGACGGCAGAGGGGTTTAAACGGCTGGTACATAGTATTGGTGTGAGTGTGGAGATGGAGGATTCCGAAAAGCAGGTGGAATTTATGTTTCAGATGTACGGGAAGTCTGATTTGTACCGTTCAGGAACGACGCTTTGCATGAAGGTTCCGGCGGACGGCATGGAATATGTGCTGGACCTGACGGTATGCGGCTGGTCAGGGGATGACGATATTCCGGGACAGATTCGCTTTGTGTTCGATGAGCCGCAGAAGGATGGGGAGGCGGCGCAGGCTGTGGCTGCCGTAAAGCTCTATCTGAATGACGGATTCACAGCGCCGGAGACGGAGGAGGAGGGCCGTGTTGACTTTGAGTCTCCGTATTATCGGGAGATGCTTCAAAAGTCATTGGTGCAGATGGGAAACAATGCACGTTTAAAAACTGCGATAGGGAAAGCGAAAAGGGGGGAAGAAACTACCATTGCATTTATCGGCGGTTCCATCACACAGGGAGCAGGAGCCGTACCCATTCATACAAAATGTTATGCATTTCAGACTTTTGAAGGATTGTGCCGGCTTGCAGAAAAGAACACGGATGAAAATATTCACTTCGTAAAGGCAGGCGTGGGCGGAACACCTTCTGAGCTTGGAATGATACGCTATGAGCGTGATGTGCTCAGGGATGGGGCGGTGGCGCCGGATATTGTGGTTGTGGAATTTGCGGTGAATGACGAGGGGGACGAGACAAAAGGCGTGTGTTACGATTCCCTGGTCAGGAAGATTTTAGCAGCCGAAAACAAGCCTGCCGTGATTCTGCTGTTTGCATTATTTGCAAACGATTGGAATCTGCAGGAAAGGCTTGGAATTGTAGGCGAGTGTTATCAGCTGCCGATGGTCAGTATAAAAGACTGTATGGTGGAGCAGTTTTACAAAAAGGCAGGGGAAGGAAAGGTGGTAACAAAGAATCAGTTCTTTTATGACTGTTTCCATCCTGCGAACACCGGACATAAGATTATGGCGGATTGTCTGATTTATCTGATGCAGGAGGCCGATAAGAGCCGGATGGACGGGGACATGCCGGATTTGGCAGCAGTTCCGGCGCCGATTGGGGATACGTTTGAAAATATCCGGCTGTTTGACCGCAGCAGCAGGGGAACGGATATTGCCAGGGTGATTTCCGCAGGTGATTTCTCGGAGACGGATGAGGAGCTGCAGGGTGTGGAGATGGACAGGGATTTAATCCAGACAAAGGAATTCCCTTATAATTGGATGCATAGAAAAGGCAGCAACCCGTTTGTGATGGAAATCTGCTGTCGCAGCCTCATTTTGGTAAGCAAAGACTCGGGTGCGCCGGAAGCCGGATGTGCGCAGGTGTTTGTGGATGGTGAGGAGGTACTGTTGGCAGACCCGAAGATAAACGGCTGGATACACTGCAATCCTTTGATTTGCTTTCAGGACAGGACACAGAAAACCAGGCGCGTTGAAATCAGGATGCAGCCGGGGGATGAGGAGAAGGAATTTACCATACTTGGCTTCGGCATTGTATATGAATAGGGAAAGAAATGCAGTGCCCGTAAAGTGTTTTTTATATAAAATGCAGGGGAATGATGTTTAGTTTGTAGGGTTTTGGCAAAGGTGTAATTTTTATAAAATAGAATAAAGATATTTGTATGGGTGTGATTGGAGTTTTTTTAATGTGCATTCGGATGAAAATGGAGGGTAACAGACGTCATGAACCATGGAAAAAATAAAGTAAAAGGTACAAAACTATTTTACACAATCAAAAGTAAGATACTGCTTATGGGTATCTTTTCCATTTTTGTGGCAGTCTGTATCGGTGTACTGGGCATTCATTCACTCAACAGGAACAGCAGCAACAGCGAGATTGAATCGCTGGTCAATGAAATCGATGTGCTGCAGGCGAAGAATCTTGCACTGGAAGCACAGTATCAATATTATATTGAACAGAAATACCTGGATAGTATTCTTGAGAATCTGGGGAAGATGACCTCCCATGTGGAAATGCTGCAGGGCATGGCGGATGGAAGATACAAAGAGGATATTGACCGGATGCTTGACAAGCTGACAAAGAGCAGGGCGAACTATAGTAAGATAAGTGAGCTGAGCGATGTAAGGGGATTTGACAGCCGATATGGGTTATACGGACAGTATCTGGAGGCAGGAGATGCATTGGCAGATAGCTTTTCTGTTCTGATTGATAAACAGGACTGGCTGGAAATTAAGTGGATTGACGCCCATATGTGGACGAGCGGGGAACGTGTGGAGATTGACGGCAGGGAATATGTAAAGTTAGTTTACACAGGGCCGGTGCCGGAGCAGGCGAAAAGAAATTCCCTGGCGTTTCGGGTGGGAGGAACACTTACCTATCATAACAACTGTTATATTACGGATGTCAGGCTGATAAGAGGCGCAGAATATACGGATATTGATTTGTCAGCCGTTGATGCAGTCAGCGGCTCAGGACTGGCGTATGTGGACAGTGAGGTTACTGTGTTTGATGAGAAGCCTGCAATCCGTGTGGGTTGTAATTTCAATGCGGACAATGAAGGATGGGAGGAATTTGCAGCGCAGATTTCCATTATGGAATACGCTTCCCGGGATTATTCGGATATAGAATATACACTTTATATGGAACCGACAGACCTTTCCTATGATTATAAGTATGGCGGTTCCTATTCCGGAGTTTATAATTTCAGTGGTAATCTGGAACTGCTCAACAGCGATGTCGATACATACAGCAAGCTTGTGGTGGAAGGAAAGGACACAGCAGAGAACTATGCCGGGATAGAGACGCTGACGGCAGAGCTGGAAGAGAATATTCCCTTATATACCACAAGCGATGAACTTGCAGCAGATTCCCTTGCGAAGCTTAGTGCACAAAAAGAGATTTTCCGTCAAATGAAGGAAACCGACGATGAAATCCTTGCATTAAAGGCAGAAAATACGGTGTTGAATGATGACCTTACAGTTTTGTGCGGAGTAATTAAAAATATGGCTTCTGAGGATATGGATAATGTAAAGGCCACAGTGCAGCGGGCAAGCATTATAGTGATTGTTGTGGCGGCAGTCATACTTGTGGGCATGACAACACTGATTAGCATCAGCATTGACAGAAATGTAATGCATTTCAGAAAGGCGCTGGACAAAATAACGCAGGGCAGGATAACCGTCAGGATTAAGGCAGACGGAAAAGATGAGTTTTCACAGTTCGGCCGGAGTCTGAATGTGTTTTTAGATAAACTGGAGGACAGCATCAGTCAGCTGCAGGGGATTTCAACAAATCTTGCAGAAGCAGGTGATGAGCTGGAAGATAAGGCAAACAATACGAAAGGGGCATCGGAGGTGGTAAGCACTGCACTGGAGGAGATAGCAAAAGGTGCAGCGGCACAGGCATGTGATATCTCGGATTCCTCACAAAAGGTATCTGATATGCAGGAAAATATGCTTCAGATTACGGAGAGTGTGGGCTGCCTGTCAGATTCGGCAAGGGAAATGAGCGAAAAGGGAACAGAGGCGGCTATGATTATTCAGGAGCTGAGCAGTTCAAGCAATCAGACAACCGACGCATTTATAAAGATATCCAGCCAGATACACAGGACAAATGAGTCTGTTGTAAAAATTCAGGAGGCGGTCAATCTGATTGCAGAGATTGCAAGTCAGACCAATCTGCTGTCCCTGAATGCCAGCATAGAGGCAGCAAGGGCCGGAACGGCAGGGAAGGGCTTTGCAGTAGTGGCAAGTGAAATCCAGAAACTTGCGGAGCAGACCAATTCATCTGCTAAAGTGATTGATGATATCATACTTGCATTGTCAAATGAGTCCCGGCAGACGGTACAATCCATTAACGAGGTTACGGAAATGGTTACGAACCAGAAGCAGAAACTGGATGAAACCAAAGTAAAGTTTGGTATCGTTGAAGAGGGGATACAAACGGCCACCGGGGGGATGAGGACGGTTCAGGAACAGGCTGATGTATGCGGCAGGACAGGAGAACATGTGGTCAGTCTTATGACAAATCTGTCTGCGATAGCAGAAGAAAACGCGGCGACAACGCAGCAGACCAATGCTTCCATGTATGAGCTGAATGATGCCACGGCTTCGCTTGCCAGAACGGCAGTGAAACTGAAAAAGCTGTCGGCAGAGGTTGAGGAAAATCTGAATTATTTTAATACAGAGGATTTGTGATAAGGTGGTCTGCCATATAATTTGAAAGAGGGGCAATAACTATGAAAGAACGGATGAGCACAAAAATTACTGCCATAGTTGCTGTCATGCAAATCATAATCATGCTGCTTTTCTGTCTGTTTGTCGGTTCATTCCTGACAAATAATATGCGGCAGGTATCGATTGACAATTTAGAGACAATAGCAAAGGACAGAATGCAGATTATAGAAAATTATATTATTGAATTTGAAGGTTTGCTGACGGCATACAGCAGGGCGGGAGAAATCAAAAACCTTTTATCCAATCCGTCCAATCAGCAATATATAGAGGAAGCGCAGGCTTACACGGAAAGGTATAGCGGGGATATCGAAAATCTGGAGGGTATCTATGTCAGCGAGTGGGACACGCATGTTCTTGCGCATACCAATCCAAATGTGGTCGGTGTCACTACAAGGGAAGGGGAAGCATTAAAGGCGCTGCAGGATGCAATGCTTAGTTCGGATGGCGTATATAATACCGGCGTCATTATATCACCGGCAAGCGGTATGCAGATAGTTTCTATGTATGCGGCAGTTTTGGACGATAATCAGCCGGTCGGACTTGTAGGAAGCGGAATCCTTACCGACGGGATTCTTTCTACGCTTGACAGTCTGCCGGTTACCGGAATGGAAAGCGCAGAATATTGTATGGTCAATGTAAAGACCGGTGAATATATTTTTCATCCCAATCCGGAACTGGTGGCGACGATTGCCGGGGAAGCATATATTCATGAGATTATTGATTCCATATCCGACAGGAGTCTGGATTTTAATTCCTATATCGAATATGAGGTTGACGGAGAGAATTATCTGGCAAGCTATCAATATATTTCTGACCGGGACTGGGTATTCATTATGTCAGACAATACGAATGAAATTTTTGCTTCTGTCAGGGATATGCAGTACAGGCTCATTATGTTATGCGCAGTTGCGGCTGCGGTTTTGTCTGTATTTGTATATATTATTATAAATGGGATGATGAAGCCGCTGCATAAAGTCGAAGATGCAGTTTTAAAATTGAAGAATTATGATATCTCATATCATACGGGGCTGGATAAAATTGTTGAGAGAAAAGATGAAGTAGGTAACATTGCCGCCGCAACGAATCTGCTTTCGGAATCTCTCAGGGATATTGTTTCCGTATTAGAGCAAAGCAGTAATATTTTGGAAAACAAGTGTGTATCCATGAATGAATCAGCAATATGTCTGGCCGGCTGTGTAAAGGATAATACTGCAATTACAGAAGAACTTTTAACCGGCATCGAGAGTACGCATCATGCTTTGAAAAGTGTGAATGAAGAAATTGTAAATATCAATGCTTTAACGGAAGAAATCGTCAGTCATATATCCCTGAGTAATGAAAAGGCGGAAGCAATGCTGCAGGATGCGCTGAAGATGAAGGATTCGGCACAATCTACGCGCAGGAACAGCATGGAAAGGTTTGCAGAAACAAAAGGCGCTGTGGATACTGCAATAAAATCGCTGACAGGTCTTTCCGGTATCAATGAGATGACACAGCAGATTCTGGATATTGCTTCACAGACAAACCTGTTATCGTTAAATGCTTCCATTGAAGCTGCGAGGGCAGGAGAAGCCGGAAAAGGGTTTGCGGTTGTTGCCGGAGAAATAGGAAAACTTGCGGAAACCTCGACAGCAACCGGTTCCAATATACAGGCCGTCTGCAAGGATGCAAACAGCAGTATTGAAATTGTAAGGAAATGTTTTGATGATATTATGGAATTTATGGATAAGGACGTAATGGAGAAGATAAGAATCTTTGCAGATTACGCCCGGCAGTACAGCGAATCGGTTTTGCAAATACAAAAAGAAATCAGAGAGGTGAATAAATCCACGGAAATCCTTGACTGCTCTGTAAAACAGATTTCAGGAAACACCGCTAATGTTAAAAATATATCGGCAGAAAATGAAAATGCAATAAATGTGATTATAGAAAAATGTGAAATTACTTCGCATATCTCCGATGATATTTGCAGGATATCGAATGAAAATATGACACTGTCCCAAAAATTGAAGGATGTCATAATCAAATTTGAAAAATAAGAGATAGGATTGTAGGGGCTGCCGGAAAATGGCGGCTCCTTTTCCATGTACAGGGCGGAAAACGCCCCTGTACGATTCAATGGCCATTTGGGGCAGAGTGGGTTTATGAAAAGGAAATATCTGCCGATAGATTTTAAAAGGAGAAAATCGATATGAATAAAAATCTGAAATATCCGGTTCTGTTAGTCCATGGTATGGGTTTCAGAGACAGCGGGCATATCAATTACTGGGGAAGGATTCCGGCAAAGCTGGAGGAAAACGGCTGCAAGGTTTACTATGGAAATCAGGACAGCAACGGAACCATTGAGTCCAACGGTAAATTTCTGTCTGAAAAGATAAAGGAAATCGTAGAGGAGACAGGAGCATCCAGGCTCAATGTAATTGCACATTCCAAAGGCGGTCTGGATATGCGGTATGCGATTTCAACACTGAAAATGTCAAAGTACATAGCCTCTCTTACAACGATAAGCACGCCCCATCATGGTTCCCTGACGGTAGATAAACTGCTGCAGTTACCGGAGTTTATCATTAAGTTTGTGGCGGGGTGTTCGGACCTCTGGCTCAGAATCTGCGGAGATAAAAATCCGGATGCATATGCAGTATTCCAAACGTTTACCACGGATGCAGCAGAAGAATTTAACCGTAACAATCCTGACGAGCCGGAAGTATATTATCAAAGCTATGCATTTATTATGAAACATGTCTGGAGTGATATGCTGATGTTTGTACCGGGGATGGTAGTGAAATTTTTTGAAGGTCCCAATGACGGGCTGCTTGCGCCGCGGGCAGTTGAATGGACGAATTTCCGCGGTATCATGACCGGAAGCTCAGGCAGGGGAATATCCCATTGTGATGAAGTGGATTTGCGCAGAAGGAAACTGACGGGCAGGCAGGGGGAAGGAATTGGGGATATTACGGAATTTTATGTAAATGTAGTGAAGGAATTAGGGGAGATGGGTTTTTGAAAAGCCGCTGTGAAAGATGCAGTCCTGCCAGATGGAAAGTCATATTGTAAAAAGATAATGCTTTTAGAGACAGTTTAGAGATTGACGCAGTATGATGACCTCATGAGTCAAAGACCCCGCCGCAAGCAGCGGGGCATTTGACCCTCGCGGCAGTCGCCAAATGTTGCAGACACTTGGCTCGTTGCTCGCGGGAATAAAATATAGGAGGATTCATCATGAGCAATAACAGTAAGATGAGAAAAGCAATGGTATTAGTAAGTGTAGTCTGCATGTTCAGTATAGGGGCAGCAGGCTGTGGTTCCGGTGATGCGCCTGCCGCCGGAGCCGCTGCGGAAAATGTGGAAGGGATATTCTCAGAGGAAGCACCGGACATGCAGGCGGCAGGTGGGATGGGGGAAAAGACGGAGAACGGGATGAAGGAAAATGCCGGAAATTCCGAAGGAAAATGGCAGGTGCCGGACCCGGAAACTGTGGCAGCGGAAGATGCGGATTTTGAAGGTGTGGTTTGGAAAATAGAAGAAAATTCTTTTTTCATAGTGAAGAGTGAGGTAGAGATTCTGGAGGACGGCTCCATGGTCAGCTCCACGCCTGCCCCGGGTGTGGAGATTCCGGATGAGGATTTGATTCCGGTTGTTTTTGACGAAGATACCCATTTTTATATGAGAACGATTTATGAGAACGGGGCGCGGTATGAGGACGGAGAAGCCGGATATTCTGATTTGGAAACAGGGATATCGGTGGATCTGAAGGGCAGATTTGAAAATGACATTTTTCATGCGGATGAAATACGGATACTAAAGGTTTCCTGAAGTATGGAAGGAAAGGTGCGGCTTTCCCAGGGTGGGAACTGAAGCCGGATACGGTTTTCAATCCGGCGATTATAAAAGGAATGAATGCTTCGGCATAAAACCAGAGGTTCACTGAAACAGACAGTGAACCTCTGGTTTTATGCCCGATTTAGTCAATGGAAAATAAAAATGGGAACAAACATTAACAAATTTGAAATTTTATCCGATATAAAGAATACAGGAGTCAAAAGTATAGATACGATTGTTTTTACCGGTAAAAGAGGAGGAAGGAAGTATGGAAAGGGAAACGACTCCCAGCCAGAGTGAGTGGCTGATTATGGAAGTGTTTTGGGAAAGCGGCACTTCTCTGACGGCGAAAGAAGTAATTAAAAAAATACGGGACAGGGCGGATATGTCGCCGAGGATGGTGCGGGTTCTGATTAACCGCCTGTGCCAGAAAGGTGTTCTGAGCTATACCGTAGATGAATTGGATGCAAGAGTTTACCACTATTCAGTGATGAAATCAAGGGAAGAATGCCAGAAAGAGAAAAGCCGGAAATTTGTAGACAGCTATTTTGCGGGCAGCCGGAAAAATGCAATGGCGGCATTGCTGCAAAGCGACGGGTTGACGGAGGAACAGTTTCAGGAGCTGGAAGAAATTCTGGCCCGGTACAGGAATGGAAAGTCTTTGGAGGGAACAAGGCATTCCGTACAAAAGGACAGTGAGGAAAGATGACTGTACAGGAATTAGGAACTTTTATGCTTTCGTTTTTACACGGCAGCGTCATCTATTATACCCTGCAGCTTGGAAGGTGCGTTTTACTATCTTACGGGGTTTTCGCACTGGTCTGCCTGCTGCGGAAAACGGTGTGCAGGGACAGGGTATTCCTGAAAGGGGCGTTGTGGTGCCTGCTGCTTCCCGTACTGTTGGCAGGCAGGATGAAATTTTTTTATGAAAGTGAAGTCGGTTGGAAACTGTTTTCCTGGTGGACGGCAGTCTGCATAAGCTGGCAGTGGATAGGATGGCTCTATCTGTCGGGGGTACTGGTCTGTGCGTTCCTGCTGTTTCGGCGGAGAAGAAGGCTGAAAAAGCTGACAGCCGGTATGGAGAAAAGGAAGGTGGAAGGCACGGTTGTCTATGTCACCGATATACCCGTCACGCCGTTTACGTTAGGGATATTTCGGCCCAGGATTATCATGCCGCGGGTCATATTGGAAGAATACGGCAGGGAAGAAGTGGAAATGATTCTGCTTCATGAAAAAATACATATCCGGCTGGGGCATTTACTGTTTTATTTTTTGTGGGACATTCTGTGCGTGCTGTTGTGGCCCAATCCGCTGCTCTCTGCGGGCACGAAATGTTTCCGGGAAGATATGGAGGAAATCTGTGACCGGGTGACGATTCAGAAAAGCAGGGGGGATGCTTTTGTCTATGGGCAGCTTTTGCTAAAGAGCATGAAGGTTTTGCGGGCGGAAAGCGAAGATTTTAATATGTATGCTGCCTTTGCGGGAGATACGGAATTCAGGGATATCAGGCGGCGGATTGCCGGAATTGCCGGATACCGCCCGTACCGCCGGAAGACGGCAGCGGGTGTGCTGGCAGCAGCCGTATTGTGTACGGCAGGGATGGCGGCGGGGATACGGAATGTTTCTTATGACAGATGCAACGAAAATGAAAAGGTGCTGGTATACGGGTATGCGGATGGGGAAGTTACTTTTTATGACGACAGCGGCATCCTGTATGAGATGATTTCTTATGATGACCGCTATGTCTATGTGGACAGGGATGCTTTTGAAGACTTTTTGTTCAAAAACAATGCGGAAGGGGAGATATTTATTGTATTCGGAGGTTTTTATAAACTTCCCGGATTTTGGGGATATGGGTATTCCTGTTGTTACGAAGCAGGGACAGAGGATAAGGTAGTCAGGATTTCTTATGAGGAACAAAAAGATAACTGGATGCTGACTCTGCTTAAGATATTGTAAGTGAAACGGATTTCATAAAGTGTTTTTGACAGACCAGTATTTTTGATACGGAAGTATGAAAGATGCGCAGGTATGAAAATACTTTTCATCAGGGAGGAGGAAAACGATGACAATGGAGATTACAAACAGTTATGCCGGTTATGCGGCACAGAGCATGGCAGGAAGCGGCAGTACCGGAGTAAACGGCACGAAGAAAAAAGCAATGGAAAAAGTAATGGAAAAAGAAATGGAAAAAACACCGGAAACAATAAAAAACGGGAAAGCGGAAAGTACACAGGATTACTTAAGAAAGCTGCAAAAACAGGTGCCTTATATGACACTGGAAATCGGGAGCAGCCTGTCCATGAGCAAGGACAAAAGGAGAGGTGTCCTGACGGTAAATCCGAAGCTGTTAGAACGGATGCGTAACGACCCGGAGGCAGAAAAGGAATTTACGCAGAGAATGAAAGATATCGAGAGGGCGGAAAGAACGGCAACTGCTTATTATAATTCGCTGGGCGGCTGTGTGGAGCGTACCAGTCATTGGTATATGGATGAAAACGGGAAATATTATCATTTTGCCTATACGGTCCGGGACGATAAGTTAAATAAAAAAATCCGCGAGGAAACGAAGAAAAATTCGGAAAAATTCATAGAAAGAACGAGGGAAAAAGCAGCGGAAAGGAAAAAGAAATTAAAGGAAGCGGACAAAAAGAAACAGGCGGAAGCGAAGCAGGCATCAAAAGAGGAGGCTGCAAAAGAGGAAACATCAGATAAAAATACTGTTCCAAAGAAAGTAGGACAGCTTTTGGATGAAAAGCTGGCGGCGTCCAAGGACGGGACCGTTTACCTGAACCCTGCGGATATTCAGATGATGATAGATGTCATAAACGGCAAAGATACGGGACGCGCAGAGACTAAGGAGCCGGCTGCGGCCGGTGCGAATCTGGATTTGCAGGTATAAGGAATCTATGGAGGAAAGATATGAATATCAGCCTGCGGTTTCCTTGTTACGACAAAGATACCATATATAATCTAATTTATTGACAAAAGCGACAAGCGTGTCTTATAATTATAAAAAAGACATAAATGTCGCTTTTTGAAAGGAGAAAAAATGGACTTTATTTTAAGAAAATGGAAAAAAGAGGATGCGCTGGAAATCGTAGAAGCTGCCAATAATCCGAAGATTGCCCAAAATCTGCGGAATGCATTTCCGAATCCGTACCTGCCAAAAGACGGGGAATGGTTTGTGAATGATTCCATTGCCAATGAGGGCAGGAACCAGATAACCCGTGCCATAGAAGTGGGCGGAAAAGCCGTGGGAAGCATCGGGATATTTGTGAAGGATGATGTCTATGAGAAATCGGGAGAGCTGGGATACTGGCTGTCCGAAGATTACTGGCGGCAGGGAATTACTTCCCGTGCAGTACGGATGATTTGCGGGGAGGCGTTTGCACAGTTTGATATCATCCGCATTTTTGCGGAGCCTTTTGCAGACAATGCAGGTTCGCGGGGTGTTTTGGAGAAGGCGGGCTTCACCTGTGAGGGGATTATGCGCAATGGGGTTTATAAGAACGGCAGGGTCCATTCTTATTGTATGTATTCCCTTTTGCGGGAGGAGTTTGAGGCGTAAGATGGGAAAAAAGGCGGAAAGAACCAAAGAAAATATACGCAAAGCCGCATATCAGTTATTTGCGGCAAAGGGATTCAAAGAAGTGACCATGACGGATATTTGTGAAAAAACCGGACTGAGCAGGGGTGGATTGTACCGTTATTATGCGGAGCCGGGAGAGATTTTTTCCGAAATTTTATCGGAAGAATATGAAATTGCCCGGCGTATGGAGGAGCACGAAAGTGCAAAAGCGATTTTGGAGGATATGCTGGAGGCCATAAGAGTGGAAATCATGGAAAAGGAACTCTCCCTGAGTCTTGCCATTTATGAATATGCCAGCCTCGGAAATGAAGAGTTTTTCACCCGTGTCAATGAAAAAGCAAAAAAACGCTGGGTCAGTCTGATGGATTACGGCATGAAAACGAAAGAATTTAAGGAAGTGAATCCTGAACAGGCGGCGGAGTTGATTTTGTATTATTATCAGGGGCTGCGGATGTGGTCGCGCGTGATTCCGTTTGAGGAGCAGACGGCAGAATATTATGTGGAAACGGTGCGGCAGATGCTTTACGCGGTTAACGGCTGAAAGTGATTTGGAGATATTGTAAGAACCAAAAGAAACCATAAAGGTATCCGGCAGTTTTTCCGGCTTTCTGCAGCAAAATTGAGAATTTCCTGAGATTTCCGTGGGAAAATACAGGGAAAGAAGGGAGGCGTTTCTTTGAAAGAAAAAATCATGCTTGTGGATGATGAAAAAGGTATTGTTGCCGTAATGCGGAGTTATTTCGAAATGTCCGGATATCAGGTGATTGCCGCATACAACGGAAACGAAGCATTGAAAAAACTGGCGTACCAGCCGGATATTGTTTTGCTTGATATCAGTATGCCGGATATGGACGGGCTGACGGTCTGCCGGAAGATTCGGGAGTATGTCACCTGTCCGATTCTCTTTCTTACGGCGAGGATGGAAACTGCCGATAAAATCAAAGGTTTTTCGGCCGGTGCGGATGATTATATTGTCAAGCCCTTTGACCTTGATGAGCTGGGCGCAAGAGTGGCAGCACATTTAAGAAGGGAAAACCGGAAGCAGGAGCCGTCTGCGCTGTACTTTTCCGGGGATATGGTAGTGGATTACACGAAGAGGGAGATAACTATAAATAAAACTCCGGTTGCTCTGTCTAAAAAAGAGTTTGACATTGTGGAACTGCTTTCCACCCATGCCGGACAGGTATTTGACAGGGAACGGATTTATGAAATCATATGGGGATTAGAGGGTGACGGAAGCAGTGATACCATTATGGAGCATATCCGGAAAATCCGTGCCAAGTTTGCGGCGCATACGTCTTATAGCTATATAAAAACGGTCTGGGGGGTGGGTTATAAATGGAACGAATCAGACAAATGAGCCTGAAAAAAGCACTGTTTGCCATTGCTTTTTTCAATATTACGGTTGCATTTCTTCTGTCTGCGCTTTCCTTTTGGGGGTGCATGGAATTACGTTCTGTCATTGCCCCGCAGGGTATTGCGCTGGAGATACGTTCCGAGCTTTTTACTGTGATACAGAGGATAGGGGCGGAGACAGAGACGGCAGGGTTTTCCTGTCTCATTTCTTTGTTTCAGTTTGTTTTACCTGTATTGATTTATATTGCGGCACTGCTTGCAACTGTTTCAGCTTTCTACCATCTGAAGTTAAAAAAACCTCTGGAAGTGCTTGCAAAAGGAGCTTCCCGCATCATCGGCAATGACCTTGATTTTACAATAGAAGCAGGCGCACCGGATGAATTGGGGCAGCTTTGTACTGCTTTTGAAACTATGCGGAAAACCCTGCTTGCCAACAACCGTGAACTGTGGCGGCAGGCGGAGGAACGGAAAAGGCTGAATGCAGCTTTTTCCCATAACCTGCGCAACCCTGTTACCGTGCTGAAAGGCGCTGCAAAATTGGCAGGAAAGAGTATGGAAGACATTGGGACAGGGTCGCCAGACAGCCAGGTACAGGAGGAATCTTCGGATAAGGATTCCTGTTTTTCCAAGAACGCTGTCCCGGATTTTTCACGGAGTTCAGTTTTGAATTTGTCTTTGAATTTAGCTTTGATAGAAAGCTATACAGAACGGATAGAGCGCTATATAGAGACGATGAGCAGCATCCGGAAATTAGAGGAAGTACCGATTGTACGGGAAAAGACGGATTGGAATGTTCTGGTATCGGAGCTGGAACATGCCGTACAGGTCATCGGGTGGGACAGCGGTAAGCAGATACGGTTGGATGCCGTGGCATATCCGGATGCGGTTTGGGTGGATTTGTCTATCCTGCTCCAGATTGCGGAAAACCTTGTATCCAATGCGCTCTGCTTTGCCAAAAGCCGTATTTGCGTTTCCTGCCAGGTAAACGGGGAGTTGTTGGAATTATCCGTGACGGATGATGGCTGCGGTTTCCCGGACTCTTTCCTGAAAAACGGGATTCAGCCGTTTCAGAAGGGGCGGGAAGATGCGGAACATTTCGGAATGGGATTATATCTTTCCGGTCTGCTTGCCGGACGGCACGGAGGGAGCGTGGCAATTGGAAATTGCCACAATGGCGGGATGGGAGCAGTCGTTTCGGTTGGCTTAAAAGTTAAATAAAATAAGTATCAGTTATAGATTTTCATGGCAGTGGAGGTCGCCTTTTGCTTTATACGGCATCTGCCGCGAAGGATTACAAAGAAAAGCGAAAAATGAAATAAATCTTGAGTCTTTTTTGAGATTTCTTTTTTATACTTTCCAATATTTGAAAATTATGCTGTTTTAATGTAACAGTCCGCGGAGCGCGCCGGCCGTTGTTTGCATGACATTTCAAACATCTTGACACCGACAGGTGGGAAAGGAAAGTATTTATGGAAATTCAGGTGAAAAATATTTCGAAAATCTACGGAACAGAAGGAAGTCTGGTGACTGCCCTGAACGCAGCTTCCATGACGATACGGGAGGGTGATTTCATTTCAATTATGGGGCCGTCAGGCAGCGGAAAAAGTACCCTGCTGCACATCATCAGCGGATTGGATTCCCCCACATCCGGCAGTGTGCTTTATGGTGATACCGACATTCATCATGGCAGTGATAAGAAACTGTCGGCATTCCGCCGCCGGAACATCGGTTTTATTTTTCAGCAGTTTCATCTGCTTCCGGTGCTGACTGCCTATGAGAATATCGTCATGCCGCTGCTGTTGGATAAAAAACAGGCAGATGAAACATATTTACAGGAACTTTCTTCTTTTCTCGGACTGGAAGACCGTCTGTCACACCTGCCCCATGAGCTTTCCGGCGGACAGCAGCAGCGTGTGGCGATTGCACGGGCGTTAATCGCAAAGCCGGATATCATTTTTGCAGACGAACCTACGGGAAATCTGGATAGCCGAAACGGCGGCGAAGTAATGAAGATGCTTTGCAATCTCCGGGAAAAGATGAAGAAAACGCTGGTTATCATTACCCATGATTCACGGATTGCCAAAATGGCAGACCGCCGTTTTACCATGATTGACGGTGCGCTCTCGGAGGTGAAGGACTCATGAAAATAAAAACCAAATCTTATCTGATGTTTGCCTGGAAAGAGTTAAAAGCACAAAAAGTAATGGCAGTTCTTATTCTGGTTGCCGTAGTCCTTTCCGGTACTATGACAACGGTAATCGGCCAGTCCCTCGGAATTTTGCAGGCAATGAGGATAAAGCAGGCGGCTTCTTTGAACGGCGACCGCTATGCCACATTTTATCAGCTTGCTTACGAACAGATGACGGAGTTGGCAGATGACCCGCGTCTCTCTGAGGTGGGAAGCTTAGTGAATGTGGGAAATACGGAACTCGGAAACAGCGGTTTAACTCTTTTTCTCCGTGAGTATTTGGGCGATGCATTAAATGCCTATCAGGACATCCAAAAAGTAAAAGAGGGACGGCTGCCGGCTGCCCCGCTGGAAATTGCCCTGCCGGAAAATGCCTTACCGTATCTGGACGGTGAGATTCAGGTCGGCGATACGGTTACTTTGCGGGCAAAGGTATCTTTGATGCAGGGAACTGTACCGCCGTATGAATATACTGCGGACTTTACGGTCTGCGGTATCCTGGAAGGCAGCTATATCGGCTATGTTTCGGGAGTTTTGACCGCAGTGGCAGGAGCGGGTACGGCGGATGCTTTGTTGCCGGAGGAGTATCTGCTTTATGCCACGGATTTTAAAACAAGGAGTACCGCGCAGTTTCAGGAGATTGTGGATGATTTGGCAGACCGCCTTGCCGTGGAGAAATCAATGGTGCAGTATAACTGGATTTTACTGGATGCCCTTGGCATTTTTTATGAGGAAGCGGGAGCGTCCGATACCGGTACCGGATTTTCTTTTATGACATTTGCCTGTGTGATGGTGGGCGTGCTGGTCTTGCTGGCAGCGGGATTGGTGATTTATAATATTTTGAAAATAGCGGTGACAAAGCGGATGAAAGAGTATGGGATACTGCGCGCAATCGGCGGGGAGCGGGGGCAGATTTACCGTATCGTTTTTCTCCAGCTTTTGATATTATGCGGCATAGGGATGCCGATTGGCTTGTTGGCAGGCGGGCTGTCGGCAAAGGGGATTTTGATGGCGGCAACAGAGATACTGAATCCTGATTTGTTTCTGGCGGACAGCGCCGGGGAGCTTCATGCAGCGATTCGTGCCGCAGACTCCAATCATATGCTCTGTTATTTGGCAAGCATTGCCGTAACTTTGGGATTTGCCATGCTGGCGGCTTTTCCGGCAGTGCGGTATGCTGCCCGGGTTTCCCCCACCGCAGCCATGACAGGACTGCGTGTGAAAGTGAAAAGGCGCGGACGGAAAGTGAAGAAAATCCGTAATTTTGAAGCATGGTATGCGGGGCAGAACTTAAGGCGCGGACGGGGCAGGACGGTGATAACGATTCTTTCGCTGGTGATGAGCATTACCGTCTTTGTGACCCTGCAAAGTTTTATTAAACTGCTTGATACGGGCAATGAGGTAAAAAATATGAATACCGGGGATTATGCGGTAACAAATGAAAATCCGGGAATGGACCCGCAGGTAATAGAGGAAATCCGTGAGAATGAATGGGTGGAGAGTCTGGCGTTCACGAAACTGTCAACTTATACGCGGGATGAAAAGGGTGAAATTCCGGTAAACCTTGATTTCCCGATGCAGTTATGGGAGGCTTTCCATATTGCATGTATAGAGGATGCCCGCCTGATGTCCTATGGAGGCGGAGTGTCAAAGGAGGATATGGAAGATGTAAGAAACGGTAAGGCATGTCTTGTGAAAAATCCGATTGGTTTTTCTTATGAAGGGCAGGAAGTAGAGACAACGAATCTTGCATATAATGATGTGATAGCGGTAAACGGGCATAAACTGCGGGTGGCGGGAGTTGTCGATGCGGTTGTCACAATTAACAACAGAGGATTTGAGAACGGTGTGCAGATTATGGTGAATGAGGAAATTTATCGTCTGCTGACGGGGTCTGACCGTTACTTGGAGGTGTATCCGGTTCTGAAGCGGGATGCGGATATCGGGCAGTTTGAAACATGGCTGGATGGCTGGTGCAGGGAAAATCCAGGAAGCCACTGGCTTTCTTATCAGCAGACGAAGGAGCAGCTTGAGGAGAGCTTTGCGCAGATTCATATGCTTTGCTGGGGGCTGATTCTGTTTATCGGGTTGATTGGGATATTGAATATTATCAATACTGTTTACAGCAATATCCATACCCGTATTGCGGAGATTGGGATGCAGCGTGCCATCGGGATGAGTGCCGGCAGCCTTTCACGGACTTTTTTGTGGGAAGGAGCTTATTACGGAATCATTGCATCCATTGCCGGCGGATTGTTAGGTTATATTTGTACGGTGTTTGTGAACGCTGCAATGACGGATGCTTTGCAGTTTGTGGCTGTTCCCTATCCTGTCATTTTTGAGGCGGCGGTTATTTCGGTGATTTCCTGTTTGACGGCAACGGCTGTTCCTCTGCGGGCTGTTGCGGGAATGGATGTGGTGGAGGCGATAGAAGGGGGAGAGTGATTCAGGGGCTGCGGAGGTTGTTTTTGATTCCCGCGGGTAATGAGGAAAATAGCCATGCTTAAGAGATATAAACATCTCTGGATATTTGACGAATGCCGCGAGGGTCACATACCAGCACATCTTCGATGTGTTTGCGCTCCGCAGCGTTGCAAGCCTGATGCCCCGCTGCTTGCAGCGGGGTTGTTGACTATTAAGAATTTCCACTCTGAATATCTCTCAAAATCATACGTTTCAGATTGTCCTGCATGTAGGTCATGCCCATAAAAATACTTCCACTATCAACAAATATTTCTGTATTAACTGTATCATAACTCACATCAAAACCAAATAGTGTAAAAGCAAATGAATTTTGTACTGGAACGCTCAATGTAATGTCACAACATTTAGAAGATACCAAATACTTAAAAGGCTGATTTGTGGAAACAGATACATTTGTAAAATGTTCTTCTGCTGTATATAGCAGTTCTGTTTCTTTTACAGGCAACACGCAAAGTTTAACCTCTCCGCCTATTGTCTTTAAAAACATCTCATGCGGCAGGTTCATGCAGCTTGCATACGGTTCACCCGGAATAATCACCGTAGAAAAGGCAGTTCGTATTCTTCTTTCCGGAATATCAGACCATGACTGTGCACTCTGTATCTTCCGGCAGATTGATATGTTGTATTTCTATCCAGTCTATAATGGCTGAACCTGAGAAAACTGTTCCGTCCGCATCTGGATAAAACACAATTTCTTTCTCTTTCCAATGTATTAAATCACTGCTTATAGCGTGTCCCCAATGCATATTTTCCCATTTGCAATCAACTGGATTGTGCTGAAAAAACATATGATAGCAGCCTTTATAGTATACTAAACCATTCGGGTCATTAAGCCACCCTCTTTTCGCAGTAAAATGCGCATAAGGACGATATTTTCCGTCATAAGATGTTTCTACATTGTCACGCTTGTCAATTTGTATTTTCATATCTTTATCGCTATCAACGACACCGAGATTATAGCATACAACTAACCGGAACACAATGATATATTCATATCTGATACCAGTGATTGGCAAAGATTCCCTGCTGGCGTTAGCAAATTCTGAAATCATGATACATCAACCAGCTATACATGGTAATGGTATTCAAGGGCAAGCCAGTGATATACGAATAGTGTCAGACCATATACAAAAAATTAAATCGCATCCGGACACGGAGAACAGCATAAAGTCACGTCTTGCCGCTGCCCATTTCAAGTTTCGTTTTGATGAACAGGAAGTATAAAAGTCTATTCCATTTTAATGAAAAAAGATATATAATAGTCAGGGCAATCGGTATTTGGCGGAGGAAATGTAGATGAAAAATTATATAAGAACAAATATTTTCCCAATTATCATAGAAGTGATATTTATTTTATCGTGCTTTATTGTTCCGAGAGAGTATTACATATACACAAATTTTTGCTTTTATATGATATTAGCAATCTATTTTTGGTGTAGAAAAGATTTTTCGTTAAAGAAATGGTTATATAACCTAAAAAGTGGAAAAAAGTTTTGGAAGCATGTTATTTTGACATCATTAGGATTTATTGGTGCATTTATAATAACAATGATTTTAGAGAGTCTATTCCCGGATTTTAATACGGGAATGATAGGGCTGAGGAGAAATTCGTGGATAACGTTGATAATATTTGCTATATCTACGGTTTTACTTCCGTCAATTGTAGAAGAAACTTTTTTTAGGAAAAATATGATTTCTTTTGAAAATAAAGTTGTATTAATCATTACAACCTTATTGGGTACATTAATGTATGCTTTTGAACATTCGCTTGCCGTTTGGGGAATTTTCTTAACAATGATTTGGGCGTTGCCTTTGAGTATCTCATATATAAAGACAAAAAATGTTTATGTACCGATGACTGCACATTTTATAGGTAATTTATTTGGTAATGGAATAGATATTATTTTTACAATTATTGCAATGATTTCAAATAAGTAAGTCATGGGGAGATTCCGATTTGTCGGGAAATAGAAAAAATAGAAAAATCGGAAAATTCTGAATGGACAAAGGAAGGAAAAAATATGACGAAAGTGAAGAAAGCAATGAAGATTTTATTAGCGATAGCTATAATTATATTTATTTTACTGCTTGCAATATATATAAATCACAAAAGTCACTTAAGCAAGGAACAGGAGTTGCTTTTGCCTATTGGTACAATGGTAGAAGTTGATGGGCATAATATGAGTGTATATATTGAGGGAAGCGGCGAAAAAACGCTTGTATTTATGTCTGGTGGTGGAACCTGTTCTCCTATATTGGATTTCAAATCTCTTTACTCGCTGTTAAGCAATAAATATCGAATTGTAGTTATAGAGAAATTTGGATATGGCTTCAGTGATGTCGTTGACAAAAAAAGAGGAATTGACTCCGTATTAGCAGACACAAGGGCTGCTCTAAAGGCGGTAGGTATCGAAGCACCCTACATCCTTTGTCCTCATTCCATGTCAGGAATTGAAGCATTATATTGGGCACAACAATATCCTGAAGAAGTATCAGCTATCATTGGTCTTGATATGGCAGTCCCTAAGTCATATCAAGATTATAATATCAATATGACTATGCTTAAATTAAGTCAGTTCGCATCTTCCATTGGAATAACGAGATTGCTGCCGGGTGTTTCAGAAAGTGATGCAATAACAAATGGTACTCTCTCAAATAAGGAAAAAGAGATATATAGAGCAATTTTTTATAATCGAACAGCAACAGTTACAATGCTTAATGAAGTAGAATGTATTAAGGAAAATGCAAGCAAAGTTGAATTGAATAATATACCACAAGTTCCAATGCTTCTGTTTGTATCGAATGGCGAGGGGACAGGTTGGGATAAAGAAATATGGCGATATTATCAAAGAGACTATATCGCAAATGTTCCAAATGGCAAAATGGTAGAATTAGACTGTCCACATTATATTCATGATTATGAATATCAGGTGATAAGTGAACAGATAGTTGAATTTTTGTCATATCCGTAAAGATGTATAGAAGCGTTGGCTTTGAAACTGTAGACGAAAATGAGGAAGAATATATTATGGTTTACGACATATTTTTCGCCCAAAATTATTACATTTGTATCAGTTTATTTCTTGTTTCTTTATCAAATTTTTCGAGCGCATAACGATATGCAACTCGCGGCATTTTCTTGCAGCTTTTTATTAAATATTCTTTTACGCAATTGGGATTTACCTGTGATAAGGCTTTCAACATCCAGCTATATCCTTTTAAAACTAAATCATGCGAATCCGACATTAAACGATCTGATATTGTAAATGGTTCCATTCCTTCATAATCATTTTTCATTATGGCAGGTATCAGAATAACTGCGGAAGCCCTTCTTGCCCAAAAATCATTATCATCTGTCCATTCAATTATTTTCACAAATAATGATTTCCTTTGCCTTAGCAGCTCTCCAAATGCATGTGTGCAAAAATCATCACAGTCTCCCCAACCCCTTACATAATCTTTCAGCCAGTGATAAAAAATATCGTATGTTGATTCGTTATAATGATTTTTCAATTTTGCAGTATTGCACAATAAAAATTGGCAAAAACAGATACATGCGTCTACCGTGAGCATTCAAAAAAGTTAAAGAAATCCATTGACTAAATCCAAGAATATGGTATTATACTATTAGTGGTGAGTCCTACCGCAAAGTGGACTGCTAAAAGCGTTAGCAACTCTAATGGAGTTACTACACAAATGGCTATGTGGAAACGCATAGCCATTTTTTTACGAGGAGAGATATGCAGACAGATTTTAAATTATACAAGGTGGATATGAAATATATCCGTAATCTACATAATGTAGATGATAAAGTGCTTTCCGTTTCGCCACAGACAGGAAAAGATAACAGGGTTTTCATTGGAATTGTTATTATTTGCGGTATTCATAAATATTGCATACCGCTTTCATCGCCAAAGGAAAAGCATAAAAAGATGAAGAACTCTATGGATTTTTCAAAGATTGAGGTAAATGGAAAGCTTCTAGGTGTCCTTAATTTCAATCTGATGATACCTATTGAAGAAGAACAATTACAGCTTGTCGATACAACTATTTTTAAGAGAGATAGGAAAAACATCAAATATTATAAGCGAATGTGCGCCCAAGAGTTAGAATGGTGTCAGACCAACAGCGAAGTGATTTGCAATAAAGCAAATGTTTTGTACAAAAAATACATCTCCAATGATTCATTTGCAGGCAGAAACCGCTGTCTGAATTTTCCTAAATTAGAGGCAGAATGCGAGAAATATAATTCAAAAATAAAGAGAGGAACAAACTGAACCTCTCTTTATAGGCATTACCACACTTCTAAACTTGCAATGCAAGTTTTAGATTCTTCCGCATCTACCCACATTTGCGAGTTACCATGGAATAATGTACAGGTGTCATAAAGTAACACACTAATAAATGCAGACAGCCATACCTCTATTCCGTATAAAATGGCATATGTGGCATTTCAAATATGTGGTTTAGAAGCATTGCAGGAACTGAAAACAATATTCCACGATTTGAAAGGATAAGAGGTAAATGGGCATGGAAAAAAAGGTATATATTACAGAGGAAGAACGGGAGAAGTGTCGCAAAGTGATTGATGCGTTTGCAGAACTGTACGAAATAGAAGATGAAGATATTTTATTGATTGATGCTGGCAGATATGGTTTTGTTAAATTGCAGTGTTATACACCGTCATATGGCTTTGAAGAGCTTGACACCTATACAGACAGTAACAGTTTATTTGAGGGGCTTTGGGACGAATGGTTCAATCTAAATGTTTTTTTACTTGCTAGGGAAATGCGGTTAGATGATGTTCTCTATGAGGAAATATTTGACAATCTGCCAAAAGAAAAACAGTCGGAACTTATCGGGAGAAAAGCCGACTTTGCAAAAAAGGCGGGTATAACTCTGTAAAATGAATTTTACAGAAAGAAAACGCTCTATGTAGAGGGCAAAAAAAGATTAGAATGGCTCTGTGTATGATAAATATGCAGGGCTTTTCTTAAACAATAAAAATTTGTGCAAGAGCAATTTAGCAGGAGCATTCGTGGAGTTAATGTTCCGAAGCTGAAACGGTCAAACGTTGTGTAGAACAGGCAATACCGCCGACAGAGCAGAGAAAGGAGAAATCAAAAGGGCAAGATATATCATTGTGATCTGGTCGTGTGTGTGTTATACTTTCAATGTTTCACCAGCGAAAAATCGGGATTTGAATCTGCTATAATCGTAGATAGTTATAGAACACACATTGCACATAGGAGAGGTAAATTATGCCTATAACAATTGATCATCAGTTGCGGGAGCAAATAACTCATGACGCATCAGTTTTTCCTATCACATATTTTCATGATGAACTTGCCACATTGCCGAACTGGGCGGGACCTTTACATTGGCATCCCGAATTTGAGATTGCCACAGCAACGAGAGGCATTATGGATTTTCAAGTGGGGCAGAAACACCTCACATTGGAATCCGGTGACAGCATATTTATTAACAGTAATATACTGCATGGAATCCGACAGCTATCCGGCGATGTACCCGACCCGATGCCCAATATCGTCTTTTCCGATATTATATTCGCACCGGGAACCAGTGTAATCTACCAGAAATATATCCGCCCCATTGCTGGCTCTGACTCATTACCTTTTATCATGTTCAGACGTGGAAACGGTTGGCACGATGAGGTAAACCGTTTGATAGAGGATATTTACTGTCAATTGCGGGAACGTAACGTTTGTTATGAAATGGTTGTCCAACGCGACCTCAACAGTATTTTTGAATACTTATTCCGACATTTTGACGACTTACCCAAATCCGAAGCCACACGCATACAAATCAACACTCAGATACGTATCCAACAGATGTTGACATACATCTACGCGCACTATGCGGAATCTGTCACACTTGATGATATTGCCCGTGCCGCTGACATTAGCCGTAGCGAAGCGGGACGTTGTTTCAATGCATATTTGGGATGTTCGCCAGTAGATGCGTTGATTCAATATCGGCTTCAAACCGCCTATAGGCTGCTTGGCGATACAACGCTGACTCTTCAGGAAATCAGCCATGCCTGCGGCTTCAACTCTGTAAACTATTTCAGCCGCCAATTTCGACGGACTTATGGATATGCACCCGGCAAAAACCGCACTTTGGGAAAATAGTGCGGTTTTTAGATGTTATTGTATCTTTTTGTCCCCCGTTTTAGATGATATAATACATTCGACCAATGAAAGAAACTTATAATACGAGGAGGTTTTAAGATGGAATTTAAATGGCTGAATGAAGGAGAAATCGTAAAAAAGGACAATAGAATTGAAATTAAGGCACCTGCACAGACAGATTTTTTCTGCGGAAGCATTGATGAATGTGAGGAAGGGATTCTTCCGGAATCACTTTGCAATGCTCCCTATTATTATACAGAAATAGAGGGAGATTTTATTCTTAAGGTCAAAGTATCACATGACTTTAAAGACACCTATGATTCAGCATCCGTCATGGTAATGAAAGACATGAACTGTTGGGCAAAATGCTGTTTTGAATTAACAGACTTTGGTACACATGCCGCTGTGAGCGTGGTAACGAAAGGTGATTCAGACGATGCCAACGGGTGCAATCTTGAGGGAGATACAGCCTGGCTGCAGGTTTGCAGAGTGGGTAATAATTTTGCATTTCATTACTCTGTGGATGGGGAAAATTTTTATATGATGAGATATTTCCATCTTCCAGTTGATCCGGTTGTGAAGGTTGGGCTTTTAGCTCAGGCTCCGGTCGGCAATGGCGGAATCAGGGTATATGAAGATTTAAGCATCCAAAAATCAACAGTCAAAAATATCAGAGCCGGAAAATAAACTTAAACAGACATTACACGGAGAGGAATTGATATGTCCAAACAACCTAACTACCGCAAGACACTTTTTGCTTGTTATCTTGGCTTTATTACGCAGGCTATTGCCGCCAACTTTGCACCACTCTTGTTTCTGACATTTAAAAGCACTTATGGGATTCAGTTGGAAAAGATTGCACTGATTCCGACGGTATTCTATCTGACACAGTTGCTGATAGATTTTGCTGCCACAAAATTTGTAGACAGGGTAGGTTACCGGATCTGTGTAGTAGTTTCTCAGGTGGTGTCTGCAGTAGGACTCATGCTGCTGACAGTCCTTCCGGAACTGTTCACCAACCCCTTTACAGGGATTCTGATTGCGGTAGTATTCTATGCCGTGGGCAGTGGCTTGGTTGAGGTTTTGGTAAGCCCTATCGTTGAGGCGTGCCCTTTTGAAAACAAGGACGGCATGATGAGCCTGCTGCACTCTTTCTACTGTTGGGGAGCTGTAGGGGTAATCTTTGGTTCGACACTGTTCTTTACGGCATTTGGCGTGGCGAACTGGAAGGTACTTACGCTGATCTGGGCACTTGTGCCACTATATAACACGTTCAATTTTATCGTCTGTCCTATAGAGCGGTTGGTGGAAGAAGGCAAGGGTATGACAATTAGTAAGCTATTCCGATTGCCGCTGTTTTGGCTGCTGGTGTTGCTTATGGTATGCTCCGGCGCTTCTGAAGCATCTATGGCTCAGTGGTCATCTGCATTTACCGAGTCAGCAATGGGTGTCTCTAAAACTGTCGGTGACCTTGCCGGACCTTGTTCATTTGCGGTGCTTATGGGCATATCCCGTGTGTTCTATGGCAGGATGAGTGAGAAACTTGACCTGACAAAAACCATGCTGGCGTGTGGCGCATTGTGTATAAGCTGCTATCTGCTGGCTTCCTTGTCATCTTCGCCCGTCATAGGGTTGGCAGGCTGCGCACTATGCGGCATTTCGGTAGGTATTATGTGGCCGGGTACTATCAGTATCTCCGCGCAGAAGTGTCCAATGGGAGGCACAGCCATGTTTGCATTTTTGGCTTTGGCTGGCGATTTGGGTGGTACGGTGGGACCGTTAATGGTAGGTCGTTTTTCCGGCATGGCTGGCGGCAATCTTAAGATTGGTCTGCTCTTTGCTGCTATATTCCCTGTAGTGTTAATCTTCGTATTATTTGTTCTGAAAAGAATGGTAGAAAATCCGTTAAGTAAGTAACATAATAGAAGAATATGAATGAGATGGATTCCGCAGGCGTAGGCATTGTGGGAATGTGTATAACTGCCTGTTTTATGGAGTTGTGGGTAACTCTGTTTGCAGGACGTGGG
>CAMXQE010000046.1 GCA_947246015.1 uncultured Lachnospiraceae bacterium | reverse complement strand
CTGCTTGCAGACATTTGGCGACTGCCGCGAGGGTCAAATACCCCGCTGCTCTGCAGCGCTGCAAGTTTGATACCCCGTTGCTTGCAGCGGGGTCTTTGATTGAAGAAAACGAAGGCGTTTTGCCTTTCGCAAAACGCCTTCGTTTTTCTGAAAATATTACTTTTTCCTTTTTATTCCTTTTCTTCACATCCGCAGGTTCCTCCGGGCGAAGGGAAAGAGCCAAAGCCTCTCTCCATGCAGGAATCATTATTTCTTGAGTCCCTGCTTTCCCTGCCGCATCCGCAGTCGTTTCTTGATTCTCTGCCGCATCCGCAATTGTCATTGCCAATACGATCCCCGCGGGACATTCTCCCGGACGGGCAGAATGTGTCTGAACTTCCGTTGCTGCCGCAGCAGAATAATAACAGTAATAAGATAAAGCAATTATTCATATTTTTTTCACTCCTTTATGCTATGCTTTATCTTATGTTCCCCCGCATAAAAGGTGACTACAAAATTTTCCTGCGAATATAGGCAAATGTCTTATCTTCTCCCTGTTCTGCCAGCATATAGAGCAGCTTTTCCAGCAATGCCCTTGTTTTTTTATGCAGGGGCGCCGGATCCTTCCCCGCCAGATAATATTCCAAAGGGGAACGGTCGGTATAATCGTCCTTCTTATACACCTTACAGGCAGCGATACGGTCCATCAGCATCTCTACTATATACCGCTTCGGCATAGGAGCCGGAGCCATACCGCCCGGTATATTACGCGTACTGTAATCAATCCAATATTCATAATGGTGCTTATTCCTGCCCTTATGATGCAGCCATGCACTGGAATAGCCGATGGCCTCCCGTTCCGCGTTATTCGGGCTGCGGTTCCCCTGATAATACTTTGCCCCTACCCAGAATTCAGACGGACTGTATTTCGACAAATCATGCGTCAGCCCCTGATAATAAAGTCCGACTTTAAAACAGCCTTTCATCACCAGATACCGATGATAGGTAATCGTCTTAAAATGTTTCCAAGCATTCATTTTGATTTAAAAAGCGCTTCTGACATAATTTTTTCGTGCATCTTTTTTTGCGCCTTCCTCCTGTTTTGATATATAAATCTGAATCGTACGCGCTTCCACTTTCGCCCGCTGCTGTTCTTTCTCCGAGCCTGCATATACGGGCTCCTCCGCAACTCCTTCTGATTTTCCCGTATCCGCAAGCAGACACCATTTCAATCCTCTTGGCAGCTTTGGCAATGCGAAAGAATGGGAAATCCAATGCATATTATATGCAATATAGAAGAAATCATCTTCTTCCCCCTGTTCCTTTTTTGCATAACAGCCGCAGAACATGACGCCTGCAAAACGGCTTGGATTGCTGAAATCCGCCCTCCATGCCTCTTCACCGTGATAGGAAAGATCCGGATAACCGCAGCCTGTATAATCCAGTATTTTCAACTCATTGGCATTATGGAGAACCGGATGACGCTTCCGCAAAGCAATCAGTTCCTTCATATAAGAGAAAATCTCCCGGCCAAGGGCATTCCGGTTCCATTTAATCCATCCTGTTTCGTTATCCTGGCAATAGGGATTATTATTGCCGTAGCGTGTATTTCCGAACTCGTCACCGCTGTAAATCAGAGGGGTTCCCTGCGCTAAAAATAACATGGAAATTCCGTTCTTTATCTGCTTTTTCCTAAGTTCCGTTACATTCCTCTTACGGCTTGCGCCTTCCACACCGCAATTCCATGTCAGATTGTAATCGCTTCCATCCATGTTTTGTTCGCCGTTTTCTTCATTATGCTTTTTCTCATATGAAACCATATCCGCCAGAGTAAAACCGTAATAGTTCGTAATATAATTGACCGTACCGCAGTGCGGAGGATTCCTGCGCTGCAAATCCAGGAATTTTCCTACCATACCGTCGTCACCCTTTAAGAACCGTCTCACCGTATACATATAATCATCATTATAATTTCCAAGATTCCGGTAATCAGGAATTTCATTTTCTTCATAAATCTGTTCATATGGAAAATTGTAATAAAACAGCTTCGTATCAGTTAAGAGAGGTTCCGTGGCCAGCCCCTGAAGCGGAATCCCCTCCCCCTTCAAATGAAATCCATCGATATGATATTCCAATACCCAGTACTTCGCTACATCCAGCATCGTCCCCATTTTTATGGAATTTGGAAAATAAAGCTGCATAATAACCTCAATCCGGTTCCTGTGAAGTTCTTTTACCATATCTTTGAATTCTTTCACTACATCTTTATCAGCGGCAAACGCTGACTTAGGGGCAAAATAAAAGCTGTCCGTATATCCCCAGCAATTATATTTTTCCTTTGCTGACGCATCTTCCTCTTTTTCCGCTGTTTTTTCACCCAGACGGCTTTTTGCCTCTTCCATCGTCCGTGGAGAATAATCCGTTCCTGACTGCTTTCTCTTATTCCTGCTCTCCAACTCGTCAAATTCATAAACGGGCATCAGTTCCACGGCAGTAATGCCCAATTCCTTCAAATGCGGAATTTTCTCTGTCAGACCGCGGAATGTACCTTTGTGCGAAACACCTGAAGACCTGTGTTTTGTAAAAGCCCTTACATTCAGACAGTAAAGAATACTGTTCTCATAAGGAATCTTCAAAGGCTTGTCCCCCTGCCAGTCGTAATCCGGCTGTATAAATCCTCCCCTGAGCTGTTCCTCGCATTTTCCCCATTTTTCATGCCCATGCAGCAGCTTGGCATAAGGGTCTGTAAACACCCGTTCCCCGTCATAAAAATTATAGGAATAACGGCTGATATTCAGATCCTTTACCGCAATGCTGTAAATGGAACCGTATTTATTCTGTTCGCTGAAAGGAATCCTCGTTTCCTTTCCGGTTTTCTTGTCATACAGAACAATTCCGCAGTTATGCCCCTTCTTCATTACTACGGAAAAGTAAGTATAGCCAAATTCTGTCGTCGTCACACCCAATGGATATGGCTTATTTCGTTGTCTGCAATCTATTTTGTACATATGCTCCTCCAACCGTAGGTCTTAAGTATAACATAAAATTGGATTTCTGTGTAAAAATACCGAAAAAAATATTGATTAATGTTTTTTCTGTCGGTACAATGAAGATAATATAGGGCGGACAGCCCAAAAAAGGAAAGGAGCATATGCTTATCATGGGAGAAAACAGGAACGATGGTTTTGAAACAAACGAATTAAACGACGAGGAAATGACGGTCGAACTGGATTTAGAGGACGGGAGCCATGTTGTCTGCGCCATTGTCACCATACTGGAGTGTCAGGGCAGGGACTATATCGTTCTGCTTCCGTTAGATGAAAACGGTGAAAACCAGGACGGTGAAGTATGGTTCTACCGTTATCATGAGAATGAAACTGACACGAACGCAGAGCCTGAGCTGGAATATATTGAAGACGACGAGGAATATGAAATGGTAGCCGATGCCTTCGATGAATACCTGGACCACGCAGAATTTGATGAATTAATGGATTAAATGAAACGCAGCAGCATGAATCAGCAAAAATGCCAAACTCTTTATCCGGCCGGTATCGCGGAAGAACAGGCCGTGCGGTCGATACAGGGCAAAGCAGAAAGCCCGGCCAGAAACGGGGACGGTTCTTTAAAATACGAAATTTCCAGACGGCGCTTTGCTCTTGTCATCGCCACATACAAAATCCGTCTTTCTTCTTCCACTTCTTCTTTTGTATGCGCCCTGCGGCCGGGAATCAGCTTTGCATTTATCTGCGGAAGAAATACGGTATCGTATTCCAGCCCTTTGGAACCGTGCATCGTCACCAGCCTCACCCCTTTTTCTCCTGCCTTTTTGTACTGGCCCTCCCCTGCCAGACGCTCTGAACAGACTTCTGTATAATGAATCCATTCCTTCAAAGTCCGGAACTTTAATGCAGTGCGTTGTATTTCATCAGCCGTTTCCAACAGCTTTTGCTGCTCTTCTCTTCCCTTATTCTCACACAGATAAATATCATACCCCACATGTTTCCGGATATAGTCGATAGCCGTATAGGGACGGAGCTTTGCAATTTTTCTTAAATCACCGAAAAAATGGTCCAGATATTCCCGCATATACGGCTTCTGTCTGTAAAACGCATACAGCGCTGTTTCCGGGCAGTCTCCTCCATCCAGCGCGCACCGGCTGATATAACGGCAGGGACGGTTCATAATCCGCAGGAAATCTCTCCGCAGTCCGCCGCTGCCGCCTTGAACGAGGTACGTATCATGGGAGTATTGCAGATAAGCAAGGAAATCTTTTGCAATCTCATGGGAAAACAGGTTATCCATCCGCTCCCTGCAGACAAACGGGATGTTTTCCCTTATAAATATGCGTGAAATCCCGGCAAGCTGCGCATTGGTACGGCAGATAACGGCAGTATGCTCCTGCTCTTCGGGAGATAGTTTCTTTATCCTGTGGATTAAATCCTGCTCTTCCTCTTCTCTCTCCTGAAACGCGCGTAATGCAACCCTGCCATTTTCCTGTCTGTCTGCCTGTATCTGTTTGGGAAAACGGTTTTGATTTTCTGAGATAAGAAACGAAGAAGCCTGTACAATATGTGCCGTACTGCGGTAATTGATATCCAGCGTCACCTGTACGGCTGCCGGATAATCCTGCATAAAACGCCTCATAATATCCGGCCCTGCCCCCCGGAATCCATAAATGGACTGGTCATCATCCCCGACTACGAACAGATTCTCCTCCGGTGCGGCAATCCGTTTCAATACACGGTACTGAAGAGGACTGATATCCTGAAATTCATCTACCAGAATGTGGGAAAACGCCCGCTGCCAGTAATCCAGTATTTCCTTCTGACCTGCAAACATCCGGTCGCAGAGGAAAATCATGTCGTCAAAGTCAATCCTGCCTGCTTCTTCCATCAGACTACAGTATTCCCTGAAAATAACCGGAAACATCTGCTGCAATTTTTCTTCTTCGACGGAGTTTACCTCTGCATGTTCCGGTTTTATGGCCGTTTTGCATCCATCCCGGAATGGGCCGTTATTTTTCCAGCGGCTGATTTCTTTTAATAATGCACCTGTCAGCTCCCTGTCCGCTTCCCTGATTTCGTGCATATGCAGCACGTGTTTCAGACAATTCTGCTTTTCCTGCACCGTGGCTATTTGCAGCCTGCCTCCGCCGTATCCGGAACGTTTCAGGATATGAAAATATACGGCATGAAAGGTTCCAAAACTGACCCCTTGGTAAGCGCCTTCCGTAAGCCGGTAAAAACGTTCTTCCATTTCCATGGCAGCAGCTTTTGTAAATGTAATAACGAGGATTTTATCGGGAGATATCCCATGATGGCAAATCAGATGACGGACCCGCCGAATCGTAAGATAAGTCTTGCCGCTTCCGGGGCCGGCCAGTACCTGAATCGGACCGGAAGCGTGCTCTATGGCAGACATTTGGGCGGGGGCCGGCTGTGCCGTCCCTGCCCTCTGCTGTTTTATATACTCAGCCATTTTTTAACAGTTCTATGCCTTTCTTAATGCGGGCTATGGATTCCTCTTTACCGAGAATCTCCATAATCTCCGTTGCTCCGGCAGGCGTCATCTGTTTGCCGGAAACTGCCGTACGTACGGGCCACATGGCGTAACCGTTCTTACAGCCCTTTTTCTCCACATAAGAAACGAGCATCTGATAAAGCGAATCGTTATCAAAAGCTTCCTGCGCCTCCAGCATGGGAAGCAGTTCTTCTAATACTTCCAAAGAAGATTCCGCTGTTGTCTTCATCTTCTTGTGCGTATACATTGACGTATCGTATACCGGAAGTTCTTCAAAGAAATCCACCATTTCTTCGATATCCGGAAAGATTTCGATTCTGGTTTTCACCATGGCGGCAATTTTCTTTAAATCCAAATCCTTATGAATGGCCTTTTTCAAATAAGGTTCCGCCATATCATAAAAAAGGTCAGAATCCATGGCTTTCATATATTCGCCGTTCATCCACTTTAGTTTCGTATAATCAAATACCGCCGGAGATTTTGAAATATGGTGATAATCGAATATGCCGGCCAGTTCTTTTAAAGAAAAGATTTCCTCATTTCCTTCAGGGCTCCATCCGAGCAGTGCCACGAAATTTACCACCGCTTCCGACAAAAACCCCTGTTCAATCAAATCTTCATAAGAGGAATGGCCGCATCGTTTGGAAAGTTTATGGTGTTCTTCATCCGTAATCAGCGGACAATGCACATAAACCGGAACTTCCCAGCCGAAAGCTTCATACAGGCGGTTATACTTCGGGGAAGATGACAGATACTCATTTCCCCTTACCACATGCGTAATCCCCATCAGATGGTCGTCCACCACATTGGCAAAATTATACGTAGGATAACCGTCGGATTTTATCAGAATCATATCATCCAGTTCTGCATTGTCAACCGTGATATCCCCGTAAATTTCATCCCGGAACGTAGTGGTTCCCTCCGTGGGATTATTCTGTCTTATGACATAAGGCATACCGGAAGCCAGCTTCTCTTCCACTTCTTCTTTGGATAAATGAAGACAGTGTTTGTCATATACGTTGATTTCCTTTCCTGCAACGGTCCGGTTCAACGTTTCCAAACGCTCCCTGTCACAGAAGCAGTAATAAGCCTCTCCCTTTTCAATCAGCTTTTTGGCATATTCCAGATAGATTCCTTTAGCCTGACGTTCGCTCTGTACATAAGGGCCAACACCTTTGTCCTTATCCGGTCCTTCATCGTGGACCAGTCCCGTTTTCTCCAGCGTGCGGTAAATGATTTCCACCGCACCTTCCACGTACCTTTCCTGGTCGGTATCCTCAATGCGGAGAATGAAATCCCCGCCTTCATGTTTCGCTATCAGATAGGCATATAACGCCGTCCTCAAATTTCCTACATGCATACGCCCTGTAGGGCTTGGTGCATATCTTGTTCTGATTTTCATGTCAGCTTTCCAGTCCTTTCCCTATATCCTTATCGGGTATTTTCTTTGCAGCCGCAGCTTTAAAGCCTGCTACTTCCTTCGCCGCCTGAGGAATCGGTATATTCGTACCGGCTCCGGCAATGCATCCGCCGGGGCAGGCCATTCCTTCAATCAGACAGCCATTCTTCTTTCCCGCTTTGGCCAGCATCAATATTTTTTTACATTCCGCCAGACTTTCGGCATGTTCTATATTGACCTCCACATCGGGATAATATTCCCGGATACACTCCTCAATCGCATTTGCCACGCCTCCGGCTACGCCGTAACCGCGTCCTGCTCCTGTCGCGTCTGCCAACGGCTCCGCCGCACCGACCGCATTCAAATCAATCCCTCTTGCCTCGAACATACCGGCCAGTTCTTCGAATGTAATGACGAAATCCACATCCGAACGGATAGTCCTGCGGGAAGCTTCCAGCTTTTTGGATGCACATGGCCCGATGAATACCACGCTGGCATCGGGATGGTCTTCCTTAATCCTGCGTGCAGTCGCTACCATAGGCGTTAGTTCATTGGATATCTTATCTATGGTCTCAGGGAAAAACTTCTTCGCCATCATAGACCAGGACGGACAGCAGGAAGTTAAAAGGAACGGAAGTTCCTTCGTCGCAACTGCATGTACATAATGTTCCGCCTCTGCCATGGCCCCCATATCAGCGCCAATGGCTGTTTCATACACATCAAAAAATCCCAATTCCTTTAATGCGCTCTTTATCATATCCGGCGATACTTTTGCACCGAACTGGCCAACGAAAGCCGGAGCTACCTGCGCGATAATCTTACGTCCCGACTGCATCGCACGGATAAGCTGGAATATCTGCGACTTATCCGCAATAGCGCCGAACGGACAGTTAACCATACACTGGCCGCAGGATACACAGAGCTCCGTATCGATGACTGCCCTTCCCTTCTCATCATTCTTTATTGCATTGACACCGCAGGCAGAAAGACAGGGCCGCACCTGATGGGAAATGGCATCGTATGGACATACGGTCTTACACTTTCCGCATCGGATACATTTCTCCTGATCGATGATGGACTTTCCGTCTTTCATGGATATTGCCCCTCTGGGACATACTTCCCGGCAGGGATGCGCCACACAGCCCATGCACTTGTCCGTTACCTCATATCGGTTTTCAGGGCAGGAATTACATGCCGACGGAATGACCTGCATCAGCGGCGGCTCATAGTATTTCTCATCAATATCGCTTTCCGCCAGCCCCTGTGTGACATGCACGGGCATATTCTCAGGACGTAAAGACATTCCCATGGCCAGACGGATACGCTCTCTGATAATCGCACGTTCCCTGTATACGTTTCCGTATTGCGATTCATCGTAATTTACGATTTTATACGGCAATGCTTCCACATCGTTAATTAAATCCGTTGAATTATAGGCGAGATTCGCCACTTCTTTAAAAATACGCCTGCGTATTTTACGAACCTGTGTATCTATCCCTCTCATTCTCTGTAACCATACTCCTTTCCCGACTGCCGTGCAGTTTGTTCTATTTTCACATAAATGCACTCCGAAATCAAGGCATTTAGAAGATTTTCCTTTGGAATTCGTAACAGTTCAGCCTTCGGCTTCCCTGTTACGGAATCTGCCCATTCCAAATCTCCTGCGGCGAGGGGCAGATTCCCTCTCAACAAAATTTACGCATTCCCACGGACTTTGCAGCCAGTGCAAAGTCCTGGGCTGAACTGTTACTGGAATTCCCATCTCCCTACGAACACCGGCTGCTCCGGGCCAGTTCAACCGACTGCCGCAGATATCCGAGATTTTCCCTGAAAAAGCGGACGAAACCGTATCCGCCTGCCCGGTACACATCATGAAAGGCAGCCCATACAAAGAGCAGTGTTATTTCCATCAAAAAAATCCGCCCCAATCTGTCTGCCGGACCGCTTTTTAACCGGCTCAGAGTGTAGGACTGGAACATGATATGCGGCAGTTCATCATGCAGCATCTGCCTGCATATGCTCTTCAGCGCCGGAGAATCGGTGCATTTGGATAAAGCATCATAGTAAGTGAGCGCAATCATCTCAGCCGTAACCAAAACCGTAATCTCGCCTTTTAATCCTCCAATCTTCCGCAGCCTGCGGAAGATATAATCCAGCAAAGAACTTTCCAAATCCTCCACATGGTAATAATTCATATATTGCTTTAAATAAGAGGAATGCCAGTTCTCTTCCCGCACAAACCACTGCATCGCTTCACGGTATTCCGGACAGCCGCACTTCTCCACCAAGACATCTGCCGCTTCCATCAGATGCCCTCCGTCAGAACCTTCCCCTTTCCGAAAAGCCCGTATGGACGGAAAGATTAATGCCATTTCCTCACCGGAAAGTCCTTTCTCCTGTGAAAAATCCACGTCCAGTCTTTTTTTATCATTGTCTTTAAAATATGCAATCCACTCTTTATAGCCAAAAAGGTTCATTCTTGATTTTGTTATCCCAATCATGCCGCCCCTCCTCCCGCAAATAAAACGTCTGTTTAAAACAACCACATACTGAGAAGTTTCGGCAGCAGCATTGACATTCCTATACCGTAAATCAAATCCAGCCAGAAAACGGAGCCAATCGCTCCCAGATAAATCAGACCGATGAAAGGAGCTGTTACGATTTTGGCCAATAAACCGACTTCCTTGTTTTTTAAGACACTCTGCACCAATGCCTTTGCATCCCCTGTACTGGGAAAAGCATGCATCAGTATGGATACTCCCAGCCAGTAAAGGATAAGGCTGCTCAGCTTCACAAACATTCCCAACGTCCCATCTACCGAACTGTAACCGAAAACATTCGCATAAGCAGGAAGCGTAATAAAGATACCCAAAAGCGTGTTAATAAAAAAAGGTCCAAGACCTGTGGCCAGATTTTTCCATGGATTCTGTGTCGCTTCATGCAGCACATAACCACAGGGATTCTTAAACTGAAAATATTTTACTTCATAAACCGGTATTCTGCATATCCTGCAGAATACCTGATGCGCTAATTCATGAACGGCCACTCCCGGAAAAGTCACCGCCGATATCACAAAGCCTGGTATAATCATAATTTACCTCATTTCTGCTATTCGCCTATGTAATACTCTTCCAATGTCATTTCTCCCCGCAGGAAACGATACAAATCTTCATCAAACTCGTAAGCATCCATATATACATCCTTCATCGCTTCCGCTTCTTCGTTACTGCCGTTCGCGGCCAGCGCAATGATATAGGTATCGATGACATACTCTCCTTCCGGATTGATTCTATAAGCCTGTGCTGCATAGTCAAGCCCCTTTTCCAAATTCCCTTCCACCAGCTCCAGCGTTGCATATGACCGTAAAACGGAATAATCTTCTTTGTTCAGGCGGTAGACTTCCTCCAGCTGTTTCCTCGCCCTGTCCAGTTCCCCCCGCCTGCGGTAATAAGTTGCAATCTGGGCCTGTGCATCATAATAATGGGGATTCAGCCCGATGCATTCCGTAAAATACGCAATCCTTGCTTCCTCATCCGCAGACATATATCCCAGATAATAATACAGCAATGCCTGGTCGTAACCAGCCGTGCCGATATACTCTGACATCCTGCGGTTAAATTCATCCAAAAGACTTTCGGCGTCCTCTGTATCTTCCACGTCCGCAAAGACTTCCTCCGCTATCTCGCTGTATAAATCGTAAGTGGCATAATAATCGTCCAGTTTCCTTATGTAGCCGTTGATTTTATCATACTGGTAATCGGAGACCTCTTTTCCGCTCAGATAGTTCGATATGGCATATGCTGCATAATCGTAATAGGCATATTCCATTCCGAGGTCGGTAAGTTTGATTGCCGTCTCCTTATTATCAGGATTTTCTTCCAGAATATTCAGAAGATTGTCCAATGCGGTACATACATACCCGTCTTTAGCAAGGTCTTCCGCACTGTTATAGGAGCCGAAATTCCGGAATCCCCCCATGGAAGTCACAAATGTAAAGACTACAAGAAGAAGTACCGCCGCTCCGATTACATAAAAAAACGGCGGTACCCTCAATTTTATCAATTCTTCCCGGCAATCCCTGCACAAAATGGAATCCGGATTCTCGCTGCGGTCTATATTCCTCCGCCCGCATCTTTTACAAAGTCCGTATTCCATATTCTCGAAAGGATTTCCCGTGTACCCGCAGGAATGCTCCTCTTCCCCGGTTCCCTGACCGGATGTTTCGTTTTGTCCGTAATTCTGATACCCGTTTTCCATCGTCCCTCCGTCACTTTCATCCGTTTCCATAAGCTGCACGAATACAGTATACCGCAATGGAGTTCCTAACGTCAACCAATGCCTGCCGTTTTCTCCGGCTTTTTATGGAAAACCTGCCCGTTAATTGGTTAAAACAGCCTTCCCGCCTGAAACACTATGGTAGAAACCGTCCATGCAAACACAAGCTGAAATGCCATCATTCCCGCCGTAAACTTCCATGAGCCGCTTTCTTTTTTAATCGTAGCCACCGTAGCGATACAGGGAATATACAACAGACAGAACAGCATGAGTGAAAATGCATTTAACGGCCCGAAATCCGGATTGATGCTCTGAATATTGTGCACAATTGCCTGCATCCCCGCCTGTGAATTGGCATTTGCCACGCCAAACAGCACCGCAAAGCTGGAAACCACCACTTCCTTAGCAGAAATACCGGAAATCAACGCTACTACAATCTGCCACATGCCAAGTCCCGCCGGCGTCAGCACGGGTACGAGGAAACGTCCGATGGCAGCTCCAAAGCTGTCTGCAGGACTTTCCACCAGTCCATCCATACCGAAATTTAAAAGAAACCAGATAACAATGGAAGCCAGAAATATGGTAGTCCCTGCTTTGGACAGGTAGTCTTTTAATTTGTTCCATACATAAATCCATATAGTCCGGGGGTTGGGCCTCTTATATTCGGGCAGTTCTATCAAAAGGGAATTATTTTCCCTTCCTTTTTCTGTTTTATGGATGACTTTCGCTACCAGAATCGCCATTACCATACCAATCACATACATCGAAAAAGCGACAACACCCGGATAATCCGGAAAAAACATTCCGGAAAACAGCACATAAATCGGCAGTCTTGCCGAACAGGACATAAAAGGCGTCACAATCATCGTTCTCCTCCGGTCGTGCTCTGTCTCCAAAGCCCGTGTCGCCATAATTGCCGGAACCGTACAGCCAAATCCAAGCACCATCGGCAGGAACGCCTTTCCGGACAGCCCGACCTTGCCCATAATCCCATCCATGACATAAGCAACCCTTGCCATATAACCGCTGTCTTCCAGGATGGCCAATGCCAGAAACAAAATAAATATGTTCGGTATAAATGTAAGGATTCCTCCTACCCCCGCTATAATACCGTCCACTATCAGAGACTTCATCCATCCGGCTACGCCAAAGGAGACAAGCAGCCTGTCTGCGCCTCCTGAAATCTGCTCTAAAGCCACCTCAAAATACCCTTTCAGCAAATCGCCTACCGTAAAAGTAAGGAAAAAGACAAACCCCATGATTAAAAGGAACATGGGAACGCCCAATACCGGATGGGTCAGCCATGCATCGGCCTTATCGGTACTGTCTTTCCTTCTTTTCCGATAGAACAAGACTTCTTTTACAATGTCCTCTATATAAGCATATTTGGTCTGTATGATTTCTTTTTCATAACTCCTGTCCACTATATTGGATACGGAAACCGGATGCTCCTGCCTTACTTCCTCATCATCTTCCAAAAGCTTTATCGCATGCCACCGCACCGCGGAATGGGTCGGATAATGCGCCTGCATGATGACTTCCAGCTTAGCCAGTTTCTCCTCGATTTCTTTTCCGTAAGACACCACATCCCCTTTCGGCCCCTCTTCATAATGGTGTACAACAGCATGAAGCAGTATATCCAGTCCCGTCCGTCTGGCGGCGGAAACAGGAACTACGGGAATGTCTCCTAACAGTTCCGGCAGTCTGTGTAAATCAATCTCCATGCCCCGTTCTTCCACGATATCCATCATATTCAGCGCCAGCACTACCGGTTTTCCCAATTCCAGTAACTGGAGGGTCAGATACAGATTCCGCTCCAGGGAAGAAGCATCCACGATATTGATAATTACCTCAATATCATCATCCATCACACACTGCCTCGTCACCTTTTCTTCGATGGTATAACTGGTCAGGGAATAAATCCCCGGCGTGTCCACCAGTGTCAGGTGAAATCCCTCATACTCTGCTTCCCCTTCTATTTTCTCCACCGTAACGCCCGGCCAGTTGGCCACTTTCAGCTTAGAGCCTGTTATGGCGTTAAATAATGTGGTTTTTCCGCAATTAGGATTTCCCACAAACGCTACATGCACAGTCTTCTCTTTATCTATCATTTCACGGTCAATCATGGACAGTTTCCTCCTTTACCTCTATTCCGGAGGAAATATGCTGTCCAAGCGCCAGCCTTGTCCCTCTTACCTGAATAATCAGCGCGCCCTTCTTCTTACGGTTTAAAATCGTTATCTTCGTACCGTCATTCAATCCCAATGCCTGCAGTCTCCTGGTAATGGATTCTTCCACATATACACCGGACACCTCATAGGAACCGCCTTTTTTTCCATCGTACAACGTCATGGTTTCTCACCTCATATCATTCGTTTGTTGATATTGATTCTCATTAATACATTTAGAATTATAGACTGACGCATAGCCGCTGTCAATATGCAGCCAAAAAAAGCCGGGGGACAGGGCCGGAGTACAGGTGTTTGGGAGACGGGAACCGAACACTGTTTTCCTTTTTTCGTCTGCACGCCCGAAACGCCCCAACATATAATATATTAAAAGTCTGAAGAATTTATGAAAGGAGCATTATGCAGGATTATAATTTTAATGAATATTTTGACCGCTTTCCTCTGGCAATGGCTTATGTGCCCTGGCAGCACCTGACTCAGATTTATGAAGATTTGGATAAAGCTTTTTGCACCGGAACCATCTTCCCCGAACTGACGAAACCGTTTACAGGAAGGAGATGTGTGAAATGAATTTCAAGATGAGCACAGAACAGGAAAATATGCTTCACGACATCAGCGTTGTTGATTTCGTCACCGTGGAAATGGCGGAATATCTTGACACCCACCCCATGGACAGGGAGGCCATCGAGTATTTCAATCATTATATGCGCATGAAAAATCAGATGATGCGCGATTATGCCGGCAAATACGGGCCTCTTTCCCTTTCAGTAGCCGATAACAGTTGCAAAGAATGGAAATGGGCGCTGCAGCCCATGCCGTGGGAAGGAGGATGTTAGAATATGTGGAATTATGAAAAAAGGTTACAGTACCCCGTAAAAATCACACAGCCTAATGCGAAGCTGGCACAGGTCATCATCACCCAGTTCGGCGGCCCTGACGGTGAATTGTCGGCTTCCATGCGTTATCTTTCCCAGCGTTACACGATGCCGTTCAATGTTGCAGGGCTGTTAACCGATATCGGTACCGAAGAACTGGCGCATATGGAGATTATATCTGCTATTGTATACCAGCTGACCAAAGACCTGTCCATGGATGAAATCGAGGCATATGGATTTGACAAATATTATGTAGACCACACCCTGGCGCTCTGGCCCCAGTCAGCGAGCGGCATTCCCTTCAACTCCTGTTTCTTCCAGTCCAAAGGCGACGCCATTACCGACCTGACGGAAGACATGGCAGCAGACGGTGCCATGCTGTAAGAACAACCATCTATAAATATCTCCGGAAAAACTCTAAAAAACCGTCTTCCACTGCTACCTCGTCCAGTTCCTCTTCGTTTGAGTCATAAAAATATTTTCCTGTTTCGGGGTTCATGGACAGGCTGTCTAACGGAAATCCTCTTTTCCTGTTTTTGTGCGGCTTTGCCGTAAGGATAAAGGGTCTGCTTTCCATGGACTTTTCCATGGCTTCATAAATATGCTCCTTATCTTTGATAAAACATATGGCATTCTGGTATCGTGCTGTCAGGTCCCCGTATTTCTCTGCAAGCCCGGAATAGTAAGCAAGCATTTCTTCATCGCTCAGATATTTCCCATTCACCGTCCGTACATGCACCCCCGGCTGTATGTCATTTGGCAGCCCGTCAAAATACAGACCGGAATCACAGGAAAATACCGGAATCCGGAATGCTTTGTAATACGTACAGGCTTTCTTCCTGGCATTTTCAAGAGGTGTCTTTCCATCTTCCACAATATCCGGAAGTTTCGTATCCATATCTTTCAGTCCGATAATCTCAACCGGCAGTGATTCCAGCCGGCGCCGCATCGCTTCCAGTTTTGCCGGATTTCCTGTTCCATATAATATCTGCATCTTTCTTACCTCACTTCCTCATCTTTGGGAGGCGTAATTGATATAAGCCCTTTCAAATTCGCTTCTTTTTCTTCTTGCCAGCGGAATTTCCATTCCGTCTATATAAATTTTCCCATTGGGCCTGCGTATGATTTCTCCCATATTCACAATATACTGGCGGTGTACTTTACAGAAAAGCCGTTCGTCCAGTTCTGCTTCCACCTCATTTAAGGACAGTTCCCTGCGGAAGATATCCTGACCCACATAATATTCTGTATATCCGTTATAAGCCCTGATATATTTTATCCTTCTCTGTTCTATCTCAAACCGGTTTCTGTCCTTATACAATTCCATCTTCTGCATACCGAGAAAACTTTCGATGACTTTCTCTAAAGCTTCTGCTATCTTTTCTTTTTCAAACGGTTTTCGGATATAACGCAGCGCGCCTATTTCAAATGCTTCCTCAAAATGTTCGCGCTCCCCTGTCTCCATAAGAATACGGCAGTCAGGATTTTTGCGGCGTATCTGTCTTCCCGCTTCGTAACCGGTCATTCCTTCCAGCCATATATCCAGAAAAACCACATCCAACTGTCCGGCTTCTTCCAATAATGCTTCACCTGATAAGAATATCCGGATTTCCGCCTCCTGTTTCATTTCTTCCAGACATTCGGTTATGATTTTCTTCAATTTTTCTGCAATAATAGGTTCGTCTTCACATATACCTATTTTCAGCTTCATCCCGTGACGTCCCCTCTTTCATGTTTTTCCGCGCTCCTTTTACATCCGGAACAACGATTTGGCAATATCTGACAGTCAAAGACCCCGCCGCAAGCAGCGGGGCATCAAATTTGAAACGCCCCAAGGGGCGGGGTATTTGACCCTCGCGGCAGTCGCCAAATGTTGCAGACACTTGGCTCGTTGCTCGCGGGAATAAATATATGCGTCAGGAAGCCTTTTGAACCATCCATAACAGATATCCGTACCGTCCTTTTTCCAAAAAATAACTATTTCTTACATTCTAACAGATATTTCCTGTCATTTCATCTGTTTTCTTTCCACAGAAAGCAACCCTGAAAATGAAACCCAAACCGCTTTCTGAATCACATTCTCCTGCATCCGCACAGACTGTACAAACGTAAAACCGGAATGCCGTACTTGCCGTCCTGCATAAAATGCCACTAAGGAAGCAAAAAGGAGCGATTCGTTTTGCCGGAACAGAACCTTCCCCAAAATATTTGCAAAAGCATCTTTAAGGACGGCGCCTCCGTAACCACAAGCGCAAAGTTTACCGAAAAATGGATACAGTTTATCCTTCAATCGGAAAAAAACAGTCAGAAAACAGATGACAGGAGAAACCGCATATGAAAGCAGCCATCTACTGCCGTTTATCAGAAGAAGACAAAAACAAGCAGTCGGCAACGGATGACAGCAGCAGCATCCGGAACCAAAAGGCGATGTTACGGCAATATGCTGCAAAACAAGGCTGGGAAGTGTACCGCATTTACAGCGATGACGATTATACCGGCTCCGACCGCAGACGCCCGGAATTCAACCGTCTTTTAGAAGATGCCGGGGCACACAAATTTGATATTGTCTTATGCAAAACACAATCCCGCTTTACCCGCGAGCTGGAACTGGTGGAAAAATACATCCACGGCCTGTTTCCCATTTGGGGTATCCGCTTTGTCAGTGTGGTGGATAATGCGGACACCGACAACCGTGGAAACAAAAAATCAAGGCAGATTAACGGACTTGTCAACGAATGGTATTTGGAAGATATGTCAGAAAATATCAAAAGCGTACTGACAAGCCGCAGGCAGAACGGCTTCCATATCGGCTCGTCCGCCCTCTACGGGTATCAGAAAGACCCGTTACAAAAGGGGCATTTAATCATTGACGAAGAAGCCGCCGCCGTTGTCCGTGAGGTTTTCACCCTGTTTTCACAAGGTTATGGGAAAACTGCCATTGCCCGCATCTTAAATGACAGGGGCATTCCGAATCCTGCCGAATACAAGCGCCTGAAAGGGATGCGTTACAGCCAGCCGGAGACAAAAAACAGCACGCTTTGGAAATATCCTGCAATATCTTCCATGCTGTCCAATGAAATCTACATCGGCAACATGGTACAGGGAAAATACGGAAGCATTTCTTACAAAACAAAGCAAAACAAGCCCCGCCCCAAAAGTGAATGGTACATTGTGGAAGGGACACATGAACCGATTATCGACCGCGATTTATGGGACAGGGTACAGCATATGGCTGCCGGACGGACAAAACCTTTTTCAACGGGAGAAATCGGATTGTTTGCCGGAAAAGCACGCTGTGCAGACTGCGGTTATACGATGCGCTCTTCCAAAAAAGGCTCTAAAAGATATCTGAAATGCCCTACCCGCCATGTAGCAAAAAATGCCTGCGGGGGAGCCTTTATCTCCGTGGAGCGGCTGGAACAAATGGTACTGGAGGAGCTGAACCGCCTGATTCGGGATTATTTGGATAAAGGCCTGTTGCAATCCGGCACCGCCTGCCTCGCCACTGCCGGAAAAACAGACAGCCAACAGGAAAAACTGCGGACGGAACTTTCCCTTTACAAAAAAAAGCAGGAAGAATATGCCAAAGGACTGCGGGCGCTTTACATGGACAGAGCCAAAGGACTGCTGCCCGAACCGGACTTTGCAGAACTGGTAAAGGAATTTATTTCAGAAAAAGAACAGCTGGCACACCGGATTGCAGACAGGGAACGGCAGCTTGCAGAACTTAATGGCATGAAAAAGGAAGAACCGGAAAATCCGGAAAAAACAGAACACGGAACCGCTGCAAAAGATACAAACGGAAAACCACCGGAATCATATACCGGATTAACAAGTCTGAACCGCGAAGTAGTGGAATCCATGATTGCATATATTGCCATCGGCAGACGTATTCCAGGTACAAGAAATGTACCGATAGAAATCCATTGGGATTTTTAGTCCTGCGGACTTTATCGGATTATGTAAAATAGTCTGTCAATGGATAAATGTATTTACGCACAGGAGATATTACGGCTGAAAGGTTGTTCCTGCACAATCGCAGCAGAGCAGAAAGCACGTTCTACCTATGAAAACATCCTGCGCTTAGTCCATGACCAGGAAGTCTGTGACCCTATCCGCTTCCTGCGTGCAAGGGAAATTGTTCATTTTCAGAGGTTCGGTGAAGCGAAGCGCACTTATGTAAGCAGATTTTAAGTGACGTGTACCAACTCCCTAAGCTTCTTTATTTCAACCGGTTTCGAGTAATAATATCCCTGAAACCATGTAGCCTTATATCTGCGCAGATAATTCTGCAGTTCCTCTGTTTCCACACCCTCCAGACAGGTACACATGCCGGAACTGTTGGCAAAATCTACAATGGTTCTGACCATTGCCTGCTTTTTTGCATCTTCGGTAATCCCCCGGATGAAACTCATATCCAGTTTAATTTCGTCCATCGGAGCATGAAGCACGATTCCCGAAGACGCGCTTCCGGTTCCATAGTCGTCCATTGCCATACGGATGCCATACCCCTGAAAAAATTCCACTTCTTTCTTTATCGCTTCCAGCGGCATATCCTTACACCGTTCAGTCAGTTCCAGACACAAATGACTGGCCGGAAACCCTGTCCGTTCCAAAATACGCAGCACCTCTGCCCGGAACTCTTTCCGCTCCATCTGTCTTGCCGACACATTGACATTGAGCATGAACTCCGGTAAGATATCAAGCATTTCTACCGTTTCCCGCAGAGCCGTCTGCAACACATAGTTACCGAGTTCATACATCCCCGGATCTGTTTCCATCCATTCGATAAACATGCCGGGCGGCACAGTTCCATAAGGCTCCCTGCGCCACCTGACCAGTGCTTCCGCCCCTATGATACGCCCCGTCCCTGACTCCACAATTGGCTGGTATTCTACATAAAATCCCTCGCATCCCTCCCTGACCGACTGATGAATGACCCTCATCAATTCCAAATCCACATTTTTGGAGGTACGCACTTCATCATTAAAAATAATCATTTTTCCCTGATGTTCTGTTTCCGAATGTCCCAAAGCATAGGCCGCCTTAGAGCTGAGAGAATCTGCTTTTCCGTCATACTGCTCAATTAAAATCGCTCCTGCGCATATTTTCAGTGTAACCCGGTTATTGTTTACCTGAATTCCGTTTGCCAGCTTGTCCCTGAGCGCCTGTTCAAAAGCAAGCAGTTTATCCCTGCCGCATCCCCGCAGGATAAACCCGAATTTCGGTCCGTCCAAACGGTAAACAGCGCTGTCCCCGTCCATCATATAAATAAACTGTAACGCCGTTTCTTTCAGAATCTGGCTGGTAAAATCATTGCCGTAAATAATATTCAGATTATTAAACCGTTCCAGTTTTATCATTAAAACGGCAAAAGGTTCCTTCTTCCCAATCTCTGTCTCAAGGTCTGTCATAAACCTTGCCTGGGAATATAAATCCGTCAGGGCATCAATTCCCGGCAGGACATTTTCATTATGCAGCAGAACGAGCAGGTACGTTTCAGAATGCTTCTCATCCGTCACAATATCTGTATGGATGCTGAACATATGGTATTCTCCGGAAGCCTCCTTCATCCGGACACACAGCTCCATGTCCAGATTCTTTCCCTGCATCCTTTGCGGAATCCCCTCCTCATACTCCCAAAAATCATACGGATGAATCAGGTCACGCATCATCTCAAAATGGTCTGAAACATATGTATCCTGAATCCCGAAATATGCTTTGGCTGTCTCTGAAAACCATGCCTTGTCCTGCTTTAAATGCAGGATATAAATGTAGGTATCTTTCGCCAGCGTATTCACTGTATTCATGATTGAATCTATGTAATTTTCATTTTCATGCCAAAATCCCTGTTTTCCCATTTTGTAACCCATGCCTTTCTTATCATTTTCCAAATCAAAGACCCCGCTGCAGGTAACGGGTACCGGGCTTGCAGCGCTGCAGAGCGCAAATCCATATTTCCGCATCCGTTCTTTCCAACCCTTACTTCACAGTATATCTGTTTTTTATTATAAAATCAATAAGCGCGGATGCTGTCAATAACTGTATTTTGTGCTAACCAACCTTTTCTCTGTCCTTAACAGGCTAACCCATTCTTAACAGTTATAGTGTACTTGCCGCTTCTCATAAAATTTATAAAACATCCAAAGGAGAATGCGTATGCTAAAAAATGCTGCCACTCCTGCGCCCGATATCCGGATAAATATAGACAAAATGAGCCTGTCCGTAATCAATATCTTCCCTGCTTCCGGGAAAACAACAGAGCAGGAAATCCGGCAGGAAATCTCCGCAAGGCTCTTTCAGATTTTCAAAAAATATACGTAAAGGAGGCTGATACACAATGTGCAGTACCTTATATGACGCGCTGTATGCGCGGCAGTCCATTGAAAAAAAAGACAGTATATCCGTAGAAAGCCAGCTTGAATATTGCAGATATGAGACCCATGGAGCAGACTGCATGGAATATACAGACAAAGGGTTTTCCGGCAAAGACACCAACCGGCCGGGATTTGAAAAAATGATGCAGGACATCCGCATGGGAAAAATAAAACGTGTCATCGTTTACAAACTGGACCGTATCAGCCGTTCTATTTTAGACTTTGCCAACATGATGGAGATATTTCAGAAATACCATGTAGAATTTGTTTCTTCCACGGAAAAGTTTGATACATCTACACCAATTGGCAGGGCTATGCTGAATATCTGTATCGTATTCGCCCAACTGGAGCGGGAAACCATACAAAAACGTGTGACGGATGCTTATTATGCAAGATGCAAGCGTGGTTTTTACATGGGCGGGCGTATTCCCTACGGATACCGGCTGACAAATACGGTCATTGACCATATCCGCACTTCCATGTATGAGGAAGTCCCGGAGGAAAGCGAACAGATAAAGCTGATTTACTCTATGTATGCAGACCCGGAGCATTCCCTCGGAGACATTGTGCGCTACTTAAAGGAACACGGGATACAAAACTTACGCGGTGCGAATTGGAACACAGCACGCCTCAGCGAAATGCTCCGTAACCCCGTTTACGTGGAGGCTGACATCGACGTATATCATTTCTTTCGGAACCAGGGGGCAAAGATTTATAATCCGGTCAGTGATTTCACAGGCTGCAATGCCTGCTATCTCTACAAAGGCACAGCCTCTGCAACACGAAAACAATGCGACCTGTCCGGAAAAGAAATCGTCCTTGCGCCGCATAAGGGTTTTATTCCCTCGCGGGTCTGGCTGTCCTGCCGGATACGGTGCCTGAACAACAGGCAGTCCGCAAAAACCTGCAAACCGAAAAATTCATGGCTGTCAGGCAAAGTAAAATGCGGAAACTGTGGCTATGCCCTGACCATCCGCAAGGCTAAGACTAAGTGGGAACGATACTTTGTATGCAGTCAGGCAGGAACCCACGGAAACTGTAAAGGGGCAGGCTGTACCATTTATGCCGATGTACTGGAAAAATATATGCTTGGCGCAGTCAGGGAAAGACTGTCGGAGTTTTCTGCCCTCAAAGATGGCCCCTTACTCTGTGTGACCGATACCGAACAGGAACAAAGGAATCTGCATAAAAAAATCCGCCTGACACAGATTGAGGAAGAAATTGAAGAACTCCTTTCCAAAGTATCCGGAGCCGGAGATGTTTTGATGAAGTACATAGACGAAAAGTTATCGGAATTAGACACAGAACGAAAAATCCTTCAGAAAGAAGTCACTGCTGCAGCTGTCTCAAATACAGAGGGTAGTCAGATAACCAGCCATGTAAAAACATGGGAAAACCTCCCGTTTGAAGACAGGCAGGCGGTAGTTGACATACTGATTAAAGTCATTCGGATTGCCAATGGGAATATTGAAATCACATGGAACATTTAACAACACCCTGAAATAATACCAGCCGCTGCTTCCATCTTCCCGTTTCGGTGAAGGTCTGCGTATTGTGCAGGACCATCTGGATTCTAAAAATTTCTACGCTTTCAACCCTGAATTTGACAGATGCAAAGAATAAACGCGAAATTATCAATCCCCTCTCCTGCTTCCTGCAGGAAAGGGGACTTTTATGCATAGGGGTACGTAAGATTCACTGCTACGCTGCACGCTTCAGAGACAACTCCCATTCTGTCAGCGGGATTCCCCCATAAAGAACAATGCAATGGTACCCGGACCGGAATGTGCGCCGATGGTCGGTCCGATATGATTCATCAGAAAACTGTCAATGCCGAACCGCTCCTTTACCTCATCCCTTACCGCTTCCGCGTCTTCCAGCGCATCTCCGTGACTGATAAAAACAATATCATTCTCATCCCGGTAACTGCCCATTTTTTCCGCCATATAATCCACAAGGGCGTGAAGCGATTTTTTCCTTCCCCTCACTTTCTGAATCGGAATCAGATGCCCTTCCCCATCCACATGGAGAATCGGTTTGATTCCCACCACCGTCCCGACCACAGCCGCCGTCCGGCTCACCCTGCCTCCGCGGTACAGATGATTTAAATCGTCCACGGTGAATATATGTACCAGATGGGGAATATGTTCCTCCACCCAGTCCGCAGTTTCCTCCATGGATTTTCCTGCTTTCTGCAGCATGACCGCCTTATGAACCAGCAGCCCTTCCCCCATGGAAGCGCACCTGCTGTCAATGACCGTAATCTTACAGTCCGGATGCTCCTCCATAATCATGTCCGCTGCAAGGCAGGCATTGTTGTAAGTTCCGCTGAGTCCCGAGGAAAAACAGATATATAATAACTGCCTGCACTCTTTTAAATATTCTTCAAAATACATCCGGCATTCTTCCGGATTGACCTGTGAAGTAGTCGGCATGTTCCCGTCCCGCATCATCTGATAGAACTCTTTCCAGTCCAGTTCGTGCCCTCTGCTGTAAGTTTCCCCTTTTATCGTGTAATTAAAAACCATCAGACCTAAATTATGTTCCTGAATGTAATCCGTCGGCAAATCCGCAGTAGTATTCGTAATAATCTTAAAATCAGACATAAAAAGCCCTCCATTATCCCAATCTGAAACCCCGTCTAACAAAACCAGCTAATTAAACTATGATTTTACCACGTTTTTTGCAAAAATACAAGCCTCGGTGGACACTCTTTCACACGTTCCGTAACAGTCCAGCCTCCGGCCGGACTGTTACCGGAGTCCAAGCCGCCTGTGACGAGGGGCAGATTTCTTTCCGGCTAAATTTACATATTTGTTTGTCACATTTACTGTTTCTCCGAATGCGGCAGCCGATAACGGATTAATCGCTTCCAAAGCTGCTTCGGATTCAAAGGAATCAAAGGATATACATAACTTCTTCCCGACACGGTCCGGTTGGACACAATTGCAACTGCCAGCAGAATGACTGCCGCAATAAAACCATACAACCCGAATAACTGTGTCAGAATCAGATTGATGATACGCATAAATTTAATCGCATAACTGAGTTCATAGTTCTGCTGGGTATAACTTGCAATTGCAACAAAGGCCATATAGAGCATGACTTCCGAGTTAAACCACCCGCTGTTGACCGAAAATTCCCCCAACACCAGCGCCGCCATGACACTGAGCGGCGTACTGAGCATATTCGGCGTATTCACCGCCGCCAGCCGCAGCCCGTCAATCGCAAGCTCCAGTATCAGGAACTGCCATATTAGCGGAATATTGGTAACATCTTTCACCGCAATAAACTCGAATTTGGACGGAATCCACTGGGGATTCTGCATCAGAAGCAGAAAAACAGGAGTTACGAAATAAGTCAGTATGGCAATCAGAAACCGCGACAGCCTCAGATAAGTTCCCGTAATGGGCGGAAAATAATAATCATCCGCTTCCTCCACAATATCAAAGATGGAAGTCGGTGTAATCATGGCGGAAGGCGAATTGTCCACCAGTATGACGACATCCCCCTCCAAAACCTGTGCTGCGGCTGTATCCGGACGCTCCGTAAATTTGAATTTCGGAAAAGGATTGAACCACTTCCGGTCAAACAGACATTCCGCCAGACTTTCCTGATTCATCGTCAGTGCATCCACTTCAATATGCTGAATTTTATACTTTAACTTTTCCAGAAAATCATGGTCCACGCGGGAATCCATGTAACAAAGTACAATATCCGTTTTCGAGCTTTTACCCGCCTGAAACATTTCCATTCTCAAATCCGTACTGCGGATACGGCGTCTGATTAAAGCGGTATTAAATACAATAGTCTCCACAAAACCGTCTTTAGAACCGCGCAGCGCCTTATCTTTCTCCGGCTCCGATACACTCCTTGACGGATAGGTTCTTGAATCAATCAGCAGGCAGTGGTCATAGCCATCTATAAACAATGCAAACACGCCGGACATAATAAAGTAAATAATCTGTTCCCATCCTGCCTGAATATCCACCTCCACATGAGGAATATTTTTCTTGGACATCTCATGGGCATTATCCGGCAATTCCTCCGGTGTCAGCCCGATGAAATACTGAAGCATCTTCTGCATCATCTCATCCTTACAGAATCCGTCGATGAAATACATACAGGCATTCCTGCCGCCTACCTGTATCACCCGGTATACCACATCAAAACTGGTTCCCACGCCAAGCTGCTCATTCAGATATTTCATATTTTCCTCAAGAGAGGACGACATATTCCCCTGCCGGATTTCCTCCCCTGCACTTCTCGTTCCCTTTGTATTTGTTTCCGTTCCCATACCCGTAAAAAACTCCTTCCATAGACACGAATGTTAGCTTTATTATGTCTTGAAAGGAAGGTTTTTATTCAATTTGTCTTTTACGTAATACAAGAAAATCCATAAATTCAAATCACACCGCATTCCCCATACTTTTCAAAAAAGCAACCGCACCGACCAAAGTTAAGTTGCTTTTTTGATTAATATTTAACTGAGGCGAACCGTTGCTTTATGGTAATACCTTTTCTTATGAAATATCCTGGCACTTATCAAGACTTCCGCCAACAGTTTTTCCACGCAGCCTTTATATGCTAATCCTATTTGGGAACCGCTATAAATGCTACAGTCCCTGAACCTGACATGTTCAGAACAATTTGATTTGACTTCATTTCCACAATTTTCACATCAGTCCACTTACTATTTGCATACTTTTATCCCAAAATCTATGTTCATATTTAGAAAGAAAATGTATATAAAAAAATAAATGAGAACATATCCCTGCCAAATCTTTTATAAAAACCCTTTTTAACTTGGTAGGTTTTTTTATTTAATTACTGAATCATATATCTTCTTTAATTGCATCAGACAGCCACTTAAGGCTTGATATTCTATATTTTTCTATATCCTTTTGTATTCCTGAATAATTAATTTCTTCAAAATAATGTTCGCTTTCAAGTGCACTTTGAACCGTATCAGCAACTCTATCCATTAAATCAAATGTTTCGAGAATAGTAGAAATTCTTTCAAATCCATAATCATCTGTCATTCGCCCCTTTATAAATAAAAAGGGTTTTTGATAAATAATTGCTAAACAAACGGCATGAAATGAATCTGTTATAACAAATTTACTGTGCACAATATAAAATAACCAATCTTCTAATTTACAATTTTCTTCATATGGATAAGGCCATAATTCAGGGATAAAATTCTCTTGTTTTAACATCTCTATACTGGCATTTATGGTATTAATGAGTCCATAACCTAATTTACAGGCAAATAAATCAATTCCAATTTTATTATTATCAGGATGCATGAAATAAGTAAACACATAGCTGCCATTCACACAGCAGCCTGCACTACTTAACAATTTATTATAATGCTCTTTTCCACATAGAAAAATTGGATCTAATACCCATGTTGCATCTGCCTTAAATTCATTTTTACAAATACTTACCCCCGATTTTTCTCGTACCGAAATATGCTGAAATTGCTTTATTATCTTATGAAATACTTTTTTTTGTGTGTCACTTCCCACAAACCTTGTACTTCCAAAAGATGTCGCATAGGAAATCCTTTTTCTCCAGTCGCTTACATAATCTAAAGAATATGACAAAATACTTTCTTCTTTAAACAGGCGATAATTCCATATTTGGTCTGAACCTATTATAAAATTAAATACTCGATTATTCAGCTCCCTTTGCTCATTAAAATTCTTATGAACTTTTGATATATCATAAAACGAATATGGGTTTTTTTTAAATAAAGCTGGAACAGGGATATCATTGTTAGAAGATTCTAATCGCCTCTCCACCATTATGGTTGTATAGCCCATATCCTGCAGAACTTTATATAAAGCAAAATATGTAAGTTCGCCACCATAATTCTCCACGGTCCAACAGCCAGTTAATGCAATATCAAATTTCCAGTTGAGACAATAATCAACCGATTTATCAATCGAAAATCCTCTATGAATCAAATCAAAAAAACGTGGTCTTGCAAGATGATGCGGTCTAATTCGCTGTAATCTATTGAATCTTTTTAAAAATGAAATTGGCACATTTTTAGTCATGCTAAACTTTCCACATATTTCTTTATAAATAGTTTCTGCTTTTTCATTATTTACTAAAAGGCAGCTTACACCATCCCTATAATCTAATTTATTTGAAAATCGAGAAATATTCCAAAAATCACCTATTGTAAAGTCTCCTTGTCTCGGAGGTGGTGTAAATTGACAGTCAGCACATGCTTTGCTTACAAATAAAGAATTTAAATATCCTTTGAAGTAAGGGTCTTTAACAGAGTGAATCATGTGAGAAGTTCCATCCTCAAAGATAATTTCAATCCCAGACAAATCCCAACCATATTTTTTTGGTCGGAAGCTAACGGATTTTACTTTTCTTCCATTTGTAGTTTCATTCATATATTGGCGGAATATCTTTTCAGATGGCACACCTCCACACAGTAAGTCAACAACAATCAATTTTTCATATGATTTATCCAATACACTTTTTAATGCAGCAGCTTGACAAGGCGTTCCACTAAATAATACATATTTGTTACTTTCCAGCTTTTTTTTGATTTCCTCATAAATATTATTCGTTTTAGAATATACATATTTTGATCCCCTCAATTTATGCATATCCTTTTTATCAGAAATCATAATATGCGATACTCCTTTAAAATCAGCATCAAATGAAGCACCAACCACATATCCGCCCTTATCAAATACATAATCTGCCAGTATTGAGAACGCACCGCCAGATGAACTTACATTCAATATTTCTTCATTTGCCCTCACTGCATAGCATTTGGGGTTCTCTGCATTATATTGCTTTACATTTAATTGGGGGCATGTTATTTCACATGCACCACAATTTATACATTTATCGTCATTAACACCACTTTACAAGTTTTTCAAAAAAAGTATCGTACAGGACTTTCTGATGTATA
>CAMXQE010000045.1 GCA_947246015.1 uncultured Lachnospiraceae bacterium | reverse complement strand
GCAGATGGACTACGGAGATCACCACCCGCGATGAGCTTTATTTGCAAAAACTCGGAGTAAATATCAAGTGATGTTTTGAGTATATATTTCACGACTTTTAGGATACTTATCCAAAACGAATAAGTGAATGCCGGATTTCCAGTATAATATGTTTTCAGAAAGGAATAAGATTATGTTATTCATACAATATCCAAAATGTTCTACCTGTCAGAAAGCTAAAAAGTGGTTGGACACAAATAATATTGCATATGTGGATCGTCATATTGTAGACAATAATCCTACTTATGACGAATTGAAAGAGTGGTATGGGAAAAGCGGTTTGCCGCTTAAGAGGTTTTTCAATACAAGCGGATTACTGTACAAAGATATGCAGTTAAAGGATAAGCTGCCAGCCATGAGCGAGGAAGAACAGCTAAAACTTTTAGCAACCAATGGAATGCTTGTAAAGCGTCCGCTTATGATAGATGAAGATATGGTGCTCATTGGTTTTAAAGAGCAGGAGTGGGGAGAAAAGCTTCTATAATATTTATATTCCGTTGAGAAATCGACGGGATATTTTTGACTATAATGGATGAAGAATTTGACAGAGACGGGGTGAAATGAAATTTACCTGCTGCATTTGCCTTTCGGAACTAAAAAACCGGAATTGACTTTAATGCTTTAAAGTGATATAATCTGATACGCAGTGAATATTTATGCTGTAATATCATATAGGAGGAACCATTATGAAAAAAGTATTTGCATTACTTATGACTTTAGCTATGGCAGGAAGTCTTGTGGCATGTGGAAATTCCAACACGCAGGATACTGCCATGAGCACAGAGACAAACCAGGAGGCGGTTAATGATGCTTCCACAGAAACCGTTAATACAGAAGACGCAGCTCCTGCGGGAGATGCTGCCGGCGATGGCCTGGTATATGTTGTGGGTATCTGTCAGTTGGTACAGCATGACGCATTAGACGCCGCTACACAGGGTTTTAAGGATGCTCTGACGGAAGAATTGGGCAGCAGTGTTACTTTTGATGAGCAGAATGCCCAGGGTGATTCCAACACCTGTTCTACTATTATCAACAGCTTTGTTTCCAATGATGTGGATTTAATCCTTGCAAACGCAACGCCTGCTCTCCAGGCTGCCGCTGCCGGAACAAATACGATTCCGATTCTCGGAACATCTGTTACAGAATATGGTGTGGCCCTTGAAATTGACGGATTTGACGGTACGGTAGGCGGAAACATTTCCGGTACATCCGACCTTGCACCTCTTGACGGTCAGGCAGATATGTTGGCGGAATTGTTCCCGGATGCAAAGACAGTCGGTTTGTTATACTGTTCTGCGGAAGCAAATTCACAGTATCAGGTTGATACCATCAAAACTTTTCTTGAAGGGAAAGGTTACAGTTGTGAATACTTTGCTTTCTCAGATTCCAATGACCTGTCCGCAGTCGTGACAAATGCTGCCAACACGGTTGATGTTATCTATGTTCCTACTGATAACACTGCAGCTTCTAACACGGAAATCATCAATAATATCTGTCTCCCCGCCGGCGTGCCGGTTGTTGCAGGTGAGGAAGGTATCTGTGCAGGATGCGGCGTTGCTACTTTGTCTATCAGCTACTATGATATAGGTGTTGCAACGGGTAAGATGGCTGCAAAAATCCTTGCCGAAGGCGCTGACATCTCTGCCATGCCCATTGAATACGCGCCTAACTTTACAAAGAAGTATCAGGCTGCCAACTGTGAAGCATTAAACATCACAGTTCCCGATGATTACGAAGCAATTGCTGAATAATCATCCGCAAACAAAATGACAGCGGGAGAAATACTTCTCTCGCTGCTTTTATGCACAGGGGCACCCATAGGAAAGTTGTCAGCAAGGCTGACGGGTGCCCGGCGCAGGAGTAGGGGAAAGATTTCCCCTGCTCGATTGCACAGGGGCATCCAAAGGAAGTGACGCACTTTCTTTTGGGATTTATGAATGTATTTGTTCGGAGGGAAACAATGAATATTTTAAATTTACTGAATGCAATGCCGGGAGCTGTTGCCCAGGGACTTATCTGGGGGATTACTGCGATTGGCATTTATATTACATATCGAATCCTGGATATTGCGGACCTGACCGTTGACGGTTCACTATGTACGGGCGGTGCTGTCTGTATTATGATGATGCTTTCCGGTCACAACGTATTTGTTGCCATGGTAGCAGCTACGTTAGCCGGTATGGTAACCGGACTGGTAACCGGACTTTTTCATACTTTTATGGGTATTCCCGCCATTTTGGCAGGTATTCTTTCACAGCTTGGCCTTTACTCGGTCAACCTTAAGATTATGGGTAAGGCAAATCAGGCAATTAATGTAGATAAATACAGCCTTTTGGTTTCATTGCGGTATATTAAAGGGGTAGCGTTTTATAAAAATCCTATTTTTGTAGTTACCCTCACAATTGTTATTTTAGTTCTGATTCTTTACTGGTTCTTCGGCACTGAATTAGGGTGTGCACTCCGCGCTACCGGCTGCAACGGAAACATGGCAAGGGCACAGGGTATCAACACGAAACATTCCAAAGTCTTGGGCCTTATGCTTTCCAATGGCCTTGTAGGATTATCCGGTGCGCTGCTTGCACAGTATCAGGGCTTTTCCGATGTGAATATGGGGCGCGGCGCCATTGTTATCGGCCTTGCTGCAGTCATCATTGGCGAAGCTGTTTTCGGCCGCGTTTTTAAGAACTTTGGTTTTAAGCTCATTGGCGTGGCACTTGGCTCCATCCTTTATTATATTGTGCTGCAGACTGTTATCTGGCTTGGAATCGACACAGACCTTCTGAAGCTCCTGTCCGCCCTGGTTGTTGCTGTTTTCCTTGCCATTCCTTACTGGCAGGATGAGTACTTCAGCCAAACGCTTCAAAAAATGATGGGAGGAAAAGACAATGCTTGAAATGAAAAACGTTACCAAGGTTTTCAATCCCGGCACGGTAAATGAAAAACTGGCTTTAAACAAGTTCTCCCTGACACTGGAAGATGGAGAGTTTGTAACTGTCATCGGCGGAAACGGTGCAGGCAAATCTACCATGATGAATGCTATTGCAGGAGTATGGACCGTTGACTCCGGACAGATTCTTATTGACGGGGTGAATGTGACGAATCTTCCGGAACATAAACGTGCAAAGTTCCTGGGCCGCGTTTTTCAGGACCCTATGACCGGCACTGCTTCTACGATGGGTATTGAAGAAAATCTTGCGCTTGCAAAACGCCGCGGACGCAAACGTTTCCTTGGTTCCGGCATCAACAGGAAAGAGCGTGAAGAATATAAAGAGCTTTTAAAAATTCTTGGCCTTGGCCTTGAAGAACGCTTAACCACGAAGGTCGGACTTTTATCCGGCGGGCAGCGTCAGGCCCTGACGCTCCTTATGGCTACCCTTCAAAAACCAAAGCTGCTGTTACTGGATGAGCATACCGCTGCCCTTGATCCGAAAACTGCTGCAAAGGTTTTGGAAACCACAGAATATATTGTTAACAGAGATCAATTGACGACCCTGATGATTACTCATAATATGAAGGATGCCATTACTCATGGAAATCGCCTGATTATGCTGATGGATGGGAAAATTATCCTGGATATCAAAGGGGAAGAAAAGAAGAAGCTGACCGTGGAGGACCTGCTTCATAAGTTTGAAGAAGCCAGCGGGGAAGAATTTGCCAGTGATAAGGCGATTCTTGGATAAAAGGGGCAGGTTATTCTGTATTCCATACTACGGGGAAATGCAAAGAAATATCCGGCACGGTTCTGGAAGGATATCCGTCCGGTTCGGAAAAACGGATGATATTGGTTATTTCTGAATGAGAAAAGCCCGCCGGGTGATGCCGGCGGACTTTTTGTGTGCAGGGGTGTATAAGGAAATGAGCCGCTATGCAGCACGCACCCCGCGCGGAGAGCAGGGAGAAAAGCTCCCCTGCCCGCTCTAATGCCGCTGGGGAACTGTCCCAAAATGTGACCCGTTGCCTTTAAATTGCGGAAAAGATATTTGTATAGTATAATGTATCCGTTATCAGAAACAGAATACTGTAAAGATATAGAGAATCTGAAAAAAGAGGTAGAGGAATATGTCCGTGCAGGGAGAGACAAGAGAGAAGACAAGAATAAACATTCGGGAGCCAAAACATTACCGTGTCATCATGCACAATGATGACTTTACTTCGATGGAGTTTGTGGTGGAAATCCTGGTGGATATTTTTCATAAGAATGAAATAGAGGCGGAGCGCCTGATGCTGATGGTGCATGAAAGCGGTAAAGCGGCAGTCGGTTCGTATCCGTATGATATTGCGGTGACGAAAGTGCAGGCGGCAGCGGCCAGGGCAAAGGAGGAAGGGTTCCCGTTTCGGATGACGGTGGAGGAGGGATAAGAGTGAAAGATTTTTCAAATCTTTCACTCCGCAAGTTTGTGTCTGCGCTGCATCCACAAACTCGATATGCGCAAAAGGCAGCGCAGAAATGAGGTAAACGATGAATGTATCAGGTGAAGTGGCAGGAATTATCAATACTGTGTTTTCGCTGGCAAAAAATGCACATTTTGAGCTTGTAACTCCGGAATTGATGCTGTATGTGCTGTGTCAGAACAAAGTATTCGCACAGGCATTTGAAAACTGCGGCGGAAGCGTTAAGGAACTGGATTATAATTTAAAGACGTATCTGGAAGAGTATATGGAGACAGAAGCTGCGGATGAAAAGCAGGCTCCGGAACTTTCGCAGGGGATGGGTACGGTACTGGCATTTGCATGGGAAACAGCGCAGAACAGCGGCAGGTATGTGGTGGAACTGCCCCATATCATACATGCAATGTACGGGCTGGAGGAAAGTTATGCCGTTTATTATATGCGCAGGCAGGGCGTGGAGCAGGCGGAGCTTCTGCAGGAGATGGCGGCAGCATATGAAAATGTAAGCAGTGCGGAAGGGCGGAACGGAAACGGCCGGGACAGGAATGAACGGAAGCGTTTGCGGGCGGAGCAGCCGGAAGGGACGGAAGCAGAGGCGGAAGACGGAAACCGGGAGGATGTCAGTGAGGAGACGCAGGGAGGTTTCTGGCAGCAGTATGCAGTCTGCCTGAATGATGAGACGGACAGGGAACATCCGCTGATTGGCAGGGAGGAGGAACTGGAGCGGACGCTGCAGATTCTCTGCCGCAGGGAGAAGAACAATCCTCTCCATATCGGAGAACCGGGAGTCGGAAAGACGGCCATCACCTACGGGCTTGCCAGAATGCTGCAGGAAGGACGGGTTCCGGAGCCTTTGGACGGAGCGAGAATTTTTTCTTTGGATTTAGGAAGCCTGCTGGCAGGTACGCAGTACCGCGGTGATTTTGAAAAACGTTTTAAACGTGTCATGGACAGCATCAGCCGCGAGGAAAAACCGATTGTCTATATCGATGAAATCCATAACATAGTAGGGGCAGGGGCAGTGAACGGAGGGACTTTTGATATTTCCAATATGCTGAAGCCGTATCTTGCCGCCGGGCATATACGTTTTATCGGAGCTACGACTTATGAAGAATATAAAAAGCATTTCGAGAAAAGCAGGAGTCTGGTTAGAAGGTTTCAGAATGTTGAGATTAAGGAACCGGATGTTCCGGATACGGTACGGATTCTGGAGGGGTTGAAAGGGAGCTATGAAGAGTTTCATGGTGTGAGCTATGAAGACGGGGTGCTGGAGTATGCAGCCGGGATGAGTGCAAAATATGTCAATGAACGTTATCTGCCGGATAAGGCAATTGATTTGATAGACGAAGCGGGAGCTTACCGCCGCCTGCATCCGGAGGACGGAGAAAATCAGACAGTAAGCAAAGAACTGATTGATGAAATCCTGTCAAAGACCTGCCACATTCCGAAACAGGCGGTGGAAAGCGGGGAAACGGAGTCACTGGCAACGCTGGAGGAACGTTTGAAGAACCGTGTATACGGTCAGGAGGAGGCAATCGCGCAGGTTGTTAATGCGGTGAAATTTTCAAGGGCCGGACTGCTGGAAGAGGGAAAACCTTTGGCGAGCCTTTTATTTGTCGGTCCTACCGGTGTGGGTAAGACGGAAATTGCAAAGAGTCTTGCAGAGGAACTGGGCATCCGTCTGATTCGTTTTGACATGAGCGAATACGAAGAGAAACATGCGGTAGCGAAGCTGATTGGAGCTCCGGCCGGATATGTGGGTTATGAGGAAGGCGGGCTTCTTACGGAAGAAATCCGCAAACATCCCCATGCGGTTCTGTTGCTGGATGAGGTGGAAAAGGCACATCCTGATATTTACAATGTACTTTTACAGGTTATGGATTATGCGGTATTGACGGATAATCAGGGCAGGAAAGCCGATTTCCGGAATGTAGTCATTATCATGACTTCGAATGCAGGAGCGAGCCGGATAGGTAAGCCGGGAATCGGTTTTGGGGGACAGGATGTAAAGGCGGATGTTATTTTAGAGGAGGTAAAACGGATTTTCCAGCCGGAGTTCCGCAACCGTCTGAACCGGATTGTGGTATTTCACGGTATGGATGAAAAGATGGCGGAGCGGATTGTGGAGAAAAAGCTGGGCGGGCTGGCAGCGATGCTTTTACGGAAAGATGTGGAGTTTACCGCAGACAGAGCCTCTAAGGAATTGGTAAAAAAGAAGGGTATCAGCATCGAATTCGGCGCGCGGGAAATCGAACGTGTGATACAGGGGGAAATCAAGCCGCTGCTGGTGGATGAGATTTTATTCGGAGCGCTTCAGAAGGGCGGAAAGTGCAGTCTGAGCGCAGAGGGGGACAGATTTCAAATCCGTATTTCTACCGGGAAAAAGAATATGGAAATGGAAATAGAAAAAAGAACGGAAAAGAAAACAGAAGAGGAAAAATAAAGAAATAGGAAGCAGAAAACAGGAGAGGGGTAAAGCATATGCCCGTTTATCGATTAAAGAATGGAGAAATCTCTTTTCCGCATCCGGCATATGCCCGCGCAGACGGGCTGCTTGCCGTCGGAGGGGATTTGTGCGTGGAGCGGCTGTTATTGGCATATACACACGGGATTTTTCCATGGTATAATCCCGGTGAGGAAATTATGTGGTGGTGTCCGAAGGAGCGGTTTGTGATATTTCCGGACGAAATACATATTTCCCGTTCCATGAAAAAATACAGGAAAAAGCATGAGTTACAGGTGGTACTGAACAGGGATTTTGCAGATACCATGCACCGGTGCAGGATAAAAAGGGAATTTGAGGAAGGCACCTGGATTACCAATGAGATGGAAGAGGCATACGGCCGCCTTCATGAAGCCGGGTACGCTGTCAGCGTGGAAGCCTATGAGGACGGAGAACTTGCAGGAGGATTATACGGTGTTTCCATCGGCAGGTGTTTTTTCGGGGAAAGCATGTTTTCCGAAAAGGAGAACGGCTCTAAAACGGCGCTCATCACATTTGCCGGATGGCTGGCAGAGAGGAATTTTTTGTTCCTGGACTGTCAGTTTCATACGGAACATCTGGAGAGCATGGGCGGGAAATATCTGTCATGGGAGGAGTATGACAGAATGCTGCAGGAAGGTACAGGGCGGGAGAGATAAGAGCAGCAGGCTGGAAATATAAGATACAGTGACAGGGAGTCTGTCTGCGGCTTTGTATTTGACTGATACGGTCAATGGAGAGCGGGGAAAAGAGAAGGAATTATGGATATCATTGAAAGAGACATCTATGCTTTGATTTGCAGCAGCGACGGCATCAAGGCAAAGGATATTGCTAAGAAGCTAAAGAAGGACAGAGGTGTGATTAACCATTATTTATATGCTTCTCCGTATATGCATGAGCTGTGCTGCCGGGACACGGAATATAACTGGCATGGATATATCCGTCAGGCGAGGCCGCATAAGGGGCTGGAGGATTTTTGCGGTTATTATTCTACCGTAAAGGAGTTTTTGGCGCTGGAGGAGGAAGAGTGGATGGAAATGCTGCAGTCCGGATGCAGGAGAATCGGGCGCAATCTGAATGATACGAGGGGATTGTTCCATTCTTTCCGGGATGCGGCAGAAACCATGCGGGCGCTGTTTGTCGATTTGGAGGGTGTGGATTATTGGGACTGGGAGATTGTTTTTGAGCTTCGGATTAAGAAATCCCGTGCAGTCAGAATTTATGCGGACGTGCTGCTGATTACGGAAAAATATGTATTTTCCTTAGAGTTTAAGATGAACGGCAGGATAGAGGAGAAGGAAGTGCAGCAGGCCGCTAAATACAGTGCATATCAGGAAATACTGTTTGGGCCGGAATATGATGTGATTCCGGTTCTGGTACTTACGAAAGCGGATGACCTGTACTGCTATGTGCCGCTGCAGGGGATGACGGCGGAACTTCCGGTTTGTTCGGGGAATATGCTGTTTAATGTGCTGGATGAGTATTTGGGATTTTTGGAGGAGTAAAGAACTGCCCGTATCAGGCATCCTGAGTCTTCTCTCTCACATTCACTTCCTTCCCGTAAATAAAAGCCGCAAACCCCGCAGAAATAAATTCGGTAAAGCAGAAAGCAAACCATACTCCGTCAGCATCGGCAAACCGGCTGAACAGATAAGCGGCCGGAAGAATAACAGCCACATACCGCAGCAGGGAGATGAACAGGGACTGGTATCCTTTCCCTAATCCTTCAAGGGCGCCGGAGCAGGTGATGGAAACGGCGGATATGGCAAAGCCCAGACTGATGATATGCAGGGCAGTTACTCCGATTTCGATTGTTTCAGGATTGTTCGTAAATAATCCGATTAAATGCTGCGGAATCAGCCACGACAGTGACGTGCCGAGCAGCATGATACCGATATTCATGGTCAGTGCCGTACGGTAAATCTTTTTCACCCGTCCGTATTCCTTTGCACCGAAATTGTAGCCCATTAACGGGCGGATTCCCTGGATGATTCCGTTGGCGGTTAAATAAATGAAGGTCTGCAGTTTATAGTACACACCGAGAACGAGCACATATTTTTCCGAAAAAGCTGCCAGCAGTCCGTTTAAGACAGAAATCAGCAGGGAAGGCAGCGCCAGATTCAGGGTTGCCGAGATGCCGACGGAATACAGCTTTTGAAACGTCGGTTTATCAAAGGCAATATAACTCCGGCTGATTCTTACCGGCATAGGGAGGAATGTGTAAAACAGCAGGTACACAACAAGGGTAATGCATTGTCCGATTCCTGTGGCATAGGCTGCCCCTGCAATGCCCATGGCAGGGAAAATGCCGATTCCGAAAATCATCAGAGGGTCCAAAATGATATTTGCAATACAGCCGCACATCATGCTGAACATCGTAACTTTCATTTTTCCTACGGATTGGAAAAGTTTCTCAAAGGATAATCCGAGGTTAATGACAGGGGAAAACAGGAATGCCCGGTTAGAGTAAAGCAATGCCAGACTCGTAATTTCCGCATCGGATGAGAAATTTTTCAGGAACAGGGGCATACCCGGAATACAGATAGCGGCCATCAGCAGTCCGTGCAGGAAGCTGAGCAGAACCCCAAGGGTGGCGGCGCGGTCAGCCCGGACTTTATCATCCGCACCCAGATAAAATGCGATACAGGCATTGATTCCGATACCGAAGCCGATGGCGATGGCGTTAATGAAGTTCTGTACCGGATAGACCAGCGCCAGTGCCGTCATGGCATTTTCGCTTACTTTTGCCACGAAATAGCTGTCAATGATATTGTACAGCGAATTGACCGCCATGGAAATTACCATGGGAAGGGACATGGATAATACCAGCGGCAGAATATTTTTCTCTTTCATAAAAGTCTGATTCATAATTACCTCTTTTCCTTGCTTCAAAGCAACTGATTACCATACGCGCCCCTGTGTGGAATCGGTCAGGGAGGTTTTACTCCCTGCCCGGAGCGCGGGGCGCGTGCTGCGGAGCAGCAAATTACCATACGCGCCCCTGTGTGGAATCGGTCAGGGAGGTTTTACTCCCTGCCCGGAGCGCGGGGCGCGTGCTGCGGAGCAGCAAATTACCATACGCGCCCCTGTGCATAAAAAGCCACGCAATTACTTAAGTAATTGCGTGGCGAAAAAAGATTACTCTTGAAAAATCCACTCCTGAAAAGGTTTTATAAAAAATCTTATATCACAGATTCCGTGACAGGTCAACAGAAAAACAGAAATTTAATGGAGATTATGTAACAGTTCTTTTCGCCTGATTTATTTTATGTTATAATTTTTGACAAGGAAAACTTGTGCAGCAGATTTTCTTTGTATGATACAGATTTTCTTGTCGGCGCTCTGCTCCGGTCGGAAATACATAAAAAGTATTCTATCAAAATTCCGGTTTATTTGTTAAAATAGTACTATAGTCCCATGAAAAGTTTTTATGAGAAAAGACAGTTACAGAAAGGGCATGGTTATCAGTATGACACATCGTGAGAAAGCGGAACAGCTCCTGCATCAGCAGTATCATTGTTCGCAGGCATTATTCGGGGCATTTGCGGATGACTTCGGACTGGATTTAAAGACGGCGTTTAAAATCAGCACATGTTTTGGCGGGGGGATGCGTCAGGGCGGAACCTGCGGCTGTATTACGGCATCGCTGCTGGTGCTCGGAATGGCGCTTGGTTTTTATGATTCACAGGATAGGGAGCGGGAAGTATACGGCAATAAGAAAACGGATGAATTTATTAAGGCGTTTACACGGCGGATGGAAGGAGCAGTTAACTGTAGGGATATTTTGGGGAAAGATATTTCAAAACCGGAGGAGATGGCAGTAATCCGCAAAGAAGGGCTGATTCTGCAGAAATGTCCCAGGGCAATCAGTGTCAGTATAGAAATACTGGAAGAAATGCTGGCGGAGCATTTTAAGGACACTACGGAAAACAGTCTGAATCTGGAAGACATTCCTGAGAATGATGAAATGCAGGTAATATTAAAGGGCATCAGCAGACTCCGCCGTTTCAGGAGAAATGTCAATAATCTTATATTTTCTTCCTCGAAAGGAATCGGCTTTATCCAGTTTGATATCCGTAAGTTTAAAATTGTCAATGACTCATACGGTGAGAAATTCGGGGATGAGATATTGGATTTCATCATGCTGCAGTTAAGGGAGATTTGTACGGAGGAACAGTTTTATGTAAATCTGCGGAGCGATGTGTTCATGGTAGTAACGGAATACGATGAGGAAAAAGAACTGGTGGAATTTATTCACCGGCTGGATTCCAGAATCAATAATTTTAAAAATGTAAAGATTCAGATGTCCTATGGCGTGTATACCGTGGAAGACAGGGAAATGGAGCAGCGTCAGATGGAGGACAGGGCGGCCATGGCAAGGAAGGCTGCAAAAAATAATATCTTAACCAATATTTTATTCTATAAGGAGCAGTTTAAGGATAATTTATATAACCGGAAATTTATAGAAGAAAATATGCAGGCGGCGGTTACGGAGCGGCAGTTCATGATGTACCTTCAGCCAAAATACAGTATTGCAAAAAACGAAATCATAGGTGCGGAAGCTTTGGTAAGATGGAGGCATCCGGAGCGGGGGATGATTTATCCGGACCAGTTCATTCCGGTAATTGAAGAGAACGGTTTTATCCGGAAGGTGGATTATTACATATGGGAAGAGGCGTGCCGTTTCATTAAAAAATGTGTGGAGGCGGGGATTGAGCCTTGTCCGGTGTCTGTCAATGTATCGAGGGTTCATCTGCGGGATGACGAATGCATCGGGGTGCTTTCCGGATTGATAAAAGGTTACGGAATCCCCAAAAAGTTTTTGGAACTGGAGATAACGGAAACAGCAGATGACCAGCAGGTAAGCTTAAAAGCTCTGCAATTGAAGGAAGAGGGATATACTTTGCTGATGGATGATTTCGGAAGCGGTTATTCTTCCCTGAATATTTTGCTGGAAACACCTTTTGACGTGATAAAGCTGGACAAGAAGTTTATGGAGAATATGATGGTATCAGGTAAGGGCAGGCTGATACTGGAGCAGGTAGTTTCCATGTCGGATAAGCTGGAACTGGGTCTTTTGGCGGAGGGTGTGGAGACGAAAGAGCAGATAGAACTGTTAAGGAGTATTGGCTGCGACCAGGTACAGGGATATTACTATGCCAAACCTATGCCGGAAGAGGAATTTTTCAGTCTCCTGAAAGCGCAGCGGGCAGGATAAAGGGTTGGGCAGGGAACATATATGCAAACGAATCATTTTAAGAATATAATTATGGCGGCCGTGATGGCTGGCGTCATGGCCATATTGCTGTTAATCTGTTATCTGCCAATCAGGGAGAGTATTCGGGGGCAGCAGGGAAAAGAGATATCTTTGGAAAGCGAAGAGTCGGCGGAGACTGAGGACGGCAGACTGGAGGATACGGCTGACAGCGGGATTTTGCAGGGGCGGGCCAAACTGCATACGGAAGATGTAGAAGTGTCTGCAGGGGGAGCTCAGGCAGAAGGGGCTGCAGAAATGCCGGAGATTTCTTTTGAAATCCGGATGGCAGAACAGACATTGGAAACGATAGTATGGAAGAGTATGGACGGAAGCTGTTATCTGTTCCTGCCCGGCTTTGTGTCGGAGGGCGGCATGGATGGAAAACTGATGCTTGCTTCGGTGGAGGACGGCGGTTATCTGCAGATAGGAAATGCACAGTTTGGCGAAGGGGACTGGCTGACCGGTTTTGCATGGGAAGAGGCTTATCCGATGACGATTTATGATGGCGGGGGACAGGCGGTGCTGGAGGCGCCGCTGATTTTTCTCTCTTCTTCCAGACTTCCGGTGATAGCGATAACAACGGAATCGGGTACAATGGAGGAAATAGAAGCAGACAAAGAGGTGGCGGAGGGCGGTTCCGTTTCCGTATGGGACGAAGACGGAACGGTTGTATATGAGGGCAGGGCAAAGGAAATCAAGGGAAGGGGAAATTCCACTTTTGGTTTGGACAAGAAACCCTTTCAATTCCGGCTGGCGGAAAAAGCAGATTTATTTGGATTCGGAGAAGCAAAGGCATGGAATCTGCTGGCGGACGGTTATGACGAAACGGGAATGCGCAATCTGATTACAATGGGATTGGCAAGGGCATTGGATATGGATTTTGTGCCGGATGGAAGAATTGTGGACCTGTACTGCAACGGAGAGTATTACGGGATGTATTATCTGAGCGAAAAGGTGGAAGTAGGAGAAACACGGGTCGCAATCAGGGATATGGAGGAAGAGACGGAAGAACTGTATACGAAGCAGCAATGGGAGAATATGGAGACTGCGGAGTCAGAAGACGGAAACCGGAAGTGGGCGGAGGTTGATTCCGTGCAGGAGGATATTACCGGAGGGTATCTGATAGAGCGTGAACTGGAGGAAAGGTATCCGGAGGAAGTCAGCGGCTTCATAACAAAGCAGGGAAACATATATGCCTTAAAAAGTCCCAAGTATGCGTCCGAAGAGCAGGTAGCGTATATTGCAGGGAAGATGCAGGAGTTTGAGGATGCGCTGGAAGAGGAGGACGGGTACAATCCCGATACCGGGAGACACTATACGGAGCTGATTGATTTGGACAGTTTTGTGAAAAAGTATCTGGTAGAAGAAATTTCCAAGAATTATGACGGTGGTGTCACAAGTAGTTTTTTCTATAAGCAGGAGGATTCGGTCAGTACGAAACTGTATGCCGGGCCTGTATGGGATTTTGATGTGGCTTATGGCAACTGCAGTCTGGATAAGATTGCATCGAATCCCATGGGAATTACGAAATTGGACGACCATATGTGGGGAACGGAGATTTTCGTAAAGCTATATGAAAAAGAGGAATTTTACAAAAGGATAGTGGAATTGTATGAGGAAAAGGCAGTTCCGTATTTAGAATGGCTTTTGGAAAGCGGGATAGACCAGTTGTCAGTGCAGACCGGACAGTCGAAAATGCTGAATGACATCCGCTGGGAGGAGCTGTCCAACCGGCACCAGTATTATCAGGAATATGACAATAGTGTCAGGTATTTGAAATATTTCATCAGGGAACGGCAGGCATTTCTGGATTGCATCTGGCTGGAGGAAGAAGTCTATCATGCCGTTACATTCATGGTGGACGGTGAGGTATGGAAAAGGGTTTACATAAAAGACGGGGAAAGGATAGAAGAAGAACCGATTCCGTCCCGTTATCATTCACTCTTCTTAGGGTGGCATATCGTAGGAAGCGGCGTACCCTTTGACGAATATAAACCGGTTTATGAAGATATTACATTTTATGCCTCTTTTCAGGAAAGAAAAGAAGAGGAAACAAGAATCGTGCCGTCAGGATATGGGGAATAGGCAGGAGAAAATTTTTTCCCAAAGGAATTGGAAAGTTTGCTTCCAAAAGAAAGTTTATTTCCAAAGGAAAGTTTATTTCCTTTTGCCTTCCCGGCGGAACTCCAGCGGATTCTGTCCGGAAATGGATTTGAAGACGTTGCAGAAGTAGTTGGCATTGCAGAAGCCCAGCTCATCGGCTATTCTGCCGATGGAATAATCGGTTTCCGTCAGGAGTACTTGCGCCTGATGGATTTTATGGCAGTTTAAGTAAGTTTTATAGGAAGAACCGATGGCCTGTTTGAAACGCTTCATAAACTGGGCGCGGGAAAGACAGGCAATGGCAGATAATTCCTCAACGGTAGGATTCTCGGCATAGTGAAGGTCTAAATAGGAGAGGACATTCATGATGGCTTCGTCTTTGACATTTATCTTTTGTTCGATGGAGTTGTGGAGAATCCGCTCCTTGAAGATGGTGACGAGGAGATGGTTCAGCATACCTTCCAGAACCAGCTCGGAAGTCCCGTCGTAATGTTCATATTCATAAAGCATATCTTTAAAAATCCGTTCTACTTTTTTCTGCGTTTCCGGATTCAGATGATACCCCCGGTGTGACATAAATTCTTTGAACTTTTCCTCACCGATGGTCCGGATGAAATTCCGGATGATTTTCCGAGTGAACTTGACCCCGTATCTTTCATATGGTCTGGAGGAGATAGAGATGGTCCGGTGGTAGAATCCGATATCGGTCATTCCCACATCTCCGGCATGAACAAAGTAAATCCCTTCCGGTGTGATGATTTCCCGGTCGCCGCTGATGATATAACCGAGTCCGTAAAAATCCGTATAAACATCCGTGGAGCGCATCGCGTACTCGGCTGGTCTGCTGACAAATTCCACATGAATATTCAGGCCCTTTTTTAATGGTTTTGGCATGTTGGGAACCTCCGGTAAAAAGTTTTGCGTTGTCTGTGTCCTGTTTCGCATCAGAAAAATTGATAATATTATTACATAGATTTTGCAGAAAAACAACCTTATATTGAATGAAATATATAAAAATGTATTGTATGATTTGCTTATCGGAAAACGGTTACGGAACCAGAATGGCGGAGAGGTGTCTCGGATGAAATTACATAAAAAAGATGTTTTCACAGAACTGCTATGGCAGAATAAATGGCTTCTTGCCGCGGGGATTGTGTTTGCCTATATACAGACGCAGGTGCTGGTGACAGGCAATGAACGGTTATCGGGAGAGATAGACCGTATGCTGGGCGGGAATGCAGGAAACGGGCTGGACGCCGGCTTTTTCCTGTGGCTGGGGATGCTGGTTGTTCTTGGATTTGTAGCGGCTTATTTGAAAAGCAGATGCGCGGCTTATTTTGCAGTAAATATGCAGGCGCAGTTCAGGGAGCGGGCTGGACGGAAAATTCCGTGGCTGGAATATGCTTATTTCGATGGAAATGACTCGGCGTCCGTGATGAATAAACTGGTTTCGGATACGGGAGTTGTGTCGTTGTATTATTCGGAAGTTTTACCGGGAATTTTGATGACGGTCATCACTACCGTAATTATTTTAGGTTCCATGTGCCGGATGGACTGGGAATTGGTTTTATTTTTCCTGCTGGTATTCCCTCCGGTTTTGATACTTGCCGATTATGCAAGCAGGAAAATAGCCGGATTTCAAAAGCGGCACTGGGAGCTATGGGATGAAGTGAATGAAATAGCATATGACAACGTGCAGGGAATTGTGGTAGGCAGAAGTTACAATCTGTTTCCTTTGATGAAAAAAAGGGTGGAGGACGCCAATCAGAAGATATTGGAATTTGAATTTAAGCGGAACCGTTTTTCGGCAATTCCGTGGATCTTAAATTATGTGGTGAAATGGCTCCCTCATCTGGTACTGGGTATTATGGTGCTGTACCGTGTCATTGCAGGAGAGCTTTCCGTCGGAGCAATGACCTACTTTATCCTGATGATTGACAGGGTCGTACATCCGTTAGGGGAACTGCCCCATTATCTGCTGGAGGCAAAGAGCGCTTATGTTTCCAAAAGGCGTCTGGCGGAGTTGATGGAGCAGCCGCAGGAGTGGAGCGGGGAGGAAGCGTCTGGCAAAAATACGTCAGACAAAGAAGTGTCAGACAAAGAAGCGTTAGACAAAGAGGTGTCAGACAAAGAAGTGACCGTGGAATTTGACCATGTAGTATTCGGATATGAAGGGTCAGGCAGAGTGCTTGACGGACTGAGCTTTCAGGTTCGGAAAGGGGAAAAGGCCGCTTTTGTGGGGGAATCCGGGGAAGGGAAAAGTACGGTTTTTAAGCTGCTTTGCGGATTTTACCGGCAGCAGGAAGGGACGGTGCGTCTGTTCGGAAAGACATTGGAACAATGGGGGATAGAGGAAGCGCGTAAATGCATCGCCATCGTGTCCCAGAACGTATATTTATTTCCTGAAACCGTAGCGTGGAATATTACCTGCGGAAATGAAACATGCAGCAGGGCGGATATTGAGGAAGCCTGTAAAAAGGCAAATATCCATGATTTTATTCTGTCGCTGCCGGAGGGATATGAGACCATGGCAGGAGAAAGGGGAGATTCTTTTTCAGGCGGACAGAAGCAGCGTATCTCCATTGCAAGGGCTTTTTTGAAAGATGCTCCGGTGCTGCTGCTGGATGAACCTACCTCGGCGGTGGATGTGGAAACGGAACGGCTGATTAAGGAAGCGGTTGACCGGATATCTGCCGGACGCACGGTGCTGACCATAGCCCACAGGCTGTCAACGATAGAGGATGCGGATTGTATCCATGTGTTATCCGGCGGGCGGATTGCCGAAGCGGGGACACAGGAGGAACTGCTGGAAAAGAAAGGGATTTACCATAAACTGTATGAGGGGCAGAGAGAAGGAGACGGGGAAGGATGAAGGTGCTTTGGACATTGCTGAAGAAATTTCTTGGGAAGCGGGCTGCTCTGTATTTCGGTTCCATCCTGCTGATGGTAGTCTGCGGGAGCGTGTTTCAGATTATGCTGTCCGTTACGATTGGGGACTTATGTGATATGGCGCGGCGGGGAAGTACGGAAGGGTTAAAGGAGCTGCTTGCGGGGAAACTTGCGGTAATTGTCCTTGCCATGATTGGAAATGTAGCGGGCAGTATCGGATATAATGACGAAGCGAAGCGGGTAGGGATTCATATTAACAATGCAGTGTATGCCAAGGTGCTGCGTCTTCCCATCAGCTTTTATGACAGCCATCATTCCGGCGAATTTATGTCAAAGATTATATGGGATGCAGGGCGTACCTGTGATATTTTCGGTTCCAGGCTCCGGAGGATTATCATGCCGGTGCTGACGGTTGCTGTATGTATATTTCCCATGTTTTACCTGTGTCCGCCCGTTATGGCGGGTTTGTTTCTGCTTAGCTGTGTGTCGCTGGGCGTGCATTTTCTGATGGTAGGGCCGATGAAACAGGTGGGGAGGAAAGCCGCGGAGGCAAACGAGGAGATGACGAAAAGCATTTCGAATCTGTTACAGGGCATGGAGGTCATGAAGATGTTTCCGGTAAGGGAGAAGATACTGCGCCAGTATGAGGAAGCCAACCGGAGATTTAAGAACGCAGGCAGAAAGCAGGCGGATTATTCTGCCGTTCTGGGCGGGCTGAATACAGCGTTTGATTTTATCGGAGCCTTTTGCTTTCTGGCTTTGGGCATTTGGTATATCGGGACGTACCATGGGGAAGTGGGCGCATTGGTTTCTCTGTATCTGCTGTATGGCTCATTTAACTGGAATTTCCTGCAAATCGGGCTGTATGTGCCGGATTTGGCTAACTGTCTGGTAAACGGGGAGCGGGTGTTGGAATTCCTGGAACTGGAGGAGGAACCCTTTGCTTATGGGAAGAGGGCGGAAGCGTGGGAAGAAGCGGAAGTACTGGAAGACTCGGCAGGGAAAGCAGCAGTAAATACGGCAGGAAAGGCAGAAAAAAGTACAGGGAAAGAGGAAGCGGCAGAACCGCTTTTGGAAGTACGGAATCTGACGTTTGGCTACGAGGGGACAGAGGAGAAGGTGTTGGAAAACTATTCGGTTTCTTTTGAGAAGGGTTCCTGTGTGGCGATTACCGGAACATCGGGGCGTGGAAAGAGTACCCTTGGAAAATTGATTTTGGGTTTTTACCCGCCGGAAGCAGGGGAAATTTACCTGTTGGGGAAACCGACGGGTGAAATCGGAATTGCGGCCTTTCGGGAGAGCATCGCCTATGTGCCGCAGGAACCCTATCTGTATAACGTGAGCATAGCGGAGAATATCCGCTATGGAAGGCCGGAGGCGGAACAGGAAGATATTGTAGCGGCGGCAAAGGCAGCCCATGCCCATGAGTTTATTATGAAGCAGGAACATGGATATGATACGGTGGTGGGAGAGCGGGGCGCAAAACTTTCCGGCGGCGAGAAGCAGCGTATTGCCATCGCGCGGGCGATTCTCAAGGATGCGCCTATCCTGCTGCTGGACGAGGCAACTTCCGCGCTGGACAATGAATCGGAGTATCTGGTGCAGGAAGCAATCCGGAAGCTGAAAGGGGAAAGGACGGTTCTTATGATTGCCCACCGTCCGAGCACCATTGAAACGGCGGATATAGTGGTTGGGATGTAGTGTTTGGAATGTAGGGTTAGAAAGGAGATAACCGGTGGTTGAGTTTCTGAGGGAAAGGCTCCTTATGCGGTTATTGTGGATAAGGAAGGGGGATGGTATGATGCTGGTATGAGGTGATGCGGGATGTGAACATATGGGAGTTGGGATGGAGTTTTCTTAGCAGGTTTATATCGTAACATTGTGTCTTGATGTTATGCCGGGACATGATGTCAGATATATGTCTTATACTCCGGAGAAGGTTTACGGTTTTTTGTCTGCGGCATTTATGTTTGCTGTGCATGGATGCTGATAGCTGTCCGTATTGCTGTTACGGGCAGTTTGCCGGCCGGAACCGGGGAAGCCCTTAGACCTCCTTATGCTGCTTGGAAAACTTCATCCTAACTCCCATATGGCCGGGTGCAGGTCTGAACGGGGGTTATGGTTTTGCAGAAGAGTAACGGGTAATGATTGTAAATGTTATAAGGGAAAGTTTTGGTTCATGTGTATTTAAATGGCGCAAAACATTGTAACACAAAATAGTTCGTTTAATTGACAATGCTTGCAATCATACGTATAATAAAATCAAAATTAAGCGGGGAGTGATATCTTATATGGCTACTACAAATATTAATGTACGCGTAGATTCGGCATTAAAACAGGAGGCAGAAGCTCTTTTCAACGATCTTGGCTTAAATATGTCTTCCGCAATTAATTTGTTCCTGCATTCAGCCATCAGTCATAATGGTATACCGTTTGAAATCAAACGTCTTACACCAAATGAGGAAACAAAGGCTGCATTGGATGAATATGAAGAAATGAAAAAGAACCCCGGTAATTACAAGCGTTACGAATCATTTGACGAGGTGTTTGACAATGCTTAAAATTGTTCCGTCTAATCAGTTTAAAAAAGATTTGAAACTTGCAAGGAAACGTGGCTGCAAATCTGATTTATTTTAGTTGACTTCATAGAGCAGAATACATTCAATGAAAAAATAGATAAACTGCTTTTCTCTTAATTCCTTTCCCATATGAATAACCATATATCTTCCATACGTAACTGCATTCAGGCAAATGGGTCAAAAGGCCGGGAAAGAAGAATCTGGCAGAGTTTTTTGCCAGGGCGATAGAAAAGAACCGGAAGCCTGTTCCGGAAACGGAGTAAAGAAACGTACCTTGCTTAAGCCGATAGAAATGGAGAAAGTGAGGGTTGTGAGTAAGGGAAAAAGTGGATATAATACTGTTAAGCAGCCATTTTGTACGGTTTGTATGAGAATTTCGGAACTGTTAAGAAAAATACGATGATTTAAATAATGATGATTGTGATATATAGAATGGATTTTATACAGTGAGGAGCATGTAGGTATGGGAATCTATTTGAATCCGGGAAATGAACAGTTTAAGGCCTCGGTCAATTCTGAATTGTATGTGGATAAGACAGAGCTTATTAAATATACAAATAGCCGTATCGGAAAAGACAGACCGTTGATTTGTTCCAGCAGACCAAGAAGATTTGGAAAAACAATGACGGTAACAATGCTTGCAGCATATTACAGTAAAGGATGCAGTTCTGAAAAATTATTTGAGGGATTAAAGATAAGCCAAAATGAGTTCTTTGAAGAACATTTAAATAAATATAATGTGATATTTTTGGATATTCAATGGATGTATGGAAATGCACTTGAAGAAATGAAGAGAAATTCTTCTGTTAAAATAGTGAGTTATATCCAGGAGCAGGTGATTGCCGAGTTAAAAAGGGAGTATCCGGAGTGTGTCCGGGATGCTGATATTTCATTACCGTCTGTATTAGCAAACATTAATATTCTGACAAAAGAACAGTTTATGATTATTATTGATGAATGGGACTGCCTGTTCCGGGAAGATAAAAATAACGAAAAACTCCAAAGGGAATATATTAACCTGCTTAGAGGATTGTTTAAAGGAGCTCCGTCAGGAGCATTTTTAAAGATGGCATATATCACGGGAATTTTGCCGATAAAGAAATATGGCACACAGTCGGCGTTGAATAATTTCAGGGAACATACGATGGTCAGTCCCAGACAAATGGCAGAGTATGTTGGTTTTACGGAAACAGAAGTAAAGGAACTTTGTAAAGAACATGGCATGTCATTTGAAGAAATGCAGCGATGGTATGACGGGTATTTTTTTGAGACAATAGGGCATGTTTATAGTCCCAATTCCGTAATAGAGGCAGTGGATAGCGGAGAGTTTGGAAATTATTGGTCCCGCACAGAAACTTATGAGTCTTTGATGATGTATATTGCAATGGATTTCGATGGATTAAGGCAGCTGATTGTAGACATGCTGGGAGGACTGAGGCGCAGTATTGATGTTGAATCTTTCCAGAATGACATAACGTCGTTCCGCTCCGCAGATGATGTAATTACATTATTGATTCATATGGGATACCTGGCTTATGACAATAAGGCAAAAGAAGTTTTTATTCCAAATGAGGAAGTGAGGAGTGTTTTTCTCAGGGCAATTAAAAATAATGGGTGGGATGCAGTGATGAAGGCCATTCATGCGTCAGAGGCATTGCTTAAGGCGACTTTGGCTATGGATGAAAGTGCTGTGGCACAGATGATACAGGAAGTTCATATGCAGAATTCTTCCAGTCTTGTTTACAACAATGAGATTTCACTGAGCAGTGTGATTGCTTTGGCATATTATAGTGCCTGCAAAGATTATATTCTTATAAGAGAAATGCCGGCAGGTAATGGCTTTTCTGATATGGTTTTTCTCCCAAAACATACTTCTGTGAAACCTGCTTTGATTTTGGAATTAAAATGGGATAAAACTGCTGAAGGAGCAATAAGCCAGATTAAGAAAATAAGATATGTGTCTGCATTGAAAGAGTATAATGGGAGCATTCTGCTTGTCGGAATTAACTATGAAAAGAAAAGCAGGAAACATCAATGCAGGATAGAAAAAGTTGAAATTTAAAATGGAGATGCTTTCAGAAGTGCGCCGGACATATTATGTTTGGGGAATCGGACACAATTTTGCAGGAATCCAAAAACTGGCTTGCCGATTCGCCCGGAAAGAAGCCGGATAATCCGCTGAGAAGAGAATTATTTACTTTAGATGAAATAGATACGATACGGAGACTGTATGGAATCAAAGAAGTTATTATTACGCATTTGGAGGAGGATTGGGGAAAATCATATGACGATTATAAGGAATTGGAGAGAAATTTAAATTCCATACGTTTTGCGTATGATGGCTTGAAAATTCAGTTATAAGTAAGTTTGGAGCTGGTTACAGCTTTTGAATAGAACGATTGAGAAACTCCGGAACAGGTTATGTGCCGGAGTTTCTGTAGTAAAAGCAGTTATTTTTTACTCCCTTTTCGGAAAAGTGTTCCCATCCATTACTTATAAATGGAAATTTATGGTTTTCTGGCAAGTTGCAAATCGATGGTATCATACAATGTGATTGAACCACCGTGACTATTTATTGCATCCTCAATCTTTGAGAAAAATTCCTTTCTTATACTTTCCTCAATTGCAACATGGTCAGAATATGTTCCGAGCAATATACTATACTCATTTGCCGAAAAAGTTCGTGTTCTGTGAAACAGGGCATATTTTATATCTACGAAGCCATATTTTTCTGCAATTCCTGCTTTTTGTATAGCTTGTTCCTCGTTATATTCTGTTGGCGCTTCCTGTTTCTTGTTATAGAATTTATAATAATACTCGTCATAAACCCGATCTATTTCTGCCGAAAGCGGTAAATTATCTTTAGCCTGATAGGGATGATTGGCAAATCGTGCAAACGCACCACCACTTTTCAGCATAGAAAACACTTTTGTATATCCGACGCTCTCAGGAACCCAATGAAATGCCGACGCGGAATAAACCAAATCATATGTATCATCTAAAAAATTCATATCCTCAAATTTGCTTGTTATGACAGAAAAATTAGGATATTCTTTAAACTTTTCCTGACACAATTCAGAAAACTGCTCGCCATACTCAATAGCAGTCAGATTGCATCCCGTTTTCAAAAACGGTGATGTTGCCTGACCTCCACCAATTCCTACTTCTACTGCATAGCAAGACTGATTAAGAGTAATATAATCAAATATCATTTTATAAAGTTCATCAGTATATCCAGGACGAACCTTCTCATAGGTAGACGCCACCGTATCAAATGTCCACTCTAAACCTTTGATTATCATCGCTATATCCTCCTATAGATTTCGATTTGTTGTCCTAATATATTATCATAGATATATAGCCAATTCCGATTTATGAGTACCATTATAACTTGTTTTTAGAGGGCACACAATTCCGAAAAGGGAGTTTTTTTATTACCATATCGGAGGGATTTATAATTTTTCTGTTTTATGGCTTATGCATGGAATGAAAGAAACACCTGAAGAATGAGCCGGATTTGTAATATCAATTTTTACATCCGGTACGCAGCCAACGCATTTAACGCATATTAAGAGCAGGGAGCAGTCTGTTTCATCCTTGACTTTTATTTGCAATATGATTATAATTTGCCTCAAAAAGCAGGAGAGTGACGAAAATGCAGATACTGATTATAAGACATGGCGCCCCGGATTATTCCATAGATTCGTTGACAGAAAAAGGATGGAAGGAGGCAGAACTTCTTGCAGAGAGACTGTCAAAACTGGATATAAAAGAATTTTATGTATCTCCGTTAGGCAGGGCAAAGGACACAGCATCACTGACTTTGAAAAAAATGAAGCGGGAGGCAGTGGAACTTCCATGGATGCAGGAATTCTTTCGTGCCGATATTGCAAGGCCGGATGCAAAAGAGAGAACCATTGCATGGGACTGGCTGCCTCAGGACTGGACAGTGGAGAAAAAATATTATGATAAAGAAAGCTGGGCGGATACTTCTATTATGCAGGACAGCACTATAGCAAAAGAATATGAGTGGGTAGTAAACGGCCTTGATAGTCTGCTCGCTGAGCATGGTTATGTCAGGGAAGGAAATTATTACCGTGTTGAGAAAGCAAATACAGACCGCATCGTGCTGATATGTCATTTTGGCGTGGAGTGTGTCATGCTGAGTCATTTGCTTGGTATATCACCTATGGTAATGTGGCATGGTTTTTGTGCCGCGCCTACATCTGTGACCACAATTAATACGGAGGAGAGAAGGAAAGGAATTGCTTCATTCCGCGTAAGTTCTTTTGGCGATATCTCGCATTTATATGCAGCAGATGAGCCGCCGGCCTTTCATGCGAGATTTTGTGAGGTGTATGGAAAAGAGGGAGAACGTACAGATTAAAAATTGTTTGTTGTTTTTGATGCCGCTATAATGTCCGATTTCTTTGTTTTGTAGTCTTTATGCTTCCATAAAAATATTGCTATAAAAGTAAATTTGCGGGAACAACAATTCTGTGTTAAAATAAAAATGATATGCCATGGAAAAAACAGGAAGTTTTAATCAGGAGGACGGACTTATGAAGGGATGGGGAATATGGAAGAAACGGCTGGCGGCTGTGGGGCTGTCCATGGCGCTGGCAGGTGGTTTGTCGGGACTGCCTGCGGATTATGTGTCTGCTTCGGAATTGCAGGCAGCCGGGACGGATGTCTGTAAAAACCATGGGGCACATGACGAAAGCTGCGGATACAGGGAAGCCACAGAGGGCGTTCCGTGCAGCCATGAGCATACGGAAGAATGCTGGCATACGGAGGAAGCGTGTGTGCATGAACATACGGAGGAATGTTACACGGAGGTTATCCTGTGCGGGAATACGGAAGATGGGCATGAGCATACGGAAGAATGCTGGGGAGCGGAATTGGACTGTATGCATGAGTGTACGGAAGAAAGCGGCTGTGTGCTGAGGCAGTCAGTGTGTGCGCATGTGCATGATGCAGAGTGCGGTTATGCAGAAACAGTGGAAGAAATCCCGTGTGCACATGTGTGTGAATGGTGTGCGCCGGATGCGGAGATTTCCGAGACAGAAGGAAACAGGGAATATCCGGATGCTGCGAAAGACGGGGAAGGGGAAGCCGAAACCGAAACGGAAAGTGCCGGGGGAGCGGAAGAAATACAGGTGCTGATTGACGCACTGCCGGATGCGGACAGCATTACACCCGAAACTGTGCGGGAGGCGGAGAGCCGGCTGGCGGCGATTGATGAATGGAAAGCAGTTCTGACGGAAGAAGAACTGGAGGAAGTGGATTTCGGGCGTTATCTTGCCGTAGCTGCGGTATTGGAGGCACTGGCAGGAGAGGAAGGCGCGGGGATTCCCATGCCTGCGGCGGAAGTCGGGGATAAGTTTTCATCGGAGACGGAAGAAGGGGTAGCGGTTACATATCAGATAATAACACTGCCGGATGACAGCGGAGCTGGGACGGTGAGAGTCTGGGGGGAGTTTGAAGACGGAGAGCCTGGCAGTAAGAGTTCAATAGATAAAGGAACAGAAGGAATGATTACGATTCCTGCAGCAGTGAATTTTGAAGGAAAGAGTTATAGAGTGGTAGAGATAGGCAGTTGTGCATTTGTAAAGTGTGATAATATAACTGGTATAAAGATACCTGAAAATATTACGAAAATAGGAAGTTGGGCATTCTACGGTTGTGAAAATCTGATTGAATATAAAATGCCAAAAGAAGTAGCAGAGATTGAAAGTCATGCATTTGCAGAATGTACAAGCCTGAAAGAGATAGCAATACCGGATGGTGTAGCCAGAATCGGTGACTGTGCTTTTATTAGATGTAGAAATTTAATGAAAGTTGAAATGATGGAAGGAGTGACTGAGATTGGTGTCGGAGCTTTTAGTGGATGTAAAGAATTAAGTGAAATTGTACTTCCGGAAAGCCTGACGAAGATTTCAGATGGTGCATTTGGGAGTTGTACAGGTTTGACAAAGGTAATCATTCCTGATAGTGTAACGGAATTGGGGGGTTTTGAAGGATGCATCAATTTAAGTGAAGTTGCAATACCGGAGAGTGTAACAGTGATTGGATATAGTGCATTTAAAGGATGTACAGGTATAACAGAGATGATTTTGCCAAATAGTGTAACTGAAATTGGGGATTGTGCATTTCAGGGCTGTGTAAATTTGACGAAGATTGTAATGCCGGAAAATTTGGAAATAATAGGAGTTCAGTCATTTGAAAATTGTATAAATCTGAACGAGGTAATCATTCCCGGTCATGTAACGAGAATTAGAGCATGTGCGTTTAGAAAATGCGTAAATTTAAAGGAAATTACGATACCGGAAAGCATGATAGAGCTTGGGTATGGTGTATTTGAGGGTTGCATAGGACTGACAGATTTAACATTGTTAAATGGCTTGACTAAAATTGGACCTTATGCATTTAATGGGTGTGAAAAGTTAGAGGAAGTTATAATACCGGAGAGTGTAACAGAAATTGAGCATAATGTATTTTTTAATTGTAAGGGATTGGCGAATATAACCCTTCCGGGCGGAATAACGAAAATATGGAGATTATTTGATGGATGCGAAAGATTAACAAGTATTACAATTCCGCCCAATGTAACCTGGATTGGCGATACAACATTTAATGGGTGCCTGAGTCTGAAGAATGTATATATGCAAGGAATGACGGCACCTGTTGTCGAGTGGTCACATTACATAAGTGCATTTAAAAATACTTCTCCGGATTTGACCATCTATATCCCCGAAGGGTCAGAGCAGTCATATTCCGGTGAGGGATGGGATGATATGAATCTGGTAGTATATAAAAGACCTGTCAGTCAGGATACGGAATCCGAACCGGACCATCAGGAGGAATCCCACAGCCATTCGTATGGCGAAACCATCCGCAAACAGCCTGACTGTACCGAAGACGGGTTGAGAGAATATATCTGCGTCTGCGGCAGTTCTTATTCCGCGGCAATACCTGCACTGGGTCATGACTTTGGAGAAGGTGAAGCCAGCATCTGCATTCGCTGCGGGGAAAATAATCCTGAAGCAATGGACAGGAGGACGGAAGATAGCAGACTGATATATGCGTCAGCGAAAGCGATAATCAGCGAAAACGATAATCAGCGAAACAGCCAGGGCGATAACCAAAGCACAGAAACGTCTGGCACTGGAAAAGTGTATGGTGAAATAAACAGTGAAAAAGAAACCGGTAGCGAAAATCAATCAGGCGGTGAAGATGAAAGGAACGGCAGTAATCCGGGTACAGTTGCAGAAGGGCAGGAAACGGGTGGGGAATTATCCGCAGAAGATGAGGCCATTACTGCCAAAGCGGGGACAGAGTCCCAGGTATCCCTGTCAGAAACGGTAGGGAGTATTGCCAAGGCAGAAAACCGCAAAGAATACCATTGGTGGATACTGCTGGCTGTTATGGCCGTTGCTTCTGGAGGAGGCATATATGTGGCAGTAAAAAAGACGAAGAAGGTTTAGCGTGTGTTTGAAAACTCATTCCTGCAAGATGAGGAGAGCTATCGCTTTCTTATTTCATGTCTCGGTTTCTGTCTGTTATTTTTAACATAAGGACGGTTCGCGGAGCGTGCCGTCCGTTGTTTTATGTTCTGACAGGTTCTCTGCATGGTCCGATATTTAGAAGTAGTAGCAGAAAATGGAAGCAATTTTGAAAAAGTTATGAAAAAGGCTATAAAAGTAAATTTGCAGGAACAACAATTCTGTGTTAAAATAAAAATGATATGCTATGGAAAAAACAGGAAGTCTTAATCAGGAGGACGGGCTTATGAAGGGATGGGGAATATGGAAGAAACGGCTGGCGGCTGTGGGGCTGTCCA
>CAMXQE010000044.1 GCA_947246015.1 uncultured Lachnospiraceae bacterium | reverse complement strand
GGCAGATAAATTTCCGGCTGCTGCGCTTCCGTAAATTCATCTGGGGCGCTGTCCGGGCGGTTACTGTTTTTATTTTATTCCAGTTCCGTAACCGCCCCGCCCGCACCCTCCTCGGCAGATAAATTTCCGGCTGCTGCGCTTCCGTAAATTCATCTGGGGCGCTGACGGGCGGTTACTGTATTCTCTATTTTTTCCTGCGTTTTGCAAGCTGTATTTTTCGCATGGACTTAATCGTCTGGGTCAGCGGCCGTTTTGCCGGACAGACAAAGCTGCAGCATCCGCATTCGCAGCATTCCATACCATTTTCCGCCAAAAACGCCTCTTCGTTGTAATGCTCCGCATAATCCGCCAGTCTTCGCGGCACTACCCTGCCCGGACAGGCTTCCACGCATTTGCCGCAGTTGATGCAGGCGCCCGGTTCCATTTTTGACACATCATCCTGTGTCATACATAAAAGTGCGGATGCCGTTTTGGTCGTCGGCACATCCAAATCAAAAATGGCAAACCCCATCATCGGCCCGCCGGAAACGATTTTCACCGGCTGCTCCTTAAAACCACCCGCTTCCTCTACCAGTTCATGATAATTCGTCCCAATCCGCACGATAAAATTGCGGGGATCGGCAATGGCATCCCCTGTTACGGTCACGATGCGGTTCATCAGCGGTTTGCCGAGCATGACCGCATGATAAATTGCTACAATGGTATCCACATTGTCTACGATACATCCAGCATCCGCCGGAAGCATCGAAGAATTGATGCTGCGCCCCGTCGTCGCGAAGATAATCTGCCGTTCCGCCCCCTGCGGGTATTTGGTCTTGAGCGCCTTTACGCTGATGCGGCTCTCATCCTTCGTCAGTTTCTTCAGCAATTCAATGCAATCCGGCTTATTATCCTCCACCGCCAGTATTCCACGCGCGTGCTCAAACAGATACAGCATGATTTTCAGCCCTTCCACCAGCTTCTCCGGCTCCTCCAGCATCCTGCGGTAATCAGACGTCAGGTACGGCTCACATTCCGCACAGTTCGCTATGATATACTCTATTTTTTCCGGTTCCTTCGGTGAAAGCTTGATGAATGTGGGAAATCCCGCACCGCCCATACCGACGACTCCCGCCTCTTTCACCCTGTTCACAATCTGTTCCTTTGACAGTTCATCCAAAGACTCCACCGGCGAGTAATCCACTTCCCCGTACATCCCGTCATTTTCCACCACAATGCTCATTACATTGTCACCGGTCACTACCCGGCGCGGCTCAATCGCCTTTACCGTCCCCGAAACCGTCGCATAAATCGGAGCCGACACAAAACCGGAAGCCTCTGCGATTTTCTGCCCGGTCAGCACATAATCCCCTTTTGCCACAATCGGCGTTGCAGGCGCACCGATATGCTGGGACAAAGGATAAACCAAATCCCCTTTGGGCAGCACTTTTTTGATCGGCTTATCCTTTGACATATCCTTTCCGTCAAAAGGATGTATACCGCCCACAAATGTTAATTTTGCCATTTTCCACCCTTCTTTCTTAAATATCCGCGTCTTGTCAGCCGGATAATTTTTCTCTATAAACAATATACTATTTTTCTACAAAAAATACTACTGAAAAATGAAAAAACATGTTATTATATACAAAGAATGTACTACTATTTTTCTGCTGCCGGCAGCCGGATATCATGGTCTGTTTCGTATTTCCGGCGCCGGGCAAGATTGTTTGGAAAGGATAGAATGAACTGTGAGAACATTACGACAAACCCTGCATTTACCCAATTTAAATTATCCTTTGGAAAAAATCGCACCTTTAGATAAAATATTATTTCTTGATATCGAAACCACCGGTTTTACCGCCAGGAGTTCCTGCCTCTACCTGATAGGCACCGCCTATTATGAAAACGGCAGATGGTATGTAAAACAGTGGTTTGCCAATCATTACGAAGAAGAAGCGCAGATTCTGTCCGCTTTTTTCAGCTTTGCTGCCAAATATACCCATTTGGTGCATTTCAACGGCAATAACTTTGACCTGCCCTATCTTTTACAGAAATGTGAATTATATCAGCTGCCTTATACCTTCGACGGCTATACGGGAATTGATATTTACCGCAGGCTCTCCCCGTATAAGTCCTGTCTGAACCTGCCTAACTGCAAACTGAAAACGTTAGAGCAGTTTGCCGGCATCGAAAGGGAGGACACTTACAGCGGCGGCGAACTCATCAGCGTATATCATGACTATGTGAAAAACCCTACCGATTTCGCACTTCAGGCGCTTACGCTTCATAATGCGGACGATATGAAAGGGATGCTGCAGATTCTTCCCCTGTTGGCTTATTATGATCTTTTTAATGAGCCTCTGCGCCCGAAAAAAGTACAGGCCAACTATTATCAGGATATGGACGGTTCCCAGCATCAGGAACTTCTTATGAAGCTGACGCTCCCTGCCTCCCTTCCCCGCCCTTTTTCCTGTTCGGCAAAAAGCTGCTACTTTATGGGTGAGGGAACCGAAGGCAGCCTGCGCGTTCCTTTATATGAGGAAGAAATGAAATATTTTTATTCCAATTACAAAAATTATTATTATCTGCCCGACGAGGATACGGCCATACACAAATCCGTCGCCTCCTATGTGGATAAAAAACACCGCATACAGGCCACTGCAGCCAACTGCTATACGCGCAAGCTTTCCAGCTATCTTCCGCAGTGGGAAGTTATCTTTGAGCCGTTTTTCAAACGGAATTATACGGAAAAAGATATCTTTTTTGAGCTGACGGAAGAACGGAAAATGGACCGCGGGTTATTCGCCCGCTATGCAGGACATGTGCTTGGCATGATGGCATCCTCCAGATAAAAATCTTAAAGCTTCCGGAAACCGGCAGACGGCTTCCGAAAGCTTTAATATATATATCCTTTATAAAAATTTTATGCAATTTCAACAATCCAGCCTTCCGGCGCTTTAATCCTGCCCATCTGGATTCCTGTCAGCGTCTCATACAGCCGCTTTGTTACCGGCCCCATATCCGTCATGCCGCTGGGGAAACAGATTTCTTTTCCATGGTCTACTATTTTTCCTACCGGTGAAATAACTGCTGCCGTTCCGCACAGTCCGCACTCCGCAAAATCCTTTACCTCTTCAAACAATACTTCTCTCTCTTCCACTTCCAGTCCGAGATATTCCTTTGCCACATGCATTAATGAACGTCTTGTAATGGAAGGAAGGATACTGTTTGACTTCGGAGTCACTACCTTTCCGTCCTTTGTCACAAACAGGAAATTAGCGCCGCCCGTTTCCTCCACCTTTGTCCTCGTAGCCGCATCCAGATACATATTCTCGTCAAATCCGTTCCTGTGGGCTGTCTGAATGGCATACAGACTCATGGCATAATTCAGTCCGGCTTTAATATGGCCTGTACCATGCGGCGCCGCACGGTCAAAATCACTGACACAGATTGTCAGCGGCTTCACACCACCCTTGAAATAAGGTCCTACCGGCGTGGTGAAAATCCGGAACTGGTATTCATCCGCCGGCTTCACGCCAATCACCGGATTCGTCCCGAACATATACGGCCTTATATAAAGCGTTGCACCCGAACCATAAGGAGGCACAAATATTTTATTCGCAGCAACCGTCTGCTTTACCGCTTCCACAAAACGTCTTTCCGGAAAGGCCGGCATTTCAAGCCGGATAGCGGAATCCGTCATACGCGCTGCATTTAAATCCGGACGGAATGTAACAATGCGTCCGTCTTCCGTCGTGTAAGCTTTCAGTCCTTCAAATATCGTCTGCGCGTACTGAAGCACGCCCGCACACTCACTGATTGTCACCATGGAATCCTCTGTCAGTCCCCCTTCATCCCATGCCCCGTCTTTATAATTGGAAACAAATCTCTTATCCGTTTCCATATAGCCAAATCCCAGATTCTCCCAGTCAATACTACTCTTATTCATCAATATCGCTCCCTCTTTCGCAGCCTGCTTATTTTTTCCTATTTATTATTATACTTTTTATAGCAAAAGTCAACTCTTACTCAATAAAGATTCTCGTAACTATTCAGCCTCCGGCTTCATAGTTATGGAATCTGCCCATTCCAAATCGCCTGCGGCGAGGGGCAGATTCACTCTTGGCTAAATATACTCTTTCTTATGGACTGAGTGATTACAGACTCTCCTGCGGATTATCGTCCTCAAACTCAAAGACGCACTTCTCATATGCGTTGATGACATGGGTATCCTGATACTTATCATACCTCTTGTGCTGTCTTCCGTATGCCATATGCACATGACCATGGAGAAAGAATTTCGGACGGTATTTCTCCATCAGAGTCCGGAACACCTGAAAGCCCTGGTGCGGCAAATCCCGCCCGTCATTGAGCTGATACGCCGGCGAATGTGTCACCAGTATATCAAATCCCCGCTTTTTAAACAATTGAAACCATAATTTCGCTACCCGCTGCACCATCTGCCGTTCCGTATACTGGTGTGGCCCCGGTTTATACCGCATGGACCCTCCCAGCCCCAGAATCCGGATACCCTCATGAACGTATATCTGGTCTTCGATACAGATACACCCTTCCGGCGGAACCGTCTCATACTTCCCGTCATGATTCCCATGTACATACAGAACCGGAACGTTGGAAAGCGTTACGAGAAATGACAGATAACGCGGATCCAAATCACCGCAGGAGATAATTAAGTCTACCCCCTCCAGCTTGCTCCTGTCAAAAAAGTCCCACAGGGATTTCGATTCTTCATCCGCAATCGCCATTATCTTCATACGTACGTTAACCTTCCTTTTTTATTACTCCCTGCTGCTTGATGACAGGCTCCGCCTGCTCTTTCAAATCTTCCATTTTCGGAATGGAGCCGATTACATTTTCAGCCAGCCAGTCCATCGTCATGATTTCCTCCGGAAGCATACTGAATTCCGGATTCTCCGAAACCACTCCCGTCTGGGAATACAGGATACCGGAAAACGGATTGAATAATTCCGAGCTGATGGTTGCTCTCAGCAGTTCCACCAGACGCTTCGTTCCTATGGGCAGACTCTGGGAACAGATAATTTCAATAACTCCCTCCGACAGTCCCCACCAATAGTTGATTGCCTTCGTGGAAGAAGGGTCGTCGTCATACTTCCATGTTCCGTCCAGAATCGTCCGCAGCAACTGCTCATAAAATTTTCCCCAGTGGTACAGCGGCATCGCCAGATTTCTCGGATTCCCTCCTTCCATATGGTAAATGCCGAAAAAGCGGGAACCTTCTTCCGGAATCACCATATCCATTCCCGAAATACAGGAAGAACCGGTTTCCCTGATTCTTTCCTCTATATCCACATCTTTCAGCTTAGACCACTCCAGATAGACCTCGGCCCGCGGATTAATCATCTTTGCCCCCAGCGCAAATGCATTGATATTTGCAATAGAACCGTAAATCGGATAATCCGCTATATAGGTCAGTTTATTATTTTCCGCCATTGCGCCCGCTATGGCCCCCATCAGGAATTTCGCCTCATGCATCCTCGAATAATAAGTACGGATATACCGGTGGGAAGTGTTCAGGGAACAATTCATAATGCGGATATCCTTATTTGCGATTGCCGCTTTCACACTCGCCTGTACAAAAGAAGGGGTCGTGGTAAATATCAGGTTACAGCCCGCCTGAATCGCATCTTCTATCAGGGAATCCACATTTTCCTGCGTCCCGTTTTCATAAAAAACAGTGGTTATCTCATCCGGGAACGTCTGCTCTAAATACAGCCTCCCCAATTCATGCGCATAGGTCCATGCGGAAGCTCCCGGCGTCTTCTCATAAATGAACGCTATCTTCAGTTTCGGTGAACTCAACGGGTGCAGGATGCTCAACAGAGGTTTCTTTTCCTGATTCGGCTTCATCTTCAGATTGATTTCCTGCTCTTCCTGCAAAAGTGCAAATTCCTCCCAGCTCTTTGCCATCAATTCTTTCAAATCGCTGGTCGTCATCTCGTCAATCACATCATACCCGTAAAGCGTAATGAGAGACAGGAATGCATCACCGGAAGTAATTTTCAGTTTATTTCCGCCTTTTGCCTTGTATTCCGAACAAAACCTCGTATATAAAGCGCTGAACTTCAACAGTTCATCCTCTGACCACATCTCCTCCGGCCCTTTGCCTACTGCTTCCTGTAATTTCGCAAAGCTTCCTTCCTGGGAGAACCAGATATAATTAATCGGCGCGTGCTGGTAAAAATCCATGAATTCATAATATATCCTGTTTTCTTTTTCCTCTGTACGTCTCGGAACGATACGTGTCACATTTCCCGGAATGGAAACAACGCCGAAAAATTTCATGACGCTGACCCGTTTATTTCCCTCCTCCACATAGAATTTATTCATATATTCATAAGCCTTAATCGGATCCCTGATTCCCTCTTCCACATGACAGGTGCTCAGATTCGACCACTTTGAGGCAAACTCCGAATCCTCTCTCAGTATGGGCATGAAATTTCCGGAAAAAGAACTGCTTCTCCCTACCGTCTTCGTTCCCACAATCTGATCCACCGGAATCTGCACCAGTCCGAGAGGGACTTCATGATACGAGCCCTTTGGCGGCATGATATCATCCAAAACCTCCAACGTCGGCACCTCTCCGCGCATCATACGCGTCTGAAAATCCTTTTTTCCTAATTTAAACGCTTTACTGTAATCTTCTCTTCCCATAATATCTCCCGTTTTGCTTAAATCCTTTCATACTTTACAAACTGATATGCCACATCAAAATACGTCTGCTCATCGCTGTCCGCCGTAATCTTCCACTCCGGCAGTTCATCCAGATTCGGAAAATAGGCATCCGCCTGATATCTGCGGTCAATCTTCGTCACATGCGCAACATCGCAATAGGGCAGCATCTGCCGGTAAACGCTTTCGCCTCCTATAATATAGATGTCTTCGCTTCTGTACTTCTTTAATTCCTCCAATAGTTCTTCCGTGCTATGTACCACAATCCCATCCTTCACCTGAAAGTCAGGGTTGGCAGACAGAATGATATTCGTCCGGTTTTTCAGGGGCATGCCCTGCGGAAAAGTTTCCAGCGTCTTCCGCCCCAGCACCACTACTTTTCCCGTGGTCTCCTCCCGGAAAAACTTATGGTCATTTGGAATCCGTATCAATAAATCCCCGCCGTTCCCAATCGCCCAATTCTCATCCACAGCCACAATCAGATTCATTTTTGCCCTCCATTCCAGTACCGCAGAACCCCTCCCAGCCCCTTTTTCCGGCAGAAGAACTTACGGCTGCTTCGCATCCGCAAGTTTTCTGGGGGCTGTACGGGCTTCTGCTGTTTTTATTTTTTCCAGTACCGCAGAACCCCTCCCAGCCCCTTTTTCCGGCAGAAGAACTTACGGCTGCTTCGCATCCGCAAGTTTTCTGGGGGCTGTACGGGCTTCTGCTGTTTTTGGTTTAAATAGCAACCGGGATGTCTTTTATCTGCTCTCCCGTTACGTATCCTTCTACTTTCACGTCGTTGCGGGTAAATTCGTAAAAATCATGGATTTCCGGATTCAGCCAGAACTCCGGCGCATCGTAAGAAGGCCGCTCTATCAGTTCTTTTACAAGCGGCACATGCCTGTCGTAAATGTGGGCGTCCGCAATTACATGCACGAATTCTCCCACCTGCATATCGCATACCTGCGCAAGCATGTGTACCAGCACTGCATACTGTACCACATTCCAGTTGTTTGCCGTCAGTACATCCTGGGAACGCTGGTTTAAAATCGCATTCAGGGTCAGCCTGCCATCTCCTTTTTTCTGTGTCACATTAAAAGTCATACTGTACGCGCAGGGATATAGATTCATCTCGCATAAATCCTGATGCACATATAGATTCGTCATGATGCGGCGGCTGAACGGATTATGCTTCAAATCATAGATAACCCGGTCTACCTGATCCATCATCCCCTCTTTATATCGGTGCTTCACGCCCATTTGATAACCGTATGCTTTCCCGATGCTTCCGTCTTCATCTGCCCACTCATCCCATATATGGCTGTGCAGCTCCTTCACGTTATTGGATTTCTGCTGCCAAATCCAAAGCATTTCATCCGTTGCACTCTTTAACGCCGTCCGGCGCAAAGTCAGAATCGGAAACTCTTTGGACAAATCATAACGGTTTACAACGCCGAATTTTTTGATGGTATAAGCCGGAGTCCCATCCTCCCAGTGAGGACGGACTTTCTCCCCTTCCGTACTCGTCCCGTTCTCCAGTATATCCCTGCACATCGATATAAATATCCTGTCTGCCTGACTCATATCCTGCTGTCTCCTATTTATCCCATTTATCGCAAAGCGAATTCACCTGGTCTGCAAACCTTGCCAAATCCTTATTCGCTCCGCCCTCGTTCCTTCTGATTACCGCAATCAGTCTCTGACCTGCTGCCATCAGACGAGCAAATACATCGGAAGCCACACGGCCTTTCTTCTTCACCAAAGGCATCGGAGCAGCCACATATTCCGCCTCTCCTGTCAGCAAATCAAAACGCGTCCCGCTGTAAGGAGCATAAGCGTCTATGCCATACTCCGTCCCAAGACATGCCGCAAAAGATTCGCACACCGTACTTTCTCCATGCACCACAAATACCTTATCCGGCTTCTTCCGGAAGCCTTCCACCCAGGCCAGCAGCCCTCTCTTATCCGCATGGCCACTGATACCTATCAATGAGCGGATATCGGCATGTACGTCAATCGTCTCGCCGAACAGCTTCACTTCATCGGTTCCCTCCACCAGCAGTCTTCCCAAAGTACCGTTCGCCTGATACCCCACAAATAAAATCGTACATTCCGGTCTCCACAGATTATGCTTTAAATGATGGCGGATACGCCCTGCCTCGCACATACCTGAAGCCGATATGATGACTTTGGGCGTGTAATCAAAATTAATAGCCCTTGACTCCTCGCTGGTAATCGTCAGCTTCAGTCCCGGAAAACGGATGGGATTGATTCCCTGGCGGATTAACGCCATGGCATCCTCGTCAAAGCACTCATCCACATTCCTCTGAAAGATTTCCGTCGCCTCCACTGCCAGCGGACTATCCACATATACCGGGAAATCCGGATGGCCCTTGATGCGTTTCTCCGCCTTAATCTGACGCAGGAAATAAAGCATTTCCTGTGTACGTCCCACTGCAAAGGAAGGAATAACTACGTTGCCTCCCGCATCGAAAGTCTCCTGCAGGATTTTGGCCAGTTCCCCCACATAATCCGGCCTCTCCTCCGAATGGATTCTATCCCCATAGGTAGATTCCATCACGACATAATCGGCCTCTTCCGTCATCATCGGGTCTTTAATCAAAGGCTGGTCGATATTTCCCAGGTCTCCTGAAAATACTATCTTTTTCTCATTCCCGTCTTCCCTCATCCATACTTCGATGCTGGCAGACCCTAATAAATGCCCTACATCGGTAAAGCGGACTTTCACCCCTTCACACAACTCAATCATCTGGTTATAGTGGCATGGAACCAGTCTTTTAATAATACCGTCCGCATCTTCCATCGTATAGACCGGCTCATACTGTTCCATTCCCGCACTACGCTTCGCTTTGCGCGCTTTCCATTCCGCCTCCTGCATCTGGATATGCGCACAGTCCCGCAGCATAATGCTGCATAAATCCGCAGTGGCTACCGTTGTAAGCACCTGCCCCCTGAAGCCTTTGGCATACAACGCAGGCAGCATACCGGAATGATCCACATGGGCGTGGGTCAGCAGTACATAATCCACCTGTGCCGCTTCGATTGGAAGCTGCGCGCTCTCATAACTGCGTATTCCCTGCTCCATACCACAGTCCACCAGAATATTCTTTCCTGCCACCTCTAAATAATGACAGCTTCCGGTTACCTCATGGGCTGCTCCAATAAATGTCAGTTTCATACCACCACTCCTTTCCGTCGTGCAAAAATACCGCTCTTTTGTATTTTGATTCCAGCGGCAGTTATAAAGCATAAATGCCGCCGGAATCAGGTCTTATGCTAAATGAAATCCCTTATAATACCGCCTTTCTTCATATTTTTCCTCAAAAGGTCTTCTATTTCATTCTCATCGCTGTCCCTTTCGTCCTTAATATCCGAACGATAATAAAGACGGTCTATCTTTTTGTATTGTGCTTTAACCGTTCCTGCAAACAGTTCCCTATCCTCTTCGCTGTTTACATTCCCGTTGAAGAAAAAAATCTTTTCTCCATATTCCCCTTCTAATTTTTCTTTTAGTGAGTTGCCGGATTCCTTATCGATATCCATAAAAGCAATATGGTACTTCTGTCCCGCATATTTTTCTGCGAGCTTCTGCCCCCTGCCTTTTGCGCCTCCCACAATTACGCAAATTTTCCTCTGAAACATATTTTTGTCTCCTTGCTTTCTGGCTTATTCTAAAAGTACCTTCCCGTGCGCACCGAGAGAGATACTATTATTATACAAAAACCGACCCGCAATAGCAAGAAATAACGTGTAAAGCGCGATAACTTACACCTGATAGAGCCGCCGTCCACTTCCCGGCCGCTCACACGCGCCGCGATGCGCAGGCTCTGTTGTCTTCTTTCCCCGGACTTTTACTTCAGCTCGTTTGCCGTCGTATAGAACTGATAATATATCCCTTTCCGTTCCAGAAGCTGCTCATGGTTCCCTTCCTCCACGATTCCCTGATCTGTCAGCACCAGAATCCGGTCGGAATTGCGGATACTGGAAAGCCTGTGGGCGATGGTCAGTGTCGTCCTGCCCTCGGACAGGCGCGCCAGCGATTTCGCTACCGCAAATTCGCTTTCATTGTCCAATGCCGAAGTGGCTTCATCTAATATGATAATCGGCGGGTTCTTTAAAAATACCCTTGCAATGCTGATTCTCTGCTTCTGCCCGCCGGAAAGCTTCACCCCGCGTTCTCCCACATAAGTGTCATAACCGTCTTTCAGATTCAGGATAAACTCATGGGCGCCTGCCCGCTTCGCCGCTTCCATCACTTCCTCTCTGGACGCATCCTGCTTTCCATAACTGATATTTTCAAAAATCGTCCCTGAAAACAGATACACGTCCTGCTGCACGATTCCCACATTCTTCCGCAGGCTTTTCAGCGTAAAATGCCGGATATCCTCCCCGTCAATGCTAATTTTCCCTTCTGTCACATCATAAAACCTCGGAATCAGGTTGCACAGGGTCGTTTTCCCGCCGCCGGAAGGTCCCACAATCGCCACCTTCTCCCCATGCCGTATCTCCAGATTCAGATTCCGAAACACGATATTGTGGTCATCAGGATATTCAAAACTCACGCCGTCAAACCGGATATTCCCTTCCGTATGCAGCATTTCCTTTGCATCCGGTTCGTCAAAAATCTCGATATCCGCGTCCATAATCTGCAAAAACCGTTCAATCCCCGTCATTCCCCGCTGGAACTGCTCTGCAAATTCAATAATCCGGCGTATCGTAGCTATCATCGTACTGACATACAGCGTGTATGCCACCAAATCCCCCGGCGCTACCAGTCCTTTCACCATGAAAATGCCTCCGGCCACTACTACCGCCAGATACATAACTCCGTCAAACATCTTGGTTGTCGTCTGGAATGCCGCCATGTAACGGTAAGTCTCCTTCTTAATGTCCAGGAATTTTCCGTTGTCCTGTTCGAACTTCTGATTTTCCATCTCCTCGTTGGTAAAAGCCTTTACCACCTTCTGTCCAAGCAGGCTGTCTTCTATCCTCGCATTCAGTTCCCCGATTTGGTTCCTCTGCTTGCTGAAAGCCCCCCGCATCCGGAAATTCAGCGACATGCACACCGCTATCATAACCGGTACAATCACAAAGATAATCAGGGTGAGCAGCACATTAATCCGCGCCAGTATCACAAACGATATCACAATCTTAATGCCCGCAATGAAAAATTCCTCCGGACAATGATGGGCAAATTCTGTCACATCGAATAAGTCATTGGTAATCCGCCCCATAATCTGTCCGACTTTCGTATTATTATAGTAGGTATTGGACAGCTGCTGTAAATGGAAATACGCATCCCGGCGCATATCTGTCTCAATCTTTGCCCCATGACATGACCCATATCCGCCATATAGTAACTCGCCACCGTATCCACTATCCTGAGAAACAGATAAAGCAGCCCCAGTCCCCCTATCGTTCTCACCGAAAGCTCCGCCAGATGATACAATCCCTCATTCGTTATATACCGCATGATAAGCGGCAGCACCAGTTCACAAATGGTCGTCAGTGCCGCACAGAACAAATCCGTAATCAAAGTTTTCTTATAGGAACCGAAATACGGAGCAAACCGTTTTATCAATTCTTTCGTCTTATACTGTCTGTCATTCATTTTCTTTCCTCTTTCCGTTCATTCCTGAAACATTTCTGTCAAAAACCGTGACATATCCTTTTTCCAGCCAAAATATCTGTCTGAATATGTCATAAACAAACGTTTCCTCGTTCTTGTTATTGCAACAAAGCAATTTCTACGCTCTTCCTCTAATTCAATACTATCCATCCCTTTCTTTAAACTTTGAAATGATGGCAGTTCATCATTAACCATCCCAATCAGAATTACATTGTCAAATTCTTTTCCTTTAGATGCATGAATTGTTAAAAACTGAACGCAGTTATCGTTTGGCTCCCTTTCCTTGGAAATCATTGAGAACTCCTGCATATATGTGGAAATTGTCATCTCTTCCAAATTATATATATACCTCAGATTTCTTTCAAACTCCAGCCATACATCTTTTTCCGCCAAATATTCAGAATACAGTTGTTCTTTTATTTCCTGTTCGCCGATTTCATTTATATGCCTGTCAGACCATGAAAATGCATCCTTTATAAATGCAAGAAAATTCTTCCCCTCGCAAAGATTAAGTGATATTGATTTTTCAAAACTTTTATCATCAAAAACTCCATTTAAATGGTCACATAATGCCTTTAGTAAATCCCCGTCTTCAACCCCTGCCTGTAAAATTACACTTTCAGAATCTATACTCTTTCCTGTTACCGTCTCAACAAGTGCCAGCAGTTGTATCAACGCTTTTTCATCATTCCTGTGATTCGCCAACTTTAACATATCATAAATCAGCAGAACATAGGGCATTTCAAATTCATCCTTACGCTTTGATTTCACGCAATCAATCCCCTTGCTAACGGCAGAATGAAACACTTTTTCCAACAATCTGTTTGTCCTTGCCAATACACATATGCTTTCTTTCGGATACTGCTCTTTTATTTGCAATATCAGGCTGACTATTCCCAAAACTTCATCCTCAAAATCATCATATTTTTTAGTAAAAATATGTTGACTTTCAGTATCCTCCATCACCTTCATAGCCTCTAATGGCTTTTTGTTTTCCGTTCGTCCTGAATTATTGGCAATCAGTTTATTAGCTAGTCCGACAACCTCTGCCGGACATCTGAAATTCTGATATAACTGTATAAGATCCGCACCAAAATCTTTTCTAAACTCTGCCAGTCTTTCATGACTTGCGCCGTTCCATCCATATATGACCTGATCATCATCAGCAACAATAAACAAATTACGGTTTTTTTGTCCGCATAAAGTTTTCACCAATGTATACTGTCCTAAATTTGTATCCTGAAATTCATCAATATGAATGTATCTGTACATACTCCGGTATACTCTTGCCACATTAGGAAATTCTTTAAATAATTTATATGTTAATAAAATCATCATATCAAAATCAAGTGCGTTTAATTCAAGCAATTTTTCCATATATCTGAAATATACCCACTTAAATACTTTTTGATAATTTGTCTTTGGCATCACGGCATCTACATCTTCTTCTGTTAAACACAATTTTTTTTCAAAATATTGTATCGCATTGAGTAATTTCAGTTCATTAATATCCTCATTCGGATGTAACTTACAATATTCCTTTTTCACTTCATCCGCAACTGCTTTTAAATCTTCATTTGAACTATATATATCAAAATCCGACCTCAGCTTTACATAGGAACCATGATTACGTAAAACTTCCGAACAAAAAGAATGAAAAGTTCCTATAAAAAGCCTCTTTTCCTGATTATCTATTCCTGTCGAGATACGCTCACTCATTTCAGTTGCCGCCTTATTGGTAAACGTCAGTGCCAGAATTCTGAATGATTCTCCTTCCGTCTGCCTTAATAACCTGATTATCCTTTCTGTAAGAACTGCTGTTTTACCCGAATCGGGTCCTGCCAATACAATGACTGGTCCCTCATTCCAATAAATCGCATCCCTCTGAGATTGCGTATACTGTTTTTCAATCATTCCTACACACCTCTTCTATCAAATTCTTCAGAAATAAAGGAATCTCTTCTTTCTGCATATTCCTCTGTTTCCATACCTCTACAATCTTATACGCATTTTCTACTTTTCCTTCCTGCACAATCTTTACAACTTCATCTTTATATTCTTCCAATTTACCATCAGCTTTTAACTTACTGATATCCTCATTTATTTTATCTGCAACAATATTCTCATAATCTGATAAAAATCCATTTTTTACAAATTCATTTTCTAAATCCTTTTCTTCCGTCAAATATACTTTCTTTCCTACTTCCTCATCCGTATATCCACACTTTTTAATTTCTTTCATCGTGCTTGACCCCTGTTTATCTTTATCGCCAAGCAATACCCATTCTATTCCTAATACTTTCGCCAATTTAACAAAAGCTCCCGCAGACCCATTTGTCCGATAACATATCCCGCTTATTCCATATTGCTCCATATGATAGCCAAGCGTTTCTGCACAATATTGTATGAGCACTTCTTCCGTTTGTCCTTCGTATAACATCCATTTACGTGCAAATAAGATTTCCCCTCTTGTACGCTGAACATATATATTCAGATTATACAGCTCTTCCTTTGTAAAAATATACCTGCTCTTCGAAATGTAGTCATCAATACCACTTTCTTTACAGCATCCTTTTAGACAAGGTATAAGCTGTTCTGATAATGGCTGACGAATAATCAGTTCGTTTTTTCCGTCTCTTATTTCAAATACATCCGGAAACTTATCTGCCACGGTTCTAAGATTATCTGTAATAACAGTCAGTGGAATCTTCACTTCTCCGATAATCCTTACCACCTCAGTTACCCCATTCACTTTCTTAAACAATCGCAAATTAAGCAGATTAATATCCTGTAAAAAATAAGGTGAATGTGTCGTTATAATCTTTTGGCAGTTTAATCCGCTGATGACTTTTTCTACGGAGCGAATCGCCTGCGGATGCAAATGCGCCTCCGGTTCTTCCATCATTAAGACAGCTTCCGCTTTGTCACTGTTTAATTCTTCAAGCAATATTTCAATATATGCTTTAAACAATAAAATTGTTGTAACGCTCTGCGTCCCCTGTCCGTGTTTTTCTAATGGAAAACTCACATGATTCATATTCCTGAGTACCAATTGCGCCTTGGACAAAAGCTCCCACGCCTTCATTGGTAACGCATTAACAGAAACCAAATCTTCCCCATGAAAATCCAAAACCTTCTGTACTTCTTCTAATGCACAGACAAGTTTTGTCAGGTTCACATCATTATCTATAATATCTTTGTTCAAAACTTCAATGCTTTCCTGAAGCTCTTTTAGTTTCTCCTTTGGAATATTGGCTCTTTTCAGAAATTTCCCCCACAATGGAGATTTGCTGCTAAAGATATCTTTAACATTTCTCAATGCCTGTAAGTAAAATACCGGACATAAATTATAAAATATGTTTATTTTATTTTGGATTCTGCTGGAAATTACTTCAAATTCATTATTCAAAAAACTCCCAACTGCTTCAAATTCGTTTGTCGCTCTATTATATACAGAAGAAACCCTGACAATTATCGATCCCAACTCTGTTTCGTTTCCAAGATATTGGACAGCTTCACCCAGCGAATCCATAATATATCCTTCCCACTCTTCTGAAAACCTTTCCTGAAATACCAATGTAATCTCTATTCCCTCTGATTCTTTAGGCGATATTACATCTTCATCCATATAATAATCATAGTCTCCAAACGAATATCTGCCATTTATCCTTGATAAAGCAATTCTGACAGCATCCATAAAAGAGGTTTTTCCTGCATTATTTTCTCCTATCAATATTGTATTTTCATCCAATTCAACTTCAATGTCCTTTAAACTTCTGAAATTCTTAACTGACACGTATTTTAAATACATTTTTATCTTCCCCCGTACTTTTACATTGCATTTTTCGATAAATTCGGCTATTTCCTCTTACAGCCATTCCAATATTATATGAAAACAATTATAACATAATTACATAATATAAAGCAAACCCCAAAGGAAGGTGACAGATTTGTCCGGCTCCATCCCGCAGCTTATTCTGCTTATTATAGCGCTTTCCGCGGATGCTTTCGCGGCAGGCTTCGCCTATGGGGCGGATAAAGTGAAAATACCTCCTTTATCCGCCGTTATCGTAGCAGTTCTTTCCGATATTCTCCTAATGGCATCACTCCTGATTGGCGGCATTCTCAAGGCGTATATCCCACCTGCATGTACCGTCTTCTTCTCCTTTTCCATCCTGTTCGTGCTTGGTTCCATCAAACTCTTTGACAGTTCCATCCGCAAAAAAATCAGGGAAAACCGGTTTAACAGCAGGGAAGTCCATGTGAAAACAAAAAATCTCCGGTTCATCCTGACGGTTTACGCAGCGCCCGAAGCTGCCAATATCGCCGATGTGGAGGTTCTCTCCCCCACGGAAGCGCTTTCTCTGGGCCTGGCCCTGTCTTTAGACAGCGCAGCCGCCGGGTTCGGTGCGGCATCCGGAGACTATTCCCTCCCCCTCGCCGCCCTGCTGACTTTCCTCATCAGCCTGTTCGCCGTATCCGGCGGCTGCCGGCTGGGACGGCTGCTGGCGGCAAAATCCGATTTTAATTTTTCCATTATCGGAGGCGTACTGCTGCTCCTGCTGGCATTCAGCAAACTGTAACACAATCGGGCAGGGAAAGTTTCTCTCCCTGCCCGCCGCGCGGGGCACCCGACAGCTTTGCCGGCATTTTCCCTGGGGTGCCCGTGTGCAATCGAGTAGAGAAGGTTTCTCTCCCTACTCGCCGCGCGGGGTGCGTGCTGCACAGCAGCTAATTTCCTTACGCACCCCTGTACATAAAAAGCGGGCGGATATGCACCTTTCAGGTTATGTACCTTTCAGGTCATATCCGCCCGCTCTGAATCACCCTCTCCATACAGCTATACAACGCAATTACTGGACTTTTACCCAGTCTCTTTCCTCCGGTTCCCCACACTCACCCTCCTCTTTCTTTCCTCTCTCTGCAACACCGCCAATCAGCAGCAGTTCATGCACCACCAAAGGCATCGCCGACAGCAGGGCAAGAATCCCCCATTCTTTTAAAGAAAGACGGCTCGTGCCAAACAGTGTCACGAAATAGGGGATTTCCGTCACCAGCGCCTGCAGGGCCACCCCCAGCGTACAGGCAAATATCATATAACGGTTCGCGAGATGATTCATCCGGAACACGGATTTATTCACATCCCTCATCCCTATGGCATGAAACAACTGGCTCATGCCAAGCACCGTAAATGCGTGGGTCTGCGCCTTGTTCAAAATATCCGGAAGACGCAGTACTGTTTCTATATTACGGATACTTACCGGAAGCCCCCGCGCTGTCAGGACATCATACGGTACCTGTAAAAATGCGGTAATGCTGATGACTGCAATGACCACTCCGTAACAGAGCGTACAGGCCAGTCCTCCATGGGCAAACAGGTTTTCATCACTTTTCCTGGGTTTCTGCCGCATCAGCTGCTTCCCGTCATTCTCATCCACTCCCAGTGCCAGCGCCGGAAGGGAATCGGTAATCAGATTAATCCAAAGAATGTGACTGGCCTTAAGCGGGGAAGGAAATCCGGCGAGTATAGCAGCCAGCATCGTAATAATCTCTCCAAAATTAGAAGAAAGCAGAAACAGGATAGCTTTCCGTATATTTTCATAAATTCCCCTCCCCTCTTCAATTGCTTTTTTAATGGTAGCAAAATTATCATCCGTCAGAATCATATCGGAAGCATTCTTCGCCACATCGGTTCCGTTCATCCCCATGGCTATGCCGATATCCGCCGCCTTTAAAGAAGGCGCATCGTTTACCCCGTCGCCCGTCATCGCTACAATCTTCCCCTTTTTTCTGAGCGCATTCACTATCCTCACCTTATGTTCCGGCGAAACCCGTGCATAAACCCGTATATGCTCTGCCAGTTCGGCAAACTCAGCCTCATCCAGCTTATCCAGTTCGCTGCCTCCAAGACATTCTTCCCTGCTTCCGGCTATGCCCAGTTCCTTTGCTATGGCATAGGCTGTGTCGATATGGTCGCCTGTTATCATCACTGTATCCACGCCGGCGTTCCGGAACACGGTCACCGCCTCTGCCGCTTCCGGTCTGGCCGGGTCTATCATGCCCGCCAGTCCTATAAACGTAAGTTCCCTCTCTTCCGGCACTGCCGCATCATCCTTCATTGCTACCGCCAGTACCCTGAGCGCTTCCGATGACATCTGCCCTGCTGCATGGAGAATTTCCCGCCTCGCCGATTCTGTCATGGCCATTTTCTTTCCCCTGCTAAACAGATATTTGGAACAGCGCAGGACTTCTTCCGTCCCTCCCTTGGTATAAGCCACTCTTCCGTTTCTACCCTTGTGCAGCGTCGTCATCATCTTCCGGTCAGAATCAAAAGCCTTTTCATCTGTTCTTGGATAATCCCGTTCCATCGCTTCCCGCTCCATATGATACTTCGCGGCCAAATCCAGCAGGGCCAGTTCCGTAGGGTCCCCGATTCTGCTTCCTCCGGCAATCACGCCGTCATTGCAAAGCACACATCCCATCAGCAATTCCCTGTGCCTGTCTGCATCCAAATCCCCGGCGTCCAGAATCCGCCCGTCCAGATAACATTTCTTCACCGTCATTTTATTCTGGGTCAGGGTTCCCGTCTTATCTGAACAAACCACATTTACGGCTCCCAGCGTCTCTACCGAGGGTAATTTACGAATAATCGTATTTACTTTTACCATGCGTGACACACTCAGAGCCAGCACAATGGTCACAATAGCCGGAAGCCCTTCCGGCACTGCCGCCACTGCCAATGATATCGCCGTTAACAACATATCGCCCACATCCCGCTTCTGCATCACAGCAACCACAAATAAAAACACACAGATAAAGACTGCCAGACCGCTCAGTACTTTTCCCAAATCCGCCAAACGTTTCTGCAAAGGCGTCATTTCCTCCTTTGTCCCGCTGATCATACCTGCAATATGTCCAATCTGTGTATCCATTCCGGTTGCAACTACAATCCCTTCTCCTCTTCCATAGGTAACGCTGGTAGACATATACGCCATATTCTTACAATCCCCGATATCCGTTTTCCCCATGGCCACATATCCGGCATCTTTCTCCACAGGCACCGACTCACCTGTCAGCGCCGATTCCTCGATTTTCAGGCTCATGGTCTTCGTCAGCCTCAAATCTGCAGGCACCTGCCGCCCCGCTTCCAGACAGACGATATCTCCGGGCACCAGGTCGCCTGCCTCTATCTCCTGCTGCCTGCCGTCCCTTTTTACAATGGCATGGGGACTTGTCAGTTTTTTCAGCGCCTCAATTGCCTTTCTGGCTTTTCCTTCCTGTACCACCCCCACAAAAGCGTTGACCAGAATGACCGTCACGATAATTCCGGCATCCCCCACTTCCCCCAGAAATACGGATACTCCCATTGCCGCAAACAGGATGAAGATAAGCGGGTCATTGAGCTGCTCCATAAAAAGCGTCAGCTGTGATTTTTCTTTCTTTTCCTGCAGCTGGTTCTTTCCATATTTGGAAAGCCTTAACGAAGCTTCCACACCGCTTAAACCTTTTTCCATATCGCATTTTAATGTACGCCCGACTTCACGGACCTGTTGGTTTTCATACATATACTTCCCTCCGTTCGTGCTTTGTACGCCAGTTCATTCATAACTTTGTCCCATGGTTCTTTATATGCTTGTACGAAGCAAATTATACTTCCCCTTTTTCCTTGACATATATTACAAGCTGCGCTATAATGTAGCCTGCTACATACCAAGGTGGGTAAGCACCTATATGGAAAGGAAGCGGGCAGAATGAATGAAATCGGCGTCTATTTAAAAAAAATCCACATCCTGCTGGAGCGGAAGCGGAACTACGAGTACCGTGAGTACAATCTCACCAGCACTCAGTTAGATATTGTGGAATATCTTTATTTTAACCAGACCGGGAAAAATACGCTCTGCGATATAGCCGCTTTTTTCGGCGTACAGCATACCAGTGTCATTCATGTCGTGAAGATTCTTGAAAAAAAAGAACTCATCTGCAGGAAAGAATCTTCCGGATGTTCACGCAGCAGACCAATCCTGCTGACGCAAAGCGGCAAAGATATCATGCAAAACCATCTCGCCCACTCCACTGACTACGAAGCGCTTCTTTTTGCCGGCATTCCGAAGCCGGATATGGAAGCATTGGAAAGAGCCCTCCGGCAGATATACGAAAACCTTCAGCATGATACAGGCGGAGCCAAAGCAGTTTCAGACATTTCAGATAAAGGAGAGAACAAAAATGCAAGATAAAACAACAGAAATTTTCCGGGACGCTCCCGTCCCTAAAGCAGTCATCAGTAACATTGTACCATCCATCGTCAGCATGATTATGGTACTTGTCTATAACCTCGCCGACACTTTTTTCATCGGCCAGACCAAAGACGCCTATATGGTAGCAGCCGTATCCATAGTCACACCGGCTTTCCTGCTTTTTATGGCAGTAGGCATGTTATTCGGCATCGGCGGTACATCGCTCATATCCAGGATGTTGGGAGAAGGCAATTCCCAAAAAGCAAGGAATACCTCTTCTTTCTGTTTTTGGACAGGACTTACCATCGGTGTGATTGCCATGGTTTTCATATGGCTGTTCGCCATCCCCGTCTGCCATGCCATCGGTGCCAGCAGCGATACGATTGGATATGCCTCCCAATACCTGAATATCGTTGCTGTCGGAATTCCTTTTTTAATCGTCAGCAACAGTTTCAGCAATATCATCCGTTCCGAGGGAAAAGCGCAGACTGCCATGATGGGAATGATTATCGGAAATATGGCAAATATTATTTTAGACCCCATTATGATACTGGGTCTGCACTGGAATGTAGCGGGCGCTGCCATTGCCACGGTTATCGGAAACATAGCTGCCGCACTTTTTTATCTCCGGCATTTATTATCAAAGGAAACCATGCTGTCCATCCATCCAAAGGATTACATGGCTAAAAACGGAATTGCCGCAGGCGTCCTGGCCATCGGCGTCCCGGCTTCCCTGAACAATATTCTGATGAGTACCTCCAATATCATTACCAACAACATCATGTCCCAATACGGCGATATGACTGTAGCGGGACTCGGTGTGGCCATGAAAGTAAATATGATTGTCGTTATGCTGCTCATCGGATTAGGCAGCGGCATACAGCCCCTTTTAGGATACTGTTTCGGTGCGGGGAACAAACAGCGCTACACGGCGGTATTAAAATTTTCCCTTTGTCTGGCTCTCGGCCTGAGCCTGGTTATGACTGCCATCTGCTATTTCGGCGCCGGGCCTCTGGTACATGCATTTTTAGACAACCCCGATGCCTCAGGATACGGAATTGCCTTTGCACGCATTTATATTTACTCCGGCCCGGTAATGGGACTTTTATTCGTATTCATCAATGCCATCCAGTCAACAGGGGCGGCCCTGCCCTCCCTGATTCTGTCCATCAGCCGGCAGGGACTGCTTTATATCCCGATTCTGCTGATTTTCCGCAGGCTGTTCGACTCTGCGCCGATGCTCGCTGCAGCCCAGCCGGTTACGGATTACCTGTCCACCTCCCTGGCAGTGATTCTGTTCCTTATCACTTACAGAAAATATTTTTCAGGCAGCGGAAAATAACAGGGGCATAACGGTTTGGCCAATCAACAACCCCGCTGCAAGCAACGGGGCATCAATCTTGCAGCGCTACAGAGCAGCGGGGTATGTGACCCTCGCGGCAGTCGCCAAATGTCTGCAAGCAGCCACTTGGCTCGTTGCTCGCGGTAATCAATACGGCTGAACCGTTACCAGTCAGATTAAATTTTTTAAAATTTTTGTTGACATATGCAGATAAAACATATATAATATATATTGTTCGCAGGAATGGCGGAATAGGCAGACGCGCACGGTTCAGGTCCGTGTGATAGCAATATCATGAGGGTTCGACTCCCTTTTCCTGCAGTGTATAGATGGTCTTGAAATACTGATGAGTTCAGTGTTTCAAGGCTTTTTTAAGTATTTTTATAAAACATATCCCTTTTCGGAAAAGTATTCCTGGATTGAACATTTCATTATCCCCTCAAAATGTTTTTTGTTCTTAAATGCAGCATCCCAAGAATATATGCCTTATTTTCATCTAGACCTGGTATCTTAAGAGCTATATTTCTTTAATCCTCTTATAAGCTTTACACTTTTTTATAAATCAGCTATAATAAGATTGTATAAACTGTACACATTGTAAAAGGAAGCAGGTGATTATATGCCAAATAGTGCAGAAACCATTGAAAATTTAGCACGAAAACTTGAAAGAGTAAGAATTCTGAATGATTTAAAAGAGTGTAAAACTCTTGAAGAATATCAGGAGTTAACGAAAAAATATGAAGCGTTATGCAATGATGATAACAAATAACGGATAACAACCAAACAGCATCTAACAAATGGAAAAGTGTAAAGTCTATTGAATTATCACGGACTTTACACTTTTTCATTTGATGAACTTTTACATTGCACGTTTACAGCCTGCTTACGAGGACTATCTTCCTTCCCCGCCGCATACAATGAAATACCGCTGCTGTTCATCCGGTAACGGAATAACCATAACTTGCAGAAAGGATTTCTCTATCATGTATCAGCATCCTATGACCCATCCTGTAAAAATTGCCATTGTAGGCAGAAACAAAGATACCGTCAACTATGAAAATGCCCTGCGCGCCATGAAAGCCGACTGTCTGACCACCATGGATACAGGACGCCTGACAGGATTCGACGGTCTTCTGCTCCCGGGCGGAGGCGATATCACTCCCGCTTTTTTCGGACAGAAAAACCAGGGTTCCAAAAATATTGATATAGAACTGGATATCACCCAGTTTCAGGCATTGGAACTCTTCATCCAATGGAAACGTCCGGTACTCGGCATCTGCAAAGGTATGCAGGTCATCAACGTCTGCTTCGGCGGTACTATCATCCAGCATATCCGGGAAGCCGCCCATCATGCATGGGACAATGGTGACAAACTGCATTCCACCTCTGTACAGCCCGAATCTTTCCTCGCCGGATTATACGGAACGGAGCCGCTCACCAACAGCGCCCACCATCAGGCCATCGATTCCCTTGGACGGAACCTGACCGTTATCCAGACCGCCGATGACGGTATCATCGAAGGTATGACACACAACAGTCTTCCCATATTCGGCGTCCAGTGGCATCCGGAACGGCTGTTTCCCGATTTCATGCTTCATATGCCGTCCAACCCCGCACCGGCGGACGGAAGGCTTCTTTTCTCCTACTTTTTATCTTTATGCTGCTCCGTATAATATATACGTTCCCGCTCCCATACTCCCGTTTTCCTTCCGCTACTCCCCGTTTCCGCTTCGCTTTCCCCCTCCCTTTCTCTGATGCTCCTCCCGCTTCCTTTTTTCCGCCTCCCACTTCTGTCTGCCCTCTGCCGCCTTCTCCTGCAGTTCTTCCCTTGCATGTTCCCCGGCCACCTCAAATAAAGAACCGACAACCCGGCGCATCATGGAAGCCGTTTCCTCGTCCAAACCCTTGGCAGCTGCAATCACCGCCGTCATGCTTTTTTTCCAGTCTGCGGTAAAATCCATTAACGTCACCGCCCTGGATGCGGAAACCACTTCATACAACGTATCCACAAAAGAATGAATCTGCGCATCATCCAAAGACAGAATCCACTTGTTCAGCGTTTCATCCATGAATTTCTGCCTTTTATAAATATCCTTCACCCGTACGAATGCATCATCCCGTACCAGCCATGTATAAGGATTATGCTGCAAAAGCCCGAAAGATTTACTCTCTACCACAATATACCCCTCGGCATGGGATTCCAAAAGCATCCCGACCAAAGAAGAGTGGGGAATGATTTTCATAACACGTTCTGCAATCCTCTCGTAATGTCCGGCCTGACGTATCTCCGGCCGGAATCCCGGTCCGTCATGACTGTATATCCTGACAATCCGGTCCTGTATCCCCGCCTCACAGTTCATGGCCGCATACACCGCCAGATTGCCGCCTTTCGAATGTCCTCCTATATAAAACCGGCCTTCGAATCCGGCTGCCGTCTGATTCAGATACTCCACGCTGCGCAGCTGCCCCAGCACCGGCTCGGAAAAAGCGAGGTTAAAATCCTCCTTCCATCCAACGATGCTCTCATCCGTCCCCCGGTAAGCAACATACACCATTCCGTCATCCAAAAGAAATGTAACGGCCGAAAATTGTGTTTCCTGCTCCGTTTCAATCAGATTCACATATTCTTTCATACGCATGGTACGGAAACGGACGCTGTTTATCATCCCCTCAAACAACTCGGTATTTGGCTCTCTGTACCGCTCATCCGCAAACAGCTTATCCTTATCCTGATGCGCATCCAGATACTCCATCGTTACCGCAGGCGCATCCTCTCCCACTCCCGGCACCAGACCGTCGAACTTAAGATAAGCAAACTGGCTTAAAATCAGACTGTCCACTTCATTCAACGGTTTCTCCGAAAAACTATAGTCTCCATACTCCCTCAAATAATCAATCATCGTTCCCATCTGCCGCACCACCCTTACCGCATTCATCTGACGCGTTTGTTCTGTTTTATATTCCGTTTTCCATTCCGTTTTTATTCCCGCGAGCAATGAGTCAAAATCATGCTTGCATGACTTTGACGAATGCCGCGAGGGTCAAATACCCCGCCCCTTGGGGCGTTCCAAGCTTGATGCCCCGCTGCTTGCGGCGGGGTATTTGACTCTTTTTACTCCGCTTCCTGCCCGCTGCTTATCTCCGGCTGCTTCCTTCCTCTACTTATCTCCGGTTGCTTCCTGATACTCTTTGGAAGCGGTCTCCGCCCATGCTGTCTTATTCCCTGCCGTCACTTTGCCGCTCTCCCGGTCCACCGCATAGAAATCCATAATCACCGTTCCCCTGTCGTTTCCTTCCCCGTCCCGGTACTCCTTATAGGCAACAAACAACTGACACTTCCCGTTCTTTGATATCCGGTCATAGACCACTGTGCGCCTTATGGACAGTTCCTCCCCCTCCTTAATCTCTTTCCCTTCCCCAAGAATTCCATAAAAATTCCCCTTTGCATTATACGTGCATTCATAGGAATCCCCCTCCGGCTCAAACACTTCCTGATACAATTTTTCATAAGCGCCCTCCGGAGTCAGTAAGCCGTCCGCATCCAGCAGGGGCACTGCCCAATCCCCGGCTTCCTCCGCCTCTTTTACTTTCTCCGCCTCTTTTGCCAGCATCTCTTCCTGCTTCTGTTTCTCCCAAACAGTATATCCTTCTGCTAACTGCTCATATACCTGTTCCGGCCTGACGCCGTATCCGGTATCTGCTCCATACCATTCCCCGGCGCGCAGCACAACCGGCTTTTCCGCCCCTTCTCCATCCGAAAGCAGCAACATCATCCGAAAGTCCTGACCATGTAAAAAAGACTCTTCCGATAAAAAAGCTTCCGATAAAAAAGCTTCCAACAGACGCGAAACCACGTCCGCCGTCTCCCTTGCACATGCTTCCATATCCTCTTTCCCTCTGCATACAACAGCCGGATACTTCAAAACGCCGTATTCCCCGTCTTCTGTCTCCCGAAAGCGTTCCTCCCCATATATTTTCCCGGTTTCATATTCCCTTATCCGTTCGATAGCAATCCTTTCTTTATAATCATCCCGGTACACCGGCATAATCCCCGCCAGGGGAACCACATGATAAGAAAAATCCGGCTCACCTTCAGGCGTCAGTTCATAAACATAATAATCTGTACCGCCGCTTCTCTCTGCTTCATAAAAATCCCTGACTTGCATCCGCTTCCCGTAACGTTCTTCTAAAACCGCCAGTACCACAGGTTCTTCATAATATTCATATTTCTTTTTTAACAGTATTCCGTATGGTTTATAATAATTGCCGCCTTCACCGCCTTCCAGGTACAAACGATAACTTCCGAATAATACATCTTTGGAAATTCTCCGCTCCTTTTCAAGCATACTGTCCGCCAGCAATATAAAATACAGCATCCCCGCAATGACGACTATCGCACCGAAAAAGACGCACAAAGTCCGGACAGTAAATGCGAGAATCCGTCCTGTTATCCCCCATCTGTGATTCTCCATTATGGCATATGTCCCAATAAGCGCCGCCGGAACAAATATGAAAAAAAGAAGCGCCCGCTCTAACGCCGGAATCCAGGAACGGTACATAAGCCCTGCATCATCTATCACCGCGCCAAACAGGGCATAGACTACCCACTGAGCCACACCTGCCCCAAAAACCAGAAAGCATATTCCTGCCCACCGCTTTTCATACTCCTGTCCGCCGCTTTTTTCCTCCATCCGCTTCCGCCCTTCCTGTTTCCGTTTTTTCTACTCCCGCCCTTCCTGCTTCCGCTATCCGCACACACATCTTACAGCAGAAGCCTGTTTTCAGGCAGATGTTAAAACCTGGCCTCCAAATGCCCGATATTCTTAATCAACACTGAAACCGTCCCATCCGGATTCGTAATAAACTCTACGCTTTTCGGGTCCTTATACTGTTCCATCGGAATCTTAATCTCTATTCCGGTATCCGTATACAGATGCTGCTTCTGATACTTCCTCGTGGTAGCTTCGCTTTGGGGCAGCACTTCTTCCTTTACCATATCATATTTTTCCATTTTATCCTGAAAAGCCACTTTCAATTCCGGCTTTTCCACAAAAATCTTTTCCGCAATTTCCTCCACCACAAAACCGCCCTTTTCCTCCAGTTCCTCCTGTATGATGCTTTTCGCCTTCATTTGCGCTTCATATCGGGAACACTCGTCATACGCTTCCTTTTGAACGGATTCTACTGCTTTCGTCACGATGTTCAGTTTTGACTTATGCGACATATGGCTGGAACACTTCAGGAAAAGATAGGAAAAATAATCCACCTTCTCCCCGTTTACCTCATATTTCTTTTCCACCACCTGTACCGACAAATCCTCCAGCCGGATAATGGCTGCTTCACTGAGCCGCTGCGACTCCGAAGGCAGAATCGATTTATGCCGGATGATTTCATTCGTATTTCCTCCGTCTTCCGATGCCAATGTACGGTGTGTATAAGACTCTTTGTAATTCATTTTAAGCAGCGCAAGATACTCTTCCTCCCCATACCGGAACCTTACCACCAGCAAATCCGCAGGCGGGATATCGATATTGCTGTTCATGATACTATAAAGGAACCCGGCCATATCCTTGCTGACGTCCACGAAAAAATCATCGGTATACTGCGCCAGCATCTTATAAACTTCCGATTCTTCCTTATAAAACCGGCAGTTCTTCCCATCGTCCCCGGAAGAAATCCTCGCAATATGCTCTTTTAAAAATTCGGCAAACTCCGAACCATACTCCAGTTCGCAGTCCGATAATACCGGCATTCCAATCGTAGAATCCAAAATATGTACAATAACTTTCTTTATCCTGATATCTTCTTTTATCATTTTTATTATTATTCCAGTTCCGCATCTGCGCTTCCAGCCCCTTTTTTAGCAGAGGAATACCTGTCTGCTTCGCAGCCATGTATTCCTCTGGG
>CAMXQE010000043.1 GCA_947246015.1 uncultured Lachnospiraceae bacterium | reverse complement strand
AGCAGAGGACTGAAAATCCTCGTGTCACTGGTTCGATTCCGGTTCTGGGCATTAATAAGGAAACTTTGTAGTAATTTCGTTAGTGATTATTACAAGGTTTTATTTTATATATTGATACAAGTGTAACGATTTGATTGTGTTTGAAAGTAAAAAATTTGAATAAGAAAATTGATTGAAACTATTGCTAAATGATTGAAACTGTGATAATATGTACAGCGTTGGTGTAAATTAAACATAGATGGGATATTAGCTCAGTTGGTAGAGCACTTGACTTTTAATCAAGTTGTCCGGGGTTCGAATCCCCGATGTCTCATAAAATGAAATGGCGGGAATTCTTAAAGGAAAATAAGGATTTCCGTTATTTTTACTCTGTCGCTTCATATAAGGAGAATTAAGAAACATGGTGAGAAAGGAGTTTTTATGATTCAGTATAGGGAATTGTGTAAAAATGAAATATGCAGAGAGTTGTTTAACGGGTTTGTCCGCCATCAGGAAGTTACGAAATGCTGGCGGAGGGAGAATGGAGAATGGGTCATTAAAGATGCTCCATTTATTGATGATTGGACCGAATCAGAGTATAAAACATTGGTTGATTGTTTAAAGAATACCGTGGACACAGGCGGTTGGGTATATGCTGTATTTTGCGATGGTGTTTTAAAAGGTTTTGTTTCTGTTGAACCTGATTTATTCGGGGGTGAGCAGAAATATCTGGATTTATCAAGTATTCATGTGTCAGAAGATATGAGAGGTCAGGGGATAGGAAAGGTTTTATTTATGGCAGCAAAAGAATGGGCTGTAAAATCCGGCGCTGACAAACTGTATATTTCTGCTCATTCGGCTGTGGAAACACAGGCATTTTATAAGGCTATGGGATGTGTGGAGGCACAGATGTACCATCAGGGGCATGTAGAGGCGGAACCTTTTGACTGTCAGTTGGAATGTAAATTATAGATTCCCGGTTTACATTTTTTGGTGAATATGTTATTTTCTTATTGATGTATTGTATCTCTAAAAAGAGAATGATAACAGGAGGAAGAAAAATGAATAACAAAAAAACCTTATCTATGGTTATGACAGCGCTTTTTATGGCAATTATAGCTGTTATGACTTTCATTCCCAACGTGGGTTATATTAACCTGATTGTAATCAAAGCAACATTGCTTCATGTACCGGTTATTGTGGGTTCTATCGTACTTGGGCCGAAAAAGGGCGCGGTATTGGGTGCGACTTTTGGTATTACAAGTCTGATTAAGAACACTTTGGAGCCGAGTCTGTTATCTTTTGCTTTTTCACCTTTTTATCAGGTGGGAGAAATCGGCGGAAACGCCTGGAGCGTTGTCATTGCGTTAGTACCTAGGATTTTGGTGGGTGTTGTGCCCTATTTTGTATTTGTGGGCTTAGAGAAAATATTAAGGAATATGAAAGCAAGAAGAGCAGTAGCGATACCGGCTGCCTGTGCGGTCGGAGCCTTTACGAATACTTTGCTGGTTATGAATCTGATTTATTTTTGCTTTAAGGAGGAATTTGCGGCAGCAAAGAGTATTGCATTGGATACTGTTTATAGTGCGATTTTAGGAATTATTGCAGTGAATGGGATACCGGAAGCAATTGTGGCAGTAGTAATTGGGGGAGCGGTCAGTCTGGCTCTGCTGCGAATTGTCCCGCAAACAGAAAAGACTGGTTCTGCGATGCGGAAAGGATTGGAAAGAAAGGTATAGGTTGGGATATGCTGTGTGGTAAAAATATTGTACTTGCAGTGACAGGGAGCATAGCAGCTTATAAAATTGCAAATCTGGCGAGTATGTTAAAAAAACTGGGAGCGGATGTAACGGTATTGATGACGGAAAATGCAACAAATTTTATTAATCCCATTACGTTCGAGACACTAACCGGGAATAAATGCCTGATTGATACATTTGACAGGAATTTTGAATTTAGTGTGGAACATGTATCACTGGCCAAGCGGACGGATTTGGTCCTGATAGCGCCGGCTTCTGCGAATGTAATCGGTAAAATGGCGAATGGAATAGCAGATGATATGCTGACAACAACGGTAATGGCATGCAGCTGTAAGAAGATTGTTGCACCGGCGATGAATACGCATATGTATGAAAATCCGGTAGTGCAGGATAATATAAAGAAATTAATGCATTATGGTATGGAAGTGATAGTTCCCGACACCGGTTATTTGGCATGCGGCGATACGGGAGCAGGAAAGATGCCTTCGGAGCAGACTTTGCTGGAATATATTTTAAAGGAAATCAATTGTGAAAAAGATTTGGCAGGGAAAAAGGTCATGGTGACAGCAGGGCCTACCAGAGAGCGAATTGACCCGGTTCGTTTCATTACAAATCATTCCACAGGGAAGATGGGATATGCTATTGCAAAACATTGTATGCAGCGTGGGGCGGAAGTGACGCTGATTACAGGGAAGACGGAACTTCCAAAGCCGATGTTCGTACATGTGGTAGAAATTGAGTCGGCGCATGATATGTATGAAGCAGTAAAGGAGCATTATGAAGAGCAGGATATTATTATCAAATCGGCCGCAGTGGCAGATTACCGGCCCATATCCGTTTCAGAAGAAAAGCTGAAAAAAAAGGAGTCAGAGATGTCCATCGAATTAGAGCGTACGGAGGATATACTCCGGTTTCTGGGAAATAACCGCAGAGAGGGCCAGTTTTTATGCGGATTTTCTATGGAAACAGAAAACATGGTGGAAAATTCAAAGGCGAAGCTGGAAAAAAAGCATGTGGATATGATTGTGGCGAATAATCTGAAGCAGGACGGGGCAGGGTTCGGAACGGATACTAATGTTGTGACACTCATTACAAGGGATGGCTGCGTAGAGCTTCCTATGATGAGCAAAGAAGAAGTAGCAAGACATATAGTGGATGACATACGGAAGAGAATGGAAAGGAAAGCAGAATATCGGGTATAATAGTTTAGAAACGCCAGCAGCGGGATTATGCAGCCGGCGTTTTTTATATGCACAGGGGGCGTAAGGAAATTAGCTGTTTTACAGCACGTACCCCATGCATGTTTTTATTTTTGGCGCAGGACGTGTTTCTAAATACGAAATTATATGATATAATATACAGTCAGGATTTTACAGGCGCCGGTTAAGGCGCTTACGAGAGATATAAGGAGATAGCAGGTGGCAGGAAATGGAAGGAAGTAAAAAAGCACTGGCAAAGAAGCTGGCGATTACTGCATTGGTGGTGGTATTGCTTTTAGCGGCGGGTACTTATGCAGCTATTGCCGTATATTTTGAGGACCATTTTTTTTACCATACGACGATTGGCGGGGAAGATTATAGTTATATGACTCCGGTGGAAGCTGAGTATCTGATATATGAAAGGTTGTCCGGCTATTCCTTGGAAATAACAGGCCGTGAAGATATATGTGATGTGATTCTTCCGGATGAAATTGATATGCAGTATATATTTGGGGATTCGTTAATTCAAATTATGCGGGAACAGAAACCGGCATTTTGGATTTCAGGATTTTTTAAGGGTTATGATTATGAGCTGCCCAGAATCGCGCACTATGACAAGGAGGCTTTGGAACAGAAAATAAATGGGCTGGCTTTTTTCAGGCGGGAAAATATAAGGGCGCCAAGAGATGCTTATATTACTTATGAGGAGGAAGAAGGGCAATATGTAATCATGGATGCCAGACCGGGTACGGAAGTGATAAAAGAGAAGGCAAAAGAGAAAATAGAAGAAGCGCTTCTGACATTACATGCAGATTTAGACTTGGAGGAATCCGGATGTTACAAGGAAGCGGATATGGATGAGGGGGATGAACATCTCAGGGCAGCATTGGAACAGGCAAACCGATATGTTTCAGCCCGGATTGTCTATGATTGGAATGGAAATGAAGTTCTTGTAGACGGGGAGACAATCCGAAAATGGATGAGTGTGGAAAAAGATAAAGTGGAATTAGATGAGGATGCAGTTGGAGAGTTTGTAGAGGAACAATCAGAGGAATATGATACTTATGGAAAGAGTAAGGTCTTTGAGACAACGGACGGCAGAGAAATCGATTTAAATAATGGGGTGTTTGGATGGCTGACAGATCAGGAGGCGGAAGCATCGGAACTGGTTAAAGCAATAAAAAATGGAGAAAATATAGAGAAGCAGCCCGTTCACAGTGAGAAAGAGCCGGAATCATGGCAAGTGGTGATTGACGATACTTATGTGGAGATTGATTTGGGAGAACAGCACCTGTATTTGTACGTGGAAGGGGAAATCGTGTTGGAAAGCGATTTTGTCTCAGGAAACGCATCAAGAGGATGGAGTACGCCGGCAGGAGTATTTGGCCTGACTTATAAGACACGGAATGCGGTATTAAGAGGCGCGGATTATGCAACGCCAGTGTCATACTGGATGCCTTTTAACGGAAATATCGGGATGCATGATGCAACATGGAGGAGTTCGTTCGGAGGGGAAATCTATCGTACCAACGGTTCCCATGGATGTATTAATCTTCCGTATGAAAAGGCAAAAATTATTTATGAATATGTATATACCGGATTCCCTGTGGTATGTTATTATTAAAAATGGGATGTGTGAAGAACTTTTAAATGATAAAGGACAGCATCAAAATATCTGAGGCTCACACGGAGGAATGGAACGAGTATGAAGGGCAGAAAACAGACGGTTGAGAAAAGAAGACAGAAATACAAAAAGTTTTTTTATAACCAGAGAGAACTTCATAAGCTGTTAAAGCAGTATGGCGGGGATATACTGGATTCCGAAAATTTCAATAAAACCAAGGAATATATCCAGCATGGAAATATGACAGTGAATCACCATTGTATCGATGTGGCAAAATGCAGTCTCGCTATCAGCAGAAAGCTTAGAATACCATGTAACCGGAAAGAATTGGTAAGGGGAGCATTGCTTCATGATTACTTTCTGTATGATTGGCATGATAAGTACCACAGGGATGTAAAGAATCTGCATGGCTTTTATCATCCGGGGATAGCGTTGCGCAATGCTTCCAAAGAATATAAACTGACGCCGAGGGAAAAGGATATTATAAAGAAGCATATGTGGCCGTTGACAGTGGTGCCGCCTCAATGCAGAGAAGCATGGATTGTTACGGCTGCGGATAAATACTGTTCATTGTTGGAAACGGTGGGGCTTCATAAAGGCCATGGGAGAAGCATGGGAGAGTTACGGAAAAGGCAGAGAGCCAAAGTACAGTATTAGGGATGGAATTGTGGCAGAATTATACAGAGAATTGGAAAAATACAGAAGTGCGGATTATTATCCGTTCCATATGCCGGGACATAAAAGGTGTGCAGGAGCGGCAAATGGAGCTTTATCTTCAGGGTATGGACTGGATATTACGGAAATTGACGGTTTTGACAATCTCCATCAGGCGCAGGGAATTTTGCGCAGAGAGCAGGAGAGGGCGGCTGAATTGTATGGAGCCGCACAGAGCTATTATCTCGTGAATGGGAGCACCTGTGGTATTCTGAGTGCAGTTTTTGCAGTTACAAAACGGGGTGACAAGATTCTGATGGGGCGTAACTGTCATAAGTCGGTATATCATGCGGTTTATTTAAGGGAATTGGAGGCAGTTTACCTTCTGCCGGAGGTTTTGGACGGAAAGGATGGATGGGGTTTTGGCATTGCAGGAGGAATAGAGCCGGCGGCGGTGGAAAAGGCGTTAAAAGCGAATCCGGACTGCGCGGCAGTCATTATAACTTCTCCTACTTATGAGGGAGTGGTATCGGATGTGGAGAAAATAGCCTGTATCGTTCATTCTTACGGAATACCCTTGATAGTGGATGAGGCTCATGGAGCGCATTTCGGTTTTCATGAGGCGTATCCGGTAAGTTCCGTGCGTCAGGGAGCTGATTTAGTGATACACAGTGTACACAAGACACTCCCGGCGATGACACAGTCAGCGTTGCTGCACTGGAATCATTGGAACGTAGGTTCTGCCGGACATTTAAGCAGGAACAGGGATGGGGCCGGACAGTGTCTGGCAGACAGAAGGAGAGTGGAGCGCTATTTAAGGATATTCCAGACGAGCAGCCCTTCTTATGTGTTAATGGCATCGGTCAGCAGCTGCATGGAGATTGTGCAGCGGGAGGGCCGGGAACGGTTGGACAGGCTGTTGGAATACAGGAATGATTTTGTACAGCGCATAGGGAAATGTCATTATGTGAAAATATTTGGGGAAGAAGAACCAGGACAGCCGGCAGGACGGTATGATCCCTGTAAGTTGGTAATCGGTATAGCGGACGGCAGAATGACCGGACAGGAATTATATGATGTCCTCTTAGAGAGGTATCATCTGCAGATGGAGATGGCAGCCGGGTCTTATGTATTGGCGATTGTCACTATGATGGATACGGAAGAAGGATGGAACCGGCTGGCAGATGCTCTGCTGGAGATAGACGATGGACTCTTTAATCAGAAAACAGACGGACAGCGGATAAGGGATTGGTATGGTCCGCGCGGCTGTGGCAGGCGGCAGATACCGCAGCCGGCCATGACTATCGCTGAGGCATATGAGGCACGGCAGGAGACTGTTGCGCTGGCAGACAGCACCGGAAGGATAGCGGCGGAATTTATAAATCTATATCCGCCGGGAATACCGCTGGCAGTACCCGGCGAGAGGCTGACGGAAGAAATGGTAGAAGCTTTTTTGGAATATGAGAAACTTCAGCTTAGGGTACAGGGTGTGGAAAATGGATTGGTAAGAGTAATCAAAGTGTAAATAATAACAGAAAAAGCAGAAAGGGATTTGGAAAGAATGAGAAAGACAAAAATTATCTGTACAATAGGACCGGCCAGTGAGAGTGAGGAGAGATTGAGGGAACTGATGCTGGCAGGCATGGATGTAGCACGTTTCAATTTTTCGCATGGAACCCATGAGGAGCATAAGAAAAAGTTTGCAAGAGTAGTGCGGGTGAGCGGCGAGTTGAATATTCCGGTTGCTACGCTGCTGGATACGAAAGGACCGGAAATCCGTCTGTGTGATTTTGAGGGTGGGAAAGCGGAATTGACGGCAGGGCAGAGGTTCATTCTTACTACAGAAGAAGTGCCTGGCAATTCTGAAAAGGCTTCCATTACCTATAAAAATCTGAAAGATGATGTAAAGACGGGAATGTCCATCTTAATTGACGATGGTTTGATAGAGATGATCGTAGAGGAAATCAAAGGGGAAGAAATCATCTGTACGGTAGTAAACGGCGGCATGGTGTCTAATCACAAGGGTGTGAATGTGCCGAACGCAGTTTTGTCCATGCCGTATATCAATGATACCGACAGGGAAGATATCATATTCGGCTGTGAATTGGGATACGATTTTATCGCTGCTTCGTTTACAAGGTGTAAAGAAGATATTTTAGAAGTGCGTAAAATACTGGAAGAACATAACAGTATGATGAAGGTCATTGCCAAAATTGAAAATATGCAGGGAATTCAGAATCTGGAGGAAATATTGTCTGTTTCAGACGGCATAATGGTGGCAAGAGGGGATATGGGTGTGGAGATTCCTTTGGAAGAAGTGCCGGTGCTTCAGAAGAAGATGATAAAAATGGCAGAGGCACAGGGAAAACATGTGATTACAGCCACTCAGATGTTAGAATCCATGATTAAGAATCCAAGACCTACAAGGGCGGAAGCAACGGATATAGCCAATGCTATATACGACGGGACCACTGCAATCATGCTTTCCGGGGAAAGCGCAGCCGGTAAATATCCGGTGGAGGCAGTAAAGACGATGGCGAGGATTGCGGAACGTTCGGAAAAGGATATTGATTATACGGCGCGTATGAAGAGAAGAGGCGCTGCGGTTTCACCGGATGTTACGACTGCGATATCCCATGCAACATGTACTACAGCCGCCCATTTGGATGCTGCGGCAATCATTACGGTTACGATGTCAGGGTTTACGGCAGGGATGATATCCAGATATAAACCGGATTGTCCGATTATTGCATGTGCGGTAAATCCCAGGGTATGCAGGCAGCTGAATCTGTCCTGGGGGGTAGTGCCGATTTTAATTGAAAAAGAGGAAAAGGCCGATGATTTGTTTGAGCAGGCGACGCGTGCGGTAGAGAAGGCAGGGTATGTGAAGCGGGGCGATGTAGCAGTGCTCACAGCGGGTGTTCCGTTGGGAATATCGGGAACAACCAATATGATTCGCGTGATTGAGGTATAGGAATCGGAGGGAAAATCCGAAATATATAGGGGAGAGAGGAGGCGTATATATGGATATCAAGGTGAATCAGCTGAATAAACCGGCAGCGGTGGAACAGCCGGCACAGCAGCAGCAGACTGCGGACGGAACCTTTAAATTCACACTTGTCAGCCATATTGAAGAACAGGAATTGCAGGCAAGGCTCACATCCCTGATGGAAGAAATCACGATGCAGGGGGATAAGCTGGCCAGACATCGTGATATCAAGGATATGAAGAAGTACAGAGGATTGGTAAAGGAATTCATGAATGAAATCGTAAACCGTTCTCATTCATTTTCGAGGGAAAATTTTCTGGATAAAAGGGGACGGCACAGAGTATATGGTATCGTAAGGCTGGTAGATGAGAAACTGGATGAACTGGCGAAAGAACTTGTAAAGGATGAAAAGGATAATTTAGGGATACTGAATAAGATAGGTGAGATAAGAGGATTGCTTCTGGATATTTTCACCTGAGGGATACGGAGGTTATGAGATGGCAAAATTTGCAGATATCATAGGGCAGGAGCAGATAAAAGAACATTTGCAGAATGTATTGAAACAGAATAAGGTGTCCCATGCATATATCATAAACGGAGAGAGGAGTTCGGGGAAAGAATTTGTGGCAAAAGTCTTTGCGGCTGCGCTTCAATGCGAGAAACCGGATGTGTCGCCGGATGCGATAGAACCTTGCGGGGAATGCCGCTCCTGTAAGCAGATGGCAAGCGGAAACCAGCCGGATGTAATCTATGTTTCCCATGAAAAACCGGGAACAATCGGGGTGGAGGATATCCGCGGACAGATTAACGGAAATGTTGCAATCAAGCCGTATGCGGGCAGCCATAAGATTTATATCATAAATGAAGGGGAAAAGATGACAGTGCAGGCACAGAATGCGCTGTTAAAGACCTTAGAGGAGCCGCCGGAGTATGCAGTCATTCTTATTTTGACTACAAATGTGGAAGCCCTTCTTCCTACGATTCTGAGCCGGTGCGTGGTATTGAATATGAAGCCGGTAAAAGACAGCCAGGTAAAGCGTTTCCTGATGGGGACGATGCAGGTGCCGGATTATAAAGCGGATGTCTGTGTGGCGTTTGCCAGGGGAAATATCGGAAAGGCAAAAATGCTGGCAGCCAGCGAGGATTTTGACCATGTAAAGGAAGAGGCGGTGACGCTTTTAAAATACATTAACGATATGGAAATCAGCGAGATTGTGACAGCCATCAAAAAAATCAATGAATATAAACTGGATGTCAACGATTATATGGATATCCTTGCCATATGGTATCGGGATGTGCTGCTGTTTAAGGCGACACATGATGTAAATCACTTGATTTTCAGAGAGGAAATACAGTATATTAGAAAAGTAGCGGACAGAAGCACGTATGAAGGGATTGAGAGTGTCATAAGTGCTCTGGATAAGGCAAAGGGACGTCTGAATGCAAATGTAAATTTTGACCTGACGATGGAACTTTTGCTTTTGACAATTAAAGAGAATTCATGAGGTTGATAGATTATGGTAAAAGTAATAGGAGTACGTTTCAGAACGGCAGGGAAGATATACTTTTTTGACCCTGGACGTTTTCATATAAAAAAAGGGGATCATGTTATCGTAGAGACTGCAAGGGGGATTGAATACGGAACGGTAGTCAGTGAGCCGAAGGATGTGGAAAATGATAAAATTATCCAGCCGTTAAAGCCGGTGCTGCGTATTGCCACACCTAAAGATGTGGAACAGGAGGCGGCGAATAAGATAAAGGAAAAGGATGCCTTTAAAATATGTCTTGAGAAAATCAAGAAGCATAACCTGGATATGAAGCTGATTGATGCAGAGTATACTTTTGATAATAATAAAGTACTGTTTTATTTTACAGCAGATGGGCGGATTGATTTCCGGGAGTTGGTAAAGGACCTTGCTTCGGTATTTAAGACGAGAATAGAATTAAGACAGATTGGCGTCAGGGATGAGACAAAAATCGTAGGAGGAGTCGGTATCTGCGGACGGGCTCTCTGCTGTCACACTTATCTTTCAGAATTCATTCCCGTATCCATTAAGATGGCGAAGGAACAGAACCTTTCCCTGAATCCTACGAAAATATCGGGTGTGTGCGGCCGGTTGATGTGCTGTCTGAAGAATGAAGAGGAGACGTATGAGGAATTGAACCGACGGCTTCCCAATGTAGGTGATTTTGTAACGACAGATGACGGATATAAGGGTGAAGTGCACAGCGTTAATGTACTGCGCCAGTTGGTGAAAGTGATTATCGTCAAGGATGATGAAAGAGAGATACAGGAATATAAAGTAGATCAGCTTCGGTTTAAGAGAAAGCACAACAAGAATGCAAGAGTAGAAGTGAATGACGAGGAACTGAAAAAGCTGGAAAAGCTGGAAAAGCAGGAGGGAAAATCGAAGCTGGATGACAATTAACCTTAAAGAAAACGAAAGATTGGATGAACTTCAGAGAAACGGTTATCAAATTATTCAAAATCCGAAGAAATTCTGCTTCGGGATGGATGCGGTATTATTATCCGGATTTGCTAAGGCGGGAAAGGGAGATAAGGTATTGGATATGGGAACCGGTACAGGTATCATACCCATCCTCATGGAAGCAAAAACAGAGGCGGCTCATCTGACGGGATTGGAAATTCAGGAGGAAAGCGCAGATATGGCCAGGCGCAGCGTAGAACTGAACCGTTTGCAGGATAAGATTATAATTGTGCAGGGGGATATAAAGGAGGCAGGAACGCTGTTTGGCGCTGCCTCTTTTGACGTTGTAACCTGCAATCCGCCGTATATGATTGGACAGCATGGGATAAAGAATCCCGAAGAACCGAAAGCCATCGCCAGGCATGAGATTTTATGTACCTTAGAAGATGTGATAGCACAGGCTGCAAAAGTATTGAAGCCAGGAGGGAATTTTTATATGGTGCATCGTCCGTTCCGGCTGGCGGAAATCATGGTGATGCTGCGGGAATACCGGTTGGAGCCGAAGAGGATGCAGATGGTCCACCCTTTTGTGGACAGGGAGCCGAATATGGTTCTGATAGAGGCGAACAGAGGCGGGAGGCCGCGGATGACAGTGGAGCGCCCATTGATTATTTACAGGGAACCCGGAGTATATATGCCGGAAATATACGAAATATATGGATATTAGTGCAGAACTGGACAAAAACAGCAGCCACCCGGCCAACGCCCAGAGCAAGTTGCGGAGGCGAAGCGGACACAACTTACTCTGCTGATGAAGGTGTTGGAAGGGTGGCTGCGGAACTGGAATAAAAAACAGCAGCCACCCGGAGAACGCCCAGAGTAAGTTGCGGAGGCGAAGCGGACACAACTTACTCTGCTGACGAAGGTGTTGGAAGGGTGGCTGCGGAACTGGAATAATAGCTGGAATAGGAGGAATGACAGAATGTTGTATTTGTGCGCGACGCCCATAGGCAATCTGGGGGACATATCCCTTCGGGTACTGGAAACATTACGGAGTGTGGATATCATTGCAGCGGAAGATACGCGAAACAGTATTAAGCTGCTGAATCATTTTCAGATTGAAACACCGATGACCAGTTATCATGAATATAACAGGGTAGAGAAAGCGCATTATCTGATAGGACTGATGCGGGAAGGGAAGGATGTGGCGCTTGTTACGGACGCGGGGACTCCGGCTATATCCGATCCCGGTGAGACTTTGGTAGTTCTGTGCCGCGAGGCGGGAATCCGGGTAACTTCCCTGCCGGGAGCAGCAGCCTGTATTACGGCATTGACTCTGTCGGGGCTGAGTACGAGGCGCTTTTGTTTTGAAGGTTTCCTGCCGTCGGAGAAAAAAGAGAGAAAGGAGGTGCTGGCGGAATTAGCGCAGGAAAGCAGGACAATGGTTTTGTACGAGGCACCGCATCATTTGGTTAAGCTGTTGTGCGAATTAAAGGAAACGTTGGGAAATCGGAAGATTACCATATGCCGGGAACTGACAAAGAAGTTTGAAACGGTTATGCCTATGACTTTGGAAGAGGCGGTTACATATTACGAGGAGAATGAGCCGAGAGGGGAATATGTATTAGTGGTGGAGGGAAAAGGAATTGCAGTAAAGCAGGAAGAAGCAAGGCGGGAGTGGATGGAACTTTCTGTGGGAGAACATATGCAGTATTATGAGGAGCAGGGAGTCGGGCGGAAGGAAGCGATGAAGCTGGTTGCAAAGGACAGGGGAATCGGAAAGAGGGAGGTCTATCAGGCATTATTAGGGCAAAAACACGAGTAATTTGGATTATATTATGCATTTTTATGCAATTTTTTAACAATACCGGCAAAAATATGGTAAAATTGTCCTGAATAATGTATGATAGTATACAGAATTGTGTGAGCAGGCATCCGCAGGAGTCTGTTACTTACAGAAGCATGAGGAAGGAGTAGAATTACGGTATGGATACAAAGAAGAAGAGGAAGAAGAGCCTTCGGGGTTCAATTATGCTGTTATGTGTATTATTAGTAGTATTAACAGCATCAGCAGTCGGCTTTAACGGAATTTTAGCCATTAAAGATATGTCATCTACAGCTTACAATACTTATGTGGCTGCGGTAAACAGCGGTTATAATGCGGAAATTAAATCTGAGGTGCAGAGTACGATATCAGTGCTTCAGAGTGAATATGATAAGTTTACGGCTGGAGAGAAAACAGAGGAACAGGCAAAAGAAGACGCTAAGGAAATCATCCGCGTGATGCGTTACAGGGATGACCAAAGCGGATATTTCTGGATTGATGATACAAATTACATTTTAATTATGCATCCTGTATTAGTGGACCAAGAAGGTGCGTACCGCTTTGAACTGGAAGACCCTAACGGGGTCATGATTATACAGGAGATTATGAAAACCTGCCAGAGCGCAGAAAAAGGCGGTTTCAATGAATTTTATTTTACAAAGTCGGATGGGGTTACGGTTGCTCCGAAGGTAGCTTATTCCCAAATTTTCGAGCCTTGGGGCTGGATTGTATCGACTGGGAATTATGTGGATGATATGGAAGCGGATATGGCTGAAGTAAAGGCGTATCTGGGAAAATCTTATGATAACGCTTTGCTTAGGGTAGATATTGTATTTGTTGTGGTAATTGTATTGGCACTGGTACTTGCATTTGTTTATGGTTCCCACCTTGTAAAACCGTTAAAGAAAATGCAGGAATTTGCTGTAAATATGTCAGAAGGCGATTTGACGGCGGAGATTTATGTAAAACAGAAGGATGAAATCGGCCAGACGGCAGATGCTATGAGTATCGCACAGAAGAACATGCAGAAATTAATAGAGGGAATTATGGAAGTAGCGCAGGGAGTAAATAAAGCATTGGATGATTTTGAAAAAGTATTCAATAATATGCGTACTTCTATCGGGGAAGCATCCACAGCAATCGACTCCATTGCAAACAATGTGAGCGGACAGGCAGCTTCTACCGATGCGGCTTCAGATGAAGTGGTTGTCATAGCAGAGAAAATAGAGAAAACGGGCATGGAAGTGGAACGTTTAGATGAAAATGCGAAGGATATGCAATCTTTAAGCAGGCAGTCTATGGATACGCTGAATCATCTGATAGAAGTAAATAATAAAACAAGAACTAACATTGACGCGATGCATAAGCAGACGGAATTAACCAATCAGTCCGTGCAGCAGATTCAGGGAGCGGCCAATCTCATTAATGAGATTTCAGAACAGACGGGGCTTTTGGCGCTCAATGCCAGCATAGAGGCGGCGAGGGCCGGAGAGCTGGGAAGAGGATTTACAGTGGTGGCGGATGAAATTGCAAAGCTGGCGCATCAATCGGCAGCATCGGTAGAAGAAATCAACCGCGTGGTAAATGAATTGCTGGCGAATGCATCCCAGTCCGTAACCGTTATGCAGGAAATCAACAGTTCTGTGGATGTACAGGTTACATCCCTGTCGGAGACACAAAATAAATTCAATCAGTTATTCAGGGAATTGGAGAATTGTGTTGTTTCTGTCCGTTCTATCGATGATATGACAGGGGAGATGGACAAGCAGAGAGAAAATGTGACAAGTTCGCTTGCACTGCTGAATCGTCTGGCGCAGGATAATGCGGCCGCTGCACAGGAAACATCGGCGATGACCGTGGAATTGTCCGAGGTGGTAGATGAGTCGAATAATATTATAAAGGAACTGGAAGGTAAAGTACAGGTATTGATGGAAAGTGTAAATCAATTCAAGGTGTAAAAAGTTATGCCCCGCTCTGTAAAAAATATATTGACAAATAGGAGATGGGATAATATACTTTGAGTGTCAAACTATTTAGAAGAATGAAAAGGTCAAAGGAGATAACGCGATGCTGGAAAGAGTAAAAGAAATCATTCAGGAACAATTGAATTTAGAAGGTGTAGAAATTACGGAGGAATCTTCCTTTAAGGATGATTTAGGTGCAGATTCTCTGGATTTGTTTGAATTGGTAATGGCTTTTGAAGAAGAATACGGCATTGAGATTCCGTCTGAAGATTTGGAGCAGATTACGACAGTAGGAGCAGTAATTGAGTACATGAAGAGCAAAGGTGTAGAAGTATAATATGAAAACGAGAATAACCGAATTGCTGGGAATTGAGTATCCAATCATACAGGGCGGTATGGCATGGGTTGCGGAGTATCATTTGGCAGCAGCTGTGGCGGAAGCCGGGGGATTGGGGCTGATTGGTGCAGCAAGCGCTCCGCCGGAGATTGTCCGGGAACAGATACGCGAGGCAAAAAAATTAACCGGTAAGCCGGTAGGTGTAAACATTATGCTGTTGAATCCCAATGCGGAAGAAGTGGCTAAAATTGTTGTGGAAGAAGGCGTAAAGGTAGTGACTACCGGAGCGGGCAATCCGGCTAAATTTATGGAAATGTGGAAAGAAGCCGGAGTGAGAGTGATACCGGTGGTTGCCAGTGTGGCTATGGCAAAGATGATGGAACGCGCCGGAGCCGATGCAGTAGTGGCGGAAGGAACGGAATCAGGAGGCCATATCGGGTCGGCGACAACGATGACGCTGGTGCCGCAGGTGGCTGATGCGGTAAATATTCCGGTGGTGGCAGCAGGTGGTATTGCGGACGGCAGAGGTTTTGCGGCTGCCATGATGCTGGGAGCAGAAGCGGTGCAGATGGGAACGGTATTCTTAACGGCAGAGGAATCTATCGTACATAGTAATTATAAACAAAAAGTAATTGCGGCAAAAGATATTGATTCAGAAGTGACAGGAAGAAGCACCGGACATCCGGTTCGCTGTATTCGTAATAAGATGACGAGGGAATACCTGAAGCTGGAACAGGAAGGGGCATCTTTTGAGGAATTGGAACATCTGACTTTGGGAACACTCAGGAATGCAGTCATAGACGGCGATGTAGTAAATGGGACTGTAATGGCAGGACAGATAGCTGGTCTGATTAAGGAGGAGAAGAGCTGCAAAGAAATTCTCCAGGGAATCATGGCGCAGGCGCAGGAAGTGATGAAATGCTGTTAAGGACTGACAGAGCGGTTGGAAGCAGGCAGCGGGAATAAAGGAAATAAAAAGAGAACAGCAGTGCTAAACGGGATAGGAGGTCTGTAACTATACGGGCCTCCATTTTAAGAAACTAATATTTTGATATTCAAACTAATTTCAAGGAAGGAATGGGAGTATGGGAAAAACGGCATTTATTTTTCCAGGACAGGGAACGCAATATGTGGGAATGGGCAAGGATTTCTATGAGCAGATACCGGTGAGCAGGGAGATGTTTGAGCTGGCAGGTGAGGCAGCAGGATTGGATGTGGCCGCTCTTTGTTTTGAAGAAAATGAAAAAATCAATATTACGGAGTATACGCAGATTGCAATGCTTGCAATGGAAGTGGCCGTATTGAAAGCGATTGAAGAAAAGGGATATAAACCGGATGTAACGGCAGGGCTGAGTTTGGGAGAATATGGGGCTCTTGCGGCGGCAGGAATAATGGATGTCAGGGATGTATTTCAGGTGGTGAGAAAACGCGGCCTGTATATGCAGGAGGCAGTGCCTGAAGGCGGGGCTATGACAGCAGTGCTGGGTCTGGAGGCATCCCTGATTGAAAAAGTGTGCGGGGAAACGGAAGGAATTGTGAGCATAGCAAATTATAACTGTCCGGGGCAGATTGTTATAACCGGGGAGGTACAGGCGGTAACAAATGCGGCTGAGACGTTGACAGCAGCCGGGGCGAAAAGGTGTGTGCCATTAAAGGTCAGCGGGCCGTTCCATTCTGAAATGCTGAAAGGTGCAGGAGAAAAACTGGGCGGGGCGCTGGCAAATGTAGAAATCCATGAAATAAAGATTCCTTATCTGGCAAATGTAACGGCTGATTATGTAACGGACAAAGGGCAGGTAAAGGAACTGCTAATGAAGCAGGTAGCTTCTTCTGTCAGATGGCAGCAGAGTGTGGAGCGGATGATAGCGGATGGAGTGGATGTTTTTGTGGAAATCGGGCCTGGAAAGACACTTTCCGGATTTATGCGCAAGATTAACAAGGATGTAAAGACTATTAATATAGAGAAGGTGGAAGATATGGAAAAGCTTTCACAACTGAAGGGAGTATAAATATGCTGGAAGGAAAGGTGGCTTTGGTAACCGGAGCGAGCCGGGGAATCGGCCGTGAAATCGCACTGACGCTTGCCGGATACGGTGCGGATGTGATAGTGAACTACAATGGTTCAGCAGATAAAGCGGCTGCTGTGGCAGAGGAAATCAAAGCGATGGGCAGAAAGGCGGCTGTGGTACAGTGTTCAGTGGCAGATTATGAGGCATGCGGAAAGATGATTACTGATATGTTAGCTATGTTTGGACATATTGATATATTGGTGAATAATGCGGGAATTACAAAGGACAATCTGATGATTAAGATGTCGGAAGCGGATTTCGATGCGGTTGTAAATACCAATCTGAAAGGGACTTTCAATACCATAAAACATATGTACCGTGCATTCCTGAAGCAGAAGCAGGGAAGAATCATCAATCTTTCTTCGGTTTCCGGCGTATTGGGCAATGCGGGACAGGCAAATTACGCGGCATCCAAAGCAGGCGTAATCGGATTGACCAAGAGTACGGCGAGAGAACTGGCCAGCAGGAATATTACAGTAAATGCAGTGGCGCCCGGATATGTGGATACGGATATGACGCAGGCGATGAGCGAAGGGGCCAGGGAGGCTGTTCTTTCCCAAATACCGCTCAAGAGGGTGGGACAGCCAAAGGATATTGCGGAAACGGTGGCATTTTTGGCCAGCGATAAGGCTTCTTATATTACGGGGCAGGTGATTTCCGTAGATGGCGGTATGGCAATTTAAGCATATATAAAAGGATGGTGCAAAGGAATGGGCAGAAGAGTTGTAGTGACCGGAATGGGGGCAATTACTCCCATCGGTTTAAATGTAGAAGAATTTTGGGCAGGTGTGAAGGAAGGGAGAATCGGATTTGACACGATTACCAAATTCGATGCCTCTGAATATAAATGCCAGATTGCCGCAGAGGTAAAGGGATTTGAGGGGAAAAACTATATGGATTTCAAAGCGGCGAAGCGGATGGAATTATTTAGTCAGTATGCGGTTGCAGCAGCAAAAGAAGCAATGGAAGATGCAGGACTGGATATGGAAAAAGAAGATGCTTACAGGGTAGGAGTATCGGTGGGTTCCGGTATCGGTTCGCTGCAGGCAATGGAAAGGGAGCATACAAAATTGATGGATAAAGGTCCGTCCCGTGTAAATCCTCTGATGGTTCCGTTGATGATCTGCAATATGGCCGCAGGAAATGTGTCCATTCAATTTGGATTGAAAGGAAAGAATATTAATGTAGTTACAGCATGTGCTACGGGAACTAATTCCATAGGGGAGGCGTTTCGTTCCGTTCAGTATGGCGAAGCGGATGTCATGCTGGCCGGAGGTACGGAAAGCAGTATTACTCCGGTGGGGATTGCAGGTTTTACGGCGCTTACGGCTCTGACGTCATCTAATGATAAAAACAGGTGCTCGATTCCTTTTGACAAGGAAAGAAGCGGTTTTGTTATGGGTGAGGGTTCTGCGGTGGTAGTATTGGAAGAATTAGAACATGCGAAAAAGAGAGGCGCGAAGATTTATGCGGAAGTAGCAGGCTATGGCTGTACAGCGGACGCATATCATATTACGTCTCCCGCAGAGGATGGAGAAGGCGCTGCAAAGGCGATGGAATTTGCAATGGCGGATGCAGGAGTGAAACCGGAGGAAATTGCTTATATTAACGCACATGGTACGAGTACCCATCACAATGATTTATTTGAGACAAGGGCCATAAAGAAGGCGTTCGGCGACCATGCCGGAGCTATTAAGATAAATTCTACGAAATCCATGGTAGGCCATCTGCTGGGGGCAGCGGGAGCAGTGGAGTTCATTACCTGCGTAAAGGAATTGGAAGAAGGATACATTCACCGCACGGTAGGTTACCAGATACCGGATGAGGAATGTGATTTGGATTACTGTAAGGATGCAGTGGAAATGGACTTGAAATATGCTCTTTCCAATTCATTGGGATTCGGCGGGCATAATGCCACGATTATTGTGAAAAAGTATGAAGAGCAGTAATTTGATGCATTCGACTGAAGGATGCCGGGGTAAGACTAAAAACGGCAATTGCGGAATTATAAAGAGAGGTAACGGAATATGTCTTTACTGACAACTAAGGAAATTATGGAAATCATTCCCCACAGACAGCCTTTCCTGCTGGTGGATACTATTGAGGAATTGGAGCCGGGGGTCAGGGCCGTAGGAAGAAAATGTGTCTCCTATAACGAGCCTTATTTTGCAGGTCATTTTCCGGAAGAACCGGTGATGCCGGGCGTGCTTATTGTGGAAGCTCTGGCTCAGGTGGGAGCGGTAGCAATATTGAGCCAGCCGGATTTTAAGGGGAAAACTGCATATTTTGGTGCAATTAATTCGGCAAAGTTCAAAAAGAAGGTAGTGCCGGGAGATGTTCTGACGTTAGAAACGGAAATCATAAAAGTGAAGGGTCCCATAGGAGTGGGCAGCGCAAAAGCTTATGTAGACGGTAAGCTGGCAGTACAGGCGGAACTTACTTTTGCTGTGGGTGAAAGATAGGCGGAAAATATGAGAGGCAGCAGTTTGTTAAAATCTTTAAAAATAGGAGACAGGATACTGCCGATACCTGTGGTACAGGGCGGTATGGGTGTTGGAGTGAGTCTGTCCGGACTTGCCGGGGCGGTCGCAGCCTGTGGCGGCCTGGGTGTCATATCTGCTGCACAGATAGGATACCGGGATAAGGATTTCGATGCGGACCCGATTGGATGCAATCTCCGTGCCATCAAAGAGGAAATAAGTAAGGCGAGACGGATTATGAAGGAATATTCAGGATGCCTGAACAGGACGGCAGAGGCCGCCAGCCAGCATACTTCCGGCAGCCGGCCGGGTATGATAGGCGTGAATATCATGGTTGCAACCAAGCGGTATGAGGAATATGTAAAAGCAGCGATTGAAGCAGGAGCGGATATGATTATATCAGGAGCAGGGCTTCCGGTAAAATTGCCAGAACTGGCAGGAAAGGCAAAGACGAAGCTGGCGCCGATTGTTTCCAGTTTGAAATCCGTACAGGTGATTATGAAATATTGGCTGAAAAAATATGACCGGCTGCCGGATATGGTAGTAATTGAAGGACCTTTGGCAGGCGGACATCTCGGTTTTACCGCAGACCAGTTAGCAGATGTGGATGGGCTGTGCTATGAGGAAGAGATAGAGAGAATCATTGGCTATGTGAAAAAATGCGGGGAACAGCATGGTATAGAAATCCCTGTGGTGGTTGGGGGAGGGATTTATACAAGAGAGGATGCGGAGCGTTGTTTTGAATTAGGGGCATCCGGTGTGCAGATGGCAACCCGGTTTGTAACCACTTATGAATGTGATGCGTCCGCTGCGTATAAGCAGACCTATATTGATGCCGCAAAAGAGGATATCATGATTGTGAAAAGTCCGGTAGGGATGCCGGGGAGAGCGGTTTCCAATGTTTTTATGGAACGTGCGGCGAAAGAGAGGATTCCCCATGGCAGATGTCATAGCTGCATTGTAACCTGTAAGCCGAGTGAAACGCCGTACTGTATTACGGATGCGCTGATTCATGCAGTAGAAGGCGATGTGGAGCAGGGGCTTATATTCTGTGGTGCAAATGCGTACCGTGCAGAAAAGATAGAGCACGTGGAAGATATTATGAAAGAGTTCCAGCCGGAGACGGCTGAGGAAAAAAACGGATTCTATGATTGACTCCTGCGAAGGCCAGCGGCATAGCCGCTTGTGTTGGAATGTTCGAGTCCGTAAAAATTGGGTTCTGGGTATAAAAACTTAAAGAGGAGCAGAGTTACAGGATATGATAATGAGAATAATCGGAACCGGAAGCAGTCTTCCGCAGCAGGTAGTAACAAATGAGGATTTGTCGAAAATAATGGATACCTCGGATGAATGGATTTCCAGCCGTACGGGGATTAAAGAGAGGCATCTGGCAAAGGAGGAAACTACGGTTTCCATGTCTGCGGAGGCGGCGGGAAGAGCATTGCGCAATGCCGGAATTAAAGCGGAGGATGTAGATTTGATTATCGTGGCGACGATAACCGGAGATTATATCACACCGTCTACGGCCTGTGAAGTGCAGGCGGAGCTGGGGGCGGAACATGCGGCAGCTTTTGATATCAATGCGGCATGTTCAGGATTTATGTTTGCGCTGCATACGGCGTATGCGTATTTGCAGACAGGTATCTATAAAACTGCTTTGGTAGTGGGTGCAGAAACTTTGTCAAAAATCATGGATTGGAGTGACAGGAGTACCTGTGTGCTGTTTGGAGATGGAGCCGGGGCTGTGGTAGTGCGTGCCGGTGGGGAAGAAAGCAATGAGGAAGGAAATGGGGGCGGATTGCTGGCTTTTGAACAGGGAACGGACGGTTCCAGAGGAAAAGTGCTTGCCTGTGAGGGCAGGAAGAATCAGAATCCGTTGGTACAGAATCCTTTTGTACCGTCTTATGTGGATATGGATGGACAGGAGGTATATAAATTTGCGGTCAGTACGGTTCCTGCTTCCATTCTTCGGGTATTGGAGATGTCTGGTACGGCAGCGGAAGATATTAAGTATTTTGTATTGCATCAGGCCAATATAAGGATTATACAGTCGGTGGCAAAAAGGCTGAAGGCGGATATAGAGAAATTTCCGGTGAGTCTGGATCATTGCGGAAATGTGTCGGCAGCGAGTGTGCCAATCTTATTGGATGAAATGAATCAGAAGGGAATGCTGGCGAGGGGAGATAAAATCGTGATGTCAGGATTCGGCGGAGGGCTGACCTGGGCCAGTGCCGTGATTGAATGGTAGGAAAATAATGTACCCGTCAGAGGTATAACCGGATAGGATGCCTTTGGCGGGTATTTTGTATTAGTATATATAATTTGTGGAATCTGTCTTTTTGTGGTATGCTATGCGTGAATATGGAAGCAGGTATGGAGTATGGGAGGTTGTCCGGATATGGAGCGTATGCTTTTTGTGCTTGATATGGTAGGAACACTGGCATTCGGGTTGTCAGGGGCTATGACAGCAATTAAGAAAGAGATGGATTTGTTGGGAGTATTGATTTTAGGGATGGTGACAGCGGTAGGGGGCGGGATTGTGAGGGACATCATATTAGGGAATACGCCGCCGCAGGCTTTTGTGCAGCCGGTATTCGCTTTGAGTGCAGGCGGTATTTCTGCTTTGGTTTTTGTGGTGATATTTTTTCATTTTAAGGGGTATCAGCAGATTTCACGGGTTGGTTTCCAGTATATGCTGATGGCTGCGGATACTTTGGGATTAGGAGTGTTCACAGTGGCAGGGGTACGTGCTGCGTTTGATAGCGGGATGGGGATTAATTATTTTCTTCCGGTGTTTCTGGGGACGATTACGGGAGTAGGGGGAGGCTTGCTCCGGGATATGATGGCAGGGGACCGGCCTTATATTTTTGTGAAGCATGTGTATGCAAGCGCGTCCATATTAGGAGCTTGTGTCTGTGTATTTCTATGGAGAAGGTTCGGAGGAAATGTAGCCATGCCGATAGGGGCGGCAAGTGTCATCCTATTGCGGATTCTGGCAATACGGTTCCGGTGGAATCTGCCGAAGGTGGCATATGATGAGGAGGTATGAAATATAAATTAAGTAATAATTTGCGGCAGTGGGGAAGACTATGCTGAATTATATATGGGCACTTATGATTATGGTAGGGATTGTGTACGGTTCTCTGACAGGGAATATAAAGGAGGTGAGCAATGCGGCTTTAAATTCGGCAGGAGAGGCGGTGGCGCTCTGCATAACGATGATGGGTGTCATGGCTTTGTGGGTTGGGCTGATGGAAATTGCACAGACATCGGGGCTGATTCGTAAGCTGACCAATGGAATACAGCCTTTTATCAGCTTTATGTTTCCGCGGATTCCTAAGGAGCATGTGGCGAGGGAGTATATATCTACGAATATTATTGCGAATATTTTGGGATTGGGATGGGCGTGTACGCCGGCGGGATTGAAGGCGATGGAGGAATTGGCGAAGTTAGAGGAGGAGAGAGGGAATTTGTCGTATTTGCCTGATGGTAAGGGAGTAAAGAGCAATAGGGAGCGGGTTGCCAGTAATGAGATGTGTACATTTTTGATCCTTAATATTTCATCACTGCAATTGATTCCTGTTAATATGATTGCTTACCGGCAGCAGTATGGGAGCGTGAATCCGGCAGGGATTATAGGACCGGCGATTGTGGCGACATTCGTGAGTACGGCGGTGGCGGTGGTATATTGCAAGGTGAAAGACAGAAGGCGGAGGGCGTAAAGCTCTCCGCTTTTGTGGTCTGTGCGTTATGAGCGCAATCTAATGAGTGAAAGTTCCGAATACGCCTAGGCAATGGGAAGTGTATAGTCGCAAGGTATGCGTTAGACTTAGTAGTTGTATGAATTTTACAACCTATGGTACAATGAAAATTAAGTAATGGCAGACACTTTGGTCGGTGATGTTAGAAATCCATGTGTTGCATTTTCAAATTGTAGCAGGTACAAAGGGAGTAACTTATATGACAGCACATATTTCAAATGATGGACTTAGCAGAGAAGAATCGGTGGCGGAACATACCCGGAAGACAACATTCTTATGTAATGAAAAGGGAAAAAGATGCGGAATTTCTCAGATTATGTCATTGTGTGGGCTTGCTCATGATATAGGGAAAAACAAGCAAATATTCGATGATTACCTGCACTCTGATGAGAATACAAAACGAAAACTAAGAGGAACCATAGCACATGCATCGACAGGTGCAAAGTGCATTTATGACATGTATCATGATGGTTCCAATAATACAAAAGTTATGGTTGAGATGATTTCTTATGCAGTAGCGGCGCACCACGGTCTGTTTGACTGTGTTGATAGGGAACATACAGACATTTTTTTGCAAAAGCTGGACAAGATAGATGACTATGAGGAAGCATATGATAATGCAAAGCGGGAATATCTGGATGAATATAACGTTGATAAAATTTTTGCAGATGCATCAAATGAATTTAGTTTAGTGTGGAACAAAATAAGAGACGTCTTGCTTAGATTAAAGCCATTAATAGTATCAAGATGTAATAAAGTAGCAAAAGAGATATTATCTGACTGCCGATTTTTTATGCTGGCATGTTTTCAGCGTTTAATCTTATCTATATTAATTGATTCGGATTGGGAAGCAACTTCGGATTTTATGGATAATATCGATACGCTATCGAAGCCGTCAGACTTTGATTCCAAAGAGATATTTAAGGAAGCCAGAGAAAACTTTGCGATATATATGCGCAACAAACAACAATCAATTGATTTCACTCAATTAGCGGACAAAGAAAAAGCAATATTCGAAGCGAGAAATTTATTACAGAGTGAATGTGTGCGATTTGCAGGACATTCCGCAGGGATATACTGTCTGCCGATTCCTACCGGCGGAGGCAAGACGTTAAGCAGCCTTGCATATGCATTGGAGTTTTGCAGACTGCATCCTGAGACGGAACGTATTATTTACGTTTCACCGTTCATATCCATCACGGAGCAGAATGCCAAAGTATTCCGTGACGCAATCGGTAATGACAAATGGATACTGGAACATCATTCGTCAGTGATCAGAAATGCGGAGACGGAGGACGAGGATTATCGGAGCAGCGAATTTTCAAGGTATGATATCAACTGGGAAGAGCCGTTTATCTGCACGACGTTTGTTCAATTTATGAATACGCTTTTTTCAGATAAGAGTGAGTCGATACGGCGGATGCACCGACTTGTCAATTCGGTTGTGATCATTGATGAAGTTCAGGCAATGCCGTTAAAGTGCGTACACACATTTAACTATATGGTCAATTTTTTAAATGCCGTATGCAAAACGAATGTCATTTTGTGTACAGCTACACAGCCGACTTTACAGGAGGCAGAATGTCCAATCTGCTTTAGTGAGCCAAAATATATGATAGAGAATGCAGCAGAGTGGGTTCGTAAGTTTGAGAGAGTGAAAATTAATACACCTAAAGTAGATGAAAAGTATACCTTTGAAAGCCTTGCAGATGAAATTGCGGAACAGACAGAGGGGTATCGGTCAATTCTTGTAGTTTTGAATACGAAATCGGCAGTAAGAAGGCTATATGATCTATTAAAGGTGCGAAACATTAATGTCGAGTATTTGACAACAAATCTATGTGCTGAGCATAGAAGCGATAAACTTACATCTATTAAGGAAACACTTAAGAAGAAACAGGACAATATTGTTGTTGTTAGTACAAATCTGATTGAAGCAGGTGTGGATATTTCATTTGAATGTGTATATCGCTCCATGACAGGGCTGGACAGTCTGGCACAGACTGCGGGACGATGTAACAGAAACGGTGAAATGGACTGTGGAATAATATATTTAATTATGTTAGAAAATGAAAATACCGGGAATATGGAGGAATTGCAACAAAATTTGAGAACAACAGAGAATGTCATATATCAATATCACAACAGTGAAGAATTTGATAGTCTGCTAATGCCGGAATGGTTGGATGAATATTATAAAATCGTATACTTTAATGCGTCAGATAAAATGAATTTTCCGATAGAAGAATTGGATAGAAACATCATCGAATTGCTATCAAGAGGATTTGCTCCCAAAGAAAAGAAAAACCTCATGAATCAAGCTTATAAAACAGCGGGGAAAGCTTATCGTGTTATAGACGATCATTCTTTTGGCGTTATTGTGCCATACAGGAAGGGTGCGGAGCTTATAGAATCCATCCAGACAACATCTGATATGGCGGAAGTAAAATCTTATATTCGACAAGCGCAGCGATACACTGTAAATGTCAGGGGAAACCAGCTAAAAAAGTTTGACGGGCTGATACAATTGGTAAGTGACAAAATACCTGACCTTTATATGGTTGCGGCTCCCGGAGCTTACAATAGCGACTATGGGATCACACCAGAGTGGGAAACACTCATATTTTAGAAGAAGTACTTGTGCAGGAAGGTTGCAAATACATCAGTATAATTTACAAAGCGGGAAGCAGAAAAAGAGAAATGTGCGAAAGGAAGGGAAAACATGGGCAAGCCTAATATCATTGAATACAGCGTATTCGGGAGATATGCATTGTTTACAGACCCATTGTCAAAAACGGGCGGTGAAAAATTCAGTTATCAAATACCTACATATCAGGCGCTGAAAGGGATAACGGAATCCATTTACTGGAAACCGACCATTACATGGATTATTGATGAATGTCGTATCATGAATCCAATCCAGACGGAGTCAAAGGGAATTAGACCAATCAAGTACAATGGCGACAATGATCTGTCATACTATACTTATCTGCGCAACGTGGAATATCGGGTCAAAGCACATTTTGAATGGAATGAAAACAGAGAAGATTTAGTACATGACCGCAATGAAAATAAACACTACGATATTGCAAGGAGAATGGTTGAGAGAGGCGGAAGAAGGGATATCTTCTTAGGGGCGAGAGAGTGTCAGGGTTATGTGGAACCGTGTTCTTTTTATGAAGATAACGGAACATATGATAACACAAATTTATCGTTTGGAGTTATGGTGCACGGAATTACCTACCCGGATGAAGCTGTCAGGGAAGAGGAAAAAGGAAAAATGACCATACGGCTTTGGAATGCGCAGATGGTCAATGGGGTGATACATTTTCCGAGACCTGAGGAATGTGTGATAAGACATGTTCTGAGGGATGCGAAACAGAAGCAGTTTGTCTTTGAAGAAAACTTTGCAGGACTAAAAGAATTTGAGGGAGGTGACTTGTTTGGCATGGTTAAAGACTTTGGCTGAGACCTATGATGTCTATTCAGATTTGGCGGGAGTTGATAAAAATGGTCAGGCGGTATTGCTGCCGATTTCTCATTCGACATTTAATGCGCAGATTGAAGTGACGATTGATCAGGATGGTAATTTTCAAGGTGCCAGAAAACTCGATAAGGGTAGTGATGTAGTCACGATCATTCCGGTTACAGAAGACTCGGCGGCAAGAGGTAATGGTAATTTTCCCCATCCACTGTGCGATAAACTCTGTTACATAGCGGGGGATTATACGTCATATACGGGTGATAATAAAGAAAAATATTTTGAAGCTTATATGCAGCAGCTTCAGGGATGGGCTGAATCGGATCATGCACATCCTATGGTGCAGGCGGTATGCAAATATATCGGAAAGAAATCGTTGATACATGATCTGGTGACAAGTAAGACGTTAGAATTAGATGATAATGGTAAACTTACAGATCAAACCAAAATACACGGATTGGGTCAGACAGGAGCCAACATAAGATTTATCGTCCGGGGCAGCAGTATGCCACAGGAAGTATGGAAAAATCAGGAATTATATAAAAAATACAGCGGATATTATCAACAAAAATCAGGAGATAAAAAGCTGTGTTATGCATTCGGAAAAATAGAATCGTGTTCTGATAAACACCCATCCAAGATACGGAATAGCGGTGACAAAGCAAAGCTGATTTCAGGAAACGATGAATCGGGATTCACTTATCGCGGGCGATTTACTTCAAAAGAACAGGCGGTTTCAGTCGGTTATGATGCATCCCAGAAAGCTCACAATGCTCTGAGATGGCTTATTCAGAAACAAGGGTACACGCGTGACGAGTCGGCAATTGTCTGCTGGATGGTAAACAGAGATATACTGCTTCCCGATATGATGAAGGATTCCATTAATGCATGTAATGATATCGATGATTTTGACTTTGATTTCGACATGATTGGGTCAGATGAGACACTGAGTCTGAATAAGCATGATACCGGCAAATATTTTGCGGAGAAGTTTAACAATGCGGTAAGCGGTTATGTCGGAAAATTTGAAATGGATGACAAAGTTGCAATCATAGCATTGGATGCGGCGACGACCGGTCGTCTCGCGATTGTATATTATGATGAGATGGGCGGAAAACAATACGCCGACGCCATATTAAATTGGCAGAAACATTGCAGATGGTGCAGGACTGTAAGGGTGGAAAAATCGGAGGAAGGTAAAAAAAGAGTCACCTGCGAATGCACTCCTTCACCCAGAGATATGGCGCTTGCAGCATTTGGCGCTCAAAGGTCAGAATGGCTGGAAGCGGATAGTAAACTGATTAGAGGTACAGTTAAGCGGTTGCTTCCATGTATTACGCGAGAGGGGGTTAAAATTCCGCCGGATATTATTAAATCGGCGGCAAGACGCGCATCCATGCCGCAGACCATGAGTGATTATGTCTGGTATAATGATGTACTTTGCGTTGTATGTGCGATGATACGATTTAATTACGAGAAGGGAGACAGGATGATGGAGAATTTCCTAAATGATAACGTTGATGACCGAAGTGTTTTGTTCGGAAGACTTTTGGCAGTATATGATTACATGGAGCAGCGAGCCATGTTTGAGTATGATGAAAACGGAAAAGTGAAAGAACGGCGGACAACAAATGTGAAGCGTTACTGGAATGCATACAGCAGCAGACCGGCTAAAACATTTAAAACCATAAAGCAGAATCTGGTTGCATATGAAAAAAAGTTAAGTGCCTTTGAATTGGTAAAGTTTGAAGATTGGACAAGCGAAATTATATCACATTTTGCAGAAGACGGATTTGATAACAGAGCCTTATCTGAAATGTATTTACCGGGATATTATCAACAGATGGAATATATGAAAAAAGCGTTTCAGAAAAAAGAACAATAGGAGGAATGGATGATGAGTGAATTTACAAACAAGATTGATTTTGAGGTTCTGGTAATGGTGAAAAATGCGAATCCCAATGGAGACCCGCTGAATGGAAACAGACCGCGTGAGACATATGATGGATTCGGTGAAATATCGGATGTATGTATCAAACGAAAAATCAGAAACAGGCTGCAGGACATGGGAGAAAATATTTTCGTGCAGAGTGACGAACGCTCTGATGATGGATGCAAAAGTCTTGCAGACAGGGCAAAAAATAATGATATAATGCAAAAAGCTTTAAAGGATAAAGACAAAGAAACATATGCAAAAGCAGCATGTGAGACATGGATTGATGTCCGCAGTTTCGGGCAGGTATTTGCATTCAAGGATGATAGTGTATCCGTGGGTGTACGAGGACCGGTTTCTGTTCATTCAGCTTTCAGTGTATTGCCGGTATCAATTGACAGTATGCAGATAACCAAAAGCGTCAACAGTGAAACGGCAAAGGATGGGAAGAAGTCTTCAGATACAATGGGAATGAAACATAAGGTATCTTCGGCGTTATATGTTATAAAGGGCAGTATCAATCATCAGCTGGCGGAAAAAACAGGCTTCAGTGATGAGGATGCAGATAAGATCAAGGAGGCCTTACGCACATTATTTGTAAACGACAGTTCTTCTGCAAGACCGGATGGAAGTATGGAAGTATGCAAGGTTTATTGGTGGAAACATAATTGCCCTATGGGACAGTATTCATCAGCCAAGGTTCACAGGCTTATAAAGGTTGCTGCTAAAGTAGACGATCCGAAAGAGTTTGAAGACTATGATGTACAAATAGATTCTTTACCGGATTTACAACTTGAGGAAATAGAAGGTATTTAATCATGTATTCTGAAGAAGACTATTTAATGCTTTCCGGTATTCAACACTTTGCTTTTTGCAGAAGACAGTGGGCAATCATACATATCGAGCAGCAGTGGGCTGAAAACTATAGAACGACCGCAGGTGAATTGATGCATAAGAAGGTACATGATGAAGGTTCCTTTGAAAAAAGGGGCGATTTGTTGATCGTCAGGGGATTGCGCGTCTCTTCACATGAACTCGGAGTAAGCGGACAATGCGATGTTGTTGAATTTCATCAAGAGGAAACGGGTGTAGGAGTGTTTGGGTATGATGGGAAATGGAATCTTGTGCCTGTCGAGTATAAGCATGGAGCACCTAAAGGAAATAATGCTGATGAGTTACAGCTTTGTGCACAGGCGATCTGTCTGGAAGAAATGTTTCAGACAAGTATACCCGATGGATATCTGTATTATGGTGAAAACAGACGGCGAAGCTATGTGGAGTTTACCGATGATTTGCGGAAAGAAGTAAAGAAAATAACGGAAGAAATGCATGATTTGTTTACAAAAGGATATACGCCAAATGTGAAACCTACTAAGCAGTGCAAAGCCTGTTCGCTGGAAAACCTATGCGTTCCGAAACTTCAAAAGACAATGAAAGTCAGAGAGTACATTGAGCAAAGTATTAAAATTAATGATTAGTATAATCTGCCTTAGTTGATCTTATGTTTTACTTGCATACATTTTATCTGTTTTGCGGTTTCATTCAGATATGCTGCAACAGAGTTTTGTTCAGTCGTTTTGCAGAGCGAAAATTTATTTTGTGTAAAAAATAAAGAAGATTACAATAATTAAGGGGTACTATGCGGAGGGGAATCTTTTGGCAATCATATCAGGAGGACTGACATGCGGAAATTATTAAATACCTTGTATATTATGACTGAGAGCTGTTATTTAACTCTCGATGGCGAAAACATTGTGATACAGGACGGAGAAAAAGCACTCGGCAGGTTTCCGCTTCATACATTAGAGAATATCATATGTTTTACATATAAGGGCGCAAGTCCGGCATTGATGGGTGCTTGTGCAGAACGGAAAATAGGAATGAGTTTTTTCTCTCCGAGGGGGAAATTTTTGGCCAGAGTTGTCGGAAAGGAATATGGGAATGTACTACTTAGAAAAGAGCAGTACCGGATATCTGATGATGATAGCAGGAGTTTGGGATATGCTAAAAATATGATTGTTGGAAAAGTTTTTAACAGCAGATGGAGCATAGAGCGTACATTAAGAGATCACGCATATCGTGTAGATGCTGAAAAACTTAAGCAGATATCTAATGTCCTATATAATACTCTGCCTAAAATAGACAATACACTTGGACTGGATGAACTCCGAGGAATTGAAGGAAAAGCTGCTGAGCAATATTTTTCTGCATTTAATGATATGGTGCTGAATCAGAAAGAAGATTTTGAGTTTACAACGAGGAACCGCAGACCACCGCTTGATAATATAAACGCGGTATTATCATTTACTTATACAGTGCTTGCAGGAGATTGTGCTAATGCTTTGTCAAGTGTCGGATTAGATCCATATGTAGGATTTATGCATGGCGACAGACCGGGGAGAACATCGCTTGCGCTTGACTTAATGGAAGAATTAAGACCGGTTTTGGCAGATAGGTTTGTATTGACTTTAATCAATACAAAAGCGATTCGGGCAGCCCATTTTGAGAAGCAAAAAGATGATGCTGTTCTTTTAAATGATGATGGGAGAAAAGTGTTTTTTAATGCATGGCAGAACCATAAAAAAGAAACCATAACGCATCCGTATTTGAAGGAAAAGATTGAATGGGGACTTGTTCCTTATGTACAGGCTTTACTGCTTGCCCGGACTATTCGTGGGGATGTTGACGAGTATCCGCCATTTTTATGGAAGTAGGTGTTTAGATGTTAGTGTTAATTACATATGATGTTTCTACCCAGAATGCAGCAGGGAAGACCCGCCTTCGTAAAGTTGCAAAAGAGTGTGTTAATTATGGTCAGCGTGTTCAAAATTCTGTATTTGAGTGTGTTTTGGATGCTTCGCAGTTATTGCTGCTAAAAGATCGACTTGTATCGCTGATTAATGAGAAAGAAGACAGTCTGCGATTTTATTATCTGGGAAACAATTATAAGACGAAGGTTGAACATTTTGGAAGTAAAACTTCTTATGATGCTGAGGGAACTTTAATGATATAATTTGGTGCGAATGGTAAGCTGACATTAAATATTAGGGAGGTTCGCACCATAAAAAGTAATAAGATATGAGTAACTTTGTCTTTAAAAGAAATTAGAAGTACTGTGACTTGTTAGTATTGTCTAATTTAAAATCTCTATTTTGAATAAAATAGGTGATTTTTGCGGTCGCTCCCTTCGCGGGAGCGTGGATTGAAATCATCACCGCATCCGCCGCATAGACAGTGCTCTTGGTCGCTCCCTTCGCGGGAGCGTGGATTGAAATCATATCAAATTTTCCGCTGCCATTAATAGCAGCGTCGCTCCCTTCGCGGGAGCGTGGATTGAAATCGTGCTTTTGGTCTCCCAATACCGCCAAGAACTCGTCGCTCCCTTCGCGGGAGCGTGGATTGAAATAGTACAAATCCAGACCGTCTGCCCGGAAATCCAGGTCGCTCCCTTCGCGGGAGCGTGGATTGAAATACGGTTTACAGCATCTTCAACCGACTTCCACTCGTCGCTCCCTTCGCGGGAGCGTGGATTGAAATTTCCCCAAACTCAGCATCACCTA
>CAMXQE010000042.1 GCA_947246015.1 uncultured Lachnospiraceae bacterium | reverse complement strand
ACTCGGGGTAAATATCAAGTGATGTTTTGAGTATATATTTCACGACTTTTAGGATTCTATATAATAGAGCTTTCCCAGGGCTATTTTTGACTTTTTCAAAGCCAGTCCTACATCTAAATTTAAAGCGTTCCTAACTTTACGAAAGCGTAATGGAAGGAACGCTTTATGTCTGCTAGGAAAATCACAGTCAAGTCAGGAAACGAAGAATTCACACTGAATGCTATGGAAGAGGAATACATCAAGGGAGAGGGCGAGTTCCATTCCGGCGACTGGTGCCGGTTGACCGGGCAGTGCGGAATGGCGGGAGAGCGGCGCAAGGCTGAATGATATTGCGCCGGGGATTATTGTCACCCCGCTGACCATTGACGAATTTAATGGTCCTCGTGGTGACTTTTACAACAATATGTTCGCAAAGTGCCCTGCTGGCCGTCCCGGAACTGCGGATGAGGTTGCCAATGTGGCAGAATTGTTGATGAGTCCTGCAGGTGCATTTATCACAGGTTCTACTATCCTGATTGGTGGGGGAGCAACGGCAAGCTATTATTATGGACCGTTGAAATCGTAGGAGCAGGGTGTCGTCAGATACAGTTATTAACTTGAGACTGTGGAAAGAATTTTGATAGTAAATGGAGTTCATAAGTGGTATAATCAAAAAATCAATATTTGTAGGGAGGTTATTTATATGGGCTCTTTATTGCAATCAACAAAAAATACACGAGTGCTGCCTACAGGTACAAATCGGTATTTTAGAAGTGACGTTCCAGAGAACCTGACCGATGAAGAAATTCGGTGGTTGTTAGATAATAATATAATTACGATTGTAGACTTGAGATCAGATGAGGAGATTGCCAAAAAGCCATGCAGTCTTAAAGAAATAGAAGGATTCAGATATTTTCATCTTCCGGTTACGGGCGGTGGTGATACGCCCAAATCACTTGAACATCTGCAAATAGTATATCGGCAAATGATAGATGATAAAATGAAAAATATTATTGATACAATCATGAATGCAGAATCTAATGTGATGTATTTCTGTACGGCGGGCAAGGACCGTACGGGGGTGGTATCCGCGCTTATTTTAAAACGCCTTGGATTTAATGATGAAATAATTATTGATGACTATATGAAGTCTAAAGATAATTTAATGGATATGCTTACTGCGTATGTGAATACCCATCCCGAAGTGGACATAGAAATTATCATTCCGCACAGGGATAATATGGAACAATTACTCAAACAATTATAATCAGTATTTTGCCGGAGGAAAGAATGAAATTTGATAATATATTTTTTATAAACGGAACTGCATATGCTGGGAAATCTACGATGGTGAAGCGGCTTGCCGAAAAGTATAATGGTATTGCCTGTGAAGAAAACTATCATAATGAATTGTTACCCGGATTAGATAGAGAAAAATTTCCATATTTGACATACACGAGGGATTTGCAGGATTGGCACGATTTCATCAGACGAACGCCAGATGAATATGAAGCCTGAACCGTTTTTTTGAAAGGCCGGATAAAGAAAAGCAGTTTCTATATCGGCTTCTCATGGACGAAGAGAATCCTGAACTGGCAATGGAGAATTTCAGACAGTGTTTGAAAAGGGTGAATTCTCGTGCGGCATATGATTTTTTTCTCTATTCTGGCTTTCGGGTTATTATGAGAGATGAAAATAGAAGTATTGAAGACACTTTTGCTTTGATTGAGAGGGAACTTGGTTTGCAAAGATAATTCTCGGCGTATTGCGCATATAAAATATGAGCCGATACCAGGTATCAGCCCATATTCTTATCAGTCCGTTTTCCTTAGAATACACGGTATGCTTGTGTTATCCAAAGGTATCATAGTAGATGTTCTGTGTATTATTTGTTAAAACAGACAGCTTTTCATTAGTAGCCCGCAAATGTTCTATCTGCTCCATATTTTTATCAGGTTCCGCCAGCAATTCTGCCAAATAATCAAGTTCATACAATTCACTTTCACTCAGTGTCTGTATGCCGCCGCGAAGATATAAAGGCTGATAAGAATAAAAAATTTCATTGTTCATCAATGCATGAAAATCCATGAACAAGTATTCACAAACACCTTCCAAAAGATTTGGTGAAAAAACGTCTAATTTTTTATTTATTGTATTGTTTCTTATACCAAGCCATGCTTCGGATGCAGTTACAAACTTTCGGCGCGGTAAATCAAATTGGCTGTAACCAAAACGCTGTTCATATTCATAATAGCCATCCACATCTGCCAAAACCCACCTGTTTTCATTAAAATCCCAGTACTCATTAACCCAATGTTCCATATAGCTGTCACCTGTGTCGCCAAAATCCATAAATCCGGCCCTGGAGCGGCAGGGGATTCCTTTCGCTTTTAAAATTGCGCTGAATAATACAGAAGCCTGTCGGCAGGATACAGTAATTCTTTTTGTCACGTCCCTGTTCTTTGTAAATCCTGTTTCATCTAAACGTAAAATGCCGGCAATCATTGAAACAGCAGTTATATATAATTCATCTTCATTTTTAAAACGATGTTTCGGGTAGGATGCAAATTTTCCAAAATACGTATCTTCTAAATAAGGAGACGGCTCGGTAAAATACATAGATGGATGAGTAATTTGGTCGCAAACCAACATTCCTATAGAGGGGATGTCATCCGGCAGCGATAATATAAATTCTTTATATGTGCCGGCATAGGTATAAATACTGGTTTCCAGGTAACGCTGATAATTGGTCTGATTCATATGATTTTCTATAACCTCCTAATATTTTTAGGAGTAGGCGCCTGCTCTGATTAAATGCTATCAAAATAAAAAAATTACGTCAATGGAAAAATTTCAATCATCGTATGCAGCTTCAGGGAGGCAAGACAAAGATGTTCCGTATTTTAGTGGCAAATGGAATTTGGAAGTGTTATAATCATAGCGTAAATAAAGCAGTTTGCTGAAGTACGGACGATGTAAACAGATTCTAAGTTTGCGGAGGTAAAGATGAAAAAACGAATTAACTACTCAGTACAGTTGAGATAAACTGTTAGCAGATTGTGCTGAGGAAAAATAACTTGCTGGCAGTCACAGCTGTACTGATTATCTGTTATGAATAAAATAAAGATAATAAGAGAAGGAGTACAGTTATGCGCTATATAAAACAAATTGTAAATAAAAACAAGAAATTGGTTTTTGTGTACCTTATAATCGGCTTGTTTAATGCCTTTATGGTAAATTTTAAAGCGGATTATTTCCAAAAAGTCATTGATGCCCTGGCAGACTATACGCTTGTACCTTACAGGGTTGTGATTTATGGGAGTGTCCTTTTTACCGGTTATCTCATGAATTATGTAGATGAGTATCCTGCGAAAAAATTGGAGCATGGTATTTTTCTTGATTTCAAATTGATGGGACTTGAGAAAATCAGCAGGATAGCTTATTGGGAATATCAAAAACTGGGAACAGGAAAGCTGGTGCAGCGGATTGAGAGTGGAGCAGATGCAGGAAAAGGTGTTGTTTTCGACTTTTGGTTTACAGTGATTAGGAATTTAGTTCCGACGGTTATATTTAGTATTTTGTTCATTTGGAAGATTGATAAAAGAATAACCATTGTTTTATTGTCAGGTTATATAGTGTTTTTTTTGGTAACAAATATTCTTTTAAAATTTTTATATCAGATGAAAGAACGGGTTCTTAACAATGAGGAAGAGTTAAACCGTTTTTTAGTACGCGGTTTTATGGAAATGGTGGTATTCCGAATGGCGCACCAGTTTCCGAATGAGCTTCGGAAAGCATCGGGAGCAAAGAATGAGATTGTTGATGCAAAAGTCAAAATGAATATGATTCATGAAGCCTTCTTTACGATTTTTGCGATTTTAGTTGCCTGTTTGGATGTTGTGGTTTTAATGTACGCATGGCAGACGAAGAGTTTATCTGTAGGTGCGGTGGTTGCTTTGATAGCATTGATTGACAATGCCTATACGCCGATTGCGGTTTTTAATGTAATTTATGTGCAATATAAGTTGAATAGGGCAGCTTTCTCGAAGTATGAAAAGTTTTTGAATATGCAGGATGATAAGCAGCTTACAAGCGGGATTGTGCCTCAGGCTTTTTCGGGTAAAATATCGGTCAGGGAATTATCGTTCCGGTATGGTGAAAGGCAGATATTGAATAATATTTCGTTTGAAATACGGTCAGGCGAGAAAGTAGCCTTTGTGGGTGAAACGGGTTCTGGTAAATCAACAGTTATAAAGTTACTTACAGGTTTGTTGAAATATAATGACGGTAGGATTCAGTTGGACGGAGAGAACCTTGACCATATATCGTTAGAGGCTTTGTATAGAAGGATAATGTATTTGTCGCAGGAAACTCCGGTTTTTGATGGTACAGTAAAAGAAAATATTGTGTTTGACAGGAATGTTCCGGATACTGAAATTAGAAAAGTATTGGAGAGGATGGGGCTTTTATCTTTAGTTGATGCGTTACCGAATGGTATAGATACGCAAATCGGCGAAAAAGCATCTCTGCTCTCCGGCGGGGAACGGCAGCGGCTTGCTTTGTCACGTGTTTGGTTTCAGGAATCCGATATTGTTATTTTGGATGAAGCAACTTCTGCGTTGGATAATTTGACGGAAGGCGTTGTCATGAAAGAAATATTGGATTATCTATCGGATATAACAGTTCTGGCGATTACCCATCGTTTTACAAATGTACAGTTTTTTGACCATATTTTTGTATTCAGGGACGGGGAAATTGTAGAACAGGGTACATTTGATGAACTGATGGAAAATAGTGAATATTTCGCAAAACTTTATCGCTGCAGCATGGAAGAACAGGCAAAGTAAAAGTGTGATTTTTCCTTAGTTAATCTGACAGACCTGTTTTGGAAGACAGGGAAGCAAATACAGATGACCGCAGGTTCCTAAAGTCATCTGTATTTTTTCATGTCCGGGGCCCTCTTTGTCTGACAGGGGATTTTGCCCGTGCTGCCGGGCAGGGAAGTACGGGAACGCCCCAGAACCTGCTTTTGACGGACAGGAAGCCTGCAGAAAATTTGATAATCTCTTACCCAAAAGGGATAAGAGGATGAATTAAGGGTGTTCAATAAGGAACATTCTACGGCAGCCGGAAAGCATTTCACGGCAGCTGGATTGTTTTAGTATTACAGGCAGGCTATAATGAAATGTCTGGCCTGATGACAGCGGGGAGGTGTCGTATTGATTCGTATTGCAATCTGTGATGATGAAAAATATATGTCCGACTATATAAAGGCTTATGTCTCTGAATTTTTTCGTAAAAAGAACAGGGAAGCAGTCATACAACTGTTTTCCTGCGGCGAAGAACTGCTGAAATATGACGGGCAGATAGATATCCTGTTTCTGGATATCCGGATGAAGGACATCGACGGCATGGAAACGGCAAGGAAGCTGAGGGCGGATAAGTTCCGGGGATTCCTGATTTTCATTACAGTGCTTAAGGAAATGGTATTCCGGTCCTTTGAGGTGCAGGCATACGATTATCTGGTCAAGCCAATTGCTGAAACACAGTTTGAGAAAACAATGGAGCGCCTTTATGCTTCCATGCAGAACGCCAGCGAAGACAGCCTGCTTGTGCAAAAGGGGCATGAGGGTCGAATTATCCGGAAGGATGAGATTGTTTTCTGTGAGATTATAGACCGGAAAATATATCTGAACCTGACTTCAGACGAGGTAATTGATTATTATGAACGGATTGAAAATCTGGAAACGAAGCTGGGCAGCCATTTTGTCCGGTGCCATAGGAGCTATCTCATTAATCTGATGCATTTAAAAGGCTATAAGAGTGGGACTGCATATATGGATAACGGCAGCAGGATTCCCGTATCAAGGCTGCGGAGCAAAGAGTTTTCCAGCGTTGTTTTGCAGTATATGAAGAAACTGTAGGGATTTTCCGTTTCGGGGATGCCCCTTGGACGGGCTCCCGCACACAGGGGGATATGCGATGACCGACGATATGGGAATGCTTTATCAATACATTATGACAGGTGTTCAGATTTTTTTCGGACTTTACTTTTTTGTAAGGCTTTTGCATAAGAAAATGAAGTTTTATTATTATCTTCTGTTCGGAGGGTGTTCTGTCTGGGCCGTTTGTTCCGTGCAGGGTGCAGTCATCATTGGATTGGGGATATTTATCCTTTCCCTTGCAGCAGCCGGGATTTTGGTTTGCCATACGGATTGGAGAACTGCTGCCTTGTACGCGGTTTTAACGGTGGAAATCATGCAGCTTGGTTATGGAATCGTGAAATCCCTGTCAAGCATCCTGTATCCGCATCTGTCTGCCTTTGACCAGAAAACGGTGGGTTTAGTGTTTATGCTGGCGGGAGAAGCGGCAGCGCTTCTGGTGACCGGCCTTTGCTATGGCATGGTACAGCGCTGTTTTTCGGATGAAATGCATTCCTTCCATTATGGAGCCATGGAAAATCAATATATGCTTTTGGTTTTCATTCCGGTTTTGATGATATTTATTATGGATGAATATATCAATTCTTTTATATATGGCATGGTGGTCATAATCGATGATGGCTTAGAAAGCTCGCTGTATACGAACCATTATCAGATGCTTGTGATGCAGCTTTTAGGAATAGCCAGCCTGTTCTGTATCCTGTTCGCTTATAAGAAGCTGCTGCACAGCTTCCGTCTCAGCACGGAATTATCACTGTTAGAACAGGAAGAACATTCCCTGAACCAGTATGTGGAGGAAGCGAAGGCCCGTTACGACAGGACAAAGTCATTTCGCCATGATATCAAAAACCATATCACAGTGGTAAAAGAACTTCTGAAGGGCGGGAAACTGGAGCAGGCCATAAGCTATATTGAGGATATGGATGATATGGCGGAAAGAATGTCATTTCCCTGCAGTACTAATAATCCGGTCGTGGATATCCTGCTGGGGAATAAACTGGGGATTGCGAATGGTATGGGAATCTGCGCCAGCTGTTCTCTCCTGCTGCCGTATCCCTGCGGTCTGAGGGATATGGATCTCTGTATTGTCCTGTCAAATGCTTTGGACAATGCAATCCATGCATGTAAAAGTATGGATGAGGGCATGGAAAAATATATCCATGTGTCCGGGCGTATGCAGGGAGATTTTCTCATGATGGAAATTGAGAACAGCTTCCATGGAAAAGGTTCTTTCAAAAGAGGGACTGGCCTGTCAAATGTTAAAGCGGTGGCAGAAAAATACGGCGGCGCCATGAGTATAGAGACACAGGGGAATGTAGTTGTCCTTCATGTGCTGCTAATCATCCCGCAGCATACGGAATACATCCCACAGCAAATAGGTGAATCCGCTGCTTCTTACGGTCGAAAAAAGAAACAGGGAGGCGGTTTGTAAGCGCTGACCGACCATATTAAATTGAAGGAGGAACACTTATGGCAATGCAGATTAATGGAAATTATGATGATTTCAAAACCGGTTACGCAGAGCGGATGAAGGAAAGGCAGTTTGCAGAGAGCGCGGAAAAAGTAAAAGAGACAGGCAGAGAAACGGAAACAAAAGACTCTGGAAAATTGTCCGGAGCGCAGGATGAATACATCAGCAGTGAAAAATCGGGTAAAAAACCTACCGGACTGTACCGGATAGGCCGGGACGGGAATGGCAGCCGGAAAGTCTTTTTCGATAATCCGAAAGCTGTCCGTGCAGATGGGAAAGAGCCGGAGAGAGGCGGGAGTAATTCTGGAAAGCCTGCGGAGAAATGCGTTACGAATACCGATAAGGTTGACAGGGAAATCAAGAAGCTAAAAGAGGAAAAGCAGCAGCTGGAGCAGCAGATACGGTCAGCCTCCGGGGATGAAAAGGAAATCCGGGATTTGGAGAGAAAACTGGCTCAGGTTGAGAACGGGTTAAGCCGGAAAGACAATGATACATACAGGCGGCAGAACGCTTCTGTATCAGGGTAAAGGAGAGCAGGATTTGCATGATGCCTGACGTTCATCCAAAAACTTGATATGTGCAAAAAGCAGCACAGAAATGAGGAAATATATGAAAAAAGAACCCTGGTGTCTTCAGGATTTTGGATATGAACGATTTGGAACGCTTGGTATTTATTTTAGCGGAACAGGAAATTCCAGATATGCGTTGGAAATGTTCATGAGGAAATATGATGATACGGCACAGATATACTCAATAGAGGATGCAGACATAACGGATTACATACAGGATAATAAGGACATTGTGTTCAGTTACCCCGTACAGTATAGTAATATTCCGAAAATTCTGAAGGATTTTGTAGACCGGCATCAGCATTTATGGCAGGGCAAAAGAGTGTTCATAATAGCAACGATGGGATTATTTAGCGGGGACGGAGCAGGCATTCTGGCTCGTCGGATTCGTAAGTATGGAGCACGAATCACAGGGGGCTTACATTTGAAGATGCCGGACAGCATAGCGGATGAAAAGGCATTGAAACGTCCCATAGAAAAAAACAGGTTGCTTGTGAAAGCTGCAGAGAAGAAGATACATAATGCAGTCAGGGATATGAAAAACGGAAAGCCGCCGCAGGAAGGAATAGGTTTGCTGTACCATATTGCCGGACTGTTTGGGCAGCGTTTGTATTTTTATAATAAAACGAAGCAATATACGGATAAAGTAAAGATTGATACGGGGAAGTGTGTTGGCTGCGGCAGATGCGTGGGGTTATGCCCCATGAAAAATCTGAATATGGAAAACAATGTTGCCAGGGCAGAAGACAGATGTACCATGTGTTATCGCTGTATAAACATTTGTCCCAAACAGGCGATTACGCTGTTGGGACAAAATGTTATAGAGCAGGGAACGATAGAAAAATATTTATGATAAGACAGTTTAAGGAAGGCATGTACCCCTGTTTCTCTGTCACAAGGAAGAATATATATGCTTTCAGGGGGGATTCTGCCTGGCCGGTAAAAGAATCATTTTCAATTTCCTGTCTGCGGAGCTTCCGCTGCCCCTCCTGCCCAGTGCTTTAATGTTGGAAACCACTCAAGCATGATTTTCCGTGCTTCTTCTTCCGTCATATTTTGGTTGGCGGCAACCATATGAGGTATACATACCTCAATCATTTCTTCCATGGTACCCTTAAAAGTAAAATCACCGTTGTCAAAACAATACTTGCAGTATTCTTCATTTTTGCTGCCATCGGCATTTGTTCCATACAGTTCATCCGTATCACCCATGGGCATACCACAGCACTGGCAAAATCTTTGACTCATCTCATCCATTTTCATTACCTCTTTCTTTTCAATGTGTTTAAAGTTAGTGTATAGCTTATTGCTATGGTATTTAATATAGCACATATAACCTGACACTGTTTGTCATGTTATAATTTTTCTGCACAGACGTGCACATGAAGAGCGTCTTCTGACATTTGACGGCTGCCGCAGGAACTTGAATTTACGCTGCTGCATGGAACGGACATTTCGTATTTACAGTTTGTGGAATAATACTTGTATAAAAAAGGGATGTATATTATAATGTTCCATGGCAGATTTTATCTGGCGAAAGGATGGCTCCGGAATTTAAATATTGTACCATATTGCATAACAAAGATTTTCTTTCATATACAGAACATAAGGAATTGTCTGAAAAGCGGGCATACAGCTTCCGTTTAGGGTGATGACGGTATGGTATGTAGACAGGGATTTGGTTATGCAGAATGGGGCGGTATTTAATGGCCGGAGCCGTTTGATTATGAGAATATTGCTTGGGACGGAGGAGTGTAGAATGGCAGCACAACCAAAAGCCGGAAAGGAAGACGGCGGATTCATGGTCAAAGTCGCCACGTTCATTGTGGACAGACGGAACTTATTCTTCCTGTTGTTTAGTATTGCCCTTATATTTTCAGTGGTGTCAATGAACTGGGTAAAGGTGGAAAATGCAATGTCGGCATACCTTCCAGGTACAACCGAGACCCGTCAGGGGCTGGACCGGATGGAGGAGCAGTTCATTACATATGGTACGGCAAAAGTCATGGTGACGAATATCCCGTATGCGGAGGCCGAGAAGATTGCAGACCGGATAGAGGAACTGGATACGGTCATTATGCTGACTTTTGACAGTTCCACGGACCATTATAATAATTTTTCGGCATTATATGATATTACATTTGGATATGAGGAAACGGATGAAAGGGCATTGGAGGCATTGGACGGAATAGAGGCGATGCTGGAAGGGTATGACACTTATGTGTCAACGTCCATGGGAGATGCTTCGGCGGAGCAGATTGCAAGCGAAATGCAGGTTATCAGCGTACTGGTAGCAATCGTAGTGGTTTCCGTACTGTTGCTGACTTCGGAAACATGGGCGGAAGTTCCGGTGCTCCTTCTGACTTTCTGTGCGGCAGCCCTGATTACCAAGGGTACCAATTTCATGATGGGAACCATTTCCTTTGTTTCAAATTCGGTGACGATTGTATTGCAGCTGGCATTGTCCATTGACTATGCCGTCATTTTCTGTAACCGTTACAAAGAAGAACATAAAAAACTATCGACCAGGGAGGCGGATATCATAGCTCTGAGCAAAGCGATACCGGAGATATCCTCCAGTTCGCTGACGACGGTCGGCGGTCTGATTGCCATGATGTTCATGCAGTTCGGTATCGGCAGCGATATGGCGCTCTGTCTGATACGGGCGATTGTTTTAAGCCTTTTGGCCGTATTCCTGCTGATGCCGGGGCTTATCATGCTTTTCGGCAATGCCATGGATAAAACAAAGCACAAAAGCTTTATCCCGAAGATTCCGTTTGTCGGAAAGTTTGCTTATGCTACGAAACATATCATGCCGCCGCTGTTTCTGGTGCTGATTATTGCGGCATATGTCGTATCGTCCAAGTGCCCTTATGTATACGGATATACGATGCTCGAAACGCCTGTGCAGAGTGACGCCATGATAGTGGATGAGATGATAACGGAAAGTTTCGGCGACTCCAACATGGTAGCGCTGGTCGTTCCGGCAGGTAATTATGAAAAAGAAAAGAAACTGCTGGAAGAACTGGATGCAAGGGAGGAAATCGATTATACCATGGGTCTTGCGAATACGGAAGCGATGGATGGATACATGCTGACGGATAAGCTGACTGCCAGGGATTTCGCGGAACTTTTGGAACTGGATTATGAAATTGCGGAAGTGCTTTACATGGCGTATGCAGTCAATGATGAGAATTATGCAAAAATCATCAACGGCCTTTCGACTTACAGTGTGCCTCTGATTGACATGTTCATGTTTCTGTATGACGAGGTGGACGAGGGATATGTCACACTGGATGATGATATGATGGATACGCTGGAGGAGGCGCATACCAAGATGCAGATAGCGCTGGACCAATTGCAGGGAGAAGAATACAGCCGTATGTTAATATACCTGAACCTGCCGGAAGAGGGCGATGAGACATTTGCCTTTTTGGATGAGATGCATCAGATTGCGAACCGGTATTATGAAGGAACCATTCTGATTCCCGGAGAAGCGACCAGCCAGTATGACCTTTATAAAACATTCCAGCGGGATAATACCGTCGTAAATGTGGTTTCCATTCTGGCGGTGCTTGTGGTACTGCTGTTTACGTTTATGTCTGCCGGTATGCCGGTGCTGCTGATTATGGTGATTCAGGGCGTTATCTGGATTAATTTCTCTGTTCCGGCGGTACAGCAGAAGAATGTGTTTTTCATGAGCTACCTGATTGTAAGTTCCATTCAGATGGGTGCGAATATTGACTATGCCATCGTTATTTCCGGGCGGTTCATGGAACTGAAAGAGAAGATGTCCAAAAAGGATGCCATCATAGAAACGATGAACTTTGCGTTCCCGACCATCGTGACTTCCGGTTCGATGCTTGCCCTTGCGGGAATATTGATAGGACAGATGTCCTCGGACGGTGCAATCTGCGGTATCGGTCAGTGTCTGGGACGGGGAACCATTATGTCCATTGTCATCGTTATGTTTGTCCTTCCGCAGATTCTGCTGCTGGGAGAGAAAATCATTGACAAGACTTCCTTTGCCGTATCGATTCCTCTTAAACTGGAGAAGACTTCCGGCCTTATGAGGGTAGACGGTCTGGTACAGGGGCAGATTAACGGTATGGTCATCGGAGAGATGCACGGATTTGTGCGCGGTGACGCCAATCTGTTCGTGAATATGGGAAAAATGGAAACAAGGGAAGATGATGGCAGCGATTTGGCATTGTTAATGCAGAAGGAAAAGGAGGACAAGGAAGAAAATGAAGAAAATGAAGAATAAGAAATTTCTTTCAAAAATTGTATCTCTGGGAATTGCACTGGCACTGACCTGCAATATGTTCCCGATGCAGAACCTGCGTGCCGAAGAGAAGACAGGACAGGGGGAACAGGAAAATAAAGAGCAGGAAGGTGCGGAACAGGAAAATAAGAAACTGGAAAATAAGGAACAGGAAACAGACGGGCAGGAGCAGGAAGCAGCAGCCGGGGAAAAGGTATGGAAAACGGTTGAAATCAATACTGCGGAGGATTTTCTGGCGTTTGCGGATAACTGTTCGCTGGATTCCTGGTCTGCGGATAAGCGGGTGCAGTTAAACGGGGATATTGACCTGACAGGTAAAGACTTTGGCGCAATCCAGGTGTTTACAGGTATTTTTGACGGTCAGGGTCATACGGTTTCCGGCTTCCGGTACAGCGGGGACGGCTATGTGGCAGGTTTATTCCGCTACATAGAAAAAGACGGTCTTGTGGAAAATCTGAAGCTAAAGGGAGAAGTTATTGCATCGGATGAGAAGGAATGCATAGGCGGCCTGTGCGGCGTAAACTACGGAACGATTGAAAACTGTAGTTTTCAGGGAACTGTGAGCGGGAAGACGACAGTTGGCGGTTTGGTCGGCGTGAATGAAGGAACAGGCGTCATCAGGAAATGTTTTGCCGGAGGACGTGTGACAGGTTACTATTCAACGGGAGGGATAGTCGGAAAGAATCACGGCATATTGTCCGCTGACATCAACCGCGCATGCATTAACAATGACAGTGAATGGGTGGAAGAGGACGATGAGATGGGCGTGGGGCTCTTCCTGAGCATCAACGTCAGTGAGTCCGATACCGAACTTTTCAGCGGTGTTGATACCGGGGGCATTGCAGGATTTTCGGACGGCCTGATAACCAGATGTACGAATTACGGCAAGGTAGGTTATGAACACACAGGGTATAACATCGGGGGAATTGCAGGCAGACAGTCCGGTGTGGTATCGTATTGTACCAACAGCGGGACTGTGTATGGCAGGAAAGATGTCGGCGGCGTCGTAGGGCAGATGGAACCTTATATTGAAATAGACGAGGCGACATCGCTGCGCAACGCCGTGAACAGGCTCCATGATTTGATTGAAAAAACAATCGATGATATGGAGGCAGGGAAGAATACAATCAAAGGGGATTTGGATGAACTGGCTGTATACAGCGACGGTGCGGCGGATGCAGGCGACGCGCTGGCCGGTCAGATAACCGATTTCGTGGATGCAAATATGGACCAGGCGCAGGCTATAACAGACCGTTTGGGACATGTGATGGAAATGCTGCCGGAAGTATTCGATGATGTTTTTGCAGCGGAAGACAGCTTTTCAAATGCCAATCAGGCGCTTATGCAGGTAGTGGAAGAACTGAAAGATGTAGGAAACATCGACGGCGAGTATGTGGAGACTGATTATAACAGACTGACGCTGCTTTCCACGGTCGGCGGAAACATATTGAGCATACAGCATTATCCGGATGCGGGTGAGACCGTTCATATTATGGTGGAGCCGAATGACGGTTACGCATTGAATCATCTGGAAGCGGTCGATGCGAACGGAAACAGTATCGATATACAGCAGGAAGAGGAGCGGAGATATACGTTTGTGATGCCTGAGCCGAATGTAAGGGTGGAAGCATATTTCGGCTATCAGGATACGGACAGCGATGAAGAGGAGGAACCGTCAGAGGACGAGGATGCCGGAAATAAAGAGGATACTTCGGCTGTCAAGGAAAATATCCCCGGCAATAAACCGGACGGAACAACCAGTGGAGCAGGAAACGGACCGGCTGATACAGCTGGTGATAAACCGGACGGGACGACCGGGGGAACGGGGAACGGACCGGACGGGGCAACAGATACATCCGGGAATAAGCCCGACGGAACGGGGAGCGGAGCAGGAAGCGGACCGGACGGGGCAGCTAATGAATCGGGAAGTAAACCGGACGGAACGCCGGACGCATCGGATGATAAATCAGACGGAGCAGCGCAGGAGCCTGACAATACGCAGGGGGATGCAGGGGACGCGTCCGGCAATACACCGGACGGTGAAACGAATGCACCGGACGGCAGTCAGGACAGCGGCTCCGATGCATCCGGCGCCGGAGTGGAAAATGAGCCGGACAGTGGGGACGGCAGTGCCGGTGAGGACGGAAGTCAGGTAAATGATGGAACAGATGGAACAGATGGAACAGATGAAGCAAACGGGGAGACGGCTGATAACCGAAAGGCTGCGGTGAACCGGTTCGGTTATACGCCCGTGCAGCTTATGGGCGCAGGAACTAAGGCATTTGCTGAAGTGAAAATGTTAGCGGCATCTGTCGGGCCGCAGACGGACGGAACGGTTCCCGAAACAGAAGAAACTGCAGAACCGGCAGACGCAGACGATAAGAAAACAAAGGATACAATCGTGAGGTTAAGTTCCAATCTCAGCGGAAATGCTTTCTGTGAGATAGACGGAACAACGGCAACGGTGGTTGTGACACCGGACGGCGCCTATACCGTAAGCGGAACCCCTTCGGTAACAGCGGACGGGCAGACGGTTTCCGTCTCAAGGTCAGGGGAGAGCGAATACGCATATACCTTTGAAGTCAGCGGCGGAATCTATCAGGTAGATATCACATTTAAGAAGCAGGATAAATCGCAGACTGTAAACGGCGCAAAAGGCGACATCAGCAGTGCGATAAAAGAACAGCAGGAGGCCGCAAAAAAAGTAAACGCAATCATTCAGGAAATTCAGGGCAGTTCAAGTGTATCGCAGGAACAGCTGGATGAATTGACAAAAGCATTGGAAGAAATGTCAAGTGCAACATCCGCCGTCCTGAGCAACCTGAGTGTGGTTTCCAATATCGTGGGCCAGCACGCGCTTGATAAAGTGGAGCAGATGGGGGATGATATGTCGGAGGCACTGGAACATCTGCAGAGTGCGGTTAATTCCGTAAAGTCGGCAACCAGGGATGCAAAAAGTATTGTAGATTATGTAAACGGCCAGCAGAATATCCATTTCTCAAAATTAGGCGGAGAATTTGACGTCAACCGGGAAAACCTGCACGGCCAGCTGAAAGGAATGTCCAACAGCATAAAAAATCTGAGCAATAACGCCTCTGATTATTCCGATGTGGTAAATGATGATTTACGGGCAGTGAACAATCAGATTAACGTGATATTCAATCTGCTGGCAGATAACTGGACGAATTACATAGAACTCAGTGTAGAGGAACTGTACGAAGACATTGACACAGAAGATACGTCAGGCATTACAACCGGAAAATCGGAAAACTGCATCAATAAAGGTATTGTCAAAGGAGACATTAACGTAGGCGGTATCGCAGGCTCCATGTCCATAGACGAAGAGGACCCGGAGGACAGTGCGGCGGGAAGTATCGATTACCAGATTGGCAGGCGGTATTTCACGAAATGCATCATTACCGGCGGTGTCAATGAAGGCCATGTTTCGGCCAAGAAGGACGGTGCAGGCGGCATTGTAGGTTACATGAGACATGGAATCGTTGTGGATTCGGAAGGTTACGGCAGTGTGGAAAGTACGGAGGGCGATTATGTAGGCGGCATCTGCGGCGAGTCCTTTACAGTCATTAAACGCTGTTATGCGCTGTGCTCCGTATCAGGTGTCAGGAACGTAGGGGGAATCGCAGGATTTGCAGATACCCTGAAAGACTGCTATGCGATAGTGGACTGTGAAGCGACAACCGGCAGGAAAGGAGCGATTGCAGGCCAGACAGTGAACTACGATGATGCGCTGAATGAAGAAGAAGTCAAAGTAAGTAATAACTACTATGTAGGTGACAATCTCTACGGCATAGATAATATCAGTTACATAGGCATAGCAGAACCGATAAGCTATGAGGAGTTGATGACGGTAGCAAATCTTCCCACACAGTTCCGGCACCTCAAGGTCACATTCCGGGCGGATGACATGTATCTGGGCGAGCAGGAAGTCAGATTCGGCGAAACCCTGGCCGGACTGGATTATCCGTCAATGCCTGTAAAAGAAGGATACTATGGTGTATGGCCGGATTATTCGGACAGAGTGATGACGGGCAATTTACTGATACGGGGTGAATATAAGGAAGATGTTACGGTCGTACAGAGTGACGGCAGCCAGAAGACGGAAACGGAGGGAGAGCGTGAGAAACCATACGCGCTTGTGGAACAGCGTTTTACAGAGGATACGGTACTGAGTGTTGTACCTGGAGATATGGCTCCGCCGGAGAAAGCGCATAATAAAGAACATGTGATTTATGATATTGCATTGGAGAATGCCCGGATTAAGGCGTCGGATACATTTGCCATCAGACTTCTGAATCCATATAAGGATGCAACAGTATGGGGTTATAAAGACGGTGCGTGGACGGAACTGGAGAGCAAGGCGAGAGGGCAGTACCTTCAGGTCGATATGACCGGAACGGAACAAGCTTTCTGCATCATTGAGCAAAGCTCCGGAACATGGATGGTCATAGCGGGTATAGCAGGCGGCTTCATAATACTGGTTTTGATTGTGGTACTGGCCGGAAAAGTGAAAGCGAAACACGCAAAAAATAAAGCGAAATAGGAATTGGAATAGAAGCAGGGTTTGGAATAGAAGCAGCAATAAAAGCAGGGATTCTTTCAGGATTTCCTGCTTTTGCTGCAGATATAACGCGTCTTCTGTATCAATGGCGTTCCCGGCAGCGCTTATGCTGAACAACTTGACAAATATAATTATTTGTATATAATTGTATACTGAATGAACTGTATATTTGTATACCGTATAGGGGTGAACAGATGTACTCGCCATAATAGATGAAGTGCGGTGGACATAGGCGTTCTCAGGCACTTTTTTGCTGTATCCGGACAATTTCACGAATTAAAGCGATAAATTAAAATGCGTGAAAAAAAATGAACTGCAACGGGAAAGGCATACTGCATGATAAAAAATTATTATAAGGATGATTATTCGCAGTTTACGAGACTGAACGGCAAGGGCAGGGTAGTCGATGATGTCTGTTATATCGGCGATTACTACATATTGCCGTTGGATAAAGAAAGTAAGAAGAAAACAAACCGGGTGAATATGTGTTTTGCAGTCCTGCTGATGCTGATACAGATAGCGGCCGGGATGGTGAATCAGGATTCTTCCCGCACTTTTTGGATTGTATATCCTTATCTGTTTATTTTCCTGCCGCTGGCTTACCTGTTTGTCGGTGCGGTGAGTTACTGGAGCGACCCGCTGAAGATGCAGAAAGCACAGTATGAGACGGGTCTTGCCAGAATGCGGCGTTCCTGTATCGGCGCTGCAGTGCTTACGGTAATCAGCATGGCGCTGGATGTGGTTTATATGTTCCTGCATTATGCGGAAATACAGATGGGGAGAGAGCTGCTTTACCTGTTCTGCCATATCCTGTTTTTGGCAGCAGCTTTTTCATACGGCAGGTATTATAATAAGACCTATGGAGGATTAAGAATAGAAAAATCCGAACATAAGGCGGAGTAACCGATTTGGTTTTTCCCTTTATATGTCTGGAATAAAAACCGTGCAGTATGCGCACGGGATTTCCCGTATAAAAGGTTAAGCATATATCAATAAAGGAGGATGATTATTATGAAACTGAAAACAAGAAGCAAGTTCCTTGCCGTACTCTTGGCAGGAACTATGTTTGCAGGCGCTTTAGCCGGCTGCGGCGGTTCTTCCAATGATACGCCTGCAGAGACGGCACCTGCGGAACCGGCAGCTCCCGCCGAGACTGCGCCGGCAGCGGATAATACGGAGACACCGGCTGAGGAACCTTCGGCAAGTAATGAGGATACGCCGATAGTTATCGGTCATGACGATGTGAGCGAAAAGTTCAGCCCGTTCTTCGGAGAATCCGTACCGGATGAGGATGTCTGGCTGATTACCACGGTGTCCCTGTTAAACTATGACCGGAAAGGGGAAATTGTTTACAAGGGCATTGAGGGAGAGACGAAGGAATATAACGGTACGAATTATACATATACCGGTATTGCGGACTGTGAAGTGACGGAGAATGCAGACGGTACGGTATATTATGATTATACCATCCGTGATGATGTGAAGTTTGCGGACGGTGAACCGTTGACGATAGATGATGTTATTTTTTCCTATTATGTATACTTAGACCCGTCCTATGACGGGGCAAGTTCCGTATACGCACTGCCGATTCAGGGACTTGAGGAATACAGAAGCGGTTCTACGGTGCTTTATGACCTGATGCTTTCCAAGGGAGAGGACAATACAGATTTTTCATTCTATTCTGAGGAAGACCAGAAGAAATTCTTTGAAACGGATTTCCCGGCAGCAGGCGAGGCATTTGCAAAGAGCATCTGTGATTACTGCGTAGCGGCAGGTTATGTGGAGGACGGTCTGGATGAGGTGTCCAACGGTATGGTGAACTGGGGATTCGCTTCCATGAATGAAGACGGTTCCATTACCGGTTCTGCAACGGAGACTACATGGACACTGAAGGACAATGACGTGCCTACACTGGCAGATTACTGGAATGAGATGGTTGTAAGCTATAATTATGATTATCAGACACTGTCCGATACAGAGGCAGCGGATTCCGGTCTGTTCACATTCCTAGATGACAGTTATAAAGTAACGGTTGAGACAGGTGATTCTGTAGAAAATATCAGCGGTATCCAGAAAACAGGAGATAATTCCGTACGTGTTATCCTGACGGAAGTCAGTGCACCGGCTATTTACGATTTATCCATTTATGTATCGCCCATGCATTACTACGGCGACCCCGGTCAGTATGATTATGACAACAATAAGTTCGGTTTCCCGAAAGGCGACCTTTCTTCCGTAAGGGCTAAGACAACACAGCCTATGGGTGCGGGTCCTTATAAGTTCGTAAGCTATGAGAACCGGACCGTATATATGGAAGCGAATGAGTATTACTATAAGGGTGTGCCGGCTACCAAGTATCTGCAGTGGAGGACGACTGCCGAAGCGGATAAGCTTCCGGGTGTCCTTCAGGGAACAATCGATATTTCACAGCCGTCTATCTCTAAGGAGGTTCTGGCACAGGTTGAAGGCGAGAACAGCAATGGAGAACTGAAAGGTGATAAGGTATCGGTTGACCTGGTGGATTACAGGGGATACGGTTATATCGGTATGAATTCACAGCTTATGATGGTAGGCGACGATGCAGGCAGCGAGGAGTCCAAGAATTTCAGGAAAGCGATTGCAACTGTCATTTCGGTATACCGTGATGTGGTTATCGATTCCTATTACGGAGAGGCTGCTTCGGTTATCAATTACCCGATTTCCAATACGAACTGGGCAGCGCCCCAGAAATCGGATGCGGATTATAAGGTGGCATTCTCGGTAGACGTAAACGGAAACGATATTTATACGGACAATATGACAGAAGACGAGAAATATGCAGCAGCTTTGGAAGCGGCGCTGGGTTATTTCGAAGCGGCAGGTTATACGGTAGCGGATGGTAAGATTACGGCAGCGCCGGCAGGAGGCAGGATGGAATGCACCATGACAATTCCGGCAGGCGGAAACGGAGACCACCCTTCTTTCGGTATCATAACAGCGGCAGCAGACGCATTGAAGAGCATCGGTTTCAATCTGGCAATCAATGACCTTTCGGATTCTTCCCAGCTGTGGGACGGCATCAACGGCGGTACGATTGATATGTGGTGTGCGGCATGGTCAACGGTGCCGGATCCGGATATGTTCCAGATTTATCACAGTGAAGGCGGCAGCGCTAAGAATTACAGGATTTATCAGGATGAACTGGATCAGCTCGTTATGGAGGCGCGTACCAATACAGACCAGACATACCGTAAGGCAGTTTATAAAGAAGCACTTGATTATATCGTGGATTATGCGGTAGAGATTCCGATTTACCAGAGGCAGGAAGCAACGGTATACAGTTCCGAACGCATTGATTTGGACAGTACGGTACAGGATGCTACTTCTTACTGGCAGTATCGTGAAGAAATTGAAAATCTGAAGGTAAAATAAGACGCATTGTTTTTTCAGATGGCAGAACCGGTCCGGGAGGGAATGTGTATTCCCTTCCGGGGACTGGTTTTTATACGGAGGCACTTCGCGAAAGGACCGGAAAAAGTCCTCTGGCGAAATGCCTCTGTGATACAGGGCAAGGGTTAAGGAGAGAAGAAAATGAAGAAATTCGTAATAAAAAGATTGTTGATTTCTGTCGTTCTTTTATTCTTTGTTTCTATGATTATTTATGGCATCATGCGATGTATGCCTGCTTCTTTCGTAGAGACAAAAGCGATGGAACTTTCACAGAAGCCTGGGGCAAAAAGTTATGATGAATGGCTGGAACAGCTGAACGCCGCATATGGTTTGGATTCCGGTATCATACAGGGATATGTTACATGGGCATCCAAGGCTGTCCGCGGGCAGTTCGGCGATTCATGGAATTATAACCAGCCGGTGCTGCAGAAATTTTCCAGTGTCATCTGGTATTCTTTTGCGCTGGCGCTGGCCTCTTTCATTTTGGAAATCATCATAGCCATTCCGGCAGGTGTGGCGGCAGCAAGGAAACAGTATTCCCTGACGGACTATTCGATTACGGTCATTGCGCTGATTGGTATATCCCTTCCGAGTTTCTTCTTTGCGACTATCTTAAAATGGATATTTGCCATAAAGTTGAACTGGCTGGATTTGTACGGCATTGTCGGGCGTATGCACCAGCAGCTCAGTCCGGCCGGACAGATACTGGATATGGCGAAGCATATGATTATGCCTGTGGCTACCTTAACAATTGTCAACATCGGCTCTCTGATGCGCTATACCCGTACGAATATGCTGGAGGTACTGAATTCCGACTATATCCGGACAGCACGGGCGAAAGGACTCCCGGAGCGGAAAGTCATCAACCATCATGCATTCCGCAACATTCTGATACCGATTATCACTCTTTTGGGCGGAACGCTTCCGTCTCTGTTCGGCGGTGCGCTGATTACCGAGACACTGTTCCAGATTCCGGGTATCGGTTATACTTCTTATCAGTGTATTGTGCTGGGGGATATTCCGTTTGTTATGTTTTATATGCTGTTCAGTGCAGTTCTGATTCTGGCAGGCAATCTGCTGGCGGATATTCTGTATGCGGTGGTGGATCCGCGTGTCAGGGTAAATTAGGAAAGGAGAGAGGACATGGCTAACGAAGAGAATACAAAAGTAGAAAATATGAAGTTAGACGATATGCAGCGTGTCAAAGTGCTTTCTCCGAGTGCGTTGGTGTTAAAACGTTTTTTCCGGAACAAGCTCGCTATTATAGGGATGGTCATTATTATCTGTATGTTTCTGTTTTCCTTTATAGGCGGTATGGTAATCCCTTATGGGCAGAGTCAGGTTTTTTATACGACAGAGGAAATGAAAAAGGATTATGCGGGAGCGACTTATATCAGTGATTATATGATGTATGAAGCCGAAGGTGCGGAAGTGCCGAGCGACCTGTATTCCAAGTCCATCCTTGCGATTACCAAAAACCAGAAGGTGGTGGAGACAAGAGGCGGAGGGAATCTGGCCCTGCGGCCTTTGACGGGGGATTCTTTTATCATCTATGGTGCGGAGGAAACCAAGAATCCGAGGGCTCTGAAATCGAAGGAGCACGACCAGGCGGTGGCTTCCGGCGACAATTATTTTGAGTACGATGATGTGGCGTATATCGCGGATGACGCATCGGGGAAGGAACTGCTCTATATCGCTTCGGAGATGGCGGTTATCTGCAAGCTTTCCCTGACACCTTATACGGCGGGCACTACGCTTTCCTATGATTTTTATAAGAATGCCCTGCTTGCCATGAGCGGAAAAGAAAAGACGTTTGAGGCGGACGGGCTGAACTATACGGTTGAGATGGACGGAGAAGAGACGGCAATGGTCTTTGCCGCGGACGGTTCGGATTATGCATATATTTCCAATATGAATATAAACAGTGTCATAGGCGGGGTATTCCTGGCGCCGGATTTCAAAGAAGCGGCTGCCCTGGCCATACAGGACGGCGCGGAGTCTTTTGAATATACGGATGCGGACGGTGTGACGGATACGTATCTGCTGTCGGAAAATAACGGCCAGTATCTGATTTCCCGTTTTCAGGAGACGCGTGTCATCGATACTTATGCGCAGCCGTCGGAAGAACACTGGCTCGGAACGGATGCCAACGGTATGGATTTGCTGGCGCGTCTCATGTACGGCGGGCGTATTTCCCTGTTAATCGGTTTTGTGGTAGTTATCATAGAAGTTATCATCGGTATGATTGTTGGCGGCGTTGCCGGTTATTTCGGCGGCTGGGTCGATAATATTCTGATGCGTCTGGTGGATGTGATTTACTGTATTCCTTCCATGCCGCTGTATCTGATACTCGGTTCCATCATGGATCATTACAGGGCCAGTGCAACGGTGCGTATCTATATGCTGTGTGTAATCATGAGTATCATCGGATGGGTCGGTATAGCGCGTATCGTGCGCGGACAGATTCTGTCCCTGCGTGAGCAGGAATTTATGGTGGCGGCGGAAGCGATGGGTATCAGCGTAGGACGCAGGATTTTCAAACATCTGATTCCGAATGTGGTGCCGCAGCTTATCGTGTTTGCTTCCATGGGTCTTGGCGAGGTAATTCTGGCGGAGGCAACGCTCAGTTACCTTGGTCTGGGTATCAAATATCCGGCGGCTTCCTGGGGAAGTATCATCAATGCGGTAAATGACTCTTATGTCATGACAAACTACTTGTTCGTATGGGTTCCGGCAGGTATCCTGATTCTGCTGACCGTACTTGCATTTAACTTTATCGGTGACGGGCTGCGCGATGCGTTCGACCCGAAAATGAAGAGATAGAAATGGACTGCGGTTGGATTGTGAGTGGATTGCGAGGGATATGATGGCAGGGAATAAGAAGAGTTCAAATTATATATCCGCGAAGGAGTCGCGGGAGATTTCCAGATATAATCGTAAGATTACGAAAGAGATGGAGAAGAAAAGGAACCGGAAGAATATACCGGAGTCGGAATATGTGACAAAGATGAAGAATCCGGAGAACTGTGTGGAATTTGATAATGTGCATACCTATTTCTTCACCGATATCGGAACCGTGAAGTCGGTAAGCGGTGTGTCGTTTGATGTGCCGCAGGGGAAGACAGTAGGGATTGTCGGAGAGTCGGGCTGCGGGAAATCCGTAACCAGCCTGTCTCTGCTGCAGCTGGTACAGCGGCCTTCAGGACAGACGGTGGAAGGGGAGATTCGTTTCAATGCGGGGGACAAAGTCTATAATGTAGTCAATGCACCCGCGGAAGTGATGCAGAAACTGCGCGGCAACTATATGTCCATGATTTTTCAGGAGCCGATGACTTCCCTGAATCCGGTATTCCGTATCGGGGACCAGGTGGATGAGGTAATCGCCCTGCATAACCCGGATATGTCAAAAGAGCAGGTAAAGGCGCGTACCATAGAAATGCTGGAGGTAGTGGGAATTGCCAACAAAGAGGGCGTATACCGGATGTATCCCCATGAGTTGTCGGGTGGTATGAGACAGCGTATCATGATTGCCATGGCGCTTGCCTGCAGCCCGAAGCTGATTGTTGCGGATGAGCCGACGACGGCGCTGGATGTGACGATACAGGCGCAGGTGCTAGACCTGCTGCGCAGTTTAAAGGATAAAATCAACAGTTCGATTATGTTAATCACCCATGATTTGGGCGTGGTGGCGGAAATGGCGGATTATGTGGTCGTTATGTACGCAGGACGCGTGGTAGAAAAGGGAACGGCACAGGAAATCTTCAAGGACCCGAGGCATCCTTATACACGGGGACTGATGAATTCCAAACCGGTAGTGGGCAAACATATTGACAAGCTTTACAGCATTCCGGGCAGTGTGCCGAATCCGGTGGACATGCCGGATTACTGCTATTTCAAAGACCGCTGTGAAATGTGTATTGCCGAATGCGAAGGGGTATATCCGGAGGCATACCATGTATCACCTACGCATGTGGTAAGCTGTTATCGTTGCAAGGAGGGAGGCGTACAGAATGGCTAACGAAGCGAACAATGGGACGTTGGTCCACCAGGAAGACAATATTCTGGAAGTATCCCATCTGAAGAAATATTTCCCGATAAAGGGCGGCTTTTTCGGCGGCGTGACAGGAAATGTAAAGGCAGTGGACGATGTATCTTTTCAGATTAAGAGAGGAACCACGATGGGGCTGGTAGGGGAATCCGGCTGTGGGAAGTCCACGACAGGGCGCACGATTTTGCGCCTGCTGGAGAAGACATCGGGAACAGTCCTTTTTAACGGCGAGGATGTAAACAATGTGGATAAGAAGAAACTGAGGGAACTGCGTACGAAGATGCAGATTATTTTCCAGGATCCGTATTCTTCCCTGTCGCCCAGACTGCCTGTCGGAGAGATTATCGGAGAGGCGGTAAGGCAGCACAATCTGGTGCCGAAAGAGCAGTACAACGAGTATATTACGCAGGTTATGCTGAACTGCGGCCTGCAGGAGTATCATAAGGAAAGGTATCCCCATGAGTTTTCGGGCGGGCAGAGACAGCGTATCTGCATTGCCAGGGCACTAGCCCTGAAGCCGGAATTCATCGTCTGCGACGAACCGGTATCGGCATTGGATGTATCGATACAGGCGCAGATTATCAACCTTCTGAAAGAACTACAGGAGAAGATGAACCTGACGTATCTGTTCATCTCCCATGACCTTTCGGTCGTGGAGCATTTCTCCGATACGATAGGCGTCATGTATCTTGGCGGGCTGGTAGAGACAGGAAGCACGGAGGATATTTTCAGGGAACCGCTGCATCCTTATACAAAGGCTTTATTCAGTGCAATTCCGATGCCTGACCCGGACATAAAGATAAAGCGGATGATTCTGGAAGGCGACATCCCTTCCCCGGCCAATCCGCCGCAGGGCTGCAAATTCCACACGCGCTGCAAGGACTGCATGGCAGTCTGCAAGGAGCAGGCGCCGGAAGCAAAGGACATGGGAAACGGACATGTGGTCAGATGCCATTTGTATGACGGGAAATAGCTTTGGATTTTTGGCTATATTGGTTATGTGGAACAGAGGACGCGCCGGACAGGGTATGGTGGTATTAAGGACACGCTTTCGCTCGACTCCAAACGCAACGGTACTAAGCTCGTTAATACCTCACTAAGTACCGGCGTTTTCCGACGGTCCTTAATACCACCATACCCTGTCCGGCGCTGTGTACTGGTACAATAACAATATGGCTGAAAATTTGGGGGATTCTAGCCGGATGGAGCACTGGATGAATGGCATATATGACTTAAAAGGTTTTATATTCCGACTGCCTAGTCTGATATTTGCGGCGATATGACTGGTATGGTGTTGATGCACAGTATGGGGGAGGATAATTTATAATGGTAGATGAACCGTGGATTCCGGAATGGGGAGGTTTATAAGAGAGTCCGGCCTGTATCTGTATGCGGAAGTAAAGGGCTGGAAAATCAAAGAATGAAGGTGGAAGACGATGGACGATAAGACATTAATGGAAATGGTTGGGAAACTGGAAAAAGAGGAATTGTTGCAGCTGATAGGGTTCATGGTGAAGCTGAGTGATTCGGCAAGACAGGCGCTGACAGACTTCTGCAGAAAGAATGCAGGAGAAGGGGATGTGCAGGATGCAGAGACGCAGCTGATGCAGCGGTGGAAAAAAGCGCAGCCGGTTATCGAGATGTTCAATACCTGCGGAGGCGGACCGAAGAGCGATGAAGATGATGTCCGTGATGAACTTGATATGATAAAAGATTTGCTCGGTAAATACGAGATTCCGTGGACAGTGAGGAAGGAAGTACTGGATGAGCTTCTGGAGGAAGTGGCTTCGGACAACAGCGGATTGACGGATGTGCTTGTAGACGTTGCTTCCCGTATGTGCAGGACGAAAGAGGAGAGAATCTATCTTGCGGATTTTCTTGCAGATTATGGAAACTCTTTTTATAAAAATTACGCTTCTGAAATTTATTCGGAAAACAATAAGAAGGAGGATGTTTCTGAAGCAGTGACGGAACGTCTCGTATCCAGCTCTGATTATATGGCGCTGGCGAATAAATATAAGAAACAGGGGAAACAGGAACTGGCTTTGAAGACTATACAGGAGGGGTTGGATAAAGCGGAGGGCAGGTTATACGAAATCTACAGCTATCTCTTTACTTATTATGCAAAACGGAAAGACGAAAAGGAACTGGAGAACCTGTATCAGAAAGCTTCCCGTAAAAAGCAGGATAAGGATTTTATTACGGAGCTGCTGTACGGTTATTATAAGGAGCTGGGAAATTATGCGAAGGAAAAGGAAATGCTCTGCGCACTGATTTCCTGTGCAGACAGTAAAAAACTGGGGAAATGGTATCATATCTGCCAGAAGGAATTTTCTTCGCAGGATTTTGCATCAGAAGAGAAAAAGATACTGGAAGTCATCAGGGAGAGGAATCTGCAGGCTTATTTCGATATCTGTATGGAAAAGGGAAATACATCGGAAGTATTATCCTATCTGGAAGGACGGCAGCAGTTTACGGAAGGAAACGCAGATGCTGGCCATCGCATCAGCAAACAGCTGGCAGCGCTGCATCCAAGGGAAATTGTGAGGATATATTGGAAAGAAGCGGATTTCCATGCGCAGCTTGGCGGGCAGGAGGATTGTAGCCGCGCGGTGGACGTATTACGCGAAATACGTGAGATTATGGAGCAGAACAGCTGGACGGACGAATGGAATGACAGATACAATGATTTTATCAGGGAGTATATGATGAATCCGGCCATGATTGCGGAGTTGGCGAAGTTTTAGTACGGCCTGCGTGAATCCTGAAAGAATCAGTGCCTGATGTCAGTGTAAGGAGGCGGATTCCATATATATGTAAGACGGAATACAGGAAAAGGAAAGTGATGATGAAAAGAGTAAAGAGTGTAGCGGTATTATGGCTGGCAGTGCTGATGGTCTTATCCGGATGCGGGAAGCAGAATGCGGAGGCAATGGAAGCGTGCAAAGCCAGATATGCGGAATTGGTGGATGAACACAATGTGGTGGTTACATTGTATGCGGACAGCGCTGTTTCGGAATATGAGGAGCAGCTGAACCGGCTGAGCGGCAGAATAAAGGAAATCGGGGAACTGGATGTAGGGGAGATGGAAAGCGGTGAGCTGGAAGCCCTTATGACGGAGATGAAAACCCTGATGGATGAATATGAGGAAATTTATCAGTCTCTTTCAGAGATGTCGGAGGAAAAAGAGGAAAAAGAGTATTGCCAGGTTTCGGTAACACTGAAAAATATGACGACGCTGCCTTTTTATGAAGTGTACTTTTATAATACCGCGCAGGAAGATACACGTGCCAATCTGGTCACGGATGATGTAGAGAATTATAACGGGCTGGAAGTATTCAACCTTGTCAATCTGATTATGGAAAAGGACCAGACTGTTTGGCATTTGGAGACAATGGATTCTGACGGGCTGGTTATAGAGTCCGGGGATATCGACCTTGCCCCTTATGACGGCGGAAGCGTAGTGATTGAAATGATGTACAGCTTTGATACGAATGAGGGATGGTTAGAAATGAAATAGAGGATATATATCCCCGCTGCCCGGAGGACTGGCAGCGGGGTATTTTATTAACATAAGGACGGTTCGCGGAGTGTGCCGTCCGTTGTTTAATAAGCTGGCTCGCGGAGCATGACAGCGTTTGACTTCATACATGAATGGGAGATACGGAATGAAAATAGAACGCCTGATAGGGATTATCGCAATTCTGCAGCAGAAGAAAAAAGTGACGGCTCCATTTCTTGCGGAAGTGTTTGAGGTGTCAAGACGTACCATTAACAGGGATATTGAAGACATATGCCGCGCCGGAATACCGATTGTTACCGCACAGGGGAATAACGGCGGAATTTCTCTTATGGAAGGATTTTCTTTGGATACGACGGTATTTACCAGGCAGGAGCTGACGGCGGTATTTACCGGACTGAAGACACTGGACAGCGTTTCCCATGCAGCCAGTGCAGAGCGTATTGTGCGGAAATTCGGGGGAAATCCTGCGGCAGTATCGTCCGGCGGCATGGCGATTGACCTTTCTTCTTTTTATAAAAAAGACCTGGCGGATAAGATTGAACGGATTCATGCAGCGATTGAGGAACGGCGCTGCATTTCGTTTCATTACTATTATGATAAGGGGGAAAGCGATAAGTTCGTAGAACCGTATTTGGTTGTGTTCAGGTGGTCGGACTGGTATGTGTACGGTTTTTGCAGGGAACGGCAGGACTTCCGCATGTATAAGCTGCTGCGGCTGTGGGAGCTGAATATTTCGGAAGAAAAATATGAAGTCCGGGAGATGCCGGCGGCGGAGGAGCGGTTCGGAACGCATATGACAGATGATTACATCGTGACAGCGGTTTACGATGCGTCTGTCAAATACAGACTGGTAGAAGAGTACGGCCCCGGCTCGTTTACTGTGACCGGGGACGGACAGCTGTATGCAGAGTGGGGATTTACAGGTCCGGAGAGGGCGGAGGAATGGTTTCTCGGTTTCGGGGATAAGGTCACAGTGACAGGGCCGCCGGAGATGGCGGAGCGTATGAAGACTGTTTTGGAAAGGGCGTGGAGGAAATATGGCGGAACATGACATGCAGGTGTCGTGTTCCTTGTGCTATGATGGGAAAAACAAAAAATTTGTAGAAAAACGGAGGTTTATATGATGAATGATTCTGTAAGCGGTTCTGTGGTTGATTCACGGTGCGGACTTCACTGTACAGGGTGTGAGTACAAGGACAGCTGCAATTGCGGCGGCTGCATAGAAACAAATGGAAAGCCTTTTCATGGGGAATGTCCGGTGGCTGTCTGCTGTCAGGAAAAAGGATTGACGCATTGCGGAGAATGCCCGGATATTCCCTGTGAACTGCTGACGCAGTATTCCTGCGACGCCGAGCATGGCGATACTCCCCCCGGTGCGAGGATAGAACAGTGCAGGCAGTGGAAAATGGAGCAGGATGCCGGACATTGAGAAATATGGAGAGGAAAAAAGGAACGCAGAGGCGGTTCGGGTGAGGAAATGGATTACATAAACAGGGAAAAAATAATCGGGCTGCGCATGGAACGCCAATTTCTGACAAAGAAAGCGGACGAGCGGGAGTATATGGAATTATACCGTGATATGCAGCCGGGACAGAATGTGTATTGGAACGGATTCGGGCAGCCTCCTACATTGGTTTTCCGGACGGATTTTGATGACAGGGAATTTAACAGAATACGTCAGGAAAGAAGGGAACTGATTAAGGGAAGGTTTGCGGGAGGGAATCTTGGCTGGATTGTTCCGGAGGATTTGGAGCTGTTTATGGCATTGTACCGGAAACCGTTGGCAAAGCCGACATGGATACAGGAACAGATACTGGAACTGACGGGACATGTCGGGCCGTTGAATATCCAGCAGATTAAGGAGGAGACAGGTTTTCTGGTAAAGGAAATCACACCGGCCCTGCACCGTTTGCAGGAAGCTTTCCTGCTCTATGAGGACCAGTATGACGGGGAGTGGGACCGGGCATGGTTTCCTTTTGAAGAAATGTTTCCGGAGGCGGACGGGCAGCGGTATACGCGTATGGAAGCATTAAAAACGGTATTGCAGCGTTTTGCCCGCAGACAGGTCTGGTTCGACCTGGCGATGGCAAAGTCGTTCTATAAGCTTCCGTTAAAAGAGCTGAAAACGGCCGCGGCTGAATTGGCGGAAGAGGGAATCCTGACGGAGACGGGGCAGGGGTATATGCGGAGGGACGATAAGAAGCTGCTGGAGGACTATGTACCGGAGAAGCCGCACTCCGTCTATGCAATCCATCGGAATGATTTTCTCTATAAATCCATGGAACATGTGCTGAAGGAATTTATAAAGCCGCTGTGCGCACAGCTTACATATGACCATGAGCCGCTTCAGTACCTTCTGATAGACGGGGAATTCCGGGGTGCGTCGGTGGGACATTTCCGTAACGGGCCGTATGACCTGAACGATGTCGTCTGTGACCTGCCTGATGCGGAGAAGCGCAGGGGAGAGCTGGCTGCGGCAGTAGCGGAAGCAAATGACGGCCGTATGCCGGAACGGGTTCTCGGAAAGCAGATAAGAAACAGTGAGGCATAATGAAAGGCTTTCGCGATATTTGTCATAAGAAAGTTCATCTTTACATCTTGTAATCCCTCATTTTACATGTTATGCTTGACCTGATTCCTTTTTACAAATAATTTCTTTTAAAAGAGAAAGAATAAAGGGGAAAGAAGGTCCACCATGTACCAATTTGAAAAGATGAACAAGAAACTGTTAGGTTCACAGGTAGAAGAGGAACTGATGAATTATATTCTGAATGAGCCGGTGAAAATAGGGGAGAAGATTCCTAACGAATTTGAACTGGCAGAGATGTTCGGGGTAGGGAGAAGCACAATACGGGAGGCTGTAAAGGGCCTCGTGACCAAAGGGGTATTGGAGGTGCGCAGGGGAGCGGGAACTTATGTGCTCAGTACCCATACTTTGGAGGAAGACCCATTGGGGCTGGCAAGGCTGGGGGACAAGTATAAGCTGGCATTAGAGCTGTTGGATGTGCGCATGATGCTGGAACCGGAAATTGCGGCGATGGCATGTAAGCATATTACACCGGAGGAAAAGGAACAGCTGGAGCAGTTGTGTGATGAAGTAGAGGAGCTTTATCTGAGCGGAAGGAACCATGCGAAAAAGGATGTGGAATTCCATACCTGTATAGCCAGATGCAGCAGGAACAGGGTGGTGGAAGTACTGATTCCGATTATCAACACCGCCGTCCTGACTTTTGTGAATCTGACACAGCGGCAGCTGATGAAAGAAACGCTGGAGACGCACCGGGCGATTACCAATTCCATTATCAAGGGTGATTCGTTCGGGGCAAAGTACGCCATGAATATGCATCTGACCTACAACAGACAGCGGATTATGCAGATGTATGAAGAACATTTAAAAGAAAAAGGAGAATCCGGCGGCAAAACATCGGATGATTGAAAAGGAACCCCAGGCTGAATCCGAAGAGGAAAAAACACCAATTTGACAAAATGACCAAAAATGGCAGGCTTGCAGACGCAATCTGCCAACTTTTTTGTTTAAAAGAGAGAAAAAAACAAAAATACATCCGACGTATTGACATATTTTAACCAAAATTATACAATAATAGCAGAAAACATAAGACGTCTGATGTATATAACAAAAAAAGCAACAAAGCAAAAGAGCCACCGGAGGAACGCATGGCTGCGAAGCAGACAGGAGTTTCTCTGCTGAGGCGGGGCTCGTTTGACGGAGTTGCGGAACTGGAAACAAAAAACAGCAACGGAGCAAAAAGAGCCCCAGATAAAACCTGGGTGCGGAGCAGACAGGTTTTAATCTGCTGGGTTGGGCTCGTTTTGTGGAGTTGCGGAACTGGAACAGGAGGTAACAATATGGCAGCGGAAGCAGCTACACTGGATCCTACCAGACTGGTAATTGCAGCAGTGTTAGGATTGGTAATTTTATTGGTATTGATTATTAAGTTTAAGATTCACGCAATGGTCTCCATTCTTTTAGGAGCTCTTTCCATCGGGCTTATTGCAGGGATGCCGTTTGATGACATTATCCTGGCGGTAAACGACGGTATCGGGAACACGTTAAAGGGTATCGCCCTGCTTGTCGGTCTGGGTTCCATGTTCGGCGCCATACTGGAAGCATCCGGCGGGGCGCAGGCGATTGCGGTAACGCTGGTAAACAAGTTCGGTGATAAAAGAGCGGCGTGGGCGCTTGGTATTACGGGTCTTGTCATAGCGATGCCGGTATTTTTCGACGCAGGATTGATTATTCTTATACCGCTGGCTTTTTCGCTGGCGAAAAGAACGAAACGTTCTTCTTTGTTCTATGTCATCCCGCTGTTAGCAGGTCTGGCAGTAGGCCATGCGTTCATCCCGCCCACACCGGGGCCGGTACTGGTAGCTACGATGTTAAATGTAGAGTTGGGATGGGTTATTCTGGTCGGTGTATTCTGCGGTGTTTGTTCCATGATTGTAGCAGGGCCGGTTTGGGGCGCATACTGCGGTAAGAAGTATGATATTCCGGTTCCCGAACATGTGGCAAAGCAGGAGGATTTTGACGAATCCAAGCTGCCGAGCTTCGGATTAATAGTAGGGATTATCCTGATTCCCCTTGTGCTGATTGTATTAGATTCCATTGCAGGCGTCGTTCCGGCGCTGGCTCCGGTACAGCCGATTTTCGGATTCCTCGGCGAACCCTTTGTGGCGCTGCTGATTGCAACGATTGTAGCAATGTTTGCACTGGGAACCAGATATGGATATTCTTTGCCGGAATTGGAAAAACTGATGACGAAATCGCTGGAACCTACCGGACTTATCCTTTTAGTGACTGCATGTGGCGGTGTACTTCGTTATATGCTGCAATATTCCGGATTAGGCGATGTTATCGGCAATGCGGTATCATCCGCAAACCTGCCGCTTGTATTGGTGGCATTTATCGTAGCGGCATTGGTAAGAATCTGCGTAGGTTCCGCAACGGTAGCTATGACGATGGCAGCAGGAATCGTAGCAGCTATGCCGGGTATTGCCGGATTGTCCCCGCTATATCTGGCCTGTGTAACGGCAGCAGTGGCCGGTGGTGCAACAGTTTGCTCCCACTTTAATGACTCCGGATTCTGGCTGGTGAAATCACTGGTAGGACTGGATGAAAAGACAAATCTGAAAACATGGACGATTATGGAAACCCTGGTAGGCGGTACAGGATTTGTAGTAGCATTGATTATTTCATTCTTCGCATAGCGGGAAACATGATAATTCGCAGTGTCAGATGGATTATGAAAAACCGGAAACAGTAACCGCCCGGACAGCGCCCCAGAGAATTTGTGTCCGCGAAGCGGACAT
>CAMXQE010000041.1 GCA_947246015.1 uncultured Lachnospiraceae bacterium | reverse complement strand
GGTTATGACATTTGATGAATATGTGAAAGCGATGGAAGAAATGTTAAGAAAATCCGATGAAAAAGCTAATGTTTCTTAAATAAAAAATAATTGATGACAATGGAGGATTAAAGAAAATGAGCGTAAATTAGTCGCATGGCTTTTTTCTTTGAAACGTTTGTGATTGCTGTTTCTATGAGCCAGAACGGGAGTATTTGTTTTCAGGTGATTTAATATATAGCGGTTGCCTTGACGCTTTTTATCCGACAACTAACCCTTCTCTTTTTTGGCAGTCTGTTAAAAAAGTAAAATCTTTGGAGATAAAGCGGCTTTTGCCCGCACATCATCAGCTTAATGTTTCTGTCAGCATAATTGAGAGGATTGATAAAGCCTTTAGTGAATTAGCTGACATGGGAATGTTAAAGCAGGGGGCAGGAATATTTGATTTTGAGGGTTTCCAAATCCATATTTGAATAAAAAGTGTATTTATAAGTCAGAAAGTTAGTATTGGAGGAAAAGCACATGGAATATAAAGAAAATGTGTTGTGCTATGACGATTATTGTAAGTTAAGGGAAAGTGTTGAGTGGTTGCTTTTTTCAAAAGAGCAGACACAAAAAGCTCTTAACAGTAGTATATACACAATAACTGCGGTTGATGATAACCAAACTATTGGAATGGGGAGATTGATAGGTGACGGAATGTATTATATGATAGCTGATATTGTGGTACAGCCAAATTATCAGAAACAAGGTATTGGCAAAAAAATTATCAGTATGATAATTGAATATGTTGACAGGGCAACACCAATCGGCGGGCGTTCCAGTATACAGTTGATAGCAGAAAAAGGAAAAGAAACATTTTACGAGAAAATGGGATTTAAGATAATTCCGCATGAATTTTGTGGTTCAGGTATGAGGAAAGTCATTCGTAAGTAAGATGAGGTTTATCAGCTAACAATTAGCATAATTATAACAAAATAAGTAGCACATCGGTTAGGGCGCATAGAAAATAAAAAATCTATGCGCTCCTTTTGTATGTAAAGGAGCAGAGAATGAAGAAAGCAGACACCACCAAGCGAGCGCAGGAAAAGCGCAAAGGCTTTACCAATCGAAGAAGTTCTAGTTAAAAACGGATAATTACGGAAGGACATCAAGCATTAGAATAATCAACCTTGACAAAATATGTATTGATACATATAATGTATGCTAGCAAACTAAAAAGAGGTGAAACTTTTGCATACCGCATTTGGACTGAAAATTAAACATCTTAATAATCTGATTACAAAAAAAGTTTATGCATTATTTACGAATGATGAATACCCTTTTATCAGTCATTCTGGTTTTTTAGTAATTGATTACCTATATGAAAATAAAGATCATGAAGTTACACAAAAGGATATTGAAAAAGCTCTTGTGATCAATAGAGCCACTACTTCCAAAATGCTGCTTCTTTTGGAACAAAAAGGGTTTATTTCGAGAATGAATAGTACAGAAGACGCAAGAAAAAAAATTGTTGTCTTAACTGAACGTGGAAAGAATTTCCGAACGCACAATCTTATAAAATCAGAAGAATTAAACCAATTTTTTTCAGAAGTTTTATCAGAGGAAGATTTTAAAGCCTTTGACCAGCTTTATGAAAAACTGCGTAATGCTTTAGAAGAATAAAAATGGAAATGAGCTATATTTCTTTTTTTATTCCCTTATAGTTTGCTTGCAAACAAATATTATAACAGGAGGTACATTTATGAACAAAGTAATTACTATTGGTCTTGAACACGGCAGCGGAGGTCGTCAAATTGGCAAACTGATTGCTGAAAGTCTTGAAATAGAATGTTATGACAGCCGCTTTATCACGGAAGCGGCAAAATAACAAGGAGGAAATAACATTGAATAACAATACAAATGCCTTTGAAAGTCTAAGTGTGCCAAAAGCATTATCAAAATTTATTCTGCCTGCTGTAATCAGCCAGCTTGCAACACTAATCCTAAACTTAACAGATGCCTTTTTTGTAGGCAGGACAGGGGATACGTTCCAAATTTCTGCAATGACTGTCACACTCCCTTTGGTTATGACAATGACTGTAATCGCTACAATTTTTGGTGCAGGAGGAAACGCAAATGTAGCTGCTTCTCTGGGAACAAAAAATCCTAAGAGGGCAAAAACATTTTCTGTATTTGCCATATATACAGCAATCACTGTCATTGCCGTTATTTCCTTAATCATCTTTCTGTTCGAAAAACAACTTTTGGGGATTTTAGGCGCAGACGAAAATTCTTACGGATTTTGTCAAGGATATGTCCTTTGGGTTTTGCATGTGGCATGTGTCCCTATGGTCTTTTCACAAGTAATGGCACAATTATTTACGGCAGAAGGGGAAACAAAACTTGCAAGTATTGGAATTGCCGGGGCAGGATTACTGAATGTGGTTCTTGACCCGATATTTATTTTTGTTTTCAAACAGGGAATTGCGGGGGCAGGTATGGCTACTTGTATCTCAAATTATTGCTCTATGGCATTTTTCTTATTCCAATATTACAAGAGACGAAACGTGACTGTTATTTCTCTTAATCTACGGGGATATTCTGCTAATAATGGCATTTGCAAAAGTGTATTGTCTATTGGCATTCCGGCAGGATTAAGTATTTTTCTGATGAACTGCGTAGATTTCCTGCGTAATTACTTATTAGGCATACATGGGACACAGGCGGATCTTGCTGCATGGGGTGTTGTTCAAAAATTGGGAAACGCATTTCTGCAAATTGCTATTGGTATTGAGCAAGGTGTCCGCCCGCTGATTTCATACAATTATAACGCTGCTTTGGGAAAACGCACAAAATCCCTTATCAATGGTTCAATGGTTGTTATGGGGATATATACATTAGCATGTTTTTGCTTTGTCATGCTGTTTCCAAATGCAATGGTTCGTTTATTTTTACCGATTGCAGATGTAATGCCAGTGGCAGTAGGTTTTCTCCGTATCTATATTTTCAGTATTTTCGGGATTGGCTTCTTAGAGTTGTTTAATGCTATTTTTCAGGCAATGGGACAATGGAAAACCGCTACGGTTGGTATTGTGATTGGTAAGATTGTGTTAATGGTTCCGGCATTGCTTATTTTCTCCCAAATATGGAATGTGACTGGAATAATCGCCGCACAGCCATTTGCTGAAACATTAACCGTTGTTATACTGGCGATTGCATATATACGATTTATACGCAAAAAAAGGGAATTATTTAACTGAAACTTGCGAATAATTGAGGTATAATTTTGATGCTGTGAGAGAACAGCAAATCATTAAGGAAAGAAATTTCCACTGCTTTTTTAGACAATGGAAAACTGCGCCACAGCCTCGGCAGGCCATCGCGCAGCGATTTTGTTCAATCGGTATTTAGTGAGGTGAATTGATTGAGAAAAATTATTCTATTTATTGCGATGAGCCTTGATGGTTTTATTGCGGATAAAGACGGTAAGGTTGACTGGTTACATGGGCAGGGTGCCGATAGCGAAAATGTGGATGTGTACTCCGAATTTGTAAAAGGTATCGACACGATTTTGATGGGGTGGAATACATATCATCAGGTCACGACGGAATTTTCGCCGGAAGAATGGATATATGACGATTTTACTACCTATGTTGTCACACACAACAATGCAGTGTCTACAAAGAATATCTGCTTTACAAAAGAAAACCCCGCTGATATGTTGCGGCGGTTGATAGCGGAGCCGGGGAAAGATATTTGGATTTGCGGCGGTGGAAATCTGGTTCAACAGTTGATGCAGGAAGACTTAATTGATGCATATTACATATCTGTTATTCCAACCCTTTTGGGTTCAGGTATTCGATTGTTCGGAAGCAGAGAAAACGAAATCAAGTTAAAATTGCTCAAGACGCAGACATATAACGGAATAACAGATTTGGTTTATACTCGCAGATAACTTTCAGTTGATAGGGATGATTGCAAGATTGTGCAAAGTCCTTTGGGTGCAAAAAATAACGATAGCTTTGCTGGAAAAAAGGCTATCGTTATTTTTTATACTATGGAATATCGAAAGTGTGGCAATTCTGAATAATAAAACGATAGCCACTCATGCACGGGTGCATCTGCCTTTTTGAAAAGTGTTGATTTTACTGCATTTGCGGTAAATGTAAAAACGATAGCACTTAGGAAATATTTGTATCAATCCCGACACGCAATATGGTGTGGGAGGTCGGTAGATAAAATAATTATCTACCTCCTACCCAATTGGTTTTTCAAAGGATTCTATCCCAAACAAAGGATAGAGTCCTTTTTATATACACAAATAAAATAATCAAAGGGGCCGGTAGTTTCGCCAAATACTGTATTTCAATATTTACCATATTCATTGTTGACAAAACAACAGCATATATGCATAATAATAGAGTAGTCTATAAAATAGAGTAAGGAGATGCATATTATGAGTCAAAAAATTGCAGAAGCACTTGAAGATGTTAATTTAATTAAAAAAGTGATTGATAAGACACAGAATGACTTTTCTAAAGTGTCCGGCTTTTTTATTGGTATTGGAGCTGTCCGGATACTTACCTGTTTCTTGTACGCACTGATGTTTGGAGTTATGAAAAGAATGGAGGATATAAGTCTGGTAATATGGGGGCTTTTTAGGGGAATCAGCTTTGTGTCGGTTATGGGATATTTTATCGTTTACCTCATTTATCATAACAAATTGAAACAGTTTAAAAATGAATTGAGCATGAGCCTGATTAATATCTGGGGGCTGCTGCTGGTCGGGGGAGAATTATTCCGTATATTTTTTCATATGGTCAGCTATGAAAAGGCAGGTAATAATCAGTTTATTCAGCCTCTTTTTCAATTCGTTTTTGTGATGATTGGATGTTTTGTTATGGGGTTTGTTATTCAGGACAAATTGATACAGAGAGTTTCTTTCGTAATGGCATTTCTTTTTCTTATTTTGGCGGGGACTGGTTTGGAGGTAAGAGTAGCAGATTTTCACGGGAATGATGTGAAAATAAATGCCGTTACTGTTTTTACAACAGTTATTTTGTCAGTCGGCATGATTTTAATGGGACTTTATCTAAAAAAGAGAAAGGGAGAATAATAAGGTGGATCTTTTTTCAATACCGGAGGCGTTTACCAATAAACTCCGTCTTGCCATCATATCCGCTTTAGTTACGGGCGAGAAAAACTTTAAAGAACTTCAGAATCTTACGGATGCGACATCAGGCAATCTTGGGGCCCAGCTTGTAAAACTGGAAGAATGGGAATTTATAAAATGTAAAAAGGAATTTATTAACAGAAAGCCACAAAGCACATATCACTTAACGGAAAAAGGCTTATCAGAATTTAAAGGCTATGTAACCTTATTGGAAAAAATTTTAAAAGGCGCAAGTGAATAGCGGGTTGTTTTTGTTTATTGGAAGTGGAGGAATAGTATGTTATTCAAATTAATATACAAAAATATGAATTTGAAGGAGGCAAAAGTCTATTCTTTAAGTATTATTTTTTCGATTGTTCTTTGGGTGATCGTTTTATCTATATATCAAATCAATATGCAATACCGCTTGGACGAAAAAGCAGGGGGAATTAATACGCTTTGCCTTTTTTGCTTTGCTGTGGCTTTTGTTATGTCGCTCCTTTTTTTGCTATATGCTGCACGTTTTTTTGTAAGGTCAAAAAACAGGGATTACAGTATATTGCTTACGCTGGGGAGCAGCAGGAAAATTATTTTCCGCTTTTTCTCAGGGGAATTTTTCTTGATTTGTTTTTTTTCAATGGTTATTGGTATTTTGATTGGCGGAATAACCGTAGCCATGCTCCTTTTTATATTATTGAAGACGGGCTATTCGTCAGGGCCGCTGCTCCCTTCAAATATTATTTGGATAGTCGGTTCAATTGTCAAAACCTGTTTTGTTCTGGCTATATTGGAGTATGCAATCGCTTTTGTCTATTTTCGTAAGTGGGATTTAACGCAGATGCAGATGCGTGGGATAAAAAGGGAGAAAAAGCACGAAAGGACATGGATTATCGGCGGCTTGGGCTTCTGTTTGATTATTTATGCTATAAATCTTACAAAAAGTGAAGATCTGTTAAGCCATTTTATCAGCATGGCGGTATGTTTATGTGGCATTTATATTTTAATGTCATTTGGGGGCAGCTTTTTATTGAAACTTATAAAGGCATTTAAAGGCTATTATTTTAAGCACTTTCTTTCATTAAATGAATTTTACTATAAATTTTCAAGTAACTGCAGAATGCTGTTTATTATGGCTGTGTTGAATTTCCTTGTTTTATATTTTACCGGAGGAATGTTTATATCAGATGCCCCGGATAATACGGACAGCACAGAATACCCATATGGGTTTGTAGGAATTGTGGATAATAGCAGGACAGAGAATGCTGTAAAGGAAATATTAGGTGAGGATATAATGGAGCTGCCAGCAGCAACAGGTTATATAAAAACAGAGGGAACGGTATACTCAAATAAGGAGTATATATGTATTTCTGACAAGAGCTATTCTGAATTAACTGGTAAAGAACTGATTCTTGATGATAATGAGGCTGTTATTGTCAATGAAGCCACGGCTGGTGTTGATATGGTGGATGCAATTTATTTGATACAGGATGGAGAAGAAAGTCAATTTACTGTCTCCAGGATATGGGACGAAGTTGTATTTGGGCTTGAGCAGCCATTGCCATTGTATCAGTTTGTTGTTTTGCCAGAGGAAAGTATCATAAACGGGATAAATGAAACTATGAAGATTATAGTAAAAAAAGGAGAATTAGACGAGGAATATGAAATGTACGATAAATCCGTCATTGAACGGAATGATACGATTTTCTGGAGGACAGAATTTGTAAAAAATGAAAAGGAAACAATGACCTTTACCAAGATCATAAGTTTATTCCTTGGAATCTATTGCCAGCTTTCCTGTTTCGGAATTTTAACATTAAAAATAAAAGCAGATCAGCCTTTTATTATTCGCAAATGTAAAACCTTTCTGTTTTTGGGAATGGCTGAGGCAGATATTCAGAAAAATGTCGTTAAAGAATACCGTCAATTATTGTGCCTGCCTGCTGCTCTGGCAATTGTGCTGTCTTTCTTTTATATGCTGGTGGAACTGTCATATAGCAATATGCTGTACAGCAAATATTTGACAGAGTATTTTCTTTTTCAGATTATTATTTTGTGTGTAAATGTAATTTATTACGTGGTAGTAAAGCAAATGATATTAACGACAATTATAAAAGGTGCATTAGGAGAAAGTGAAAGGGATTTAGTATGTGTATAGTGAAAGCCCGGGGCATTATAAAAAGCTACAATCACGGAATCGCAAACAGAATAAGCGGAGAGAAAGAGTATCCGGTTCTTAAAGGTATTGACCTGGATATTGAAGATGAGGATTTGGTTGGTATCATGGGGAGGTCTGGCTGTGGAAAGACCACTTTGCTGAAAATATTGGGGACAATAGACAAGCCGACAAAAGGAAAGATACATTATGGAGATAAGGATATACGAAAACTAAATGCTGATTATTTAGCTGAATTGCGCAGGAACAGTATTGGGTTTGTATTTCAGGATTTTAATCTGATGGATAATTTGTCTGCGGAGGAAAATATAATGCTTCCGCTGGTATTGAGTAAAATGCCTTATAAAAAAGCGAAGGGCATTGTTGAAGAAAATGCGTGTAATTTAGGGATAGAATATCTTTTGAAGAAAAATATTTATGAGCTTTCTGGCGGAGAAAAACAAAGGGTTGCCATTGCCAGGGCATTGTCAAATGATCCGGAAATTATTTTTGCGGATGAACCAACTGGTAACCTTGATTTGGCATCCGCATTGAATATTATGCAATGCTTTATGAAAATAAATAGTGAAAGGCATAAGGCGGTTGTATTAGTGACACATGATCCCCATATTGCAAGTTACTGTAAGAAAATATATTTCTTAGATGAAGGAAGGATAGGCTGGTCTTGTGTTAAAAGTGGAAATCAGGATGATTTTTATGACGAGATAATGCATCATTTATATTGAGGATAATGCGGTGTCAAAAGTTGCAGATTATTGTTTTTGTTCCAAGCCTGTCCGCCCTTTATAATTTGGCGAAGAATTGATAAATTGATGCAGACAATACACAAAACCCAACCGCCGCTATGGGAAATCGCCCCATACGCAGCGGTCTGCCATTTTCCCCCGCACTGGATTATTGGAGAGCATCACATCAATGGTATCCGGGAAATCTGGAACAGCGGAATGCCCGGACTTATGGGGGCTCTGAACGACAGAGGGGCCGTGGGGCGATTATCACGGCGGTTTATCGCTTTGAGAGGACGAAAATGGAGGATGGATTTCGGGATTGGCTATTGGTTATCCATGCCGGAAGTGCTATAATCAGTATATAGACTGGGAAAAAACGATAGGATGGAAAATCCGGAAATGAAACCGGCAGTAGGCAGGGATGATTATGGAAAAAGCATATAAACTGGAATTTGCAGGGGAAAAGTCGGGAAGTCTGTATGTGAATTGCTGCGGCTGTTCCAAGACGGAACCGCTTCACAGTTTCGGCCCGGCATTAAAACCCCATTATATTATTCATTATATTCTGAGCGGAAAGGGAAAGTTTTCTGTTGGGGACAAGACCTATCCGCTGGAAGAAGGGTATGGGTTTTTGATTGCTCCGGAGGAACTGGTTTTTTATCAGGCGGATGAAAGAGAACCGTGGACTTATGTATGGGTGGGATTCAGCGGAACAAAGGCGGAGGAGTATGTGAAATCCATCGGCCTTTCCAGCGCGCATCCCATTTTTCGTTCGGAGCGTTCGGAGGAACTGTATCAGGCGGTGCGGGATATGATGGAACACAATACATACGGCATTGCCAATGATTTGCGCAGGAACGGGCAATTGTCATTGTTTCTGTCCATGATAGCGGAGAATGTTCCGGTGGCAGAAAAGAACGAAGGAGACAGGGCGAATACTTATGTCCGTAAAGCAGTGGAATTCATACAGGGCAATTACTGCAATCCCATAAAAGTGACGGATGTGGCCGATTACGTCTGTATAAACCGCAGTTACCTGTATACACTGTTCCAAAATTCTTTGGGGATGTCTCCGCAGCAGTTTCTTATGACATTCCGCATTACGAAAGCTACGGAGCTGCTTCAGCTCACTTCTCTTCCGATAGAAAGCATCGCAATTTCCTGCGGTTATCAGGATCCGCTGGTATTTACCAAAGCATTCCGGCAGATGAAAAAGCTGTCGCCGTCGGCGTATCGCAAGGAGATACAGAAGGGGGAGGGCAGGCGTAACAGGGAGCATTTGGAACAGGTGGAGGAATTCATCAGCCAGATAGAACGGCTGAGGGAGTGAAGGAACGGCGGTCCGGGACAGGAAATAGGAAAATATAACATTTTGACAGGTTATTATAACAATGAGGCATGGAATTTTACGGCCGGCCCACTATAATTTTAGATAGAAGGAAATTGCCGGATGGCAGATGCAGAGCGATGAAATCCGGCAGTGAAGTGAAGAATATGTTAAGTCCGGCAGGGGTGCGGACGGAAAGGGATGGGCTATGGCGGAGAACATGAAAGAAGCAGTTCTGAAAAAATTTGAAGAAGTATACGGCAGCGCAGAGGGGGCAAAGGTTTATTTTGCTCCGGGGCGTGTGAATATGATAGGGGAGCATACGGATTATAACGGGGGGCATGTGTTTCCCTGCGCACTGACGATTGGAACCTATGGAGTGGCAAGGAAGAGAGAAGACAGGAAGCTTCGTTTTTACTCTATGAATTTCGGACATTTAGGGGTAATAGAGTCTTCGATTGAGAATCTGAAAATGGAAAAGGAAGCGGGATGGACAAATTACCCGAAAGGAGTCATATGGGCATTCGGCGAGAAAGGATATGATGTGCCTTATGGTATGGATTTGCTGCTGAACGGAAATATTCCGAACGGGTCCGGGCTTTCTTCTTCGGCATCGGTAGAAGTGCTGACAGGGTTTATTCTGAAGGATTTATTCGGCTTTGATGTGACAAATCAGGAAATCGCCTTAATCGGTCAGTATTCGGAAAATAAGTTTAACGGTGTAAACTGCGGTATCATGGATCAGTTTGCCTGTGCGATGGGGAAGAAAGGACATGCGATTTTCCTCGATACGGCGGATCTTTCTTTTGAATATGCCCCGATTAAGCTGGAACATGCAAAAATCGTGATTTCCTGCAGCAACAAGAAACGCGGGCTGGCTGATTCCAAATATAATGAGCGGAGAAGCGAATGTGAAACGGCGCTGGCAGAGATTCAGGAAGTGGTCGGCATCAATAATCTGGGAGACCTGACAGAAGAACAGTTCGAGCAGTACAAATCTGCGATTAAGGATGAAATCCGCATAAAACGGGCAAAACATGCAGTGTATGAAAACCAGAGGACGATTAAGGCAGTGGAGGCATTGAAGCGGAACGATGTGGAATTATTTGGAAAACTGATGAATGAATCCCATATTTCCCTTCAGTATGATTATGAAGTAACGGGCATCGAACTGGATACTCTTGTGGAAGAGGCATGGAAAGTAGAAGGTGTAATCGGTTCCAGGATGACGGGAGCCGGTTTCGGGGGCTGTACGGTAAGTATTGTAAAAGATGATGCCATTGATACGTTTATTGAACAGGTTGGAAAAGCCTATAAGGAAAAAATCGGGTATGCCGCAGATTTTTATGTAGTGGAAATCGGCGACGGTCCGTCGGTATTGGACTAAAAAGCGGGGACTGGTAAGAGTCAGGAAGGAGCGGACAGGACAATGATACAGCAGGATATAAAAAAGCTGACAGCATATGGTTTGATGACCGGATTGATAGAAAAAGAAGATGAAATTTATACGATAAACAGGCTTTTGGAACTGTTTGAACTGGATGAACTTACAGATGAGAGCGGGACAGACCGTGTTTCCATGGAAGTGGAGGAACTGGAAGAAGTTCTGGGGCGGATGATGGATTATGCGGTGGAAAAAGGTATCATGAAAGAGGATGGTATTGTTTACAGGGATTTGTTTGATACCAGAATCATGAGTATGCTGGTGCCCCGCCCAAGCGAGGTTATCCGCAGATTCAGAGAACTGTATGAGCAGGATGCGGAGAAAGCGACGGATTATTATTATAAGCTTAGCCAGGATACGGATTATATCAGAAGATACCGCATTAAGAAGGACCAGAAGTGGATTGCATCCACGAAGTACGGGGATTTGGATATCACGATTAACCTTTCCAAGCCGGAGAAGGACCCGAAAGCGATTGCGGCGGCGAAGAACGCGAAGCAGGCCGGTTATCCGAAATGCCTGCTCTGTGTGGAAAATGAAGGTTATGCAGGCAGGGTGAATCATCCGGCAAGACAGAACCACAGAATCATTCCGGTAGAAATCAACGGTTCCAAATGGGGATTCCAGTATTCTCCGTATGTTTACTATAATGAACACTGCATTGTATTTAATTCACAGCATATACCGATGAAAATAGAACATGACACGTTCTGCAAGTTATTTGATTTCGTGAAGCAGTTCCCGCATTATTTTGTCGGTTCCAACGCAGACCTGCCGATTGTGGGCGGTTCTATATTAAGCCATGACCATTTTCAGGGCGGGCACTATGAATTTGCCATGGCAAGAGCAGAGGTGGAAAAAACATTTACCGTCAAAGGCTTTGAGGATGTGGAAGCCGGTATCGTGAACTGGCCGATGTCGGTAATCCGCATATCCGCAGCAGACAGTGACAGGCTGATTGCCCTTGCGGATGTGATATTGGAAAAATGGCGCGGCTATACGGATGAGGATGCATTTATTTATGCTTATACAGATGGAGAGCCTCACAATACCATTACGCCTATCGCAAGAAAACGGGGAGAGAAGTTTGAACTGGATTTGGTACTGCGCAATAATATTACGACGGAGGAACATCCGTTGGGCGTTTACCATCCCCATGCAAAACTTCATCATATTAAAAAGGAAAATATCGGTCTGATTGAGGTTATGGGACTGGCGGTTCTTCCGGCGAGACTGAAGGGAGAAATGGACGCGTTAGCGGATGCCCTTCTTGCCGGAGCGGATATCAGGTCCGATGAAATATTGGAGAAACACGCGGACTGGGTAGAGGAATTCCTGCCCAAATATCCCGAAGAGAGCAGGGATACGAAAGAGAAGGTAATGGAAATTCTCCATAAAGAAATCGGGGATGTATTTATGCAGGTGCTGGAAGACGCCGGTGTCTATAAGAGAACAGAGGAAGGCAGTAAGGCGTTTGAACGGTTTATAGAAACTTTATAACAGGGATTTCATTCGAAGACATGTATGCCGGAGTATGATATGATACATACTCTGGCATACGTTTTTATGCACAGGGGTGCGTAAGGAAATTAGCTGCTGTGCAGCACGCACCCCGCGCGGCGGGCAGGGAGAGAAACCTTCCCTGCTTGATTGCACAGGGGCATCCAAAGGAGGTGTGTTAGCAGAGCTGACGGATGCCCCGCGCGGCGGGCAGGGAGAAAAACTTTCCTGCCCGATTAATAAACGGCAGCTATGCTTTCGAGAAAGTGCTGTAAATGAATGCGCTGGCTGGGATTCAGTTTCTGCAGAAGGGAAATATGCGTCTGGTACCGTTTAAGATATTTTACGGCATTATCGGAGCGGCTGTCCGGAAGACGCTGGTCAGAAAGGCAGAGGATGTAGTCGGTGGATACTTCGAATGTATCGGACAGGCGGATGAGCAGATCGGCATCCGGTATGGATACACCGCATTCAATCCGGCTCAGGGAAGTCTGGGTGACGCCGATTTTCATGGCGAGGGATTCCTGTGTGTAACGCTGCTCCAATCTTAATTCTTTAATTCTTGTGTTCATTTTTTGTAAAACCCCTTTCTCATAAGAATAAAAATGTATATAATAACAATATTCCATAAGCAGTTGTTATGGCAAGCAGAAAATAAACTGTAAAACAAAGATATGTGTATTGTATCAAGTATATAAATATAGTATTTACAGAGGCGATGGAAGGTGGAGGCATGAAATTTTTATTGGCGGCAGTGAATGCGAAATATATCCATTCCAATCCGGCTGTATACAGTTTGAAGGCATATGCGCTGGAAAGACTGGGATTGGACGGATGGGAGCAGCCGGAAGTTTCGGTTGAAATTTCGGAGTATACCATCAATCAGCAGATGGATTCGATTCTTTCTGATATTTATCGGAAGAAGCCGGATGCAGTGGCCTTTTCCTGTTACATATGGAATTGGCGGATGATTCGGGAATTGTCAGCGGAACTTGCCAAGGTTCTGCCGGAGGTTCCTATATGGCTGGGCGGGCCGGAGGTGTCTTTTGAGACGGAACAGATTTTGGAGGAAATTCCTGCGGTAAGCGGTATCATGGTGGGCGAGGGAGAGCAGACTTTTACCGGGCTGTTGGAATATTATACAAAAAAGGAAGCCGGCACTATGGATGAAAAGGGACTGGACGGCATCGACGGAATTGTTTATAGAAAGCAGGGAAAGGTTTTCAGAACCGGAGTGCGGAAACCGACAGATATCAGTACGCTGCCTTTTTTATACAAAAATATGGAGAATTTCCGGAACCGGATTATTTATTATGAATCAAGCAGGGGGTGCCCATTCCGCTGCAGCTACTGTCTGTCTTCCATTGACCGGAGCGTGCGGCTGCGGGATATGGGAACCGTGAGAGAGGAATTGCAGTTTTTTTTAGACCATAAGGCGGCTCAGGTGAAATTTACAGACAGGACTTTTAACTGTAACCGGGAACATGCGCAGGCGGTTTGGCGGTATATTTTGGAACATGACAATGGGATTACGAATTTCCATTTTGAAATAGCAGCGGATTTGCTGAATGAGGAAGAATTGACATTGCTGTCGGAAATGCGCCCCGGTCTGGTGCAGCTGGAAATCGGAGTGCAGTCTGTAAATCCGGATACACTGCGGGAAATTAACCGTTATACGGATATGGAGCGGCTGCGGGAAGTGGTGCAGCGGATTCTTGCGGCTCAGAATGTACATGTCCATTTGGATTTGATTGCGGGACTGCCTTATGAAGACTACAGCAGTTTCGGACATTCCTTTAATGAAGTGTATGGTATGGGTGCGCAGCAGCTGCAGCTGGGTTTTCTGAAGGTGCTGAAAGGTTCGCCCATGTATGAAAAGGCCGGGGATTATGGAATAAATTACACTTCTCTTCCGCCTTATGAAGTGTTATACTCAGAATGGATTTCTTATGAAGAAATATGCAGGCTGAAGAAAATAGAGGAAATGGTGGAGCTGTACTACAACAGCGGCCAGTTTGCCCATACGCTTCCGGTGTTGGAAAGGGTTTTTGAAAGTCCTTTTGTTTTTTATGAAAGGCTGGCGGATTACTATGAAGAGAATGGGTATTTCATAAATCATCCGTCAAGAAATTACCGTTACGAGGTGCTGCTTGGATTTGCCTGCCGTTATGACGGCAGACGGGAGATGTTGTACCGGGAACTTTTAACTTATGATATATATCTCAGGGAAAACATGAAGAGCCGTCCCGGATTTGCAAAGGAACTGTCGGAGTATAAGGGCAGGATACGGGAGGTTTATGAGGAAGAGAAGCGGCTGCGGGAGGTACTGCCGGACTATGGAGAATTCCAGCCGAAACAGATTGCCCGGATGACTCATATGGAAGTGTTCTGCTATCCGGTATGGCAAAATGCTGCGGATGGTATGCTTAAGCTTGAGGAGCCGCAAATGGTGTTGTTTCATTATGGCAGGAGAAATCCCGTGACAAAGGAAGCGGAGACAATCATCTGGCAGAAACTGGGGCAGTCCGGGCAGGAAAACGGGCGGATGAAAGAAATGGATAATAAAGCATAGGATGAAGCGGAAACGGGGTTTAAAGATGACGAAAAAGACAGAAGCAATCTTAAATTTACTGGATGAAAGATATGGTACGGAGTACCGCTGTTCACTGGAACATGAAAATGCGTGGCAGCTGCTGATTGCTACGATTTTGAGCGCGCAGTGTACGGATGCGCGGGTCAATGTGGTTACGGAAGAACTTTTCCGGAAATATCCGAATGTGGAAGCTTTTGCGGAGGCGGATTTGAAGGAATTGGAAAAGGATATTCATTCCACCGGATTTTACCATAATAAGGCAAAAAATATCATTGCCTGCTGTAAAGACCTGATTGGAAAGTTTGGCGGCGAGGTGCCGCGGACACTGGAAGAACTGACGTCTCTTGCGGGGGTGGGGCGTAAAACGGCGAACGTCATACGGGGGAATATTTATAATGAGCCGAGTATCGTAGTGGATACCCATGTGAAGAGAATATCAAAGAAGCTGGGGCTGACGAAGGAAGAAGAACCGGAGAAAGTGGAAAAGGATTTGATGAAGAAGCTGCCGAAGGATCACTGGATTCTTTGGAATATCCAGCTGATTACGCTGGGGAGGGAAATCTGCAAGGCGCCTACGCCGAAGTGTGAAGAATGTTTTCTGACAGAGCATTGCGATGATTATAAAAAGAGACTCCGGCAGCAGGGGGCTGAAAAGAACGGTCATATTAACAGACGGACAAGCATAAAATAATTATGGAATGGCAAATGAAAGGCAGGCAGGCCCGCGGGTGTCAGAAGCCGTACTCCTGTAAAATGCGGAGGATTATGTTTTTGCTCCCGGATTTTAAATGTTCGGCCCGTTCTTTCAGCGCGGCAATTTTATCATGGTTTTCTTCCGAGACATAGATGGAGGCAAGGAGTTTATAGGTGTTGCTGACATCCGTGTCGGTGGAAATGGCAAATTCCAAAATCTGCTGCGCTTCGGCAGCGTGGCCCGCTTCGTACAATTTTTCCGCCCATCTTTGCAGCGTGCAGGCAAGGGTCGTGTAATTTTGGTCATACCGCATCAGAAGTTCAATATTGGGAGCTCCGTATTGAAGTTTCAGGTCGGTGTTGCTGATACCGGTAAAGTTTACGATAGGAGAGCCGGCAAGCGAGCGGAGGGTCTGCTGGTATTCCAGAACCGATTCGTCATCCGTCATAACGGACATGGGGAGCGCCTCGAAAGGTATCGTAATGTAGTTCAGGTTATCCAGGGATTTCCGTCTGGTATTGTTTGCCCGGAGTTCTCTTTCCCAGAAGGAATCTTCCATTTTTTCCGTATAGCGCCGGGATTTTGAAATCTGGTATGAGACAACTATAAGAAATACGATAAAACTTGCAAAAAAGGGGAATTTCATATATAATATCCTTTCAAGTAGAGAGATAACCCGGAGGTTGGTTTACATGTTCAATATGCACAACAAGAAGACGCAGAGAAAGGTTTCTTCCGTCATAATAATTATTATTGTACTTGCAATGCTTATTCCAACTTTATCATATTTTATTTTTTAGTACAAGTAGGAGAGATTATGAAAAACAGGAGAAGGATATCATTTGTTCTGGCATCTTTGATTTCTATTGTTTTATTACAGCCGCAGCTGTCTGTACAGGCGCAATCGATTGAAAAAGATGCGGCGGAAGTAATGGCGGGAAGCAGCGACAGCGCCGGTGAAAATAACCGTGCCGGTGCGGAAGATACGGCTGTTAACGAAAGCACCGGTGCGGGCGGTCATTTTACCGGAGCAGGTAACACCATTGCAGATGGCGTTTACATAGGAACCATCGATGTTTCCGGCAAGACGGCGGAGGAAGCAGTCGATGCGGTAGAAGCCCATATTGAGGAATTAAAGGGCCGGAGCCTGACATTGAATGTCGTCAATGACAATCAGGTTACGGTGACAGTAGGCGAACTCGGATTGATATGGGGAAATCCGGAGGCAGCAAAAGACGCGGTAGCTTTGGGAAAAAAAGGAAATGTAATACAGCGTTACAAAGCAATGCAGGACCTGCGGCATGAAAATAAGGTGTTTGACTTAGTCTATGATTTGGACAGGGAAATAATCCGCCAGATTCTGACAGAGCAATGCAGCCAGTATAATTCCGAGGCGAAGGATGCGACGCTGACAAAGACAGGGGACGGATTTTCCGTTACGCCCGGAACGATTGGATATATTGTTGACGAAGAGGCCTCTTTAAACGAGATTTATGATTTCCTGACAAAAGAATGGAATTTTGAAGACGCGCAGCTGGATTTGGTTGCGAAGGTGGACGAACCGAGGGGAAGCGAGGAAGAACTGGCGCTGGTGAGGGATGTGCTCGGAACTTTTTCCACAAACTTTAATTCGTCGGGGCCTTCCAGGAGTGCGAACGTAACGAACGGATGCAACCTGATTGCAGGCACTACTTTGTATCCGGGAGATGAGTTTTCCACATATGCGGCAGTATCGCCTTTTTCTACGGACAACGGATATTATATGGCAGGGTCTTACCTGAACGGACAGGTGGTGGACAGTCTGGGCGGAGGAATCTGTCAGGTGTCTACTACGCTGTACAATGCAGTGCTGCTGGCGGAACTGGAAGTAACGGAGAGGCACAATCATTCCATGATTGTAAGCTATGTAGACCCTTCGGCGGATGCGGCGATTGCAGAATCTGCCGGAAAGGATTTCCGGTTCGTAAATAATACGGAGCATCCGATTTATATTGACGGATATGTACAGGGAAAAGATATTACATTTACGATATATGGTGTGGAAACCAGGGCGTCAAACCGCAGTGTGAAATATGAAAGCGAGGTGCTTTCCGTAACGAGGCCGGAAAGCGATATTATCTATACGGATGTGGCAATGCCGCTTGGAAAAGTAGTATCCCAGTCGGCGCACATCGGCTATAAGGCGGAACTATGGAAAGTGGTAACGGAAAACGGTGTGGAAGTCAGCCGGGAGCAGGTGAACAGCAGCAGTTATAAGATGGTTCCGAGAACAGCTACGGTCGGTCTGTCTACGAATGATGTAAATGCTTATAATGAAATGCTGGCAGCAGTGGCAACGAATAATATTGACCATGTAAAGAATGTAGCGGCAGCTTTGGCGCAGTATGCGACTCCGGATGCGCCGCCCGCAGAGCAGGCGCCTGCGGAACAGGCACCAGCTCCTGTGGAAGAACCGCAGCCACAGCCGGAAGAGGCTCCTGCGGAGGAACCGCAGCCGGAAGGAGAATAATCCGAATCTGATTATATTTAGAAAGCAGCAATAAGATGAAAAACGGTAAGCTAACGGAGAACGTGTGGAAACGCTCCGTCTTGAAACAGATAAAAACGAAACGGGAAGAAGTGTTAATTGGCGCAGGGATAGGGGCAGACTGCGCCGTTTTTTCTTTGGAAAAGAATAGTCTGACTGCCGTTTCCGTACAGCCGGTGGTTTGGAAGGGGCAAAACGCGGCGAAACATGCGGTATACGGAGCAGTAAATGCCGTAGCGTCAGCAGGGGCGGAGCCGGTTTCGGTTCTGTTTTCCATGCTTCTGCCGACAAGTGCGGAGGAATCCCATATCCGGGCGATGACGGAACAGATAGAGGAAGTATGCGGACAGCTGAAACTTCAGGCATCGGGAGACGGTATCCGGGTTACGGATGCGGTGAACCGTCCGGTTCTGACCGTAACAGGCATTGGGTGTCTGATGGGAGAAGCAGCTTCCGTGAAAAAGATAAGACCGGGACAGGATATCGTGGCGAGTAAGTGGATTGGATTGGAAGGAACTGCTATTCTGGCGGAAGAGAGGGAAAAGGAACTGCTGACGAAATATCCGTTCCGCTTTATTGAAGCGGCAAAGGAGTTTGAGCGTTTCCTTTCCATCGTACCGGAGGCCGCCACCGCCATTAAGTCCGGCGTTTGTGCGATGCACAGCGTAACGGAGGGCGGGATATTCGGCGCTCTTTGGGAACTGGCAGAGGGAGCAGGCGTTGGACTGGAAATAGATTTAAAGAGGATTCCGGTGAAGCAGGAAACCATAGAAATATGTGAGTTTTTTGAAATCAATCCGTATGAGCTTATATCAGGGGGCTGTCTTTTGATGGCGGCGGATAACGGTTATGGGTTGGTGAGAGCTTTGGCGGAGACAGGAGTTTCTGCGTCAGTCATTGGAAAGACGACGGGAGACAATGACAGAGTTGTCATAAATGAGGATGAGAGGCGTTTTCTGGAACTTCCGAAGCCGGATGAGGTGTACAGGGCTTTGGATTAACACGCCAATCGAAAATAAGAGAAATTGCCGTATGGCAGGAATGGAGGAAACAGAAAGTATGAGAGAGCAGATTTTATCAATTATAGAGAGGAACAGCCGTATTGACCTGAAAGAACTGGCGGTGATTCTCGGCGTGGAAGAAATTGACGTGGTGAATGAAATGGCAGACATGGAAAAAGAAGGCATCATATGCGGTTATCATACGATGATAGACTGGGAGAAAACTGCAATTGAGAAGGTGACGGCGCTCATTGAGGTGCGTGTGACACCGCAGAGAGGGCAGGGATTTGACAATATAGCGGAGCGGATTTATAAGTATCCGGAAGTCAACAGTGTTTATCTGATTTCCGGCGGTTATGATTTGCTGATAACGCTGGAGGGGAAATCATTGAAAGAAGTATCTGCTTTTGTGTCTGATAAGCTGTCTACATTGGAAACAGTGCTCAGCACGGCAACTCATTTTATCCTGAAAAAATATAAGGATCATGGAACGATACTGGCTAAAAAATATGAAGATGAAAGGGAGAAGATTACACCATGAGAAATCCGTTAGCTGATAAGGTAGTAGATATCAAGCCCTCCGGTATCCGTAAGTTTTTTGATATCGTAAGCGAGATGGAGGATGCAATTTCCCTTGGCGTAGGCGAACCCGATTTTGACACGCCGTGGCATATCCGGGACGAGGGTATTTATTCTTTGGAAAAAGGGCGTACATTCTATACTTCCAATGCAGGGCTTAAAGAGTTAAAAACAGAGATATGCAATTACATAAAGAGGACACAGGGCATAACCTATGATGCTGACCGGGAAGTCATCGTAACGGTGGGCGGTTCGGAAGCAATCGACATCGCACTGCGGGCCATGATTAATGCAGGTGAGGAGGTATTGATTCCCCAGCCCAGCTATGTTTCCTATGAGCCGTGTGCAGTTTTGGCCAATGCCGTGCCGGTTATTATCGAGTTGAAGGCGGAGAATGAGTTCCGCCTGACCGCCAAGGAGGTATTGGATGCGGTAACGGATAAAACAAAAGTCCTGATTTTGCCGTTCCCCAATAATCCGACCGGAGCGATTATGGAACGGAAAGATTTGGAGGAAGTTGCGAAAGTGGTAGTGGAGAAAGATTTGTTCGTGATTTCCGATGAAATCTATGCAGAGCTTACTTATAACGGAAAACATGTGTCCATTGCTTCCCTTCCGGGTATGCAGGAGAGGACAATCCTGATTAACGGCTTTTCCAAGGCTTATGCCATGACAGGATGGAGGCTGGGCTATGCCTGCGGGCCGAAAGCGATTATGGAGCAGATGCTGAAGATTCATCAGTTTGCGATTATGTGCGCTCCTACCACGAGCCAGTATGCGGCGGTAGAGGCGCTTCGGAACGGGGATGAGGATGTAAGGCAGATGAGGGAAGCTTACAATCAGAGGAGGCGCTATCTGCTTCATACGTTTAAAGAAATGGGATTGGAGTGTTTCGAGCCTTTCGGGGCGTTTTATGTATTTCCGTGTATCAAAGAATTCGGGATGACCAGTGAGGAATTTGCAGACCGTTTTCTGAGGGAAGAAAAGGTTGCGGTAGTTCCGGGAACGGCATTTGGGGAGTGCGGGGAAGGTTTTGTGCGTATTTCCTATGCGTATTCGCTGGAAAACCTGAAAATTGCGATTGGAAAGCTGCAGGATTTTGTAGAACGGCTGAGGAAAGGCGGCTGATATATGAAAACGAAGATTTGGGCGCACCGGGGAGCCTCCGGCTATGTGCCGGAGAATACGCTGGAGGCATTTCAAAAGGCGGTTGAGATGAAAGCGGACGGGGTAGAGCTGGATGTGCAGATGACAAAGGACGGCGAACTGGTGGTAATCCATGACGAAAAAGTGGACCGGGTGAGTGATGGAACGGGCTATGTGAAGGATTACACATGCAGAGAGCTGCAGGCATTGGACGTAAGCCGCCCCATACCGGGTTACGGTACGGTGCATATTCCCACGCTGGCACAGGTTTTGGAAGAACTGCGGCCGGCCGGACTGACCGTAAACATCGAGTGCAAGACAGGGATTTTCTTTTATCCGGGATTGGAAGAAAAGATGGTACGGCTCGTAAAGGATATGGGAATGACGGAACGTATATGGTGTTCGTCCTTTAATCATGAATCGGTTCTCAGAGTACAGAAGCTGTGTCCGGAGATGAAAACGGGATTCTTAATCAGTGATGTGATGATAAATGTAGCAGACTATGCGAAAAAACACGGGGTACAGGCGCTTCATCCTGCTTTGTATCATATGCAGGATGAAGGACTGGCGGAGAGATGCAGGAGAAACGGGCTGGCCCTGCATGTATGGACGGTGAATGAGAAGGAGCAGATACGGAAACTTGCCATGGCAGGCGTGGATGCCGTCATTACCAATTATCCGGATGCTGCGGCGGAAGTGTTAAAGCATGTTTGAAAATTGCTTTCTGCAATCTTCAGACATGCTTTGGTATAAGAATTATTTGATAAAATATTCTACGGTAATGTTTACTTCAATATCCACTTCACCGGGCATGATGCCGGCAGCATCCTCCAGGGCCATTTGTTTAGTAGCTTCATAGCTGCGCATTTGACTGGCAAGGGCGTTGTCTGTATAGCGGGCTTCACTGTAATTGCTGTTTTCGCGGATAGAGGCAACGTTTCCGATGCTGCATCCTCCGGCTTCTGCGAGAGCGGCAGCTTTGTTCCCGGCGGATGCAACGGCCAGTTTCAGCGCTTCGGTATAGCCCTCATCGTATCGGCTGGATTGATAGGTGATGGACTGGATATTATTGATTCCGGCATTTACCGATTCTGTCAGGATATTTCCCAGATTATCGATGGACAGGTCTGAGACGGTCAGTGTGGTGGTTGCTTCATAGCCTGTAATCCGCTGGGTATTATTGCTGTAATTGTAAACCGGATACATATAATAGTCGGAAGTCTGGATGGATGTCTCAGCAACGCCCAGATTCTTTAAAAGTTCAATGACCTGATTTACGTCTTCCGTATTTTTCTGCTGACATGCGGCGGCATCTTTGGCTTCTGTGCGGACCGCATAAACAACTTCCGCAATGTCCGGCACTATGGTAACTTTTTCCGTGCTGTTCACGGTAATGGTATTCTGGCTGCCGCCGAGAGAACTGACTGTGAAGGAAGGGGCGGAAGCTATGCCGGGAGTCATGGTGTCAGCATTAGCCGTATCAGCAGGCTTGTCGGGGGTCTGGGCAGCCGGTTCTGCGGATGACGCAGCCATGCTGCCGCATCCGGTCAGAGATAACGCTGTAAAAACAGCGGCGATGCATGTGAAGCTTTTTATAGGTTTAAAAGTTTGTCTAAATTTTTGTCTGAAATTCATAATTTTCCTCCTCAACATGAAATGGTTTACGGTTTATATGTTTTCGATAATGGTTGTCAGCATAACTGCTGAGAGTGTCTGCCGCATGTTCAGTATACAAAGAAAAAGGGTAAAAATACAGTGGGTACGGCATTATTTTAAGGAAAATTAAGATTGGGCGGTATTTATTAAGAAAAGTTAAGGCTTGCCAATGCATGAGGCAGGGGGTAAACTGTGTATAAGATTCAAGGGTTACGGAACTGGAATAGGAGGAAAAGGAAATGCATATCGTGCTGCATCAGCCGGAGATTCCGGCAAATACGGGAAATATCGGGAGGACGTGCGTTGCTGCGGGGGTATCGCTGCATTTGATAGAGCCGTTGGGGTTCCGGCTGAATGAGAAGGAAATCAAACGTGCGGGAATGGATTACTGGGAACATCTGGATGTAAGGCGTTATGTAAATTTTCAAGAATTTTTGGAAAAAAATCCGGGAGCTAAAATCTGGATGGCAACAACGAAGGCGAAGCATGTGTATTCCGACGTGCAGTTTGGAGAAGATGATTATATTATGTTTGGAAAGGAGAGTGCGGGCATACCGGAGGAAATACTGGTGGAATATGAGGAGACCTGTATCCGGATACCGATGTTGGACAAGATACGTTCGCTTAATCTGTCGAATTCGGTGGCAGTGGTATTATATGAAGCCTTGCGGCAGAACGGCTTTGGCAGTATGCAGAGGGAAGGAAATCTGCACCGGCTGCATTGGAAGGAAGGTAATTTCGAAAAGGAGCGATAGGGATGGATTATATTTATAGTGCGGAAAATACGGATATTGTAGTGGAAACGAGAGGGAAAGCAGTCTGTAACAAGGTAGTGGACGAACTGGTGGCGCTGCGGAAAGAGAAACATATGACACAGCAGGATATTGCGGACGCTACGGGGATGAAGAGGGCGAATGTGGCCAGGGTGGAAGGGAAGAAGTTTACGCCTACCATTGATGTGCTGATGCGGTATGCGGAATGTCTCGGAGTAGAAGTGGAGATGAAGATTGTAGAAAAAAAAGAATAAATTCTTTTCCGGATGTTGTAACAAATTGCTGTTTGCCTGCACTTATCTTATGAGGAGGTGAAGAAGTGGATAAGCAGAAGGTTGAGAAAATGTATGAAGAAAACGCAAAAGCGGTCTACAAATACCTGTTCTGCTTAACCCATAGTGCAGATTTGGCGGAAGAACTGACACAGGAAACTTTTTATCAGGCGGCGAAAAGAATTGACGGGTTCCGCGGTGAATGCAAAATATCAGTCTGGCTGTGCCAGATAGGTAAGCGGCTCTGGTATAAAGAGTTGGAACGGCAGAAACGCCGGATGGTACCATTGGCGGAAGTTACGGAGGAACTCCGGTCTTTCGAGGATATTGAGAATGACTATCTGCTGAATGTGGAAAAAGTGGAAGTATTCCGGATGCTCCATCATTTGGATGAGGCGACAAGGGAAGTCATGTATCTGCGGTTGACCGGTGAACTGAGTTTTGCGGAAATCGGGAGTATTATGGGAAAGACAGAAAACTGGGCAAGAGTTACTTTTTACAGAGGCAAACAGCGATTGATGAAAGGAAGAGAAGAATGGAACAACGGTTAGTGTGTGATACAGTGAGGGATTTGCTGCCCATGTATATCGACCATATGACCAGTGAGGCGTCAAATGAATCGATAGAGGAGCATATAAGCGGCTGCGGTGAATGCAGGACGGTGCTGGAGCAGATGCGGAAACCGGTATTGGCAGAGACGGCGCCGGAAATAAAGGAGTTCAAAAAATTCCTGAAAAAATCTAAAATGAGTATCTTATACTGGATTATGGGAGTGGCGGCAGTGATTGCCGTAATGACCTGTTTTATTGTAAATCTGGCGACGGAAAAAAGGCTGTCCTGGTTTTATATTGTGCTTGCAGGCATTATAACCGGATATTTTCCACTATATATAGTAGTCAGCGTCAGGGAACACAGAATTTTAAAAATGCTGGCCGCATTGAACGGATGTACGTTTATCCTGCTGGGGGTTATCCAGTTTGTGCTTTATTATCAAATGGACAGCGGCAGTTTCTGGCTTTGGGACAAAGGACTCCCGATTGCGTTTCTATGGTCTGTCATCTTATGGATATCCGTTCTCATGCGGGCAAAGTTTCATACAAGCATTTTAACGGCACTTGTCGTTCTTACGGCTCTGGCAGTTCCGGGAAATTTCCTGACCAATGTAATAGGCGGATATTATAATGGATGGGAAGACTATGCGGCAGATTTCGTATCCAATGGGTTAGGAAATACAGCGGCAGCAGTGACACTGTTCATTTTGGATCTTGTTGTTTACAGTATCAGAAAGGGAAAAAAGAAAGATGGAGAATAACTATTTCAATGATGCATTGTCCAATTTTACGAAAGATTTTGCCTATGGCGGAGCAATCCGCCATTTGGTAGACAAAGGCTATACGGCTGACCGCATCATCAGGGAATTTAAATATCCGCTCTCGCGGGAGAGCATAGAGAAAATGGTAGCGGACTATCAGAAAACGAAAAAGGAATGAGACAATTAATCTTCATCATCTCCTTCGGAGGCTTTTGACAGCGAGAAAATGAATTCGGAACCGACCCCTTCCGTACTGATGACATTGATATGTTCTCCGTGTGCGTGGATAATTTCCCGTGTAATGGACAGTCCGAGGCCGGTGCCTTTTTTATCTTTTCCTCTGGAGGCATCCGATTTATAAAACCGGTCCCATACGAGCTTCAGGTCTTCTTTCGGAATACCAATCCCGCTGTCTTTTACGGAGACATACACCTGATTGTTTTTCTCATTGGTTTCGATTTTAATGACAGAGTCATTGTGGCTGAATTTGATGGCATTGTCCAGCAGATTGTAGAATACCTGCTGGATTTTTCCCATATCGGCATTGACATACATAGTATCTCCGGTCAGTACCAGTTCGATGGCAATGGTTTTCTGACGGCAGGTGCCTTCAAAAGAAACGGCTGTGTTCCGGATAATCTGATTTAAATCAAAGTCTGTCCGGTCAAGCAACATGCCTTTGGTGTTAAGGTTGTTCAGCATCAGAAGGCTGTTGGTCAGTTTTGTGAGACGCTCGGTTTCATTTAATACAATATTCAAATATTTTTCATACATTTCGGGAGGGATGGTGCCGTCCAGCATGGCTTCCAGATATCCCTTTATGGAAGTCAGGGGAGAACGGAAGTCGTGGGAGACATTGGCCACGAATTTTTTCTGGTCGTCTTCGGAGCGGGCGATTTCGCTTGCCATATAGGAAAGGGTAGCGGCAAGATAGCCGATTTCGTCTTCACTGTCTACCTGAAACTCATAGTGCATATTGCCGCTGGCATACTGCTCAGTGGCTTCCGTAATTTTGCGCAGGGGCATATAAACCATTTCTGTGAAGAAAATTAAAATGATTAAAGAAAGCAGGAACAGGATGACCAGCAAAATATACGAAATATTTAAAAGGTTGTCACAGGACTTTTGTATCTCATCTAAGCGCGTATGAATGACTACATACCCTTTGACTTTATAACTGGAGGTAATGGGAGCAAAAACGCTCAGCATCTGTTGGTCGAACGTATTGAAAAAAGTGCCTATGGTATAGTAGGAGCCTTCGGTTATCGTTGGGTCAAAGTTTTCGATGACAACTTCATTCTCCAGATTTACAGGAGAAGAGGAGTCCAAAACCATTCGGCCGGAGGGATTGATAATCCACAGTGTTGCCGACAGATAAGTATCCAAAGTGTCCAGTTGTTTCTTTACTGAGTCCAAAGAGGTTTCACTGTTATATAAATCAGATGCATAGGTATTGGCAATCAGCGTTGCTTCCCGGTAGAGCGCATCGGCTTTTTCCCGTTTTAATTGTTCGAAGGTCATGTTGTATACAAAAGTAGCCACGACAACGAAGCCGAAAAAGCCGAAGATAAAGTATCCAAGTAAGATTTTCAGGTAGAGTGTTTTTTTCATGCAGTATGTTCCTTATAAAGAGGGGATTCGGTCAACTTTGAATTTATAGCCGATGCCCCATACCGTCGTGATGCCCCATGTCGTATGGCGGTTCTCGTCCTCGATTTTTTCCCGGATGCGCTTGATATGTACATCTACGGTGCGGGTGTCGCCGATGTATTCATATCCCCAAATCTGGTCGAGAAGCTGTTCTCTGGTAAATACATGATTGGGCGAGGAAGCAAGGAAATAGAGGAGTTCCAGTTCCTTCGGCGGCATATCCACCGTCTCCCCTTTGTAAATAACGGAATAATTGGTCCGGTTGATGATAAGGTCGGGATATTCCACGCTCTCTACATCGGGTGCCTGCGGTGCAGCGGGAGCAGGCTTGTAGCGGCGGAGCACTGCTTTTACCCTTGCAACCAGTTCCTTTGAGTCGAAAGGTTTCTCCATATAGTCATCGGCGCCCAGTTCCAGTCCCAGTACTTTATCGAAGATTTCACCTTTAGCGGAAAGCATGATGATGGGAGTGGAAGATTTCGCCCGCACTTCCCGGCAGACCTGATAGCCGTCGATGCCCGGAAGCATCAAATCCAGTAAAATCAGGTTTGGATTGAAAGAATCCACTGTGGTGAGGGCGGATTCCCCATCGTTTACAATCATTGTTTCAAAGCATTCTTTTGTAAGATACAGGGCGATAAGCTCTGCAATATTGTTATCGTCATCTACAATCAGGATTTTTTGTTTGCTTACCATAGTTCCTCCTATTCCAGTTCCGCAGCCGCCCTTCCAGCCCCCTGCTTAGTAGAACAACTTCCGGCTGCTTCGCATCCTGAAATTGTTCTGGGCGCTGTCCGGACGGGCTGCTGTTTTCGGGGTTCATTATGCTTTAAAGACTGCGATGGTGACACCTGCGTCACCTTCTCCGTGTTCGCCCAGGCGGAAGGATTCCACATATTTTACTTTCTTCAGATGCCCCTGTACTGCTTTGCGGAGCGCTCCGGTTCCTTTGCCGTGTACGATGCGGACGCTCGGTAAATGGGCGAGGTAGGCATCATCCAGGTATTTGTCTAATTCGGACAGCGCTTCGTCCACGGTTTTTCCTAACAGATTGATTTCTGTGGATACGCTGAAGGATTTCGACATTTTGAGTTTGCTGCTGCCGGAACTGCCGCCGGAGCGCTGCAGGGCCGACGATTTGGTTACGGGTGCGTCTTCGATGAGGAGGATATCCTTTATGTTTGTCTGGGTGCGGATGATGCCGCACTGTACAAACAGATTTCCTTTATGGTCGGGCAGGGAACTGACTGTGCCTTTCAGACCCATGGAAAGGATTTTGACGCTGTCGCCCAGTTTTAACTGGCCCGGTTTCAATTCTTTTTTTGTGGGCTGGCCGGATTTTAAGGCCAGTTTTTCACTTTTTTCGGAAATCTTTCCCCGTACTTTTTCCCGTGTTTTTTCCAGGTCTTTCATAGACGCGCCGGGGCCGGCTTTTTGGAAAATACGAATGGTTTCATCGGCAACGTCCTTTGCCTCCTGTAAAATATCACGCGCTTTCTCGTTGGCTTCCCGCAGGATACGGTCTTTGGTTTCATCGATTTTATCCTGTTTGTTCTGAAGCTGTTCTTTCAGGCGTTTGATTTCTTCTTTATAAGAAGCGGCTTCCAGACGTTCTTTTTCTATGGTGACTTTGCTGTGCTCCAAATCGGCAATCAGGTCTTCGAACGTTTCGTTTTCCTGGCTAATCTGTTCCTTTGCCGCTTGGATGATATAATCGGGAAGTCCCAGTTTAGAGGAAATGGCGAAAGCGTTGCTCTTGCCGGGAATGCCGATTAACAGGCGGTAAGTAGGACGGAGGGTATTCACATCAAATTCACAGCAGGCATTTTCTACCTGTCCGGTAGAAAGGGCATAAACTTTTAATTCGCTGTAATGAGTGGTAGCCATGGTCCGTATCTGTTTCCTGTGCAGATAATCAAGTATGGCGATGGCAAGCGCAGCGCCTTCCGTCGGATCGGTTCCGGCTCCCAATTCATCAAAGAGGCAGAGGGAATCTGCATCCGCATGTTTCAGAATGGAAACAATGCTGGTCATATGGGAGGAAAAGGTGCTGAGGCTTTGCTCGATGCTCTGTTCGTCGCCGATGTCGGCGTAAACTTCCGTAAATATCGATAGTTCCGAACGGTCAAGCGCCGGAATATGCAGTCCCGCCTGTCCCATCAGGGTAAAAAGCCCTACCGTTTTCAACGAAACGGTCTTACCGCCCGTATTGGGGCCTGTGATGATGAGCAGATCAAAATCCTGACCAAGACAGATATCTATGGGGACTACTTTTTTCCTGTCTAAAAGAGGATGCCGTCCTTTGCGGATGTTGATATGCCGGTCAGTATTGAAAACGGGTGCGGTTGCATTCTGTTCCATGGCAAGGGAAGCTTTGGCAAAAATAAAGTCCAAAGTTGTCATAAGCTGCTGGTTATTGGAAATCGCATCCACGTGCTCTGCGGTTTGGACGCTTAAATCCGCAAGGATGGCTTCTATTTCTTCCTGTTCTCTGAGAGCCAGTTCTTTTAGCTGGTTGTTCATATCCACTACTGCAGCCGGTTCGATGAAGTAGGTGGAGCCGGTGGCGGACTGATCATGTACCATTCCGGATACCTGCCCTTTGTATTCTGCTTTCACAGGGAGGCAGTAGCGGTTATTACGCATTGTGATGACCGCATCCTGAAGATAGGTGCGGTAGGAGCCGTTTACCATATGGTTCAGCTGTGTATGGATTTTGTCGTTGGTCAGCATGATGCTGCGGCGGATGGACTTTAAGGCAGGGCTGGCATCGTCGCTGATTTCTTCTTCGGAAAGAATACAGCGGCGGATTTCCGATGACAGAGGTGTCAGTGGTTCCAGCGCATCAAAAAGTGTATCCAGGGAATCTGATGTTTCATCATCACGTTCCCTTTTTCCATAAGATTTCACACGGCTGACGTTTTCCAGCATTCCGGCGATTTTCAGCAGTTCGGCTGTGGAAAGGGAAGCGCCTACACCCAGGGATTTTAAGGAGTAACCTAAGTCCTTGTTGCCGCCGAAGGAGGTGGAGCCTTTTTTAAACAGGCGGGACAAGGCGTCAGCAGTTTGCTGCTGGGCTTCATTTATGACAGACAGGTCGGTGTATGGTTTTAATTCCATGCATAGTTTCCGGCCGGGGTCGGAGTTGGCTTTCTCCGCAAGCATATTTATGATTTTGTTATATTCCAGTGTCCGTAATACTTTCTCGTTCATAGTCTCTCTTTTTTTGTTGGATTATCTTTGTTTTCAGTTACATTTTTTAAGATTCATTACATTTTAATAGTATATCACAAAGTAGGGAAAATGTAACCATTCTGAATTTTGGAAGTATGGAAATAATTCGATTTACATTGCCGCGGAAAAAGGATATACTTATGGAGTTGGCAGAAAAACAGCAAAGAGGGATGGGAACAGGAGATTGGAAGAAAAAAGAAGTGTAAGGAGTCTGGTAGATATTTATGGATGATATGAAGCGGAGCAACGGGGAAGCGCAGGGAAATGAGGTGCAGAAGGCGGATTCGGATTTTATTACCGAGAGGATAAAACAGCGTCCCATAAATAAAGTCAAGCTGTTACGGAAGACATTGATTACGGCTGCCATGGCAGTGATTTTTTCTTTGGTGGCTTGTCTGACATTCCTGCTTTTAGAGCCGGTTATCAGTAACTGGCTGTATCCGGAAGAGGAGCCTGCGCCGATTGAATTTCCGGCGGAGACAGAGGAAATGCGTCCGGAGGATATGATTGCGGATGACTCGGAGATGGAGGAGCCGGCACCTCCCGTAGAGATTAAGCTGGAGGATGAGCAGATTGCAAAGATGCTGGATAATGTGACATTAGATATCGATGATTATTCCGCTATGTACGGGCTGCTGGCAGAGGTGGCAAAGAGTGCGGAAAAATCGTTGGTAACGGTGACCGGTTCCGTATCGAATGTAGATTGGTTCAATGACACATATGAAAGCAAAGATCAGGCGTCAGGAGTCATCGTAGCGAAAACGGAGAGGGAGATTCTGATTCTCGTTAATTATGAAAAAATCATGAATGCAGAAAGTATCATGGTGACATTCAGCAAAGGGGCCCATGTGCAGGCACAGTTAAAGAAAAAGGATGTAAATACGAAACTGGCAATTCTGTCTGTGGAAGTGGACGGGCTGAAGGCAGAAACGATAGAGGCTGTGGCGGCAGCAGATTTGGCAGCAAGTTCCAGCAGCCGTGCGATTATCGGAAAACCTGTTATTGCGGTTGGAAGTCCTTTGGGAAACGGTGATTCGGTGTGTTATGGAGTGGTTACATCCAACAGCAGTTCTTTGGACACGGTGGATTCCTATTATAAGCTGCTTACGACGGATATTTACGGAAGCCGGGATGCATCGGGTGTGTTAATCAATGTAAAAGGACAGGTGCTTGGAATCATTGATAATTCACATAACAGCGAGGATATGCAGAATTTGGTAACTGCGCTGGGGATTACGGAGCTGCGCCGGGTTATTGAGAGAATGAGCAATGAGCGGGAACAGGCATATCTTGGAACCCATGGTATGGATGTGACTTCGGATGCGAATGAAAATATGGGTGTGCCTTATGGCGCCTATATAACGGAGATTGAGATGGATTCCCCGGCGATGACGGCCGGAATCCAGGGCGGAGACGTGATAACGAGGATTGGTGAAAGGCAGATTGGCGTATATGGGGATTTGGTCAATGCTTTGGCGGAGTTAAAGCCGGAGGATATGATTTCCATTACACTGATGCGTCAGGGGCCGGAGGAATATATGCAGATGGAAGTGGACGTGACGCTTGGGATTTTGGAATGATGCGGAAAGTCAGGATAGACAGGATAGAAAGGAAGAGTTATGAAGTATATAAAGGATTATAAAGAGGGCGACAGGATATTTGATATTTATCTGTGTAAGCATAAGCAGTCTGCAGTGACAAAAAACGGAAAGTCATATGATAATGTGATTCTGCAGGATAAGACAGGGACTATGGATGCAAAAGTATGGGACCCTAACAATCCGGGTATTGGTGAGTTCGATACGCTGGATTATATAGAGGTATATGGTGAGGTGACCAGCTTTCAGAATGCGCTGCAGGTAAATGTGAAGCGTATCCGCAAATGTCAGGAGGGGGAGTATGAACCTTCTGATTATCTGCCTGTAAGCAGCAAGGATATCGAGCAGATGTTTCAGGAACTTTTAGGCATTATAGAAAGCATAGGAAATCCGTATTATAAAAAGCTTCTATATGCGTTTTTTGTCGAGGATGAAAAGTTTGCCCGGACTTTTAAGGCATCTTCAGCTGCAAAAAGGATTCATCACGGATTCGTGGGCGGTCTGCTGGAACATACGCTGAGCGTTACCAAATTGTGCGATTATTTTTGTACCGCATACCCGATACTGAAAAGGGATTTGCTGCTGACCGCAGCTATCTGCCATGATATGGGAAAAGTGCGGGAGATTTCCCTTTTTCCGGAAAATGATTATACGGATGACGGGCAGCTGTTAGGGCATATTGTGATGGGAGCACAGATGGTAGCGGAAAGAGCGGCATTGATTGAAGGATTTCCGCATGGCCTGCTGACGCAGCTTCAGCATTGTATTCTGGCGCATCAGGGAAAGCTGGAGTTTGGTTCGCCGAAGGTTCCGGCGCTGATGGAGGCTTTGGCGCTTTACCATGCGGATGATACGGACGCAAAACTGGAAAGTTTTAAGGAAATATTGGAGAGTGCCGGTGAAAACGATAATGAGTGGCTGGGGTATAACCGGTTGTTTGAGTCCAATATAAGAGCGGCAAGAATGGAGTGGAAAGCGGAATAGGAATGGAGAATAAGAACGGAGAATAAGAATGGAGTATAGGAAAAATGACATTCTTACAGTGAAAATTGAAGATATCGGCAATGACGGAGAGGGTATAGGGAAAGTAGACGGCTATACCCTTTTCGTTAAGGATGCAGTGATAGGAGATACTGTAAGCTGTAAAATTACAAAGGTAAAGAAGAATTATGCATATGCAAGGCTGGAAAAAATCATGGAACCGTCGAAAGTACGGGTTGAACCGGTCTGCAAGTATCACAGGCAGTGCGGGGGCTGTCAGATACAGGCAATGGATTATCAGGCTCAGCTTGCATTTAAGCAAAATAAGATACGCAGCCATTTAATAAGAATAGGCGGTATGGATGAAGAATATGCAGACCGGGTCATGGAGCCGATTGTAGGGATGGAGGACTGTTTTCATTACCGTAATAAGGCTCAGTTTCCGGTGGGCGTGGACAGGCAGGGTAATCTGATAACGGGATTTTATGCGGGCAGAACCCATGATATTATTGCAAATACGGATTGTGCGCTGGGGGTGCAGGAAAATAAGGAGATTTTGGAATGTATTTTAGGGTATATGCGGGAATGCGGTGTACCGGCTTATGATGAAAAGACAGGTCAGGGGCTGGTGCGCCATATTTTAATACGCAAGGGATTTGACAGCGGGGAAATCATGGTCTGTCTGGTGATAAATTTAGAAGGTAAGGGAGAAAATGGAAGTGGAAAACAGCGGAAGAGCGGCGAGGTATATAAGACATCTGCTGTAGAAAATACAGAGGGAAAATCCGGAAAAGCCGGGGGAAGTGTAAGGGGATTTCTGCCTTCTCAGGGAAGGCTGCTTGGCGAATTAACGAAGGTAGAGGGAATGACAAGTGTGTCAGTGAGTATCAACAGTGAGCGGACAAATGTCATCTTGGGAAAAGAGGTATATACCATATGGGGAAGGGATACGATAACCGATACGATTCATGTGGTGGATACAAAGAATTTTACCCGGACAGGCAGGGGTATTTTGTTCCATATTTCTCCTCTTTCTTTTTATCAGGTGAATCCGGTGCAGACGGAAAAGCTGTATAGTCTGGCATTGGAATATGCCGGACTTAGCGGGAAAGAAACGGTGTGGGATATTTATTGCGGTATCGGAACGATTTCTTTGTTTCTGGCAGGAGCGGCAAAGCAGGTCTACGGGGTGGAGGTAGTTCCGCAGGCAATTGAGGATGCCAGAAAAAATGCGGAGAATAACGGAATCGAAAATGTGGAGTTTTTTGCCGGAAAGGCGGAAGAGGTACTGCCAAAGAAGTATGAGGAAGAAGGGATATATGCGGATGTCATCGTGGTGGATCCGCCGCGTAAGGGGTGCGACGGGGCTATCCTGGATGTGATGCTTAAGATGCAGCCGGAGCGGATTGTGTATGTCAGCTGTGATTCGGCTACGCTGGCGAGGGATTTGAAGGTGCTGTGCGATGGGGGGTATGAGGTGAGGAGAGTCAGGGGGGTG
>CAMXQE010000040.1 GCA_947246015.1 uncultured Lachnospiraceae bacterium | reverse complement strand
TGCGGTAAACGCCAAACCCATTCAAAGCTCGTAAGGCACTGCCCTCTGGCACAACGCCTTATGTCAACACTTTGACCGACACTCAGGTTGCCCGTCTCTATTATTAGATTAAAACAGATATGAAAATATGTCAATCAGCTTCTTTTCCAAAAATCCAATCACAGCAGTCGGACCTGTTCGAGCGCTTTAAAACAGAGGATAACGGAGTTTTATATTTTGAAAACGGAGAAACCTAAATAATTGTTTTCTACTGCCGCATATGTACCATCTGCCATCCCTCTAAAAACACAAAAGCTTTTCTGCATGTTTTGCTATATTTCCTCATAAAGCAAAAACAAACAGAAAAGCTTTTTATAATAAAAAGCCCAATGTAATGACCGGTTTTAAACCGGTCTCCCCGTTTTACCAATGCAAAATAATTCTCTAGGATTAAAATCTTCCTAAAATCCAATGCCAAATCTCATCAAATGCACTATACGTAGAAACCATTGGTCATGCCCTCCTTTTTTCTCACAGTACCATGTGATAGATTATCCATCAACGTTAACTCCTCAAAAGGTTGCATAACACTATAATTGGTAATATATGGCAATATTTAACTATTAGTTCTACTATTTATATTCAAAGAAATACATACACTATTTATCTTCTAATGGAATCATAACATTAACAACAAAATCTCTATCCTCTACCTTTATCTCAAACATTCCTCCATTCCTTTCGACTGTCCGTTTCACATTTTTTATTCCTATACCATGCTCTGTCTTATTAAACTTAGTGGTTTCAGGAATTTTATTTACATTATCCAAACGAAGACTATTATCCGTTATACTATTTCTTATCTGCACATTCAGATACCCTTCTATACCACTAAATTTTATTCTTAGATATCTATCATCAGACATGCTTCCATTTAGTGCTTCTTCTGCATTCTGTATAAGATTTGATATCACCGTGCATAGTTCCACATCACTCATCTTAATTTTCCTTGGACAACCTCCCTCAATACTTACTTCTACTCCTTTGTCTAACATTGAAATATAATAATTGAGCACTACATCAATTACGCTATTACCAACTATATAAACTTTATTATAATTAGAATGTAAATCCCCTTTCATCCCTTTAATATAATCTTTTACCTTTTCTATCTTCTCTGAATCTGCCAATTCATATAAACAGATTAAGTGATTTTGTATATCATGACGAAATTTTCTAGTTTCTTCATTTTTAACCAGCATTGTCTCATACATATTTTTTTGTGTTTCCAATAGCAGCATATCTTTTTCTAAATATATCTTATACCTCTTATTTTCGTTAAAAATATAAAAAATCATCATAACCAAACAAGCCATACATATAAATGAGGTAAAAGATACAAATATAGAAAAAATACCAACTTGGCTATCTTCAATATAATAAGTCATATATTGAAAACCATTTATAGTAAAAAAGATAACGATACCCATGAACATTATTACAAAATACATTCCCCATTGATGTCTTCTATTATTACAGCTGTATTGAAACTTAACCTTCCTCCTTATGATACTTACGAATAACAACAGCATGATGATTAGAATATTGTTAATAAAATAGTTTATCTTTAGTTCAATATCATTATTCCACCACACATTTCCCTTTATCATCCTGCTTAATGTACTGATAATTTCACTTAGACATATATTGATTAATAGCGCCTGTATAGTCGCCGTTCCTTTTTCTTCACTGCTTTCTATTATTATCAAATATATTATGAACACAATAAAACTCCACAACAAGAGCAATGTATTTTCATTCACAATCCCAACCCATATCAAAAGCACATAACTTACAGCAACAATACCACCCCTGCCACATCTTGTAAAAGAAAGTCCGCATATTTTCTTAAACCATATCCCATACTTCACAAGTTCCGTCGCAAAGATACCTATCAGCAGTAATGTCATCATATCGAATCATTCCTTTCACCTTATTATTCCCCTCAAACCCATCCTTTCAAAAAAACTCCCGTTTTTTAAAAATTGCCTTCCGCAGATGTTAATCGCACATTCTGCAGAAAGCAATCTTCAAAAATCCTATATTACACACTTCTCATTTTCCGTCCATCGGAATCCAGTCTCCGGTCAAATTATCTTTTGGCCAGTTCCTCCATGATTTCTTCCCACGAAACGCCCTTTTCTACCATAAGAACCATCATATGATACAGAAAATCAGATATTTCATACTTGATTTCATTTGGATTCGGATTTTTGGAAGCAATCACAATTTCTGTTGCCTCCTCACCCAGTTTCTTAAGAATCTTATCAATTCCCTTATCAAACAGATAATTTGTATAAGACCCCTCTTTCGGATGCACCTTCCTGTCCTTTATCACATCCGTGACCGCCTCCAGCACCTTAAGCGGGTTTGTCTCCTCATACTCTTTCTTATATATTTCATGGAAAAAGCAGGAATGGCTTCCGGTATGACATGCAGCCCCCACCTGAGAAACTTTTGCCAGTATCGTATCCATATCACAATCCGCCGTCAGCGACTTCACATACTGGTAATGCCCGCTGGTCTCACCTTTTACCCAGATTTCATTGCGGCTTCGGCTGTAATAGGTCATTTTCCCGGTGCGGAGTGTGGTATGATAAGCCTCTTCATTCATATAAGCCACCATCAGAACTTCTTCCGTCTTATAATCCTGTACCACCACCGTTACATGTCCGTCCGAATTCTTCTTGAAATCCGACCACTGGAAAGCCGAATCCAGCGTATTGACTTTGATACCATTTCCCTGACACAAAGACTTAATCGCCGGCAGTTCTTTCACATTTTCGTCTATGGCATATCCTGTAATACCGCCAATCACCGGAAATGATAAAATTTCCATCAGTTTATCCAGGGAAACTTCCTGCAGCAGTACCAGAATCCTGGCCTCGCCATCCCATTTATCCACACTTTCCCTTAAAGCGGAAGACCTGACAAGAATCAGTTCATCCACATATTCTTCTATGATTTCCTGATTGTCCAAAATGGTTTGTGCGGTCGAATAACACGCCGCTATCTTCTCCTTTCCAAACTTTTTGGAAACTTCCTCCGTAATTTCAATGTTCCCCTGTTTGGAATAATTGAGCGCCGCTTTTTTACACCCCGCATACAGCAGTTTCTTGATATCCTCCATGCGGTGCACATTGCCTGCACCAATCACGGGAATCTCCGCCTCCTTGCAGATTTTTTTTATGATATCCAATGCCTCTTCATGTTCCGTATCCCCATTTGACATATCGAATACCAAAAGTTCATCCGCATTATTATCGCTGTAATATTTTGCAAGTTTTACCGGATTGGTATCCACTATCGTAATATCAGTGAAGTCCCTTACCGCATTTCCCTTATATAAATAAATACAGGGAACCAGCCTTTTGTACTGACTGCTCATTCGTAGTTCTCCTTTCTCATGACTTCGTATTTCTCTGTGCGCATCAGCCCAGGCTTCCCTTGGTGCTAAGCACTTCCGTAATCCGCGCATCCTTTGTAACTGCCTCGTCCAACGCCTTGGCAAACGACTTGAACATCGCCTCTGCCATATGATGATTATTTACACCCGAAAGCATCTTAATATGTAAATTCATACCCGCCGTATAAGAAACCGCATAAAAAAATTCCCGAATCAGTTCCGTATCCAGTTCCCCGATTCTGTCCGCCGTATAACTGCACTGATAATCAAAGTAAGGACGCCCGCATAAATCAACGGCACAGAGGGACAATGCGTCGTCCATCGGCAGAATAAAGGAGCCATACCGCTTAATTCCCACTTTATCTCCAAGCGCCTCCTTAATGGCCTGTCCCAGTACGATTCCGGTATCTTCCACCGTATGATGCCCGTCTACCTCCAAATCGCCTTTCACACTTACCTCCAGGTCAAAAAAACCATGTCTGGCAAACCCTTCCAGCATATGATTAAAAAAACCAATACCCGTATCAATAACGCTTTTTCCTGTACCGTCTAAATGAAGCATGACCTTAATGTCTGTCTCTTTTGTCCGCCGCTCAATTTCAGTTCTTCTCTCCATTCCGCTTCTGCCCTCCATGCAAATTCTTCATGCCGTCCATGTAACTGACTCCCTGCAAAAAGCCATACACCTATTCAAACCGTACCCTGATGGAATTGGCATGTGCCGTCAATCCCTCGCTCTCGGCAAAACGTTCAATATCTTTATGCGCCGTCTCCAAAGCTTCTCTGGAATAAGAAATAATACTCGTTTTCTTCATAAAATCATCCACATTCAGCGGAGAGAAAAATTTTGCCGTTCCGTTTGTGGGAAGAATATGGTTGGGGCCTGCAAAATAATCCCCCAAGGGTTCTGAAGAATACTCCCCAAGGAAAATTGCTCCTGCATTTTTAATTTTCGTCATCACTTCATACGGATTTGCCGTCAGTATTTCCAAATGTTCCGATGCGATTTCATTCGCAGCCTCTACTGCATCCTCCATGGTATCCGCAACCAGAATATACCCATAATTCTCCAGAGACTTCTCAATTATCTCTCTTCTGGAAAGCTCCTCTAAGAACATCCCCACCTGACGGTCCACGTCCCCTGCCAGCTTTTCACTGGTTGTAATAAGAATCGCACTTGCCATTTCGTCATGTTCCGCCTGCGACAATAAATCGGCCGCCACATAACGGGGATTTGCCGTCTCATCCGCAATCACAAGGATTTCGCTCGGCCCTGCTATGGAATCGATGCTCACATGGCCGAAACATGCCTTTTTCGCCAAAGCTACAAAGATATTGCCCGGTCCGGTAATCTTATCTACCTTCGGAATACTCTCCGTCCCAAACGCCATCGCTGCAATCGCCTGCGCACCTCCGGCTTTGTAGATTTCATCCACTCCGGCGATATCTGCCGCCACTAAAGTTCCCGCATATACTTTTCCGTCCGCACCCGGCGGCGTCGTCATAATGATTTTCCCTACTCCCGCTACTTTTGCAGGAATCACATTCATCAGCACGCTGGAAGGATATGCTGCTTTCCCTCCTGGAACATAGACGCCTGATATGCCTATGGGAGTAATCTTCTGTCCCAGCATGGAACCGTCTTCTTTCATATCCATCCAGGAATTATGTAACTGCTTCGCATGAAACGCACGGATATTTGCCGCCGATTTTTTCATGACCTCCACCAGTTCCGCACCGGTTTCCGCATATGCTTCTTCTATCTCTTCCCTCGTCACCCGCAGATTGGAAGCATCTATCTCACACTTGTCAAATTTCTTCGTATACGCAAATACTGCCGCGTCCTTTTTCTCACGGACATCCGCTATGATTTCCGCCACAACCGCCTCGAACTGTCCGTAACTGTCAGGACTCCGCTTCAAAAGACTGCTCAGCAAATCCCTTTTGGTATCAGCCGTCAATTTTACAATCCTCATCCCATTGTTCTCCTATTCTATTCCGGTTTCGTTATTTCGCTATTATAAATGTTCCTTTAAATCATGAATCAGTTTCTTTATCCGCTCCGTCTGCATCTGCATACTCACCTGATTTACAATCATACGCGCAGATAACGGACAGATTTCCTCCAATACGGCAAGCCCGTTTTCCTTCAGGGTAGAACCGGTCTCCACGATATCCACAATCACATCCGACAGCTCCACCATCGGCCCCAGCTCCACCGAACCATTCAGCTTAATGATATCCACCGTCTGATGCTTTTTGTTGTAAAAATAATCCTTGGCGATGTTCGGATACTTGCTCGCCACCCTTATCATCTCGTGATGCTTTAAAAGTTCCCTCGCACTCTCCGGCCCACATACACACATCCTGCATTTACCGAAGCCCAAATCCAGCACCTCATATACACGCCGGTTTTCCTCCATCACCGTGTCTTTTCCTACCACCCCGATATCGGCGGCGCCATACTCCACATAAGTAGGAACATCCGGCCCTTTTGCCAGGAAAAAACGTAATTTCAATTCCTCATTGACAAAGACCAGCTTTCTCGAATCCTTATCTTTCATCTCCTCGCAGGTAATCCCGATTTCTTCAAATAATTGCAGCGTTTTTTTCGCCAGACGCCCTTTCCCCAGGGCAAATGTAAGGTAACGCGTGTCTTCACTCATTCTATCTATAATCCTTTCTCCGCCATCTCATTCTTTCGGAAGCAATACCACTTTACGGCCTTCCTGCCGCATCTCTTTCGCCCTCCTCAGACATTCCGCATAAGTCCCCGGCGTATACTCTACTGTTTCCGCTTTCGCCGGTATTGCCACCTCTATATCCTGCCTGCCCAAAGCTGCCATCAAATCATCTATGATTACCATAAATCCAATCGCAGGCGCCTCCTTGCCGAAACGGCCCAAAAGGGTATCGTATCTTCCGCCCTTTACCAGAGCGTCACCCAGACCGTAAGTATAAGCCTTGTAAATTACGCCTGTATAATAATTATACTTGCTCAGCATTCCAAGGTCAAACGATACATACTTTTCCACTCCGTACAGGCAAAGCGTTTCATACAGTTTCTCAAGCCGTTCTACCGCCTTTAAGGAACGCTCGTTTCCTTCCACCAGCCTTTTAGCCTGTGCCAAAGCGTCAGTTGAACCAAACAAATCCGTCACTTTCAGAAGTGCTTCACAATAACGGGATGGCACATTCCTGTCCTGCAGCAGTTCTTCTGCGCCGAAATAATTTTTGCCGGAAATGTATTCCCTCAGTTCCAGCTCTGTCTCCTCTTCCAGACCAGCCTCCATGCAGATTCCTTTAAAGTATTCCACATTCCCGATACTCAGCTGGAAATCCTTAAGCCCTGCTGCCGACAGCGTCTCGATGACCATAGCCGCCATCTCCGCATCCGCCTCCACGGAACCGTCGCCAATCAACTCCGCTCCCATCTGGGTCACTTCTTTTAATTTCCCCTGCAAATTCGAAGTATTGGTAAAGGTATTCCCAAGATAACAGAACCGGATTGGTACATCTTCCTCCATAAAGTACTTTGCCGCACACCGCGCCATGGAAGGTGTAAAATCAGGCCGGAGCACCAGGGTGTTCCCCTCTTTATCAAAAAATTTGTACAGCTCACGGGAAGGCGTCGTCCCCACTTCTCTGGAAAACACATCGAAAAATTCAAAAGTGGGCGTCTGGATATCCTCATATCCATAACTCCTCACTTTCTCCATCATCAGGTTTTCTGCAGCCAGTTTCTTCGCATATTCCTCACCATATATATCACGCACGCCCTCCGGCGTATGCACCAGTTTTCTGCCCATATTCCAATCCTTTCCGATTCTGATATTTCTGATACTTTCCTGTTTTTCTAATTAATTTTCCGTTTTTAATTCACTATCCTTTTATTACTTTAGTGCTTTAAAGTGATAATTTGCTACCATACTACCACGGCAAACTACCGCTAGTATACATGAAACCAACCGTCTTGTCAAATTTTTTTGAAAACTTTCGCGGAAACCATGTAACAGGGAAGCCGAAAGCTGAACTGTTACGAAACCATCTTCCGGCCCGGTTTACTCCCTCTCATCCAAATCCTTCTGTATCATATCCAGATAAGGGACGAAAACTCCGCTTTTTTTCGGCATGACATACTCCGGATTCAATTCCTCGAACCGGAAACTCTTCCGGCCTCCCTCTTTGGCCCTGTCCCAAAAGAAACGCAGCATTTCATAGGGCAGGTAATAGAGCAAATCTTTATGTGTATAATAAATGATAAAAAAGGCAATTCCGCCCTGTCCTTCAAACTGCCGCATGAATTCTACCTGATGTTCATGAATATTCTGAAGCGCAAACGTATCCACGGAACATTCTTTTGCATCAAAACAGACCGGAATCCCCTGCACTGCCCCGATATAGTCAACCGTACTCTTTTGGTCAAAATATGCCAGCGTGATATGCCGGCTTTCCTTATCGATATTGATTGGTGTTATCGGCGTAGGGATTTTCTGTATCAAAGCCAGGCCATTTTCCAAATATATTTCGTTTGTCCGGTTAATTAAGTCCTCTAAAGCAGAACCCCTGAGTCCTCTGGAATTCCAAGTTGCCATCTATCCGTCCGTCTGCCTTTCTTCTTTCTCTATTCTGCCAAATACTTCCGGTTCCTCCGCTGTCAGCACCAGTCCCGATAAATCCGCAAAATCTCCTTCCATTACAGGGAACTCCAGCCGGTATGCATGGAGCAGCTGGCTTTTCACGCCGTATTTCTTCCGGTACTTATCATTAAATTTCTTATCGCCGTATTTATAATCACCTAAAACCGGATGCCCGATTCCGGATAAATGCAGCCGTATCTGATGCGTCTTTCCGGTCATCAGTTCCACTTCTATTAACGTCATATCCTCATAAACCTTCAGCGGTCTGTAATAAGTCCGGATATAAGAAGCGCCTTCCTCCCTCTCTGCCAGCCTCACTGTGTTCGTCTGCCCTTCTTTTACAAGGTATCCCTCTATCAAAGCCGCCTCGCGGACCTGTCCTTTCACATACAGGAGGTAAAATTTTCGGAGGCTCCTGTTCCTTAAGATTCCGCTCATTGCCTGGCTCCCTGCTAAAGTTTTACCGCAGATTACCATACCTGACGTATTCCGGTCCAGACGGTTGCAGACCGACGGATGGAAGGTATGAAGTTCTTCTTCTGACAAGGCTCCGCTTTCCAGCATGTATCCTGTCAGCCATTCATTCAGCGAAACATCTTCCGCCCCGGCCTTCTGCGTTAAGATTCCGGACGGCTTATTCACAACAAGGATATGATGGTTCTCAAACAGGATTTCCAGTTCTCCGAACCGCCTGTAAGCCATAGAATACTGCCGTAATTCCCGTTCCTCCGTACCCGCTGTTTCCATTTCCAAACCGCACCGCCCGCCGAATTTTTCAATGGTCTCATCTGAAAGGAACAGCCTTACCACATCTCCCACGCACAGTTTTTCACTGCCCGACGCCTTTTTTCCATTTAAAGTAATATTTTTCTTACGCAGCATTTTATATAAGAAACCCGTCCCTGCCTCTTTTAAATATTTATGAAGATATTTATCCAGCCGCTGTCCTGCTTCATTTTCCTTAATCCTAAGTTCTATCATATCATGCCATTCCGCCTTATGTAATCTGCCTTCCGCCGTCCTCACAGAGAAATGGACAGCAGATTCTCCAGTATTTCTTCCGGAAGCGGCTCTTCTTCCTGTTTCCTTAAATTCTCAAGTCCTTTACAATAAGCTTCCAGTTCATTAAAAATCTTAACCGTCACGTTTTTGCATCCGCCCTGCGCCAAAAACGTTTCCACGTGCTTCTCACATGCCCTGGCATCGCACCTGACGTCTTCCGTATAGCCGACCACTACACGTCCTTTGATTACCATATGACTGACCTGATAATTCTTCTCATAAGAAGTAAACACCATATCATACAGCTGGGTCAGCCCTGCCCCGCATCTGTTTATCTGTTCCTTCACTTTTTCGGAACAGCCCCGTGCCCTTAAGAACATAATCATATTGACTGCACTCTTGCTCGCCGGCAGACACCCAAGCACAGCCACAACCGTCAGCAAATTCTTCTTGCTTCCGGTAGACCATATTCCCAAACCGAAGACAGCCAGGGATAATCCGAACATCAGCGCCGTCCTTAAAATTACGGCAGACCGGTGCGCCCTGATATAACCGTATTGGCCTTTCACCACTTTTGTATTCTTCATCCATACCTCACTTCTTCTGCTTCTTTTCCATTCCATACATAAGACTCATGATACCCAGAATCCAGGAATGAGGCAGCATCTTGGAAATTACATGAAAAGCTTTTATCGGCAGACTGCATACTGACACCGCCTTTTTATCCCTGGCATCACGAAGCGCCTGCTTCACCACTCTGTGTACCGGTACTATGGTCAGTTTCTTTACTGCCAGCGTAGAACCGTATTTTTCTGCAATTCCGAAGAATTCCGTTTCCACCGGTCCCGGACAGACCGCAGTTACCCAAATACCCTTTTTCTTCAGTTCCTCCCTTAAAGCCATGGAAAAACTCAGCACATAGGATTTTGTCGCCGCATATACGGCAAACTTCTTCTGCGGTAGAAACGCCGCACTGGATGCAAGCTGTATCAGCCGGCTGTTTCTCTCCATATAGGGCAGACAGTACCATGTCATCTGCGTCAAAGCCTCGCAATTTACTTTCAGCATCGCCGTCTGCTCTTCGATGCTCAGCTCATCCACCCTTCCCATCAGCCCGAAACCCGCACAATTAATCAGCATCCGGATTTTCGGTTCCTCGATTTCCAGTATTTTGGCAAAAGCGCGCACTTCCTTTTCATCGGATAAGTCCATGGGAACGATTTTCGTCGGAATATCCAATAGTTTGGATAACTCTTTCATCCTTTCCCTGCGCCTTGCAACCAGCCATATCTCATCCGTCCGGTATAAAAGCGAATCCAGCTGTATGGCAAATTCCTGTCCGATTCCGGAAGATGCCCCTGTAATCACTATAATATTCTTTCCCGTTCTCTTTCCCATCTCTTCATCCCTTCCTGTTGATTCCGTTTTACTGTTTGATTTACTGTCGATTCTGCATTCCTATTTTATTATGCCCTGTTATTCTGCTATATGTTCTTATTTCACTGCATTCCTATTTTATCACATTTTCTTTTTATGGACATTTCTTATCGTCCTTTTTTTCTTATGCTGCGCCGCATCCCGGCCGCCCCGCCTGTCCTCCGGCTGCTTATTTTCCTGTCCCGTTTTTCTCTTCCCCTGCTTAAGAGATTCCTGCCTCATTCCCTGCGGTACGCCGTTTATCCGCCTTGGTTTAATCAGGCACTTTCTATCGAAACCAATCAAATCCTCCCGTCCTGCTTTCTGCAATGCCTCATAAACCAACTCATAATTTTTGGGATTCCGGTACTGGATAAGCGCCCTCTGCATCGCCTTTTCATGCGGATTGCGGCATACATAAACCTTCTTTCCATCCCTCGGGTCGATGCCGGTATAATACATCACCGTAGACACCGTGGAAGGCGTCGGATAAAAGTCCTGCACCTGCTCCGGCATATACCCTAAATCCCTCAGATACTCAGCCAGTTCCACCGCTTCCTTTAAAGTGGAACCGGGATGGGAAGACATCAGGTAAGGCACGAGGAACTGCTGCTTTCCAAGCTGTCCGTTTATTTTATAATATTTTTTTACAAACCGTTCATACACCGCGTTTTCCGGTTTTCCCATCCGGCAAAGCACCGCGTCCGAAATATGCTCCGGCGCCACCTTCAGCTGTCCGCTCACATGGTACTCTACCAATTCCCGGAAAAACGTCTCATCCGCATCCGCCAGCAGATAGTCAAATCGTATGCCGGAACGGACGAATACTTTCTTAACACCCTCTATCGAACGCAGTTTCCGCAACAGTTCCAGATAATCGCTATGGTCTACGGTCAGATTCTTACAGGGAGACGGGAACAGGCACTGTCGATTCCTGCATACGCCTGTATGCAGCTGTTTTTCACAGGAGGGATGCCTGAAATTGGCGGTAGGACCTCCCACGTCGTGGATATATCCTTTAAAATCCGGTTCCTGCGTCATCCGCACCGCTTCCTTTAAAATGGAGGCATGGCTCCGGACCTGCACCGTCCTGCCCTGATGGAACGTCAGCGCACAAAAATTACACCCGCCGAAGCATCCCCTGTTGCTGACGAGCGAGAACTTAATTTCCGCTATGGCAGGCACACCTCCCTTTTCCTCATAGGAAGGATGATAGGTATAACGGTAAGGCAAATCGTAAACCGCATCCATTTCTTCCGTAGTGAGCGGCGCTGCCGGAGGATTCTGCACGACATAAGTCCCCTTTGGATATTCCTCTATTAAATATTTCCCCGTAAACGGGTCCGTATTCTCATACTGCATCCGGAAACTTTCCGCATATCTTTCGGGCTTTTCCTTCATTTCCTCATAACATGGCAAAACCAGCGCATCATACACGCCGGAAATATCTTTTGTCTTATAAACCGTTCCTGCAACGAACGTAATATCCTTCACCCGGATTCCACTGTTCAGTGCATCCGCGATTTCTACAATGGAACGCTCTCCCATTCCATAAGAAATCAAATCCGCCTGGGAATCCAGCAGAACGGACCGCCGGAAACTATCAGACCAGTAATCATAATGTGAGAGCCGCCTCAGACTGGCTTCCACACCGCCGACAATCACCGGCACATCCTTATAAACACGGCGTATCAGATTCCCATATGCCACCGTAGCACGGTCGGGCCGCCTCCCCATCTCTCCGCCCGGCGTATAGGCATCCTTCGGCCTGCGCTTCTTCGACACGAAATAATGGTTTACCATGGAGTCCATGTTTCCCGCAGATATGAGAAACGCAAGCCGGGGTCTGCCGAATACACAGATGCTTCTCTCGTCCTTCCAGTCCGGCTGGGAAATGATTCCCACCGTATATCCGTGCGCCTCTAAAAGACGGCTTATGATGGCATGACCAAAAGAGGGATGGTCCACATACGCATCCCCTATCACATACACGAAGTCCAACTGTGTGATTCCCCGTTCCTCCGCCTCCTCTTTCGTTATCGGTAAAAATCCCTCTGCCAAACCAGACTCCTTTCCATCGGCATTCCCATATGACCCATGCGGTCTTAATTCAGCACAATGTCCCTAAAATTCTCAATATAATAATCTGCCATTGCCGCTTTCTCATCCTTTATGGCAATGGAATAAGCGTCCTCTACCGCACATACTTTCATACCTGCCGCCTTTCCGGCCTGTATGCCCGGAATAATATCTTCAAACACAAGGCAGCGCTCCGGTTCTACCTGCAGTTCTTTTGCCACCGCCAGATAAATATCCGGCGCCGGCTTCCCCTTCGCCACATCGCATCCGGTCATGATACAGGAAAAATAATTTTCCAGCCCGTGTACGGCAGCCACATTTTCCACCAGTTCACGGGAATTGCTGGTAGCGATTCCCAGCCGTATCTTTTTCTCCCTGCAATGGGCAAGAAATTCATCCACGCCTTCCTTTAACGGCACTTCATGGCTGTACTTGTCCCAGGCCATGGCATTCCAGTCGTCTTTAATCTGCTGTATGGAATCGGGGAGTTCAAAATGCTCTTTAAAATATTCCGCCGTTTCGCTGAAACTCATCCCTTCAATCTGCTCCTGCAGGTTTTCCGGCAGGGGAATTCCGAATTTCCCCAGGTATTCAATATCTATCTCTTTCCACAGCCACATGGAGTCTACCAGGGAACCGTCCAAATCGAAAATGACTGCGTCGATATCCTTAAGTATATGATTCACATTCATGACCTTCCTTGTTGGTTTGCTCTTTTCATCCATAGCTTATATCTTACCACAAGTCATCATAAAAAAACAGATGGTTTTTTCGGATTTGCACAATCAATGTAACAGGGAAGCCGAAGGCTGAACTGTTACTAATCAATATACCAGCCGCACATCCTCCTCACTCGCCGGATTCACCAGAATCGTAACTTCCTCCACATCCACTACATCCAGTGAAATGATTTTTCCCTCCCGCAGATTCTGCAAAACCAGGTCTTTTGCTTCCATCATCAGCTCAATTTCATCCTCTGTATCATTCCAATGGCATAAGAGCACGATTCTCTCGTCTTTCTCATCCCAATACGCATGAGGCTCCACGCGCTGTGCATTGTAGGTTATGCAAAACCGCACTGTATTTAACGGTACGTTCTTATCCGTCACCACTTCGTTTGGTTTCCGCTGAAACCAGCAGGCGATATCCTGTACCTCTTCTCCCGCTTCATATTCCACATCAATCGTTTCGGTTCTGATATCCGTCTTCCCCACTGTCTGTTTTTCCCCATAAGTAAGCTCTGAAAATTCTGTAAATGCCACGCCTGTTCCCAATCCGCACAGCAGTACGCCGACGCAGAACACCCCAAGTAATATGATATGCAGTTTATTCATATTGCACCTCCTCACCGGATTCTTTCTCCGTTATTTTCATTCCGTCTTCTATTTTTGTTCCTGCCGTTTTCTTCCGAATCATCATGCTGTAAGCCCAGACTGCAAGAGATCCGAAGCAGAGAAGTCCTCCCAGCTCTATCAGAGACAGTCCCATCAAAGGATACCTCTGTGCCAAAAGCACCAGCGTCGCTCCCAGCCCCGCCAGAACAAACATTGCCATGACAGCGCAAAACAGGGCAAACAGCAGCCACGCCGCGTTCCACATCATCCGCAGCACCCAAAGACAGACCGCAAAAAACCAGCTCCATACTGCCATAATTCCATGTCCCGCCTTACGGAAACATCTTCCTATACTTCCCGCCATATCTTTTGTTCCTTCCTTTCTATGCATTACCACTCTGCTGTCTATCCTGCTCTGTCCGCTGCTTCCGCTTTTTCCATGCATTTCATCCTTTTCGCTTATTCCATTCTTTTCACCTATTCCGCTCTTTTCGCTTATTCCGTCCCTTTCCTGCATTCCGGCCAAACTCTGGCCTGCTGCCTGACCGGACAAACCGGAACCATCCGCCGTGGAGCATTCCTCACCATCTTCCCATGCGGCTTCGCCCGCCTTTCTGTTTTTGTATACACGATAGGGCTTCACGAGCCACCCGGCAAACGCCCTGCACTTTCTCCCTATCCATAAAAATCCCGCACGCATCCCGCGGGCAGCAGCCACAGATTTTTCTTTCAGGAAATTTCCCATGCGCCGGAACCACGGCACGCTCCCATCCGTTTTTACTTTCACAAACTCCTGCAGGTGAAACCCTGGTTTCTGCTGCCGGAACTCCGGCTTCACATGATAGGCTTCCAGAATCTCCGCAGCCAGTTCTTTCATGGAACCGAAATCTCGGATAGCTTCTTCCTCGCTCAGCCCTTTCTGCAGTTTCATATCGATATGCTGGGAATATTCCTCGATAATATCTTCCTGCTCCTGGTCCTCCAAAACAATGAGATATCCCCGCAGTTCTTCCAAAAATGCCTGTTTGCTCCACACTTTATTCATCCTTCTGCCTCTCCTTCATAAATCTGTTGACCCTCGCCTGAAACTCCTCCCATTCTTTTGCCAGTGAGTCCCGATATAAAATACCCGCAGCCGTCAGGTGATAATACTTCCGCGGCGGTCCCTCCGAAGACTCTCTCAGATAAGTCTCAAAATAATGTTCATTGGTCAGCCGTTTCAACAAGGGATAAATCGTCCCTTCATTCACATCGATGACTTCCGAGACTTCCTCCACCAGTTCGTACCCATACATATCCTTTTCACGCACGGATTCCAAAACAATCAGTTCCAGCACCCCTTTTTTGAATTGTGGATTCATATACCATCCTCCTGTTGGTATCAGATTACACCTACTACTATGTATTGTCAAGTACTATTTTTTTTTAAATAGTCGTGCAATTGACAAAACTGTAACTTACCACTATACTTAGTCAACAACCCCGCTGCAAGCAACGGGGCATCAATCTTGCAGCGCTGCAGAGCAGCGGGGTATGTGACCCTCGCGGCAGTCGTCAAATGTCTGCAAGCAGCCACTTGGCTCGTTGCTCGCGGGAATCAAATACAACTTACTACATTACACAAAATGGATGATAAGCAGATAAACCAGGCACGATTGGCACTTGACGACAACTTGACGCAAAGAATAGTTTAGAAATAATTTGGTAAAAGTACTTGAACTAAAATCGCAATAATACTATGATTTTCTTACAAATTGGAAAGCACCCACTCCAAAGTGGATGCTCCTACATCTGATTAAATGTCCTTACGGACACCGCCTCTTCTGTTTCGCAGACAGGAGAGGCTTATTTTTTATACTTGTTCCTCTTTTTATCGAGAAAGGCAATCAACTTTCAGATAATAAAATCCATAAGCAGGTATCGTAACTTCCGTCAAATCTATGTTTTCCCCCGAAACCAGATCCGTATAAACTCCATCCATATCGTGCAGCCTTACCGTCTGACCGGACTCGCTGAAATTAAACAATCCAAGGAGCGTTTCCCCTCCGAAGGCCCTTGCCAGTCCTAACACCGACTGCTGCCCTGTTTCCACCGTCCATGCATCCGCGCCCGATACGAATACTTTTTCCGTTTTCCGAATCTGCCCTAACCGCTTCAGACGCCCGAACATCTTCCCTTCCACCGTATCCGCATCCGTAATATGTTCCGCCAGCTCCCAGTTCATCTTTCCACGGTGGATATATCTGGAATCCGCCGCCTTATCCGGGTTTTCTTTATACGTATAGTCATTGACCTGCCCTATCTCGTCCCCGCTGTACAGGACCGGAATCCCGGACTGCATAAACATATAGGCATGGAGCATCACATCCAGTTGGATTGCCTCCTCCATCGCATCTTCTTTCCCTTCAACCCCCGCCTTTTCTATCCCGCACATGGAAGCGGTAGTTCCGCAGAATCTGGCATCCCCCGTAACCGGGTCTGCATTGTAGAGTTCTCCTCTGCTGTTGCTCCCTCCTGCATACCCCTGAAAATAATCATTCAGATACTGCTTGTGGGAACGTTCCTCCATTCCTTCCGCCCTCAGGGTATCATAGTCCAGTCCCCATCCGATGTCATCATGACAGCGCAGATAATTTAAAAACACATAGTCCTTTGGCAGCGCATTTACGATATCCAGCTGCCGTTTCAGCAAACGTACATCCCTTGTGGCAACGGTATGCCATGTAGTTGCCATCGTGGTTACGTTATAAAGCATATTGCATTCTGCCTTTTCCACCGTACCGAAATACGGCGCCACTTTCTCCGGCTCCATAACTACCTCGCCCAGCAAAAGGATTCCCGGACAGACAATCTCCCCAATCATACGCATCATGCGCACAATCGTATGCACCTGCCGAAGATTCCGGCACGGCGTATTCAGTTCCTTCCATATATACGGAACTGCATCAATACGGATAATATCAATGCCTTTGTTTGCCAGATACAGGAAATTGTACATCATCTCGTTGAACACCCGCGGGTTTTTATAGTTCAGGTCCCACTGGTACGGATAGAACGTCGTCATGACATAATGTCCGGCATCCGGCAGCCATGTGAAATTTCCCGGCGCCGTTGTGGGAAAGACCTGCGGTACTGTTTTCTCATAAAGAGACGGAAGATAATCGTTATCAAAGAAAAAATAACGGCTCATATACTCCCCGTCTCCCTGCCTCGCCTTTTTCGCCCATTCATGGTCTTCTGAGGTATGGTTCATGACAAAATCCATACAGACATGGATTCCCTTTTTACGGCACGCTGCCGTCAGTTCTTCCAAATCCTCCATGGAACCCAGATTTTCCTGCACCTTCCGGAAATCCGATACCGCATATCCGCCATCGGAGCGTCCCTTCGGCGTTTCCAGAAACGGCATCAGGTGAATATAGTTCACGTTGCACTGTTCCAGATAATCCAGCCGGGCTTCTACCCCTTTCATATTCTCTGCAAAATTATCGACATAAAACATCATTCCCAGCATATCATTCTGACGGTACCAGTCCGGACGGTGCTCCCGCTCTGCGTCCGACGTTTTCAAATCCCCGTTTCTTTCGGCATAAAACCGTTCCATATGATTGCACAATTCGGCAAACATGGAACTGTTATCATACAATTCCATGTACAGCCAGCGCAGCTCGTCATGATGCTTTTCCAATCGTTTTTGATAGATTTTCTCTGCTTCTGATTTTTTCATGCTATATCCTTTCCCGCTTTTCGGTCAACTCCATCTGATACGCCGGATATTCTTCCTGTCTGACCGGTATCGGAATCCCCGCTTCCATCAGTGCACAACCGTAATAACACTTCCCTGTCGCCGCATCTTCATATACCGTATCTTTTTTCAGTCCCCGCAGCTTCACATAGCTCACTGCCATATTCCCGTGATTTTCCAGCATCACCACATTGAAAAGCGCCCGTTCCCTGCCCTCCGAAACAAACAGCCATGCCGCATAAGCATCTTCCATGGGATTGGAGAGTCTGTAATATGTCCCGCTCTGAATCAGTTCCGCGTACCTCTTATACTGCCGCACCTGTTCCTTTACTTCTTCCCGTTCTTCTTTGGACAATTTCTCCGGACTGAGTTCGTAGCCAAAGGTACCTGCCATAGCCACTACACCCCTTGTATTCAGGCTTACACTGCGTCCGGTCTGATGGTTCGGCACTGCAGAGACATGGGAACCCACCACGGAAACCGGATAAAGGAAAGACGTTCCGTACTGAATCCGTGTACGGTCCACCGCATCTGTATTATCACTGCACCATATCTGTGAGGTATAATACATCATTCCCGCATCAAACCTTCCGCCCCCTCCGCTGCATCCTTCCAGCAAAAGGTCCGGATATCTGTTTGTCAGTTTTTCCAGAAAATCATATACGCCGAGCATATAGTCATAGGCAGCCCTGCCCTGACCATTCTCTATGGAATAAAAATCGGAAATACTCCGGTTCATATCCCATTTCACATATTCGATATTTCCCTGATCCAACACCTTGCAAATCGCATCGAATATATATTCCCTTACTTCCTTCCTTGCAAAATCCAGCACAAGCTGGTTCCTGCCCCGCACCGGCTTTCTTCCCGGAATCCGGAGCGCCCAGTCCGGATGCTCCCGGTACAAATTGCTGTCCTCCGACACCATCTCCGGCTCAATCCAGATTCCGAACTTTACGCCAAGGCTGTTAATCCGTTCCACCAGACTGCCCAGTGTACATCCTAACTTCTGTTCATTCACCTGCCAGTCTCCAAGCCCGCTGTTATCGTCATCCCGCTTCCCGAACCAGCCATCATCCATAACGACCATATCGATTCCCAATTCTGCCGCTTCCTCTGCCAGTTTATAAATCGTCTCCCCGTTAAAATCAAAATACGCCGCTTCCCAGCTGTTCAGCAAAACCGGTCGCAGTCTGTTCCGGTATCTGCCCCTGCATATATGTTCCCTGATACACCGATGAAACCGGTTGGACAGTTCCCCCAGCCCCTCGCCGGAAAAACTCAGTATCGTCTCCGGCACTACCAATGTCTCCTCCGGTTCAAGCGGGTAGTGGAAGCAGTCACTTTGCAGTCCCATCAATACCCTCGTTTGCCCGAACTGGTCTTTTTCCGTCTCACACATGAAATTCCCGCTGTAAACAAACACCATGCCGTAACAGTTTCCATGCTCCTCGGTCGTATCTTTTTCCGCGAGAATCACCGCCGGATTATGCTGATGGCTGGAAGTCCCCCTGCGGCTCCCGAACACATGGCTTCCATACCCGGCTTCCCTGCGCTGCGGATTGCGCTCCATCATATGCCTTCCCCAGAAACTAATCAAATCATAATCCCCTGTAACGAAATCCAGACATGCGGAAGCCGCTTTTTCCACAGTCACACTGCCGGTTCCGCAATTGCGGATTTTGACGCTTCTCGTAATGATATCTTCCTGTTCCAGCACACCGTATAAAAGCTGCACCTGTACCCTGCTGACCGCATCTTCTAAAAGAATTTCCAGCGTCTGCGCCTCCTCCTGATTGGCATAAACCGCCGGAAGCCCCTCCAATGCATATTTTCCCTTTCGTATGTTATGGCTTACATAGCGCAAATCACAACAGTCCGATTCATCTGCATTATGGATTACAAGCGCGCTGCCGCGGTAATCCCCGGTTCCCATTCCCGGATACTCCTGCGGCAATACATCCATGGAATAAGTTCTGTCATCCCCTGCATCGGAGGGATTGCCGGAAAATCCCCGGTCATAATACGTCAGCAGATAATCCATGCTGCCGGATATTTTCCCTCCGTAATACAAGTGCAGGAGAAACCCGAAATCATCTATTTTCATCTGATATGTCGTATGTTCCGTATGCAAAGAAAACACACGGTTTTCCTGTTGATAATAAATTGCCATAATGTATTTCCCTACCGTTTTACTAATATATTTGTAACAGTCCGGCCTTTTGCCGGACTGTTACCTGTTTTTTGTTTCTATTTTTTTCCGCTTTATTTTACTGCTCCGTTCGTCACTCCGTTCAGAATCTGCTTCTGGCAGATTACATAGAAAATCAGAATCGGAATCAGCGACAGCAGATAGGAAGCAAATGCCAGATTATAATTCGTTCCGAACTGTGACTGGAAATTCAACTGTGCCAACGGCAGCGTATTCTCTCCGGAACCTGCCATAATAATCAGGGGCGTCATCACATCATTCCATACTGCCAGTGCCGTAATAACCGCCACGGTAGCGTGCATGGGGCCCATGATGGGGAAGATAATCTTCCAGTAAGTCATCCATGTGGAAGCGCCGTCCACCCTTGCCGCCTCCTCCAAAGCGATGGGAATATTCACAAGGTATCCGGAATAAAGCATAATATTCATAGGCATATAAAATACAATATATAAGATAATCACTCCCACCCAGTTCGCCAGTCCCAGCTCCGCTGTCTGTTTTGCCAAAGGCATCATCAGAATTGCAAACGGAACGAACATACCGCTGACAATAAACAAATAAACAAAACTGTAAAACTTGCTGTGCGCCTTATTCCTTCCAAGCGCATATCCCATCAGGGAATGGATAAGGATGGATATTCCTACCGTCAGCACACTGATTAACAGGCTGTTTCTCAAAGAATGCCAGAAATCCGTTACAATCATCGCTTCCCTGAAATTATTCAGACTCCATGTTTTGGGCAGCGACAGAATACCGCTGATGCTGTTGGTCATTTCCGACGGCTGCTTAAAGGCGATTACAATAGTCAGGTATAGCGGAAATGCAATCGTGGAAAGTCCGAGAATAAGCAAAACCAATGCAACCCTGTTCGATTTACCGACTGTCGATGTATGTTTCATAGCTGCTCCTCCTTTGAACCGGAAAATTTCATCTGCGCAACGGAAATAATTACAATCACGATAAAGAATACCACTGCATTGGCGCTCTGGAACCCGAACTGTCCGCCTGACATACCATTGTTATATATCAGGTAGGAAATGGATTCCGTACTCTGCGCAGGGCCTCCCTTCGTCAATGCCACGATTTGGTCGAACACCATCAGGAAATTCTTCACACACAGCACCATATTGATGGAAAAGAACGGGATAATTAACGGGAAGGTCAGATAACGGAACTGCTTCCATCCGGTCGCACCGTCTAAGCCGCCTGCTTCATACACATCTTCCGGCACGGTCTGTAACCCTGATATATAGATGATGGTATTCATCGCCACCGCCTGCCATGCACATACAATCATAACGCCAATCCATGCCTTACTTGGACTGGACAAAATACTTGTGCTTAAGGAAGTGATTCCTGCCATATCCGCCACTGCCGGAAGGATATATGTAAAGAAGTAATTGAAAATATATCCTACGACCAGCGAACCCAATATATTGGGCAGGAAATAGGCGCCCCGGAAGAATCCTTTTGCCCTTATCTTACTATTTAACCCCAACGCCAGAATCATGCTGAGCACATTCACTACAATGGTCGTCACAACTGCCAGCTTGACAGTGAACAGATAAGATTTTCCCACGCGGGCATCGGAAAACAAATCCACATAATTGCGCAGTCCGACCCAGTCATACTTACCAAACCCCTTAAAATTCGTAAAGCTGTATATCACGCCCCGTATCAGCGGAATGGTGTTAAAGCAGACAAACAAAGCCAGAATCGGTATGGTAATCAATAAAAATGTTCTTTGCCTATCATTCTTCATTGCCTTTTCTTTCCTTTCTGTTTGAACTTTTTAACTAACTTTTTGTTTAAATTTTCTGATTCCGAATTTTCTGATTCCAAATTTTCTTTACTGAATATTTTGTTTACTCAGATTTCAGGCAGGATTCAGTGGTTCTGCTCATATTCCTGCACCAGACGGATGATATCCCTGTTATACCTCTGCCAGCTCGTATCGAAACCATTCAGGAAACCATCCACATCTTTTTCTAACAGGAATGTCTGAAGCAGCGCATCCACCGACATTTCAGACGGGTAATAGTGGTCCTGGTAATCGGTCATATTTCCTGCTTCTATGAATTCCGTCATTCCGTCCAGCATGGATGCCAGTTGGAAATCCCCGTTTTTGCACGGAACCGCATTCTGGTCATCTATATATTTCTGCATATTTTCGTATTCCAAAAGGAAATCCAGTACCTCATATGCCGCTTCTTTATTCTCGCACTCCGCCATCACGCAGAAGCCCAGGTCGATGCCTGAATTCAATGTCCGTTCTTCCCTGTTATCGGCTGCCGGCATAACAAAAGAATCAATATTCAGCTCCGGATTTACCGATAAAATCTGCGGTGTCGCATAGCTGCCGATAGGATACATTGCAGATTCCCCTCTGGCAAAAGCGGTGCAGGCATCGTTGTATCCATACGCAAACGGATCATCCGGTCCGTAAGGCAGCAGGCTCAAATATTTCTCCGCCAGTTCCCTGTATTCCTCCGTAAATGTTGTCAGCCCTTTATTCACCTGTTTTGCCGTATCCGAAGGCGAAAGTTCCACTGCCATGGCATTCCATGGAGCCAGACAGGTCCAGGTATCCTTAAATCCGAAATAGAATGGAAGAATTCCTTCCGATTCAATTTCCCCACACAGCTGCATCAATTCACTCCATGTTTCGGGTATCTGCCATCCATGTTCCGCGAACATATCTTTGTTATAGAGAATCCCCGCCGCATTTGCCACATAAGGTACGATATAGGTCCCATCCGTGGGAACCAGTTCCAGGGATTCCGCAATTTCCAAATATCCCGGATTGATTTCCTTCAATCCTTCATAATCTGCCACATCCGCCAGAATCTCCGCATCTACAAAATAAGAATAATTGATATCTCCCCCGATTCCTATGATATCCGGATAATCCTCCCGGATAAACCTTGTCTTCAGGATTGTCATCGCATCGTTAGGGGAACTGATGGTCAGATGGATATTATCGTGCGACGCATTGAACTCATCTTCTACCGTTTTAAAATAATTCGCGGCTTCCGGCTTGTACTGGACGATTTCGATTTCGACCTTATCCGATGAATCCCCGCATCCCTGAAGAGGTAATGCCGCTGCCATGCAGCATAATGCTATTCCCAAGCATTTTAACCTTTTTCCTTTCATAGCGTTTCTCCTCTCTTTTTGATAAATTTATAATAACATACCATTATGCTATCTATAAATACCGCTATTTTGCATGTTTTATGTCTTTTTGCAACTTTTTGAATATTTGTTTGAAGTCATCTAGCATTATGGTATATAATATACTTCGCAGTAGGAAAATATTCCTACAGAAATGGGGTAAACTATGAGTGAAGTGATTTTTTCGGTTTTTCCAAGTGAGAATTTCGTCGATTTAGGTCTGTATCAGTTTGGCTGGGAGCAGTGTGACCCCTCCCATTCCTTTGGCCCTGCCGCAAGGAACCACTATCTGTTCCATTATTGTCTTTCCGGCGCCGGCATTCTTTATGCCGAAAACAGCCGAAAGGAATCCCAGACTTACCATATCAAAAGCGGCCAGGGCTTTATGCTTTTTCCCCATCAGGTATGCACTTACATTGCAAATCAGGAAATTCCATGGGAATATGTATGGCTGGAATTTGACGGACTGCGGGTAAAGGAAACCGTGGAAATAGCAGGGCTGAACACGGACCAGCCTGTCTATAAGGCCCGCTATAAAGATATTTCCGAAACTATGAAAAATGAAATGCTGTATATTGTCAATCACAAAGAGGAATCCCCCTTTCATTTAATCGGACACCTCTATCTGTTCATTGACAGTCTGGTTCGTTCCTCTACCTCCGCACAGCTCGGCAAAGGCAGCAGTCTGCGTGATTTTTATATCAGGGAAGCATTTTCTTTCATTGAGCAGAACTTTCAGAATAATATTTCAGTAGAAGACATTGCGGCTTTCTGCGGCCTGAACCGCAGCTACTTTGGAAAAATTTTCCATGAAAATATGGGAAAATCCCCTCAGGAATTTCTCATATCCTACCGTATGACAAAAGCAGCCGAACTATTAAAGCTCACAGATTTGTCCATCGGCGATATCGGAAATGCAGTTGGCTATCCGAACCAACTGCACTTTTCCAGAGCTTTTAAAAATGTCTATGGAATTTCTCCCAGACAATGGCGGTATGAACATGTGACGCCCTCTCCGTGACAGCTGTCACGGTACTTTCCCGCGCTTATCCGTTTCCAATTTAAATGAAAATGAAAACAGCGCCAGCCGCACCCCCTACAGTGCTGCTGACGCTGCTTTCTTTTTCAGGCACTAACCGCATTCCACCCTGCCACACTCACATGGACAGATGGAAACGGATTCTATTTTCTGCCTGTTCAATTCCTTATTTTCCACTTCCCGTCAGTGACAATGCCCTCCGCAGTGTCCACAGTCGCCGCCGCATTGAAGGGACTTTCCGTTTTTCCTGTCTCTTATCATGCTCCTGACTACCAGAACCACCACTCCGGCCACAATCACCCCGACTATTAATGTTCCCATCCCGACCTCCTGTTTAAAAACAAATGATTCGTCAACACCCCCGCTGCAAGCGGCTTCTTGGCTCGTTGCTCGCGGGAATAAAACAAATAAGCTAAACTACCGCTATTTAACCGCCGCCATTCTCTTCATGCCTCTCATATCCACCCTCAAAGTATTACTTTCCTTATATGGCCTAAACAGCAGATAAATAAATCCAATGACCAGTAAGAACGCCGCTACCGTACCGAACCCGAATGCGCCCGTAGTAAACAGGGTTCCAATCTGGTATACGCACAGGGATACTACATAAGCAAGCCCGGTCTGATAGCCGATGGCAAACCAGAACCATCTGATATTGTTCATTTCCCGTTTAATAGCTCCCATTGCCGCAAAACACGGCGCACATAAAAGATTGAATACAAGGAAAGAATAAGCTGCTGCCGCTGTCATGCTTCCCGCCAGCGAGCCCCATACTTCCGCGCCATCTTCCGCTACCTCCGCAAAACCAAATAAAATACCGAATGTACCTACCACGTTCTCTTTTGCTACCAGACCGGTAATCGCTGCAACCGCAGATTTCCAGTCACCCCATCCAAGAGGGATGAACAGCCAGCTTAGCCCATTACCGATGGCTGCCAGGATGCTATGGTCAATCTCCATATCTTCCAGCATCCGGAACTGCCCATCCACGAAACCGAAATAAGTGGTAAACCATATCACGATGGTAGACAGCAGGATAATGGTTCCTGCTTTTTTAATAAATGACCAGCCCCTTTCCCACATGCTCCGCAGTACATTGGAAACCGTAGGCATATGGTAAGCCGGAAGCTCCATAACGAAAGGCGCCGGTTCCCCTGCAAACATCTTTGTTTTTTTCAAAATAATACCGGAGCAGATAATCGCTGCAATTCCAACAAAATATGCGCTGGGCGCTACCCATGACGCACCGCCGAACAATGCTCCGGCAATCAGTGCAATAATCGGAAGTTTTGCACCGCAGGGTATAAACGTTGTCGTCATAATGGTCATTTTCCGGTCACGGTCATTTTCAATCGTACGGGATGCCATAACACCCGGCACGCCGCACCCGGTACCAATCAGCATCGGGATAAAGGATTTCCCGGACAGGCCGAACTTTCTGAAAATCCTGTCCATGATAAACGCCACCCGCGCCATGTATCCGCAGCTTTCCAAAAAGGCAAGGAAAATAAACAGCACTAACATCTGGGGCACAAAGCCAAGCACCGCGCCTACACCTGCTATAATACCATCTAAAATCAGTCCTGACAACCAGTCTGCGCAGCCGACGGCATTAAGCGCCGACTCCACAAGCACCGGGATTCCCGGAACTTCCAGCCCGAACAGACTCCATCCGTCGCCAAACACACCGTCATTTGCCCAATCCGTCGCCCATGTACCTACCGTCGTTACGGAAACATAATACACCAGCCACATCACCACTGCAAAAATCGGAAGCGCTAAGAAACGGTTGGTCACTATGCGGTCGATTTTATCGGATACCGTCAATTTCTCTCCCCGGCTTTTGCTTACGCACTCTCCGATAATGGAAGAAATATAGACATACCTCTCATTAGTAATAATGCTTTCCGCATCGTCATCCAATGCTTCTTCCAGTCTTTTAATCTGTGCGGAAACATCGGGGACTTCCTGCATCTGTGTCCCGATTTTATCATCGCTTTCTAACAGTTTCACCGCAAAGAAACGCTTTTGTTCTTCCTTCACATCAGAACCCAGCATGGATGCCGTTTCTTCAATCACGTCCTCTACCGCAGGTGCGAATTTATGAACCGGGACCGTACTGCCTGCCTTCTGCGCCAGCGCTGCTGCCTTTTCTGCCGCTTTCTGTATATTGGTGCCTTTCAAAGCGGAGATTTCCAGTACTTCACAGCCCAGCTTTTCACTTAATTTTCCGGTATGTATCTTATCACCGTTTTTCTCCACCACATCTATCATGTTGACTGCCATCACCACCGGAATCCCAAGCTCCATCAACTGTGTACTCAGGTACAGGTTTCTTTCAATGTTCGTTCCGTCTACGATGTTTAGAATCACATCCGGCCTTTCGTTAATCAGGTAGTTTCTCGCTACCACTTCTTCCAATGTGTACGGGGACAGGGAATAAATACCCGGAAGGTCTATGACTGTCACATCCTTATGCCCCTTTAATTTTCCCTCTTTTTTCTCTACTGTCACGCCCGGCCAGTTTCCTACGAACTGATTGGAACCGGTAAGCGCGTTGAACAGTGTTGTTTTCCCGCAGTTGGGATTACCTGCCAATGCAATTTTTACTGACATATCCTACCTCTTTCCGCCCCATGGCTTTTCATTTATCGCGCACCGCTATCTTTTATTAGTTAAGTCTAACTAATGGATAAAAAATAGAGAGTAAAATATAAAATCTATTAGATGAAATCTATTTCACTCTACCATAATCATTTCCGCATCTGCCTTACGCAAAGACAGTTCATAACCTCTGACCGTCACTTCCACAGGATCTCCAAGAGGCGCCACTTTCCTTACGAACACCTCAACGCCTTTCGTAATGCCCATATCCATGATACGTCTTTTCACAAGACCTTCTCCGGTCAGCTTTGTTACTTTTACTGTATTCCCGCAGGGAATTTCTTTCAATGTCCTCATCTTCAACCTCCTTCCTCAACGCAAAACATTACCCTACCATAATCTTATTCGCCATATCTTTGCCGATAGCGACTCTGGAATCTTTGACATTCACTATCATATTTCCATTTATTTCCGATATGACAGTCACCACTCCGCCTGTCACAAAGCCAAGATTTTCAAGAAACTTCTTTGTTTCCTCCTTGCCTCCGACTTTACGTATTACATTAGGTTCTCCGGTATTTACCATTGTTAACGGCATCATCGACCATCTTCTTTCTGTAATGTTTTTTTGAAATTGATTTTTATTTTCATTTATTTCATATGTTAGTATATACTAACACTTATTAGTTGTCAAGGACTAATTTTATTTATTCTTGAATTTTATAAATTTTTATAAACTTTTATAAACTTATAGAAAATAAGACATTCTCCGCGCTTCCGCCATTTGCTGTCAAAAAAAAAATGTGCTATACTATCACACATGAGGCAACAGTATAATATTTTAATGCGGGGTATCAAAATATGAATGTAAATGAATCAGCAGAAAACTATTTGGAAACCATTTTAATCCTGAGCAAATCCCATCCGGTCGTGCGCTCCGTGGATATCGCCGAGGAACTTGGCTTTAAAAAATCCAGCGTCAGCGTAGCTATGAAAAACCTCCGGATGAAAGAACATATTACGGTAACAAAAGAAGGCTTTATCTATCTGACGGAATCGGGCAAAGCCATTGCGGACATGATTTACGAAAGGCATGAACTGCTTACGGACTGGCTGGTAAGGCTGGGCGTAGACCCCAAAATTGCCGCTGAAGACGCCTGCCGGATGGAACATGTCATCAGTAAGGAAAGTTTTGAAGCCATCAAAAGACATGTCAAATAGAACAGAACCAAAACAGGCTCCTGATACGCCTACATGGCGTTCAGGAGCCCTTCCATTCCTTCTTCTTTGAAAATTTCTTTATAATACCCTATTTCATTCTGAATCAGTCCGTCAATGACGCTCATGCCAAGCAATTCCACCGGAGCCTTGTCATCCGTCAACAGGTATTCCCCTTTTTCATATACTGTCAGGGCATCCCCTACCCTCTCCATCATCGCCGCAAGTTCCGCATCTTCCAGTTTCTCCGCATTTTCCCCAAAAGAAGCAAAAACTTCCGCATCCTGTGCGGCGAACAGTTCCCGGTTGGTCGTTCCTCTTACCTCCGCAGTGCACACATAGTCAAACACACTGGCAATCGTATCGGAAAGGTAATCATTGATGTTGCCCTCCTCCTCGGAATGCATATTCATATTCACCACCATAATGCCGCCCTCCTTCAGATGTTCCCGTACCATCGTAAAAAACTCCACCGAAGACATCTGGAAAGGAATCGTGATATCCTGATAGGCGTCCACCATAATCACGTCATATTTCTTATCCACCGCCTGCAAATAAGCCCGCCCGTCGTAAGTCGTCACCGCTATAGCATCGGACAGGTTAAAATATTCCCCCGCCAAATCCGTAATCTTCTGGTCAATTTCCACGCCTTCGATGTCCATATGGTCAAAATACTTCATGCACTGGCTGGCATATGTGCCGGTTCCCATACCAAGCACCAAAAGGTCTGCATCCTCCTTCTCCCCGATTCCGGCCATCACCGGGGCTGCCAGCGCATAATCATAATACATCCCCGTCAGGGAATCGTCCTTTTTCATAATAGACTGTACGCCAAACAGCACATTTGTAGACAAAATCACGCTGTCATCTGTTTCCCTTACCTGCAGGTAATTATATACGGATTCCCCTTCGAACAGCAGATTACTCTCCCAAAAAGCAAAACTGCCGGAGTGCCCGAAAACCGCACATAATACGAAAAATAAAACCGCTCCCGCACAGACTCCCTTTTTTGCCTTCCGCGTCAGAAAATACACCAGTCCCAGCACAAGCAGGATTCCCGCAAAAATCAGGAACGTAACGGAAGTCCCCACCGCCGGTATCGTCACAAACGTAGGCAGGAATGTCCCGATAATGCTCCCGATGGTATTAAAAGCTCCCAGTGTCCCTACCGTCCTGCCGCTGTCATCCAGGCTTTCCACCGTATATTTCACCAGCGACGGCGTCACCGTCCCCAGCAGAAACAGCGGAAATACGAAAATAACCATACATGCCGCAAAACCTGCCAAAATCAGGAAATTATGGTTCACCGTCAGCACCAGCACCCCGGATATGCCCAAAATCACATATTTTCCCACAAGCGGAATCGCCGCCAGCCAGAGTGCCGCCACAATCAGCCGCAGATACAGCCTGTCCGGATTCGGATTCTTATCCGCACTCCTGCCGCCCCATATATTCCCCAACGCCATGGCAATCATAATCGTACCGATAATAATCGTCCACACAATCTGCGAGGAACTGAAGTAAGGCGCCAGCAGACGGCTGGCTCCCAATTCCACTGCCATCACTGACATTCCCGCAAAAAATTCCGTTGCATACAGATAATATTTATTCTTCCATATATTTTCCATGCCAAACCTCCTGTCCAAAACATTCCAAAGTTATATCATAGCAGAAAATCTATGGAAAAAAAAGTATTTCCTAATTTTTAATTAAGATTTCTCCCAATCTCTTGTGATACTTTCCTACATATGATATGGTGGAGAAAATACCAAGGAGGAATCATATGAAAAACAAAATATACTTTATTCTATTCTTATTCTATTTCCTGATTTTCGGCTTCATCCTATATCTCAACGGCGTATTTTCCGGAGAAATCACCTCCTATGCCAACCTTTTCATCAATTTGGGATGCCTGCTAATCATCGGGATTTTATTCATCCTTTCCGCTGTCAGCTTTACGAAGCTGGCGCGCTGTGTAGATGCCCTTACCCTTGCGACCTATACCATTTACAAAAGATATAAGGAAACGGGCAAGAACCTCTGGGGCGAATACCGGGATAAGAAAAATGTATTTGAACATCCGGAGCTGGACGATGCTTTCATCCGCTACCAGAAACGGATGAGAAGCTATACGACTAAACGCGGGCTGACAAATACCTGCGATTTGGAGGAATACATAAACGAAGATTTGCTGGATCAGATTGGCGCTTCCCATTTTAATTCCAATATTTCGGGAACCATGACCGGACTTGGCATCCTTGGCACTTTCATCGGGCTGTCTCTGGGACTCGGAGCTTTTTCCGGTAATGATATTTTCACCATTTCCGACAACGTAGGGCCGCTTTTGGACGGTATGAAAGTGGCTTTCCATACTTCCGTATACGGTATTTTCTTTTCACTGGTATTTAATTTCGTATACCGGAGTATTATGGCTTACTCCTATCAGGCGCTGTCCGAGTTTCACTCCTGTTACCGTGAATGCGTTATGCCCTCTGTCGGCTCCAATGCAGACGAAAATTCCAAAGCGATGCTTGTTTACCAGGCCAATATGGCTAATTCCATGAAATCCATCCTTGATTTGTTAAAAGGAACTGCCGCAGAGCAAACGGCGGGCATGGAACGCGTTCTGAAGGAATTTGTCCGCCAGCTTTCCGACACCATGGGCGCCGACTTTGAGAAACTGGGAAAATCCTTAAACGAAGCCTGCGATGCACAGGCAATTTACTCCCGCAACTATCAAAGCATGGAAAATACCACGAAAGAACTGCTGGAAGCCAGCCGCGGGCTGATGGAAACACTGGACCATACCATGACCCGTCAGGAACGGTTTTCCAAGGAATTGAAGAACCAGCAGGAAATACTTTCCCGTGCCTGTGACACCTTAAATGAGGATATCAGCAACCAGTTATATACTTTTAACCAGATGAGGGAACTATATGAGAAAGAATCGTAAAAACAGAGAAGCATTTCAGGAACACAGCTTTTGGCAGTCTTACTCGGATATGATGGCGGCGCTGCTACTGATTTTCGTTCTGATGATTGCCATTACGCTTTCGATTTATAAACAAAAAACCTCGGATTTGGAACAGACACGCATAGAATTAAATTCTGCCAGGGAAGATTTGGACAAATACCGGGAAGAAATCGAATTATCCAACCGGGAGCTGGAGGAGTCCCTCTCCCAGCTGCAGGCAGCCTACGCCTATTCGGAAATGACTGAAGCGGAACTTGCCAAGGCATATGCGGAAATCGACAATGCCAGGGCGGAGCTTGCCGCCACCAAAAGCGAATTACAGGATATCGTAGGCATACGGACGGATATCATCGGTGCATTGCAGAGTACGTTCAGCAACACTACGATGAAGGTAGACCCCCAGACCGGCTCCATCACCTTCTCCTCCGATGTTTTATTCCGCTATAACAGTGCCAGACTGACCACGGACAGCATGGATACTTTGAAAGAAATCATCCCCCTGTATCTGGATGTACTCTTACAGGATGCCTACCGCCCCTATATCGCGGAAATTATCATTGAAGGACATACCGATACCGACGGCGGCTACCAGAGCAATATGGAGCTTTCCTATAACCGCGCCAATGCGGTGGCAAACTTCTGTCAGGATTCCAAAAACGGGCTGAGCGAGGAAAAAATCGAACAGCTCCGCCAGCTTATGACCGTCAACGGACGCTCTTACAGCAATCCTGTTTATCAGGAAAATTCACAGGAAATTGACATGGCGGCATCCCGCAGAGTGGAAATCAAATTCCGTCTCAGGGAAGATGAAATGATTGAGAAAATCGCGGGGATTTTGGCACAGTAAATACTTGTCTGATTGCATAAAATGCCGGAGAAAAGACGATGTTCCATCCTTTCTCCGGCGTTTGCGCTTTCCGGAAGCCAGCATCCCAACAGGAAACGGCGCTGTTATTCTCCCTCGAAAGCATTTTATTCCGCACCATTTTTATTCCAAACCATTTTTTATACCAAAGATTCTTTCGGTGTTTTTCCTCGCATGTTCCATCAGTTCCTCTTCCGGTACTTTCATATATTTCGCTAAGTCCCTGACCACATACTGAATATTCTGCGGCACGTTTGTCCGCCCAAGTCCCGGAACATTTTTCGGTGTCAGATATGGAGCGTCTGTCTCCACCAGAATCCGGTCCAAAGGAATCCTGTGCACTGCCTCACGCAGTTCCTTCCCGCGGCGGTCATCACAAATCCATCCGGTGATGCCAATGGAAAATCCCATGGATAGATACTGTTCCAATGTTTTACTGTCTCCCGTAAAACAATGAACCACCGATTTGCGGCAAATATCCGGATGATTTTTGAACCTTTTAACAAAATCACCTGCCGCACTGCGCTCATGAAGAAACAAAGGCATGTCCAGCTTTTCTGCCAGCACGATATGCTTTTCCAGGCAACGTATCTGGTTCTCTTTTGTCGAAAACATCCGGTCATAGTCCAGACCGCATTCCCCCACCGCTACCATTTTGTCATTTCCTGACAGTATCTGTTCTATAAGCTGAAAATCTTCCTGCTTTGCACGGTCTGCATTATGCGGATGTATTCCTGCTGTCCCGAAAACATGATGCGTTTTTACAAAATCATTGATTGTTTTATTCTCTTTTGTATCCGTTCCGGTCAGAATGCAGTATACCCCTCTCTCCTTAGCCTCCCGTATTATTTTTTCAGGTTCGGGAAACTGTTTGCAAAACAGATTCAGACCGATATCATAATATTTTATTGCTTCCATATTCTCCTCCTTTCCGCGCTGTCTCCCCTATTGCAGCCAGCCGAAAACAATTTTCAAACACACTCTGTTACATAATTGCGTTGCTGCTAAAAATATATTATACTTACTATAACAAAATCCAATTGTTTCGGAGGGATTCCAATGAGAAAATCAAGTGTTGCAGTGCTGCTTCTTTCTATTCTGTTCTGCTTCTTTCTGTCAGGATGCGCCGGCTTATTTAAAAATGAGCGCATGGAACAGGAAGTAGAGCAATTAATTGATGCCTTAAATGAAGACGACGCCGATCAGATTTTTCTATCCATGTATCCGGGCGTTATCACCCGGGAGGAATTTGACAAATCTTACGAAGCCATCCGGCTGCTTTGGAACAAATCAGATGAACACACCATCAGGCTGAATTCCATCAACACCCAAAAGTCCCTTGGAAATTCACTCATCTGCCAGGTCCGGTATTATGTCTACACCCGGGACAATGCCTACACCATCACCCTTACCCATTTGTCTGACAATAACGGGGACGGAATATACCGATTCAATCTCACCGCCGGAGCCGAGCCAGTGCTGATAAGCGGAGGCTTCAAAACTGCCATGGCAAATTCCGTGCTCCAATGGGGTGTGTTGTTCCTTTGCGTCCTGTCCTATCTCTTTATTATTTTCACGGCAGTTGATATCCTTCGGAAACGTCCCCGGCTGTTCGGATTATGGCTGGCGGCTGCTTTGACCTTTTTCAGCTTTCAAATGCAAATTACGCCTTCTAACTTCCATGCGAATGTTGGCATAAACTGGTTTGTCATGTCCGCTTTTAAAATTTATACCAACGACATCCGGCATTTTGTTTTTGCCCTTCCCATGGGCTCCATTCTCTACTGGTGCTTTCGCAGAAAACTTTTAACCCCAAAATCCGGTACTCCCTGACTACAGACCGAAAATTACTTAATCCATATATACCTTTTTAGTTGACTGGTTTTAGCCAACTAAAAAGGTGCAAAGCCATAATACTCCCATAGACTTTACACCATGTTTTATATAAGTACTTTTATGCGTCTTATTCTTTTATTTTATCAATATCTGTAAGATTAATACCAAAAGCAGTTAAAATAACTTTCAACTCAATGTAACGGTCTTTCATGAGCTTGTAACCATTTGAATCCTTTTCAGACGCAAGCATATAATTCTGAAGTCTGGAAAACTCTTCAATAGATACTTTTATCATTTCTTTTTCAGTCATGTAATCACCTGCTTTCATCTTACAATTTGTATTACTAATATAAGGCAATTATTAACTTTAATTGAGCAGGGAAGGTTTCTCTCCCTACTCTCCGCTCGGAGTGCGTGCTACGCAGTAACTCATTTCCTTACGCACCCCTGTACATAAAATAAGTCTGAAACACTTAATCTAACCTAGTTTTTCAGACATCCTGATACTGCCGGCGATGGGACTTGAACCCATACGTGGTTGCCCACAACAGATTTTGAGTCT
>CAMXQE010000039.1 GCA_947246015.1 uncultured Lachnospiraceae bacterium | reverse complement strand
TTGCACAATCCGCCGAAATCTGATAACATTCCTGAATTTCTGATACTAAGATTCGTCCTGTTTGGTTTACTTTTCGAACAATATCTTTCTGTCGTTCTTCCATAAACATAATAAATACCTCGATTTCATATTTATGCCTGTTTTATCTTGTTTGTATTTTATTATACTTGTTTAATCACAAATATGCAAGTCTTATTAACAAATATCGCGAAAAATAAGGAATAACATTTTATGTGTTTTCAAATATTACTTTATATGCTGGTCTGCATTTTCCCTTTGATAATTCTGTAATCGATTGTGTACGCTTTCTTTTTCCTGCCTATGTGCAGCTTTACCATATCTTTCTTCCCACTTGTCCGATTTGTCCCGATAATCAACATAAGCTGTCTTGGCGGCGGCAAAGGCTTCATAAAAATCATGTACCGTTTGGAATCCATACCATTTGACTATCCCCGACAAACCGACTTTCAGAAGGTCTATTTCCTCGTTCTTACGGTCAATCCTGCTTCCAGCAACTTCTTCCAGCTTGCGTACTTCACTATAAAGGCGGTCTTTCTGTGCAGTTAGGTCGGCAACCTCGGCTTTCTATGCTTTCGGTCTTAGCTTGGTGTCGCTCTGTTTTTTGTTGGCATTGACATCGGTAAAAATAATCGTGTCGCTTCCATGATGGACGATTCCGGAAAAGTGATTTTCAAAGCATTTTCCTTGCCTCACTCCTGACTGCAATTACGCAGTCATCCGCATACCTTGCAAAGCGTAAAGGCGCCACCATCATAAGTGAGATTGGCGACATCTCCAAGTTCGACAGTCCCAAAAACTGGCAGCTTTTGCCGGTCTGGATGCCACTGTCACACAATCCGGTGAATTTGAAGCAGCCCATAAGGTCATGAGCAAACGGGGAGCACCTTATCTGCGCAAGGCCATTTTTCAGACAGCCCTGGTCGCTTCTTTCAAAGACCCTGTATTAAGTGCGTATTATCAGAAAAAGAGGGAACAAGGCAAACACCACCTTACCTGCGTTGGGGCTGTGAAGAGAAAAATGTACAACATCATTTATGCAGTCCTGAAAAACAACCGGCCTTACGTTCCAAAAGCGTAATTCCTTTACTCTTTCCGACCCGTCCGACTATTTCCACAAAATCCGATGTGAAATAGCTGTTTATAATATAATCCAGCCTCTGCAATGCATATTCCTCTGCTCTTTTTATTCTTACATCCATATATAACCTCTTTCCCAACAAAATAAGGAATATTCCGGCATTATCAGAACATTCCTCTTTGTCATAACCATTTTTTTATTTCTCTTACTTTTAGTCATCCTGCATTTGTATCTCTTCTAATGCCTGCTTCGGAAGCCACACTTTTATCTCTGACTCCTTGTAGTCATCAGGATTCCGTGTAATAATTCCATCCATTTCCTGCAAAAGCGCAACGGAATATTGTACCGAATCCTCAAAGTCATTCCATTCCAATTCCATGGCCTTTAATATTTCCCGTCCGGACACTCCCGCAACCGATACCACTGTAAGAAGCTCTTTCATTAATTTCATGACCAGCCCTTTATCTTTAAGCTGTCGGAACGAAATATAATAAATATCCGTTACCGCAGATGCCGATACATATTCCTTCACATCATCCCTTTTCGTCAGCCCCAATATCTTGACCGCATCCTCGCAAAATGGCTCCCGCATTAAAAGAACATCCAGTACCACATTCGTATCAATTAAAATTTTCATATTTTCGCAGCCTTTCCTCCCTCAATTCTGATAAGGACATATCTGTATAGGGAACTGCCCCTATCAGCGATTCAATTGCCCTTTCTATATCTGCAGCCGTCTTCTGTGTTTCTGCAGGCTCTTCTGTCGGGAGTACAATCACTTCCAGCCTACGGTTTCTAAAAGTCTCCGGCAGTTTCATAACCGTCATCAGACTATCCGCATCAATATATTTCCGTACAACTTCCATATCCATCCTCCTGAATAGACCATACACGATTCTAATCTTATTATGCTCTTTTTTCACTTTTAGATTAGAAATATCAGTCTAAAAATACATTCTTTTTATATATTATACCTAATGCACCGCCTTTTCACAAGAAATTCCTCTACCCTTTCCTTTCTTTCTCTTCAATTTCACAAAGTAACATACTGATTTTTTCCAGCACAGCTTCAAATACGCAAAGGACAGTTGCTGATAGTTCTTTACCCTGTTTCGCCGGTTCAAGCTGAACCATATTATCACGTAGCCCATTTATAAGCTCTATAGAATATTCCAGTTTATCCATACTCTTTAAATCCATAATCCATTCCTCCTGAAATCAATTTGACATAATATCAAACGCTGTCACGCTTCACGAGTCAGCTTATTAAACAACGAATGCCCGGCTTCGCCAGCCATCCTTATGTTAATAAAAAGCTGCCGTAACCAATAGCGCAAACTATTCATTACGGCAGCTACAAAAACTCTTCATTTCCTTTTTCACTTTTTGTTCCCCACATTACCTGAAAATCCCTCATTTATGCCCATTTGAAGCATTTTCGAATTGACCTATCCATTAGAAAAACACCTCAAAATCCAGAATTTTTCAGTAAAAAGCTTTTTCCCGACCAATCAGGAAAATTTCATCCCCAAAGACACCGTATCCGCCAAAGCCGCATAAACACTGGATTTCCGGGCAACAGAAAACCCGGCAGACTAATTCTGCCGGGTCTCATTCGCTGGGCTACAAGGATTCGAACCTTGAAATGACGGAGTCAGAGTCCGTTGCCTTACCGTTTGGCGATAGCCCAATTTCTATAGTCAGCGTGCTATCTGCTCGCTACATTTTGATATTATACAGCATCCAATTATATTTTGCAAGTCTTTTTTATTTTTTATTTCAGTTTTTTTATTTTTCCCCAATTCCCCTAACTTTAAGCCCCCAATTATTGGTGAATTCTGATTATCCCTTTAGAAGTTCTTATATGTCGGGCAGCCCGTATTTCCGGGCTTTTCCGGCATTTTAGATATAGAAAGAAGTTGACCGTTTTGCCATTACAAGCCGTGAACGAAGACAATACGGCAAAGGTTATAAGCATGAAAAAATCTTTTTCATTTTCTATCTCCCCGAAATTTTATTAAGATATCAACTCACATCTTATTTTGAAACCGGTATCTCAATTTTTTCATTATTATCTGAAATGAGAACTATCAGCGCAGCTATCTCGTCAACATCAATCACCCGATTATAGCCTGCTATTTGATACGCATTGGACTTACTGCTGTCTGTATATCCCAAACGGCTGCCCCCAACTAAATATGGAATGTTTGTTCCATCTTTGAATACAACTCCCTTAACTTCAGGAATGCCAAGATCGTCTTCATGTTCTGACGGAGCCTCGCGAACAGAGTAATTAACTTTCATGGAAATGGGCGAGATTTCGATATTCTCCATCGTGAAACCCGTTCCTTCTACTTTCTGCCCCACTTTAATGTTTTGGGACGAACTTACATCAGAAAGACTTATTGCAAAATTCCAGTTTCCCTCCACCGCCGGAGCAAACTCTGCTTTTGAAAGCGTTCCCATGTTTTTAAAATCAACATGTATTGTCTTCCCAAGAAGTGAATCATTCTCACCTACAGCACTTGCCTGAATAAAGTATTCCATTGGCATTTGTTTTTTTCATATAACCAATATCCTCCTGCTTAATCATCGCAAAGGCTTGATTTATTTTTTCAACGCAATTTCCGATAATTCTATTTCTTCATAAAATATATTTTTTTTATTGGACATTTTTCCTCCTAATGTCATAGCAATGATTTATCAGCATCCTTGTCATCCACGTCTTAAAGAACCCCGGCTTCTTAAGGGTATATAACTTTTCCCAACAGGTGAGAATTGTGTCCTGGAGAGCATCTGCCGCATCTTCCTCATTCATTAGAATTGCAATAGCAGTCCTATACATATCCTTTATATATAACTGCACCAATTCGGTAAATGCGTCTTGATCATGCCTTTGCGCCTTCTTTATCCAAAACTTTGTTTCACTGATTTTCATTTGTTTTCTCCTACGCGCGTATGATTGTAACACAAATACAAAAAAGCGTTTATTAGTTTTCTTCCAACAAACGCTTTCCCGCCTTAACGCAGTATAAATCCACTAAATCCTATATGCTATATCAATCTGGAGAATGTCTTTTTTCTCTACTCTGTGCTGACTGCCCCGATTTGCGGTATCTGACATATAATTTTCATTGGCTTCATAAAGTCCGGCATAATCACCACCTGAAATTTCAAGGTGTGCCGGTTCTCCCGGATAATAAATAATCATTGTACCATCATCACAGGTGTAGATTTTCCAGTCATTCTCCTGCTGAAAGCCAGAGACTGTAGTAATATACATGGAAAGACCATTGACGACGAATTCCAGCGTGCCGTAATCATTAAAAGACACTTCTACCTGATTTCCTTTATCATCTGTATAAATATTTCCTTTCATATACCAGTCATCATCGGCAGCATCGGATTCAACCACATCAAGATCCTCGCCTGATGCTTCCATTTCTGTATCATGATGTTCTTTATTTGATACCGTTTCCTCTATTTCGCTGGAATTATTCTCCTCTGTAATCTGTTTATTCTCCACTCCATTTACACTCTGTTCGATGTCTTCATGGCTATTCGTGCCGCTGCATCCACTCATCTCACATAACATAACCGCTGCCATAATCGCACCCGTCAAGTATCTTACAATCTTCTTCATCATCGACAATTCCTTTCATTAAATTTTCTCAGAGCAATTTTTATGGTATTGCCGCAAAGTCAAATGCCTCAGCCAACAGTTCCAACCGCTCATCATTCACATCTGTAATATCCGACATATCGCCAAGTACATTAATTACAATAAAAGATTTCTCCCTCTCTGCGATAATATATGTATGAGTACCTCTTTCTTCGTTTGTTATATTTGCAAATAATACCTTTTCTCCTTTTTTTGTTGTATATTCACGCACACTGCATTCAGAAATATCGCCGAAATCAAGATAGGCTGATGTAAAATAGCCTTTTTCAACACGTGCAAATTGGTAACTTGCTTCATACATTGATGAACCTGCAAGTACAGCGTTGCCTTCCATAAGAAATGCTCCATGATACAAATAACCGGATAAAACCGTCTGCTTCACATCCTCTGATGCTCTTACGCAGAAATCCCCAACTTCCGCTTTATTGCACAATTCACTGTAATCATCAACAATCTGGAATCCGCTCAATTTAGACAAACTGTATCTTTCACAGATTTCGTCCACCTTTTGCTCCATCTCCGGCGTATAACAGGCATATGCTTCATATTCATTCTCCGCTTCCAACTCTTCCTCTTCCATCTGCTCAAGGATTGCGAAATCTGTATCATATCCCGCGCAAAAATCCCACCACTCTGCGCACGCCTGATATTCAGAACTATCTGTGAACTTTAGAAAAGCGCTGCTTTCCGGTTGCGCTGTTTCCTGTTCTGTACCAGAAACCTCCATTTCTTCTGTTATTTCCTTCGACGTTTCTGCTATAGCCTTTTCTGTCTGTTGAATGTCACCATCTGCTTCACTCCCTGTCTTCTGACACGCAGTCAGACTGCCCGTCATTACCATCGCCACAGCTAAAGCAATCATTACTTTTTTCTTTCTCATTTAATATTTCCTCCTACCATCCTTTCTTATGGTATCGCTGAAAAATCAAAAAGATCCGCCAGCTCTTCCAGCATTTCATCACTCATCTCAAATGTGTCTCCATGCAGATCTCCCAGAACATTCACTACGATATAAGAATTATCCTTTTCTGCAATAATCAGCGCTTTAAAGCTGCTGTTCACCAACAGCACAATCTGTCCACTTCCTGCCACATAATCCCATTCATGATATTCTTCTACCTCACCCACATTGAGCGTAACAGGATTAAAAGAACCTTTCATAGTCCGTTCAAATTGATAATCCGTCACACATAATAACGATGAGCCTTTCCATGCCACTTTACCATCCATACTAAATGTTCCATCATCGTATACGATACCGCCGCCGTAATCCCATTTCACAGTTTTGTCATCGCCTGTGCAGATATCGCCGATACCTGCCTGTCTGCACAAAGCAGCATAATCTTCCACAATAGTCAGCCCATGCAGTCTGGATAATTCAAACTTTTCGCAAATTTCATCTAACTTGTCTGTCATATCCTGTGTATAACAGTGATAGATAAACTCATACTCACCTAATCCCGCGAAACCATTTCCAATTTCCGAAGATATCGTTCCGTCCGTATCGTACCCGTCAAGAAACGCTTTCCATTCGCTACATGCGCTGTACTCCGGACTTCCCGCTATCCCGCCCAGCGTAATGATATCCGCTTCTTTTTTCGGGATATCTTTTTCAGATACCTCCTCCGACAGCTCATCCCGTTTGGATATATCTAAAACAGTTTCTTTTCCCAAATGAAGGTCGCGCAATCCATAAACATAAAAGGCATATACTGTTGTTACTGCAAACAGACTCCCTGCCAAAACCGCAGCCAAAACAACTCCTGATTTTGTATGGTGTTCACTGCTCTTTTTCAAAAGCCTCCGCCCTCTTAACAATTGATTTCGTACTGTTGACTCCGGACAATGCAGCATACCTGCAATTTCCGAAGTGCTGTATCCCTCATAATAATACAGGTAAATAACCTGTTTATATTTGACCGGAAGAGCCATCACCCATTCAAGAACTCTGTCATCTTCTTTCTGACTAACCGTTTCCTGTTGGAATAACGACGTAATTTTTTCCAGTCTTCTCTTCCACCGTCTCAGTTCATCTTTGCAGGTATTGGACGCTGTTACAATAAGCCATGCCTTCTCGTGCTTCTCCGACTCAAACTGTTTTTTGCCTGCAATAAGCTTCAAAAAAGTCTCCTGCACCATATCTTCCGCATCTTCTGAATTTTTCATAAAGGAAAAGCAAGTACGGTAGACAGTGTTATACTGACGCTTGTAGATTTTTGCAATTTCTTCATCTGCATACAATGAAGAATCCATTGTTTTCACCTCCATTATAGATACGATTTGCCTTAATAAAATGTCGCACCTTTCAAATTTTTTTAATTTTTGGGAACAACAGTGTTTCATTGATATAAAATACAGAAAAGCGTTCATTGTTTTTCTTCCAACAAACGCTTTTCTGTCTTAATGTCGAATCCATTTTAATATGCAATATACCATAGTATATTCGAAATCTTGTCAATCTGCTTTCTGGCAATTTATAACCTTCTCTAATTCAGCAATCATCTCTCCAAGCGTCTGCACTGCCTTCTCTGTATCCACAAACAGATTCTGAAATAATTTGTCCAGATTTTCTTCAAAATCAGCGGGGAGGATTTCCGCCTGTGCCTTCGCATACTGAACCATCCGCTTTTCTCCGGGATGTGTCAGTTTGTTTAGTGCAAAAATAATATCAAAGTAGGATTCCAGAAAAGCCGCTGTCCTGTGGTTTACGCTTACTATATCCCTGCGGGCAAAAGCCTTTTTAATCTGCATATCATATGAGGGCAGGTTTCCTGTCAGCAGGCGTAAATTTTTACTGATAATATTGTCCCTTAATTCATCCGGATAGGGAATCCGGTACTTGTTTTGCAGGCTTTCCAGTTCCCCGTTTTTATCATAGAGAATCCGGCTGTGTAAAAGATTATGCCACATACAGGTTGTATAACCATTGTATGCAATATGTTCTGTGGCGACTGAACGGACTGTTTGTGAAAAATCCCCGATATTTCTATACAGAATATCAATGTCTGTCCCATCTTTCAGCGTGCAGTCATCCTCCAGCTCCCAAAAAGAGTTTCCAATCTCCATATACTGGCAGCATTTCTCCAGAATACGTTTCCGCATACTCTCATACGGTATACTGGTACAGTAAATATATAAATCATAATCTGACTTTTCATCATAATCCGTACCAGCCCTTGATCCGCCGAGCGCAATCGCCTCTACTTCCGGGAGTGTGGCAAATTCACTCCATAATAATTTGAAATACATATTTTCCCTCCAATTCCGCGCGGGGTTCGTGCCGCGCAGCAGCTAATTTCCTTACGCGCCCCTGTGTATAAAAAACGCAGCCAGCAAAATACCGCCGGCATCCCATAAGATACCGGCGAATATCATTTTATCATTCATTTTCAAAATTGTTTCCCTATACCTCAAACATTAAATCAGCATAAGTAGGATAAGGCCATACTTCCCTGTCAACCAGCATCTCCAGTTCATCTACCGGCTTTCTGAGTGCATCCATAGCTTCCTTTACTTCATCCTTGTAAGCAAATGCCTGCTCTCTGCCTTCGGTCATCGTGCTTGCCTTTCCTTCCGTTTCCTGAAGTTTCACCAGTGCGGCTTTCGCTTCCGTCAGCTTCTCAGAAACACTTGCCAGCAGCTGCGCCTGTACAGATGCGTCAGCACCCGCCTCTTTCACGGCAATTACCGTATCCGCAAGCGATTTTGTATATTTTACCACTGCAGGAATAATCTGCTTGGACGCCATATCAATCATCGTCAGCGCTTCAATGTTGATGCTCTTCGCATAAGTTTCATACAGAACCTCCTCGCGGGACTCCAGCTCCGCCTTTGTGAAAATGCGGAATTTCTCAAACAGTTTTACCGCTTTATCCGTAGTCAGCGTTTCCACCGCCTCTACCATGGATTTGATATTCGGAAGCCCTCTTCTCTCTGCTTCTGTTACCCACTCGTCCGCATATCCGTTGCCGTTGAAAATAATCCTCTGATGCTTTGTCATATATTCTTTAATCAAGTCATGTACCGCCAGTTCAAATTCCTCCGGTTTCGCTTTCTCCAGCACATCCGCAGCTTCGCAGAAAGCTTCTGCAACGATGGCATTCAGAATCGTATTCGGACTTGCAATGGAATCCGCAGAACCAACCATACGGAATTCAAATTTATTTCCGGTAAATGCAAAAGGCGAAGTCCTGTTCCTGTCTGTCGCATCTTTTATGAAATTGGGCAGTGTAGAAACTCCCGTCTCCAGTACGCCCCCCTCTTTACAGGTAGACGCAATACCGGTCTCTACCAGCTGCTTTACCACATCTTCCAGCTGTTCGCCAAGAAACATGGAAATAATAGCCGGAGGCGCCTCATTCGCACCGAGACGATGGTCATTTCCTACATCGGATGCACTCTGGCGAAGCAAATCCGCGTGTGTATCTACCGCCTTCATAATGCAGGCAAGCACCAGCAGGAATTGAATGTTCTCATTCGGCGTATCGCCGGGGTCCAGCAGATTCACACCATTATCCGTACCCAGCGACCAGTTATTGTGTTTGCCGGAACCATTGACGCCCGCAAAAGGTTTCTCATGAAGCAGACACCTCATATCATGGCGTACCGCTACCCGCTTCATGGTTTCCATGACAATCTGATTGTGGTCCACCGCAATATTCGCCGTCTCATAAATAGGCGCCAGTTCATGCTGTGCCGGAGCCACCTCGTTATGCTGTGTCTTAGCCGTCACACCCAGCTTCCACAGCTCTTCATTCAAATCCTTCATATAAGCCCCAATCCGTTCGCGGATAACGCCGAAATAATGGTCTTCCATCTCCTGGCCCTTCGGCGCCGGCGCACCAAACAACGTGCGGCCTGCAAAAATAAGGTCGGGTCTTTGCAAATATTTATCCTTATCCACCAGGAAATACTCCTGTTCCGCCCCCACGCTGGCAACTACCTTCGCAGCCTCCGTATTGCCGAACAACCGCACGATACGCAATGCCTGTTCGCTGACCGCTTCCATCGACCTCAGCAAAGGAGTCTTTTTATCCAGCGCTTCTCCTTTATAAGAACAGAATGCCGTAGGAATACATAAAATAACCCCTGTTGCCGCTTCCTTTAAGAAAGCGGGGGAAGTAATATCCCACGCCGTATAACCTCTCGCCTCAAATGTTGCCCGCAGACCGCCGGAAGGAAACGAGGAAGCATCCGGCTCCCCTTTAATCAGTTCCTTACCGGAAAACTCCATCAGCATCTTACCCTCTTCATCGGGATGGGTTACAAACGAATCATGCTTTTCCGCCGTAATACCGGTAAGAGGCTGAAACCAATGGGTATAATGGGTCGCCCCGTTTTCCACAGCCCAGTCTTTCATAGCCTTTGCCACCACATCCGCCGCAGCGAGAGACAATTCGCCGCCCTGCTCCATGACCTTCTTCACTTCTTTGTACACATTTCTGGGCAAGCGCTGCTTCATCTTGCCTATAGTAAACACATTTTTTGCAAAAATCTCCTCTACGTTAAATCCTTCACTCATCTCTCCTCTTCCTTTCTTTTATTTTCAGCCACTCCTGAAACCCAACCACGCAGGGGGCGTGCTGCGCAACAGCTATTTTCCTTACGCACCCCTGTGCATAAAAATAAGTGCCCCAAAAAAACCCTTGGAACACCTTTGTTCGAGACACCAATTATAAATGAGGTTTCCCTCTGTTTCCTATACGATAACCCATTCTCCGCAAAATTGCAAGCCCATTTTTCAATTTCATTAAATATTGCAAAAAAGCCTCTGCATTTTGCATATCTGCTGTTCACATTGTACAACCGGGACATCTTCCCTTCTGTTTTCTCTCTTTGGTTTCCCTCATGACGCTGCAGCCACCCTGAGAATATCATAGACGGATGCCTGCTCCGTCAGTTCCACAAACAGAATCTGCTTGGAATGGGGAGCAGATTCCACCGCTTCTCCTTCTTCTGTCGTAAGGGACAGAACCTGCACTTTCACATTGCGTCCGTCCGGTTTCATAATTTCTATCCAATCGCCCACGCAGAATTTATTCTTCTGCTGAATCTTCGCTCTTCCCTTTTCATCCACATCCTGTACAATACCAAGAAAAATATAGTCATTTACATAAGTAATATCATAAATCTGCGTATTCTCATCCGTTTTCCCAAAGTAAAAGCCCGTAGTAAACTGCCGGTAAGTACATTTCGCGATTTCCTCCCGGTACCAGTCCATATTCGCCCGATATCTCTCCTCCGACTCCATATAATCGTCTATAGCCTTACGATAGGTTCTCGCCACAGCCGCCACATAAAGCGCAGTTTTCATCCGGCCCTCTATCTTAAAACTATCGATTCCAGCCTCTGTCATCTCAGGGATATGCTCTATCATACATAAATCCTTAGAATTAAAAATAAAAGTCCCCCGCTCATTCTCATAGACCGGCAGATACTCACCCGGTCTCTGTTCCTCCATCACCGCATATTTCCAGCGGCAGGGATGGGTACATGCCCCCTGGTTGGCATCCCTCCCGGTAAAATAACTGCTAAGCAGGCACCTGCCGGAATAGGAAATACACATGGCTCCATGAATAAAACTCTCTATTTCCAGCTCTTCCGGTATATTCCGCCGTATCTCCCCGATTTCCTCCAAAGACAATTCCCTTGCGGAAACGACCCGTTTTGCTCCCAGACGGTGCCAGAATAAAAAAGTCTCATAATTCGTATTGTTCGCCTGCGTGGAAACATGAATATCGATTTCCGGACAGATTTCCCTGGCCATCATAAACATGCCCGGATCCGCAATAATCAATGCATCCGGCCCCAGTTCCTTCAGTTCCTTAAAATATTCCCTGGCGCCCTCCAGGTCCCTGTTATGCGCCAGTATATTCGCCGTCACATGCACTTTTGCTCCGTGCGCATGGGCAAAACGTATGCCCTCGGCCATATCCGCATGACTGAAATTCTTAGCCTTAGCCCGCAGTCCAAATGCCTCTCCCCCTATATATACGGCGTCTGCACCGAATATTACCGCTGTTTTCAGCACCTCCAGGCTCCCGGCAGGAACCAGCAATTCCGGTTTCTTCATACAAATGTTCTCCTTCATTCCAGTTCCGCAACCGCCCTCCCGGCGCCAAAGCATAGCAGAAAAATTTCCGTCCGCTTTGCAGACAGAAATCCTCCGGGCACTGTCCGTGCGGTTACTGTTTTTGGTTTTTCATAATCTATTTGACACTACCCGGCTCACGCGTCCAGCTTTACACTCACGGTCACACCGTCTCCTACCGGCAGAATTACCGTCTCCAACTGCCTGTTATGTTTCAGTTCATACAAATAATCCCTCATCCGTGCATGTATGGTCCGGTTGCGCCTCGTTACTGCGAAACGGGATTCTATAATATCCCCGTCCTGCAGCACATTATCAGATACCAGCAGTCCTCCGGCCCCCAGCAGCCGTAAGATATCAGGCAGAAAATGAATATACTGCCCTTTCGCCGCATCCATGAAAATGAAGTCATAGGACTCCGTCAGTCCTTTTAAAATTTCCGATGCATCTCCCTCTAACAAGGTTATCACATCCTCCCTGCCCGCACGCCGGAAATTCTCCTTTGCCAGAGGAATCCTTTTTTCATACTTTTCTATGGTTGTAATGTGACATCCGTCCGGAGCATATTCACTCATAAGAAGTGCAGAAAAACCAATTGCCGTCCCTACCTCCAAAATCTTCTGCGGTCTGTTCACTGCCAGTAAAAATTTCAGTAGACTCTGCATCTGGGTTCGGATTACCGGCACATTCGTCCTTCTGCACTCATCCTCTATTTCATTTAAAAATTCTGTATTCCCACAATCCAGCGAATTGATAAAAGCACTGATTCTTTCGTCCGTAATCATGGCTGTCCTTCCTCTGCTGCTCCGCCGTCCGGTGTTTCTCCGCCTTCTTCCGGCGTTTCTTCTCCATCTGCCGTCGTTTCTTCCGAATCCCCGGAACTATCCTCCGGTTTATCATCCGCCGTTTTCTCCGACGCGTCCTCTTCCTCCTCTTCCGGAGGCTCCGCAGTCAGGATCTTTATCATATCCTCAGGTTTCATATCGCTGCTCAGTTCATACCTGCCTTCTCTCAATTCGTTATGGTGCCCTGACAGAAGTTCCTGCACCAAAAACAGTCTGGCATCTCTAATCAATCCCTTTTCTTCCAGCACTTCTCCGACTTCCATGGCAGTGGCATTTTCCGGAATATAAATACTGATGGCTTTCGCCGCCTCCGGTGAGGAGACAGGCTCCTCTGCAAATACCCGGTATCCGAAATCGTATGCTTCCAATGCATATTTATAGGTATAAGTTACAATCACTCCGATTATCACTATTTTAACCACGGTGTCCAACACAGCCCCGATGATTTGGCCCACTTTCATCTCAACCATCATCCTTTCGTAAAAAGCGCCCCTTGCGCTTCATGTTCTTCCGGCGCAGAACTTTCCCATAATATAAAAACAGATTCACATTATTGGAAATCCAGTTCTTTTACAATCAATGCATCTATCTCCTGCATCATCCTGCAGAAAGCCAGCTCCGCCTGCAGGAAATCTTCCACCAGGGCATTTTCCCGCAGCCACGCATATTCCTGTTCCAATTCTTCCATTCGTTCCATCATGCTTTCCGGCGGTTCGCTGTTCTGTATGTCAAAGTTCTTTTGCCGGAACTCATTGACTTTCCCATACAGTTCCGGCTGTTCCTTAATCTTTGACAGCTGTCTCTCATATTCCTGATAAATCTCCGATTGCTTCACCTCTTGTGCAAAAGTCATGGCAGTATTTTTTATATGGTTGTCCATCTCAAATGCCCTCCACCGCTTTTGTTTATCCTAAACTTCCATTATGAAATCATAATGAAACTAAACTTCCATTATGATTGGCAGTATCATGGGGCGGCGTTTTGTCTTTTTCCATACAAAATCGCTCAGGGAGTCTTTTATACTTCCCTTGATTTTCCCCCAGTCACTGGTACCCCTGTCCAGACAGCCGTGAACCGCTTCATCCACTACCTGCCTTGCCTCTTCCATCAGTTCATCCGACTCCCGTACATATACGAAGCCGCGGGATACAATATCCGGACCCGATACCAGCTGGTCGGAATAACCGTCCAATGCCAGCACCACAATCAGGATACCGTCTTCCGCCAAATGCTGCCTGTCGCGCAGCACGATATTTCCCACATCGCCTACGCCCAGACCGTCTACCAAAATTGCCCCAACCGGAACCCTGTCCGTCACCTTCGCTTCGTGACTGTCCAATTCCAGCACATCGCCGGAACTCAAAATGAAAATATTTTCTTTCGCAATCCCAAGTTCGTTGGCAATCCTTGCCTGCGCCCTCAGATGCTTGTATTCTCCATGCACCGGAATCGCATATTTGGGGTGCACTAACGTATAAATCAGTTTGATTTCCTCCTGACAGGCATGGCCCGATACATGCACATCCTGAAAGATGACATCGGCTCCCTTTATCAGAAGTTCATTGATGACATTCGTGACTGCTTTCTCATTACCCGGTATGGGATTGGATGAGAAAATAACCGTGTCGCCCGGTCCTATGGAAATCTTCTTGTGAATATTTCCTGCCATGCGGCTGAGAGCCGCCATACTCTCTCCCTGGCTTCCCGTCGTGATGATGACTGTCTTTTCATCCGGATAATTTTTCAACTGTTCGATATCGATTAAGGTTTTATCCGGAATTTCCAAATATCCCAGACTGGTGGCAGTCTCTATGATATTCACCATACTGCGCCCTTCCACCACAACCTTCCTGCCGAATTTATAGGCGGAATTAATAATCTGACGCACCCTGTCCACGTTAGAAGCAAAAGTAGCGATAATAATCCTCGTATCGCTGTGTTCCGTAAAAAGAGTATCAAACGTCTTACCCACCGTTTTTTCCGACTGGGTGAAACCCGGCCTCTCCGCATTGGTGCTGTCGCACATTAATGCCAGCACACCCTTTTTACCGATTTCCGCGAATCGCTGAAGGTCAATGGCATCCCCGAATACCGGCGTATAGTCTACTTTAAAATCGCCTGTATGAACCACGATGCCCGCCGGTGAATAGATAGCAAGTGCAGCGGCATCTACAATGCTATGATTCGTTTTTATAAATTCTATCCGGAACTTCCCCAAATTAATGGACTGTCCGAATTTTACGACTTTTCGTTTCGTCGTGCCTGTCAGGTTATGCTCTTTCAGCTTGTTCTCGATAATTCCCATTGTCAGTTTCGTGGCGTAAATCGGTACGTTAATCTCCCGCAGCACATAGGGCAGCGCCCCGATATGATCCTCATGTCCGTGGGTAATCATAAACCCTTTCACCTTGTCCATATTTTCCTTCAGATAGGTCACATCCGGTATTACCAAATCGATTCCCAGCATATCATCGTCAGGAAAGGACAATCCGCAGTCCACCACAATAATACTGTCCTCATATTCGAAGGCAGTAATGTTCATGCCAATCTGTTCCAAGCCCCCTAAAGGAATGATTTTCAGCTTGGAAACATTTTCATTTTCTTTTTTCTTCAATCAGTTTTTCCTCCACATTCTGAACAGTACCCGTAGAGTTTCACTTCATGATCCATCACATGGAATCCGGTCGTCTTCGTAATCTTTTCTTCCAGTTCTTCCAATAAGTCGTCCTTAAAGGACATTACTTTACCACAATTACTGCAAATCAGATGATGGTGATGGTGTTTTGCCGTACCCAGCCCCACATTTCCGATTTCATAACGTACAAACCCGTCGTCCAAATTGATGCGGTCAATCAAGTGTAATTCCAAAAGTAACTGTATCGTTCTATAAACAGTAGCCAGTCCTATCTCTGGATAGTCCGCCTTTACCATTTCATAAATTTCTTCCGCAGTCAGATGTTTATCCGGACACGCAGCGAGAGTTTCCAGCACCATAAGCCGCTGGGTCGTCACCTTCAAACCCTTTTCTTTTAATAACTGTTTAAACTGCTCTCTGTTAACTGCCATTTATTCCATCCCTGCAAGTTCTATATCTTCGAGTATATTTTCAAAAACTGCCGCAACTGCATCCAGTTCTGTCTCATCCTCTACAATCTCATATAATGCCTCTGCATCTTCTTCGCCCGAAACATCCTTTAAAATCAGTGCCTCGCCGTCCCCTTCCTCCTCTTCCGTCACGAGGATATAAGAAATACCGCCGAGTTTTGTCTGTTCCAACACATAAAACTCAACCGGAGCCTCTCCCTCCGATTCAAAAATTATCTTCTCCACTCAGATTCTCCTCTTAAATTCCGCACCCTTCCTTATTTTTTCTGTAATCCAAATACCCCTGCAAAATAAAGCACGCGGCAATCTTATCTACATGCTCTTTCCTATGTTCACGCCTGATTCCGGCCTCCATCATGGCCCTGTCAGCCGCAACAGTAGTAAGCCTCTCGTCCCACATTTCGACGGGAAGACCTGTCCTCCGCTCCAGTTTATCTTTGAATTCCATGGAAAGCTCTGCCCGTTCTCCCAAAGTATTGTTCATATGCTTTGGCAGTCCCAGCACAATCTCTTCCACTCCGTATTCCACAATTAACTCTTCTATGCGCGCCAACGTCCTACGCAGTTTATTTTCTTCTTTTCTCTCTATGATTTCAATGCCCTGTGCTGTAAGCAGCAACTCATCGCTGATTGCCACGCCTACCGTCTTTGAGCCAAAATCCAAGCCCATTATCCGCATGGATATACCCCTGTCTCTTTCTTTTACCTTCCGCTCCGCTTACTTCCAATGCTTGTTCGCAATATATTTGGTCAGCAGTTCTTCCACCAGTTCATCCCGCTCCACCTTCATAATCAGGCTTCTGGCGCTTTTATGGCTGGTAATGTAAGTAGGGTCGCCCGACATAATATAACCCACTATCTGATTCACCGGATTATATCCCTTTTCCGTCAAAGCTTCATATACTGTCGTCAGAACCATTTCCACACCGGTCAGCGGTTCTGTCTCTACATTAAAAAATTGTGTACTTTCCAAATCCTGCATATCATCACGCCCTTATCCATCGTTGTTCATCTGTTTTATGTTATTTCCCGAAACTAACTATACCTATTCCCCATCTTACCTCATTTAGACATAAATTTCAAGTACCCTGTCTTCAGAATCCAGCAGCAATATCTCATCCGTCAGAAATCCGGTAATCGTTCCCCTCTCCCTCCGGTTCCCTAAAGCTTCTCCGGACTGCTTCGCCACCTTCACATACTGTCTTGTATGTCCGACCTGAAACACTTTTCCTTCTATTTCTTTTTCTTCTTCAAACAGCACTTCTTCTTCCTTCCCTATGTAATATTTCCTATACTCTTTTGAATCTGCATGTTCCATGGCCAATAGCAGAGCGCTTCTTTCAGCCTTTACTTCCTCTGTCACCTGATGTTCCATCGATGCAGCACGTGTTCCTTTCCTTTTCGAATATTTAAACACATGCATCTCATAAAATTTTATTTTTTCCAAAAATGCTCTTGTCGCCTCAAACTCCTCCTCCGTCTCTGCCGGAAATCCCACGATTACATCCGTTGTAATCGCCGGATGGTCAAATTTTCCTCTCAGCAGTTCCACTTTTTCATAGTATTCCCCGGTCGTATAATGTCTATTCATACGTTTCAGCGTATCATCGCACCCGCTTTGCAGGGATAAATGAAAATGGGGGCAGAGTTTCGGCAGTTGTGCCATTTCCCTGACAAATTCTTCCGTAATAATCCTCGGTTCCAACGAGCCCAGCCGTATTCTTTCAATTCCGTCAATCTCATGAATCGCTTTTATCAGGGCCGGCAGCTGTGCGCTCCCTCTGTCTATCCCATAAGAACTGATATGAATCCCGGTCAGTACCACCTCCTGATATCCCCGACCGGCCATTCCGCGTACTTCCTCCAAAATACTGTCCGTTTCCCTGCTCCTGACCCGTCCTCTGGCATAAGGAATAATACAATAAGAACAAAACTGATTGCAGCCGTCCTGAATTTTGATATATGCCCTTGTATGGCCTGCCGTTTCCTTCAGCCGCATATCCTCGAACTCTCCGGTATGATTAATGTCAATCACTGTCGTATCGTCCAGCGTCTTTCGTCCCTCCGCTGTTCCTGCCCCCGTCTCCCTGCGCCTGATAAATTCTTCCAAAATGGCAGGCAGCTCTTTTTTCTTATTATTCCCGATTGCCAGGTCCACCCCCGTATCCCGAATCACATCTTCCTGCCCTGTCTGCACATAACAGCCCACCGCCACCACAATGGCCTCAGGATTCAGTTTCCTCGCCCGATGAAGCATCTGTCTGCTTTTCCGGTCCGCTATATTCGTAACCGTGCATGTATTTACGATATAAATATCCGCTGTATTATCAAATGGTACAATTTTATAACCTCTTTCCTGTAACATTTGTTGCATAACGTCCATTTCATATCCGTTCACTTTACAGCCCAGGTTATGTAATGCTACACTTCTCATACTTATTCCTCACTTTTTTGTATCGTTTTAACATTGACTTTTACCTCCCCAGCCTTTACTATTATAGCAGAAGGTATGAAAACACAAGGAGGTAGAAACCAATGAAAACAGTTCAGATTTCATTAAATTCCATCGATAAGGTAAAATCTTTTGTAAACGATATTACAAAATTTGATTATGATTTTGATTTAGTATCCGGCAGATATGTAATTGATGCAAAATCCATTATGGGTATTTTCAGCCTGGATCTGTCTAAACCTATCGATTTGAATATCCATGCGGAAGACGACGTGGATGAAGTTCTTGAAACATTGAAACCCTACACCATCTAAAAATGCAGCAGTCCGCTGCATGTATACATATCGGTAACTATACAAAACACCTAAAAGCATTCGGAAGAGCCGGGTGCTTTTTTGTGGGGAAGAGTAGGGTGGAGTGGAAGGAGTCCGCAGGCGGGGGAGGGCACGTGCGGTGCGGAATGCGGAGAGGTGGTTTGGATGCCTTGCGGCCGGATGGGACGTTTTTCTTACAGAATGTCCGATAACGAGGGAAAAATGGCCATGAATGGCCATTTTAGGCGTGGCGCGGCATGGATGCCGCGTGAAGCCGGCCCGACCGCCTGAACAACTGCAACACATTCTGTTAGAAAAACCCCATCCGGCAGCGGCATCCAAACCACCCCTCCGCATTCCGCGCCGCACGCTCCCGTCCCCCCGTCATCCGCAGCAGACAACCGCACAACGCAATCCCCTCCATCTTCTCCACCCCCGCTACTGATGCACAATTATCAATTCCGCAGTTTTCAACGCCGTTTCCACCAGCTCATCAATTTTTTCCTGTAAATTCTGTTCATGACGGCGGATGATGTTCAGATTCGGCTTCGTCACCGGATGCTTTGCTACAAAAATCGTACAGCAGTCTTCAAACGGCTGGATGGAAGTCTCATAAGTATCGATTTTTTCCGAGATTTCCACAATCTCCATTTTATCAAAACCAATCAGCGGACGATAGACCGGCATGGTGCATACCTCGTTGGTAGCAGCCAGACTATGCATGGTCTGGGACGCCACCTGACCGATACTCTCTCCGGTAATGAGTCCGAGGCATTCTGTCTCCTTTGCAATCTGCTCGGCTATGCGCATCATATAGCGGCGCATGATGATTGTCAGTTCCTCATGCGGGCATTTTTCATATATGTATAACTGGATATCCGTGAAGTTGATAACATGTAAATAAATCGGGCCTGTGTAACGGGATACCGTACGGGCCAGGTCCACTACTTTCTGTTTCGCCCGCTCGCTGGTATACGGAGGGGCATGGAAATAAACCGCGTCAATTTTTACACCCCTCTTGGCAATCATATAACCGGCCACAGGAGAATCTATGCCGCCCGACAGAAGCAGCATTGCCTTTCCCCCGGTACCTGACGGCATACCGCCTGGACCCGGAATAGTCTCGGAATAAATGTATATTTTTTCCCTGATTTCGATATTTAGCAGGATGTCCGGTTTGTGTACATCTACCCGCATACCGGGATAAGCGTCTAACAGAATACCGCCTATCCCGCAATTAATTTCCATGGAAGTCAGCGGATAATTTTTTCTTGCCCTGCGGGCATTGACCTTGAAGCTTTTATCCGCTTCCGGATATACTTCCCCGATATAACGGATTACTTCCTGACCCAGCTTTTCAAAGCCTTCATCTTCCACATATACGACAGGACAAATACCGGAAATACCGAATACGGTCTTCAGGTTGTCCACCACCTCGTCAAAATCAAACTCCGAAAGGGCCTCTACATAAATCCTCCCCTGCGTGCGGGTCACTTTAAATTCACCGTCACATCTTTTTACCGCATATTTAATCTGCTGTACCAATGCCTCCTCAAAAATATAACGGTTTTTCCCTTTTACACCTATTTCTGCATATTTTATTAAAAAAGCCGTAAACATCCAAACACCTTTCTGCCCGATTCCCGGACCCTTTCCCCAGCCGTGCATATCCGGCTGCCATACACCCGGCCCCTCCCTGCCCGTTCAGATTCTTTCCCGGACAGGAAAACAGACAGCCGGCTGATGATACTCAATGTCTTGTATACTTCCTCAGCATAGGTACAATATCATACAATGTCTGTAAAGTATAATCTATTTCCTCCTCAGTTGTAAAGACCGAAAAACTGAACCGGATTGTGGATTCCAGCAAATCTTTTTCCACGCCAATAGCTTTCAATGTCGCGGAAGGCTGGGGTTTTCTGGCGGAGCAGGCGCTTCCTGCCGATACATAAATACCCTTATCCTCCAATGCATGGAGCAATACTTCGCTGCGGATGCCCCTTACCGATACGCTGATTACATGAGGAGCGCTTTCTCTTCCGGTCAATCCGTTAATTTTTACATATTCAATCCTGCTGACACCCTCCGCAAACTTCTGCTTCAGATAATACAACCGTTCCACATCCCTGTCTAAATCTGCGTAAATCAGTTCCACCGCTTTCGCCAGACCTGCAATCCCCGGTACATTTTCCGTACCGGAACGAAGACCGTTCTGCTGGCCGCCGCCGTAAATGATAGGCTTTATCTTCACCTTCTCATTTACATACAGGAAACCGACTCCTTTCGGTCCATGAATCTTATGACCGCTGACCGATAACAAATCGATATTCATTTTCTTCGGATAAATGCGGAATTTCCCGAATCCCTGCACTGCATCCACATGAAAAACCGTATGGGGGTTCATCTTTTTAATAAGCGCCCCTGCTTCCGCAACCGGCTGTAAGCTGCCGATTTCATTATTGGTATGCATAATGGATACGAGGATGGTCTCTTTTGTCATTGCTCTCTGCAGGTCTTCCAGGTGAATCCTTCCGCTGCCGTCCACCGGCAGATAAGTCACTTTGAACCCCTGCTCTTCCAAATACTGCATCGTCTGCAATACGGCCGGATGCTCGATTTTCGTAGTGATTAAATGCTTCCCTGCCCTGCGGTTCGCCATGGCGGTTCCGATTAAAGCGATATTATCTGCTTCTGTTCCCCCGGAAGTAAACAATATCTCTTTTTCATTTATTTTCAGCGTTTTTGCTATGGTCTCCTTAGCATACCGCAGGTAGCTTTCCGCCTGCACGCCTTTCATATGCAGGCTCGACGGATTTCCGTAATCACTGCACATAACATGCGTCATGAAAGCCGCCACATCGTCAAAACATCTTGTAGTAGCTGAATTGTCTAAATATACTTCCATGTTTCGTCTCCTAACATTCTGTGTTCTGTGTACTATAAGCTATTTTCTCTGCATATACTCATTATATGACCTTTTTTCCGATTGGAAACTTGTGTACGGAAACATGTATGAAAATGGCTCTCCCGAATGTTGTCCTGTTTTCAGCTTTCCAACTGATACATAATCCAGCTTAACATGGTAAATCCCGCCGTCTCCGTACGGAGAATACGTTTGCCCATCGTAACGGGCCTGATACCGGCCTCCATGGCCAGGCGTATCTCACTTTCCTCAAATCCGCCCTCCGGCCCTATAAATATGGCAATGGTCTGTCCCGGCCGCAAAGAGGATATCTGTTCCTTCGTCTTTTCCATACCCTCCGCCAGTTCATACGGAATCAGACGGACGTCCATACCGGAGGCATAAGCCGCCGCTTCTTTCATAGACATGACCGGATGTATCTGCGGAATGATACGCCGTTTGCTCTGCTTGGCTGCCGCTTCTGCAATCCCCTGCCAACGGGCCAGTTTTCCGGCCGACCGCCTTTCGTCCAGTTTTACGACCGACCGTTTAGCCGCTACCGGAACTATTTCATAGGCTCCCAATTCCACCGCCTTTTGTATAATCAGTTCCATCTTATCTGCTTTCGGAAGCCCCTGAAATAAATATACCTTTGACGGAAGCTCAACCCCGTCTTCCTTAATAAAACGCAGCCTGCACAGGATGCTTTCCTCCCGAAATTCCTCTATACCGCACCGGTATTCTCTCTGGTCGGTTCCATTGCTGACCGACAGTTCTTCCCCGACTTTCATGCGGAGTACATTTTTGATATGATTCACGTCACTGCCGGTAATCACAATCTCATTTCCCTGTATCTGGGATGGTTCTACAAAAAAATTATACATTTCCTAATCCCTGTTCCCGAATCGCCTTTAAACCTTCTGAGCTGTCACGGAGACCCACTCACCCTGATAAGTCACTTCCAACACCTTAAGCCCTGCCGCCCGGACCGCTTCCACCACCGTCTCTTCCTTATCATCGATAATTCCCGATGTAATATAAATTCCGCCGGGCTTTAACTGATGAAGAATAACCGGCGTCAGCGGCACGAGTACATCCGCCAGAATATTGGCCGCCACTATATCATAGCATTCATAGCCGACCTTGTCCTGAATCTCCCGCTCCGTGATGATATTGCCTATCATCACCCGGAACTTATCCGCTTCGATATGGTTTGCCTCCATGTTCTCTTTCACCGCTTCTATTGCGCAGGGGTCCAAATCCGTCCCCACCGCCTCCTTCGCTCCGAACATCAGTGACAGGATAGCGAGGATTCCGCTTCCCGTCCCTACATCCAGGATTCTGCTTTCCGGTGTGATATAGTTTCTCAGCTGGCGGATGCAGAGCTGTGTTGTTTCATGCATTCCTGTCCCAAAGGCAGTTCCCGGGTCGATATGGAGAGTCATTTTCCCCTTATCCTCCTCTTTCACTTCCTCCCAGGAGGGAATGACCAGTATGTCATCAATATAAAACTGATGGAAATACTGTTTCCAGTTATTAATCCAGTCGATATCCTCCGTCTCGTCTACCGTCACGCTTCCCTCGCCGATATCCATAAACATCCGGAGTTCTTCCAGTTCCTGTCTCACACTCTCCAGAATTTCTTCTGTTGTCACACTTTCGCCGTTGAGATTCAGCCTCCCGTCTTCCTGTTCCTCCACAAAAAAACTTAAATATGCAACGCCGTCATCTTCCTGCGTCTCCGGAAGAATGTCCACAAACATCTGCTCCTTTTCCGCCGCCGTAAGCGGAACCTTGTCCTCTATCTGTGCCCCTTCCAAACCGATGTCATATAATGTGCTGATAATGATATCTTCAGCCTCTGTTAATGTTTTTATTCTAAACTTTATCCATTTCATATGCTTATTTATTCCAGTTCCGCAGTCCTTCAAAAGACTGCTGTTTTTAGTTTATTCCAGTTCCTTTGCCTTTTTATTCCAGCCTTTGTATCCGTCCAGATACCGCATTATCTTTTTCATATAGGTCAGTGTAAAATATAAGATGCAGCTGTCAATCGGCAGCATGATTGCGTTTTTCAGCATCCGGAGCGGCAGGAGCACAAAAAAGCCTTTTCCGTACAGTATGGAAATCCAAAGTGTATTCAGCAGGCAGTTTACAATCAGCTTCGTCAGGAATTCTGCCGCCACAACCCTTCTTACTGTCACGGTCTTTCGGTAAAGTATCGTTCCGTATATCAGTCCTGCCAGCATGACATTAAAAGTAAAGCCAAAGAAAAAAGGGCCGGACGGCTTTAATATATATTTCAGAATATCAAGCATACCGCCGAACAGACACCCGGCCACCGGACCGAACAGGCATTCCACAATACGGTTCGGAAGCCCCGAAAATCCGATTCGGATATAAGGGCCTGCGTCTATGGACGCCACCATGCTTAAGATAACCGCCAATGCTGCCATTAAACCGCATAAAACTATATTTTTCGTAACGAAAAGTTCCTTCCACGAATCACTGTAAATCCTTATTATTTTTTTCATAAAAAAGCCTCCTTCCTAGCAGTTTTCCTAACTACATAAAGGAGGCATGAACGACCCGTATGCAGCAGCGGGATGCGAAGCCTGTACCGCAAGCACGAATGCTTTTCGTCCATATGGCAACTCCCTGTCCATACGGCACTTAACGCACAGATTTCTACTCTGCTATTAAAATATTCTATTTACCAGGAACATGTTTGTTATATCATAGAATATAGGATTTGTAAAGCATCACTTTAGGGTTCTTTGAAACTCAAATAACTGTTTCAGCATATCCTCGTCTCCATAACTACGGCTGAACCCTCAGCTTCCATATAGGCGCTCCTTCCTTTATACTCTCATAATGGGTTCGTATCGCCTGGTCCAACAGCGGACAGCTTTCCGCCGGAGGGTAATTATCCGTTTCCGGCTGATAAACAAGTATATTTGGCATACCAGCTTCCAAATCGTCTATCGTATCCTGTTCAAACCAATCCATATACCAGGGCAGCAGATAACAGTTTCTGTTTACCGGATATCTTTCTTTATACAAAAGATAAATAAAATCATATTTATAAGCGTCTATAAAAATCTTTTCCCCCGGAACAGTCATGGCCACAACCTCTTCCTCTACACCCTCTACAATCTCCGGATGATATACGATATGGTCAGCGACCATCGTTACATAAGGTTGAAGGAAATAACATCCCATCGCTGCTACCGCTAATAACACTGCTCTTTTTTCTTTCCATTTCCCATATCCATTCCCATACGCATCCGTCAAAAAAATCACCGCAATCGCTAAATCCCACAAAGCCACCGCATGGAAATCCATTCCGCTCCTTGTTCCATTTCCGCACATACAAAGAAACAATGCGAGCGATGCTATAACACCCTCCCCCTTATTCATCTTCGCACTCCAAAACAACAGCGCTGCAACAGCCGAAACTGCAATCACCAGCTGGATAACTGCCATGTCGTTCCCGGCCGCTGTAATAACAGAATTAAAATTGCTGCTGATAATTTCAAAATAATTCCTGATTCCGAGGAAAAACGGCTTCCACTTTACTCTTCCATACTGATTATCCTGATACCGGTTGTAAACCATCGTATTAAACTGATACGCCATCCGGTACATCTGTCCCATCGCATGATTACATATGAAATAAAGCAGTGTAACTGCAAAAGGAATTGCCGTCGCGCCTACCAGACAGCTATATCTGCCGACACATCTATTTAAGCCAAATCCTCCGTTTCTTTTCCAAATCAGTACTTCCTTTATCAAGACACCCACCACAATCGGCGCCAGCGCAAACACACTTACAAAGGCTGAAGCAACGCTCAGGAATATACAGGCTGCCACAATCAGGCATCTGCTCTTTCCCAGCTCCTCATCTTCCCAGTAACGCATAAATTCCATTGCCAGAGCCACCATGCAGATTCCCTGTATATTATCTCCCATAATTTTTGATGCCTGATAAAACATAGACATGGTAATCCAAAGCTGCACCAGCGGCAGCAACAACATCCTCGCCCTCCCAAAATAAGCACTGTGCCTGTAATACAGTCCGCCCCATACTGCAGACATCAGCAAATAATACAGAAGACGGAACTGCTGTATGTTCCCTGCACCTAAAAATGCAAAAATTCCGCACAGATAATAACCAAACGGCGTATGCTGGGTATAGTAATCCCTGTAAAGCACACTTCCCTTTGCAATCAGCATCCCGCCCTGTATATTATCACATTCATCCGTAAAAGTGCCCATATTGCTTCTTGAAAATATGTACATAAAAAACAGATAAATGCAGGCTGTACCTACTGCCTCAACCACTGTCCGGACAGGTTTCCCCTTACGCTTCATGCAGACGCACCATACCGCTGTCGCGAGCAGCAACAACGTAACCGCCAGATACAGACCACTCCAAAAGACATCCTTTTCCCCGCCGGTAATCCGCATACACAAATCCGCTTCCTGCTGCCGTCCGTCCAAAAACAAACTGCCCCCTTCATATACATCCGTTCCTGAAGCATAGAACGCAAGCGCCGAATTTCCGGTAGCATCCTCCGAGCAGACAGTAATTTTATACTTTTGTCCCAGTTTCACGCGGACCGGATTCTTCACATTAAACTTATAATATTCACCGTCCGATATCTGACTGGCATTGCACTCCCACTCATAAACTGTCTTATTGCTTTCCGCTTCTTTTAACTCTACTTTCCAAAAAGAGTTGTTGTTCCTTCCAAAAGTGCCTGTTTTTATCTCCGCACCCCAAAACAATTCATACGGCATGGTAAATTCCTGTTCCAATACCGTCTCATGATCCGTAACCGCTATACTCTGCACACTTTCTTCATTTATGCGGCTCCGCTCAATATATGTCAGCCTTCCGCCTGCCTTACAGAGTCCCGCCACCCACAGGATTATCCCTATGGCCACGCAGCACCATAATCTCCATCGCTTACTAATATTCATGGTAATTTCTCTCCCATCTCCCCAAAGCTTTATTCAAAGCTGCAAAATCCTTAACCGCCTGAATACCTATGCCGTATATTTTCTTCATATTAATAGAGTTTACCCCTCCCTGACGCGGCCGGAACGTTATCGGTATGTATAATACCCTCTTCTTCTTTTTCTCATAAATTACAGAAATCAATACATTGGATAAATTAAACCGTTCAGGTATATATGGCAGCTCTTCTTTCAATATCCTGGCATTCATCAAACGAAACGGAGTATTGGCATCCTTTACTGATACACCAAAACAAAATCTTATTACCAATTTTAAGACTTTCGTGACTATAATACGCTTCCACCCATCCTGCCTCTTATTCCTATATCCGATGACCATATCATAAGATTTCCTTTTTTCCCAAAAAGCCGGAAATTCCTCCGGTCTCGTCTGACCATCTGAATCTGTCTGAAAAATATAATCCGCCCCGTGTTCTATGGCATAACAATAGCCGAACAGCAACGTTGCGCCATGCCCTTCGTTTTCTCTGGTCAGTACCTCCAGCAGTGGTCTGCTCTTTTTCATCTCACATAAGATATTGTAAGTTCCGTCTTTGCTCCCGTCATCTATAACCAGCAGCCGCGAATTTCCACTCCCCCGATATCTTTCAATAACCGGATACCACTCATCAATTACATTCCGGATATTTTCCTCTTCATTATAAGCCGGAATTACAATATAAAGTATGTCCACTATCTTTACTCCACTTTCTTACTATTTTATACCTGTCTCCCGATTACGGGATTTTTTCAGTCATTTATCTATTATATTTCATATATAGCTATATTTCAACTTTTTATTACAAACCGGATTTTACAAAAAGACCTTTTTGGTATAGACAAAATAATTTTTATTGTAACATTAATTTACTGTTATGGGAAATTTACTGCATGGACAAAAGCCGACGCTTTATTTTATAATATGCTATGGATATATAATTAAATTGCGAGGAAGAAACAAATGGAAAACAGACAAATAAAATTATTATTTTCAATAGGTATGATATGCATGGCGGTTTTTTCCGGTTCTCTTCTTTTAAATGGCTGCGGAGAAAACACTGCGGACGAAGTACCGCTGGGTGAAGTAAACGAAGCGCCTGACGATGCTGCCCAACAGACTTTTCCCGAAGAACCCATCCTGCCGGAGACCGCGGATGAAACAGCGGAAGAGACGGAGTCAGAAGACAGTCTCCCCATCATAGAGACGAGAAAAACCGTAAATGGAAAAATCCAAAGTTATCTCACCGGAGAATGGCTGGACGAAGAGAAAGCCACACGCCGTCCCATCGCTGTGATGATTCCCAACAATGCTCCTGCAATGCCCCAATACGGGCTTTCCAAAGCATCCATCATCTATGAAGCTCCGGTGGAAGGCCGGATTACACGCCTTATGGCCGTTTTTGAAGACTATAATGAGTTAGAGCACATCGGCCCCATACGGAGCAGCCGTGACTACTTCGTATATGTAGCTATGGGATATGAAGCAATTTACTGCAACTGGGGGCTGGCACGCCCTTATGTGGAAGAACTTCTGAGCCGTGACACGGTACAGAACATCAGCGCTGCGGTAGAAGGTATCCACAACCCGTCGGACGAAGCTTTCGGCAGAATCAAACGGCCGGGATATGCCACTGAATTTACAGGCTATATGTTTATCGACGGACTGGAAAAAGCAATCAAACGGCAGAAATACGAAACCGCCTACGATGATGCGTATGTTCCGCCCTTTACCTTTGCAGACGACGGATTCCGTGCCGAATATGAAGAAGAAAAAGATGCCGTTTCCATCTATCCCGGCGGACGTACCTCCAATAAAGGCGGTTACGGTGTATACAATCCTTATTTCGAATACAATGAAAAAGACAACCTCTATTACCGTTATCAGGATGGGAAAAAACAGATAGACGAATACGACAGCAGCCAGCTTACCGTCTCCAACGTAGTATTCCAATACTGCCACGGTGAGGTACGGGACAAAAAAGATTATCTGGCCTTTGGTGTCCATGGAGAAGGAAAGGCTCTTGTGTTCACGAACGGTAAAGTCATAGAAGGAACATGGGAACGCTATGACGGCGATGCCACCCCTGCAAAATTCTATGACAAAAACGGCGAAGAAATTATTTTCAATCAGGGAAAAACCTGGATTTGCAACATCTGGGACGAATATGAGGAATTTGTGGAATATCGATAAATCCAATAGGAACATGAATCGGGCAGAGAAAAATTTCCCTGCCCGAAATTTTTATTTCCAAAACTTTTGATTCCAAAATTCCTATTTCCAAAACTTTTGATTCCAAAATTCCTATTTCCAAAACTCTTATTTCCAAAATTTTTATTTCCAAAATTTCTTTTTCTTATCCTTTGTTTCATTTCCGTCCGAACCGCTGTTTTTTGCTGCGTTAAGGGTATCCCCCGTCTCTGCATCAAATTTCTTCAGCAATTCTTTTGCTTCATGGGACAGTTTATCCGGCACCTGCACTACAAGGGTTACATAATGGTCGCCGCGCACATCCTTATTCCGCAGGGTAGGCACACCCTTTCCTTTCAGGCGCACTTTTGTATCGGTCTGCGTTCCCGCTTTTACTTCATAAATCACTTTCCCATCCACCGTATCAATCACAATCTCACCGCCTAATGCCGCTACTGCAAAAGATACCGGCACAGTGGAATAGATATTGTAATCCTGACGCTGGAAAACCGGATGCCTGCCGACAATTACTTCAACGAGCAGGTCTCCTCTCGGCCCGCCGTTGCTGCCCGGCTCGCCTTTATCCCTAATCCGGACACTCTGTCCGTTATCAATGCCCGCCGGAATGGATACCTGAATCTTCTTTTTATTTGCTATATAACCGCTCCCGTGGCAGTCCGGACATTTATCCTTAATTATCTTACCGGTTCCATTACAGTCCGGACAGGTCTGCACATTCCTCACCGTACCAAAGAACGACTGCTGGGAAAATACCACCTGCCCTTTTCCGCCGCACTTCGGACATGTTTCGGGACTGGTTCCCGGTTTGGCGCCGGTGCCATGACAGGATGTACATTCATCCTTTAAAGTAAGTTCCAATTCCTTCTCTATGCCAAACACAGCTTCCTCAAAGGTAATGCGCACGCTGGTACGGATATTTGCCCCTTTCATGGGGCCGCTGCTTCCCCTGCTGCCTCTGCGTCCGCCGCCAAAGAAATCACCAAATATATCTCCGAAAATATCTCCGAAATCTGCACCGTTAAAATCGAAACCGCCAAATCCCCCGGCTCCGCCCTCAAAAGCTGCATGGCCATACTGGTCATACTGACGCTTCTTTTCCGGATCGCTAAGTACGGCATACGCTTCCGAGGCTTCTTTAAATTTCTTTTCTGCCTCCTTATCGCCCGGATTCATATCAGGATGATATTTCTTGGCCAGAACTCGGTATGCTTTTTTTATCGCAGCTTCATCCGCATTTTTCTCTACGCCGAGTACCTCGTAGTAATCTCTTTTCTGCTCTGCCATAACTGACTCCTTTTAACTTTGTTTTATCTGTTCATAATACAAATCCTTAACGTAATTTAAAGAATGGCTCTCCGTAAACCATTCTTTTACGTGAAACCGGGAAATTCCCGGACTCCGTTTACCGGAGTCCGTCCCCCTTAATCTCATACACCTTATACTTCGCGGTAATCTCCATCTACCACATCATCTGCAGCAGAACCCATATCCGGACCTGCGCCTGCCGCTCCCATATCCGGGCCTGCACCTGCTGCACCCTGAGCCTGCTCATATACTTTTGCAAACAACGCCTGCGCATCTGTCATCAGTTTCTCTTTTGCAGCTTTCATCTCATCAATATCACTGTCAGACATTTCCTGGTCTTTTGTTCTTTCAAGAATTGCTTTCAATGCAGACAAATCTTCTTCCACTGTGTTCTTAGCGGAGGCATCGATTTTATCACCTACTTCACCCAATGCCTTTTCCGTCTGGAATACGAAAGAATCTGCTTCGTTCCTTGTATCAATCGCTTCTTTCCTCTTCTTATCCTGTGCCTCATATTCTGCAGCCTCTTTTACAGCCTTGTCGATTTCATCATCCGACATGCTGGAACCTGCCGTAATCGTAATATGCTGCTCTTTACCCGTGCCCAAATCTTTCGCAGATACGTTTACGATACCATTCGCATCGATATCGAAAGTAACCTCAATCTGGGGAACACCGCGCATTGCCGGCGGAATGCCGTCCAGTCTGAACTGTCCAAGGGATTTATTATCCTTCGCAAACTGTCTTTCACCCTGTACTACGTTAATATCTACAGCTGTCTGGTTATCCGCTGCCGTAGAGAAAATCTGGCTCTTCTTCGTCGGAATGGTTGTATTCCTTTCAATCAGTCTGGTTGCAACACCGCCCATTGTCTCAATGGAAAGGGACAGCGGCGTAACATCCAGAAGAAGGATTTCACCTGCTCCCGCATCTCCTGCAAGCTTACCACCCTGAATGGAAGCGCCCAATGCCACACACTCATCCGGATTCAGGCTCTTGGAAGGTTCATGGCCGGTCAGCTGTTTTACTTTTTCCTGAACAGCAGGAATACGTGTGGAACCGCCTACCAACAGTACTTTTCCGATATCGGAATTGGAAAGCCCCGCATCCTTCATTGCGTTCTGTACCGGAATAGCTGTTCTCTCTACTAAGTCATGTGTCAGTTCATCAAATTTCGCCCTGGTCAAATCCATATCAAAATGCTTCGGCCCTTCTGCCGTTGCCGTAATGAAAGGAAGGTTTATATTGGTGGTTGTCGAAGAAGACAATTCCTTTTTCGCCTTTTCTGCTGCTTCTTTTAATCTCTGAAGCGCCATCTTATCATTGGATAAATCAACGCCCTCTTTTTTCTTAAACTCATCCAGCATCCAGTTAATAATCTTCTGGTCAAAATCATCACCGCCCAGATGCGTATCGCCGTTTGTGGAAAGAACCTCGATGACACCGTCGCCGATTTCGATAATGGAAACATCGAATGTACCGCCGCCCAGGTCGTATACCATAATCTTCTGCTCTTTCTCATTATCAAGCCCGTATGCCAAAGCTGCCGCCGTAGGCTCGTTGATGATACGCTTTACATCAAGGCCGGCAATCTTACCTGCATCCTTTGTTGCCTGACGCTGTGCGTCATTAAAATACGCCGGAACAGTAATAACTGCTTCTGTTACTTTTTCACCGAGATAGCTTTCCGCATCCGCTTTCAGTTTCTGCAGAATCATTGCGGAAATCTGCTGCGGCGAATACTTTTTATCATCGATGGTACGGCCTTTGTCCGTACCCATATCCCTCTTAATGGAAGCAATCGTCTTATCCGCATTGGTAACAGCCTGACGCTTTGCCGGCTCACCTACCAGTCTCTCACCTGTCTTTGTAAATGCCACAACGGACGGTGTTGTCCTTGCCCCTTCTGTATTGGCGATAACCGTAGGTTTACCGCCCTCCATAACTGCCACGCAGCTATTTGTAGTTCCTAAGTCAATACCTATAATCTTGCTCATAATCAAGCCCTCCTAAATGATACTATAAGATAATTTGTTAAAATGTTCACCACTGTAAAACTTATCTCTATATAATAAAAACCATTATATACTAATTCACAACCGCTACCATGCTGTGTCTTACCACACTGTCTCTGTACATATAACCCTTCTGAAGCTCCTGCGCCACAAAGCCGGATTCATACTCTTCGCTCTCCACCTGCATCACAGCATTGTGGAAATCCGGATTGAATTCCTGCCCTACTGCCTCTATCGGCTTCACTCCCAGATTATCCAGTTCCGTCATCAGCTGCTTATATATCATCTGCATACCGTCCGCAAAACCGTTTCCTTTTTCCTCTTCGGGAATCGTTGCAAGACCCCTCTCAAAATTGTCCACCACCGGAAGGATTTTCTCAATGACGCTCTTCGCTCCTGTCTCAAACATCGCTGTCTTTTCTTTATCCGTACGCTTTCTGAAATTATCGAATTCCGCCATCTGACGCTTCACTCTGTCTTCCAGTTCTTCCACTTTCTGTTTCATCGCGTCCTGTTTCTTATCCGTTTTCGCTTTCTTCTTGAAAAACGACTTGCCATCCGCCGCCCCTGCCGCTTCCCCGGATTCTGTCCCGGCCGGTTCATCCTCTGCAGTATTCTCTATTGTTTCCTCTGCGCTGCCTGTTTCCTCTGTGCAGTCCGCCTCTTCTGCCATCCGTTCTTCCACAGTTCCTTCTGCTATACTATCCGCAGAAGCGCTCTCCTGTGCCTCTTCCATATGATTTCTGTCTTTCTGCTCTGCCAATTCGCTCATCCCTTTCTTTATTCCTGTCTACTCTCTTTTTTATATAAATCATCCAATTGATGCATCAGGGTTTTCAACGTCCCTACCACCTTATCGTAATCCATACGCTTCGGCCCTATAATACCAATCGTTCCCTTCATTCCCTCGCCTAATTCATAAGTCGCTGTCACAACACTGCAGTCTTTCATAGTCTGTACCGGAGTCTCGTCACCGATGTATACCTGAATCCCTGTATTGTTCTCATCTGACAGGGTTTCCTCCACCAGACTGTTCAGCATCTGCTTCTCCTCGAAGGTATTGATTAATTCGCTGGCTTTCTGATTATCGGCGAGTTCCGGATACTTGAAGATATTATTCGTACCGCTGGTATATATCTCCAAATCTTCTTCCGCCTTAATGGCTTCGGCCACCGCATCAATCACATTCCCTACTATGGAACTGTGTATTCCCGCCTGCTGCTTCATAGCGGTTATCATACCCAGATTAATCTCACTTATGGACAGACCGTTCAGATGCGTATTCAGAAGAATATTCAGTTTCAGCAGTGTCTCGTCGCTCAGTTCCTCCTCCACCTGAAGGATGCTGTTCTTTATGATATTGCCTTCCGTCACGATTACGGCAAGCAGCTGCCGTTCATCCACTCTTGACAGCTGTATAAATTTCAGCTTGTTGCGATGTGTCTGCGGAGCGGAAATCATAGTGGCATAATTCGTATTTTGCGCCAGCACCTTTGCGACCTGTTTCAGAAGATGGTCCATCTTATCTTCCTTCTCCAGCAGGAGCTCTTTCATTTCCTCTACTTCCCGCTCTTTTTCCTCCATCATCTGATCCACATAAAGGCGATAACCTTTATCCGACGGAATCCTTCCAGCGGAGGTATGAGGCTGGAGAATGTATCCCAGCTCTTCTAAATCAGCCATCTCATTCCGTATGGTGGCGGAACTCAGATTCAAATCCGTATACTTGGATATCGTCCTGCTGCCTACCGGTTCTCCGGTCTCAAGGTAATTACGGATAATGGCCTGCAATATTTTCATTTTTCTTTCATCCAACGACTGCATCCATCATCCTCCTTTGCTTTATTAGCACTCGACGTTTAAGAGTGCTAACATCTTCTTACCATAAAATATCACTTAGGAAGAGGAATGTCAACACATTAATTATAAAAAAAGTGTAAAATAGCGGTAAATCTGTGATAGGTTTACCGCTGTTTTACACTGTGCGAAACGGAAAGGACTCAGGAACACTCTTTGGTAAATTACAAATTCCAAAGGGAATGCCATGTTGGACACTCCGAATTTCAATGCGCCCCACAAAGCATTCCCTTCTATCTATAAATCTTTTTTAACTATAAATCTTCTATAACCATAAATCTTCTATAAATAATCTTTCCTGCTTCCGCATATCTGCTAAAAAATATAAAGCATTCCACGCCATTTTTAAATAAAGAAATGGCCTGTAATATCTCCGTTGAATACATAATAAGCAACGCTTTCTTCCGGTTTTACATAAAGTTCCAAAGAGGTATAATCTTCTTCATTGTGCAGGTCATATTTCCATACATCGTTCGCAATCTTCTGCAGGTCTTCAATGGAATAAGCTTTGTTGCTGAACTGTAAATGTACAACAGGAGTAACTTCTTTCTTTGCTGCACTTTTGGTAACAGGTTTTTCCTCTGCCTTCGCAGCGGTCTTTCTGGTTGTTGTCTTCTTTGCAGTCGTTTTCTTTGCTGTTGTTTTCTTTGCAGCAGCCTTGGTTTCTTTCTTAACAGGAGCTTTTTCTTCCTTTTTTACTTCTGCTTTTACTTCTTCCTTCTTCTCCGGCGCCTTTGTCTCCGCCGCAGGTGCAGCGGTCTTAACTGTTGCTTCTTCTTTTGCTGCGGATTTAACAGTCGTTGTTTTTTCTGCCATGGGTGTTTCTCCTTTCGATCTCTTTTTCCCAATTATACATAACAATAAATTTTCTAATCTCCTCCACCGGTAGGTTTCATCCACCGGACTGCAAACAATTCTAAAACTAAGAAATGCTCTGTTCATGCCGTTTCTTATGCTGATAAATTTGTTTACGCTAGTTAGTGTATCTCAATTTCGCTGTCTTGTCAACTTTTGAACGCATGAAATTATAGAAATGTGTCAAAAAAACGTAACAATTCAGCCTTTGACACCGGGCGGAACCCAAACAGGTTCGGGCGCTTGTCTGAACGAACTGCATTATCACTCACGCTGCCGCCAACATAAAATATGCCAGTACAAGAATCCCCAGTGCAATCCGATACCACCCGAAAACTTTAAAATCATGCTTTTTGATATAGCCCATGAGGAACTGGATTACGATGACCGATACCCCAAATGCTACAATCATTCCAACCGCCAGAACCGTCCATTCCGTACTGCTGAACACCAGACCGAATTTTAACAGTTTTAACAGACTCGCCCCGAACATGACGGGGATAGCAAGGAAAAATGTAAATTCCGCCGCCACTGTTCTTGATATCCCCAATAACAGGGCTCCTATAATCGTTGAACCGGAACGGGAAGTTCCCGGAAATATAGCGGCAATCAACTGCCATATTCCTATTATGAAAGCCATCTGATAAGTTACCTGCGACAATTCCGTCACTTTCGGCTTCACTTTCTTATTCCTGTTCTCCACCAAAATAAACAGCACGCCGAATACAATAAGAGCAATGGCTACACATACATAATTATAAAAATGGGCCTCAAAAAAATCATCAAAAGGCATACCGATTAAAACAGCAGGAATACATGCCACCACGATTTTGAACCAAAGAATAAAAATATCTTTTTTTATACATGGCTTCTGCCTGAAATCAAAAGGAAATATTTTCTTCCAGAACAAAACCACTACTGCAAGTATGGAGCCGAACTGTATCACCACCAGAAACGCTTCTAAAAATTCCGGTGAAACATCCAGCGCTATAAATTCATTCAGCAGAATCATATGCCCGGTACTGCTGATGGGAAGCCACTCCGTGATTCCCTGCACAATACCGAACAGAACTGCCTTTAATATTTCTACCATTCTGTTTCCTCCTATTCCAGTACCGCTGCCACCCATACAGTACCACTTCCCGCAGAGTAAATTCTGTCTGCTTTGCAGCCATCATTTGCTCTGGGCACTGTATGGGTGGCTGCTGTTTTTTCCAGTTCCGCTGCCACCCTTCCAGTACCTTTTTCACGCAGAGTAAATTCTGTCTGCTTTGCAGCCATCAT
>CAMXQE010000038.1 GCA_947246015.1 uncultured Lachnospiraceae bacterium | reverse complement strand
GGTTACCGGAAGATGACTATGGAGGAAGAACTGGACGGACTGGATAAGGCGTTCCGGAAGGCGGCAGATGGGACAGATATTGAGGAAATGATAACGGGTGAATTTAGGAGACTGTCGGCCAAAGCGGGAAGTAAACAGAAAGAAATAGTTAAAGCAAATGTTAATAGGGATGACTGAAAACCGCAATAATCCTTTGGGTGCAAAAAATAACGATAGCCTCTCTGAAAAATGGGTTATCGTTATTTTTTACACATCCAAATATCGAAAGTGCGGCAATTCAGAATAATAAAACAATAGCCGCCCATGCACGGGTGCCTCTGCCCGATTGCACGCACCCTGTGCAGAGGAAATATGCCGCCAAAGCGGCGCACGGAATCAGGTGTAAAAATCTTTCAGATAGGAAATGCGGGAGGACATATTGCCTATCATGGCGTCTGCCAGTGTGAGCGCGGCCATGGCTTCCACAACTACGACTGCACGGGGGACGATGATGGGGTCGTGTCTTCCTTTTATCCGGATACGGATATTTTCTCCTTCTGTGTTTACCGTTTCCTGCTCCGAAAAAATGGAAGGGGTAGGTTTCACATAGGCGCGCAGAATGATTTCGCTGCCGTCGCTGATACCGCCTAAAATGCCGCCTGCATGGTTGGTTTTCTTCGAAATCCGTCCGTTCTCGGAAATAAAGGAATCATTGTTGGAGGAACCGTTTGCTGTGCTGACTTTGCAGCCATCCCCGATTTCGAATGCTTTCACGGCGCCGATGGACATAATGGCTTTGGCAAGGTTGGCATCCAGCTTCTCAAAAACCGGTTCGCCGATACCGGCAGGGACGCCATTGATACGGCATTCGATGATGCCGCCTGCAGAATCCATGTTTTCCATGCACTGTGCCAGATATTCCTCCGCTTTTCGGCTTGCTTCATAATCGGGCATACAGGTGGGAGTGGAAGCGATGGCATCCCTGTCGAAAGCATTCATGTCCGCCGTAATGGGGCCGATGGCTTTGGTATAGGTGAGGATTTCGATGCCAAGTTCCTTTAACAGCTTTGCTGCAATGGCACCGGCAGCAACCCTTCCGATGGTTTCACGTCCGGAAGAACGGCCGCCGCCCCGGTAATCCCGGAAACCGTATTTCCGGTCGAAAGTATAATCCGCATGACCCGGACGATAATAGGAAGCAATCTCGCTGTAATCATGGGAACGCTGGGAGGTATTGCGTACAATCAGCGAGATGGGAGTACCTGTGGTTTTTCCTTCGAAGGTACCGGAAAGAATCTCCACGGCATCGTCTTCTTTGCGTGGAGTGGAGATTTTGCTTTGGCCGGGTTTGCGGCGGTTTAAATAGATTTGGATATCATCTTCGTCCAAAGGGAGTCCGGCGGGACAGCCGTCGATGACAACGCCCAGGGCTTTTCCATGGGATTCACCCCATGTGGTTATTTTGAAAAAGGTGTTGAAAGTTGAACCAGACATATGTTTGCTCCTTTATTGTATGTTTGTTTTAAGGTCGGTATTTTATGTTTTGAAAATATAATTTGATATTATAAAATATAATTTGATATTATATAGGAAAAAGGCAGGATAGGCAAGGGTTGCATAATGTAAAACGTTTGTAGTAGAATACGGGTGAGACGCTGAGGAAAGCATTTTAACAGAAGCCTGACAATACGGAGGAGAGGAATATGTACAAATTATTAAAACAGGAAGGCAGGGCAAAGCGCGGGGAGTTCCATACGGTACATGGCGTGATACAGACGCCCGTATTTATGAATGTGGGGACTGCGGCGGCAATCAAGGGAGCGGTGTCCACGGAGGATTTAGAGCAGATTAAGACGCAGGTGGAGCTGTCCAATACGTATCACCTGCACGTAAGGCCGGGGGATGAGGTTGTGAAAAAGATGGGCGGGCTCCACAAATTTATGTCGTGGAATAAGCCTATACTGACAGATTCGGGAGGTTTTCAGGTGTTTTCACTGGCTTCTCTCCGGAAGATTAAGGAGGAGGGCGTGTACTTTCATTCCCATGTGGACGGGCGGAAGATTTTCATGGGGCCGGAGGAGAGTATGCGGATACAGTCCAATCTGGCTTCTACCATTGCCATGGCGTTTGACGAATGCCCTTCCAGCAGGGCGGACCGGACATACGTGCAAAATTCCGTGGACCGGACGACAAGGTGGCTGGAGCGGTGTAAGAAAGAGATGCAGCGTCTGAACGGCCTGGATGATACGATTAACAAAAACCAGCTTTTGTTTGCCATTAACCAGGGGGCGGTTTTTGATGATATCCGTATCGGACATGCGAAGCAGATTGCGGAGATGGAACTGGACGGCTATGCGATAGGCGGACTGGCAGTAGGGGAGAGCCACGAGGAGATGTATCATATATTGGAAGAAACGGTTCCCCATCTGCCTGTGGACAAGCCTACTTACCTGATGGGAGTAGGGACGCCGGCGAATATTCTGGAGGGTGTGGAACGGGGTGTGGATTTCTTTGACTGCGTTTATCCTACCAGAAACGGGCGGCACGGGCATCTGTATACCAATCAGGGGAAAATAAACCTGTTTAACGCAAAATATGAGCTGGATGACAGACCGATTGAGGAAGGCTGCGGCTGTCCGGCGTGCAGACGGTATTCGAGAGGCTATATCCGCCATCTGCTGAAAGCAAAGGAAATGCTGGGGATGCGGCTGTGCGTGCTTCACAACCTGTATTTTTACAATACCATGATGGAGGAAATCAGGGATGCGCTGGATGCGGGAGATTTCGCAGGATATAAGAAACGGAAGCTGGATGGGATGAATGCGGGGGCAGCAAGCGGCTGTTCCTGACGGTCCGAATCGGGAGCTTGTGGTTCCGGCATATTTCGCGGTGCTGACATGCCGGTGAAAAAGGATGTCTTGTGTTGGGGAGAAAAATAAAAATGATTAAGGGCTTGTCTTATGATGTAAATTTGTGTATTATTGGTAATAGATATTTTTTTTCAGACTGAAAAATCAGAAGATTTTAGGAGGATTTACGAATGGGTATTTTGTTGACAGAAGCGGCGGCAGCAGAGGCAGGAGCAGGTGTTGGGATGACAATGGTGGGAGCTGTCTACATTGTTGCGATTATTGCTTTCTTTTATTTCTTTATAATGCGTCCGCAGAAAAAAGAGCAGAAGAAAATGAGCGCCATGCTGGCTACGCTTGAGATAGGCGATTGTATATTGACGAGCGGCGGTTTTTACGGCATTATTATTGATATTACGGAAGATACGGTTATTGTGGAGTTCGGTAATAACAAAAACTGCCGTATCCCGATGCAGAAAACCGCAATTGCACAGGTTGAGAAGCCGGAATCGGAGACGAAATAGATATAAAGAGTAAAAGGCCCGCCCATTGGCTCGTTGCCCGCGGGAATAAAGATTTCGGACTGCAGGCTATCCCCTATATCAATAGAGGATAGCTTTTCCGCTATACTGTAACAAAGAAGAAGTACAAAGCGATATAATGTGAAATTAAAATATAATGTGAAATTAAAATGAATAAATAAATGAAACTATAATCAAAGGAGTGGAATGAAACTATGGAATTGAAGATTACATGCATTCCGGGTGACGGAATCGGACCGGAAATAGTCAGGGAAGCAAAGAAGGTACTGGATAAAGTGGCGGAGAGCTATGGACATAAAATGGAATATACGGATATATTGATGGGCGGCGCATCCATTGATGTACACGGGGTGCCGCTTACGGAAGAAGCGGTAGAAACGGCAAAGGCGGCGGATGCGGTGCTGATGGGCTCCATCGGAGGTGACACGACGACTTCCCCCTGGTACAAACTTCCTCCGAATTTAAGGCCGGAAGCGGGACTGCTCGGCATCCGCAAGGCACTGAATCTGTTTGCCAATCTGCGTCCGGCGGTTTTGTATGAAGAGCTGGCGGGCGCCTGTCCCCTGAAGACTGAAATCAGCGGGCAGGGTTTTGATATGCTGATTATGAGGGAACTGACCGGCGGCCTGTATTTCGGGGAACGCAGGACGGTGGAAGAGAACGGGGTAAGGAAAGCCATCGATACCCTTACCTATGACGAACATGAAATCCGCCGTATTGCCATCAAAGGCTTCGACATTGCCATGAAGAGGAAAAAGAAAGTGACCAGCGTGGATAAGGCAAATGTGCTGGATTCGTCCAGACTATGGAGAAGCGTGGTGGAAGAGGTGGCTAAGGATTATCCGGAAGTAACGTTGGAACATATGCTGGTAGATAACTGTGCGATGCAGCTGGTAAAGAACCCTGCGCAGTTTGATGTGATTCTGACAGAGAATATGTTCGGCGATATCCTTTCCGATGAGGCGAGCATGGTAACCGGTTCTATCGGTATGCTGGCTTCGGCTTCTTTGAACGACACAAAGTTCGGGCTGTATGAGCCAAGCCATGGTTCGGCGCCGGATATTGCGGGGCAGGATGTGGCCAATCCGATTGCTACTGTTTTGTCGGCGGCAATGATGCTGCGCTATTCATTTGATTTGGATAAAGAGGCGGATGCGATAGAGGCGGCGGTAAAGGAAGTGCTGAAGGAAGGTTATCGTACCGTAGATATTATGTCGGCAGGATGTGAGCAGGTATCCTGCTCCAAAATGGGAGATTTGCTGGCGGAAAGAATCCATGCATAAGGAATACATTTAGAATGAAAATGTGGAATAAGAAGATACGGGAGTGGGTCCGGGACAGGGAAAACCTGCTGTTTGCATTTTGGTTTTTATGGATGGCAGTATATTACGGATTTCGGATGTTTTCCTTAACACCATGGTATGACGAACTTTATACCTATTATTATTTTATCAGCAGGGGACCGGCATACGCGGCAATCCATTGGCCGCTGCCCAATAACCATGTGGGCTATTCCGTGCTTTCCGGTATTTTGGATTTGTTTGGGAATCCATACATAGGACTGCGGGGGATTTCTTATCTCAGTGCACTGGCGAACCTGGTTTTGCTCTACCGGATGGGAAGAAAGCATTTGGGGCGTGGATGGTCTTTTTGCTGTGTGGCAATGTATTCCTGCATGAATCTGGTAAACCAGCTTGCCGTGCAGGGCAGAGGATATACGCTGGCGGCGTTCTGTTTCCTGACGGCTTTGTCTATGCTGGAGAGGATTGGTTTCGGACCGGACAGGGAGACGCTGGCGGATATCAAATATTATGCGGTGTTTTCGCTGGCATTGACTTTTGGACTGTATGTACTGCCGAGCAGTGTCTACTGGGTATTGCCGGTATGTGTGACAGGGGGTCTGTTCCTGCTCCTGTATCAGAAGATAAAGAAACTGCTGCATCTGATTGCGGCAAGCGTTGCAGCAGCGGTAAATACGTTGGTGTTATATGCCCTGATATGGCTGGCAATCGGTTCTAACCTGTTAAGCAAGGCGGAAGGCGGCGCTTATTTTGGGCAGGGGCATATCTCCATCATTCTTTCGGCTCCTTTTCAGGCAGTGAAAACGGGAATGGATTATATGCTGGCAACGCCGTATATCCAAAGTGTGGAGTGGGAGGGTTATGCTTCGAAGTTTGCGGTGTGGCTCTGTTCGCTGCTGGATTATTTTTATTCCGGCTCGGCTCTTTTTTTGGGAGTGGCGCTTTATGCGGGCAGCCTGGTGATGGCGGTAATTGGTGTGGAAGCGTACCGGAAAGGGAAGAAGGAAAAAGTGTTTCTTGCCATATTTACGATTGGTATTTTGCTGTTTACACCTGTCATTTTAGCGGTACAATGTAAACTGCCGTATTTTCGTGTGTTTTCCTATCTCGGAATTCCTTTTGTACTGCTGTTTGGGGCAGTGCTGCAGGAGATTATGGAGTCTGCGGGAAAATGGCTGCTGCTGCGGCTGGAAAGTTTCAGACGGGGAAATGCAGGAAACAGGATGCTTTCGGTTTTCCGGTCCGGTCATGGGCATACGGTTTTGCCGGTCGTGTTTTTCACATTATTGGCAATTGTATTGCTGCTTTCCGTGGATTATAATAGGGAGTACGGTGAAACGGAATATAATGCAAGAGATGCGCTTGCCCACGCTGCGGTCGGGGAGAGGGAGACAGTCTGTGTGACAGACTGTTACCAGCAGTATCTTCTTAAATTCTGTTATGACATGGAATGTGAGAATATGCAGATAGAGGGTGCAGATTTAGTGTTGCTGCATCATGAGATGGAGACGCCGGAGGAAGAGAATTTCCGGTGGGAATTTTATCAGAGTTATGAAACGGTTCCGTGGGATTACATCAAAGGGATGGAGCCCATTTATCAAAATAAAGAATATACCGTGTATGTGAAATGCAAAACAGTAAATGAAAAAGAAAAAAGTCAGGAGAGATGAAAATGAGAAGTGATTCCGTAAAGACAGGCACCCAGCAGGCGCCGCACAGAAGTTTGTTCAATGCACTCGGATATACCGAGGAGGAGAGAAGAAGACCGATGATTGGTATTGTGAGTTCTTATAATGAAATCGTACCCGGTCATATGAATCTGGACAAAATCGTGGAGGCCGTTAAAATGGGAGTGGCGATGGCAGGCGGTATGCCTGTGGTATTCCCGGCGATTGCGGTTTGTGACGGGATTGCGATGGGGCATATCGGAATGAAATATTCCCTTGTAACAAGGGACCTGATTGCGGACAGTACGGAGTGCATGGCATTGGCGCATGGTTTTGACGGATTAGTGATGGTGCCTAACTGTGACAAGAATGTTCCGGGACTGTTAATGGCAGCAGCCCGTTTGAACATTCCTACGATTTTCTGTTCGGGCGGCCCTATGCTGGCCGGGCATGTGAAAGGGGAGAAGAGAAGCCTTTCTTCTATGTTTGAAGCGGTAGGAAGCGTGGCTGCGGGAAATATGACCATGGAGGAATTGTGTGAATTTGAAGAGAAGGTCTGCCCGACCTGCGGTTCCTGCTCCGGTATGTATACAGCTAATTCCATGAACTGCCTGACTGAAGTATTGGGCATGGGGCTGAAAGGGAACGGTACGATTCCGGCCGTGTATTCGGAACGGATTCGTCTGGCAAAACATGCGGGCATGAAGATTATGGAACTTGTGGAAAAGGATATCAAGCCAAGGGATATTATGACGGAGAAAGCATTCCTCAATGCGCTCCGCATGGATATGGCGTTGGGCTGTTCGACCAATTCCATGCTCCATCTTCCGGCTATTGCCCATGAAGCGGGAGTGGAACTGGATTTGGAAGTGGCAAACAAGCTCTCCGCGGAGACGCCGAATCTTTGTCATCTGGCGCCGGCAGGCCCTACCTATATGGAGGATTTGAACGAAGCGGGCGGCATTTATGCGGTTATGAATGAATTGAATAAAAAGGAACTGCTGTATACGGATTTGATAACAGTGACAGGAAAGACAGTAGGAGAGAACATTGCAGGGTGCATTAATAAGAATCCGGAAGTTATCCGCCCGATTGAGAATCCGTACAGCGAAACAGGCGGTATTGCAGTACTGAAGGGCAATCTGGCGCCGGATTCCTGTGTGGTGAAGCGTTCTGCGGTGGTGCCGGAGATGATGGTACACGAAGGCCCTGCAAGAGTATTTGACTGCGAAGAGGATGCAATTGAAGCAATTAAAGGCGGAAAAATCGTAGCGGGGGATGTGGTAGTCATCCGTTATGAAGGCCCGAAGGGCGGTCCGGGCATGAGGGAGATGCTGAACCCTACATCAGCCATAGCAGGAATGGGATTGGGAGCCAGCGTAGCGCTGATTACGGACGGCCGTTTTTCAGGAGCTTCCAGAGGAGCTTCCATCGGCCATGTATCCCCGGAGGCAGCTGTGGGAGGCCCCATAGCGCTGGTAGAAGAGGGGGATATCATCTGCATCAACATACCGGAGAATACAATCCATATGAAAGTATCGGAAGAAGAACTGGCGAAACGCAGGGAGAACTGGCAGCCGAGGGAACCGAAGGTAACGACCGGCTACCTGTCCCGTTACCGCGAACTGGTAACAAGCGGAAACAAAGGGGCCATACTGGAAGTACCCCATAAATAAAGGACTGGAATAAAAACTGGAATCAAAAAAACAGCATCTGCCCGTACAGCTCCCCAGAAAAAATGCGGGCTGCGAAGCAGACAGGATTTTTTCAGCCGGACAAAGGTGCTGGAAGGGCAGATGCGGAACTGGAATCATAAAAACAGTAATCGCTCGTACAGTGCCCAGAGTAATGCATGACTGCGAAGCAGGCAGGGATTGCTCTGCCGGATGAAGGTACTGGAAGGGCGATTACGGAACTGGAATCAAAAAACAGTAATCGCCCGTACAGTGCCCAGAGTAATGCATGACTGCGAAGCAGGCAGGGATTGCTCTGCCGGATGAAGGTACTGGAAGGGCGATTACGGAACTGGAATCAAAAAAACAGCATCTGCCCGTACAGCTCCCCAGAAAAAATGCGGGCTGCGAAGCAGACAGGATTTTTTCAGCCGGACAAAGGGGATGGAAGGGCAGATGCGGAACTGGAATAGGAGGAAGCAACAATGCAGCTGACAGGCGCGGAAATAGTAGTAGAGTGTTTAAAAGAACAGGGTGTGGATACCGTGTTCGGTTATCCGGGCGGAACCATTTTAAATGTATACGACGCATTATACCGGCACAGCGGAGAAATCAACCATATCCTGACATCCCATGAACAGGGGGCGGCCCATGCGGCGGACGGCTATGCGCGGGCTACCGGAAGGGTCGGTGTCTGTCTTGCCACCAGCGGGCCGGGGGCAACGAATCTGGTGACGGGAATCGCTACGGCCTACATGGATTCCGTACCGATGGTAGCGATAACCTGTAACGTGAATCTGCCTTTACTGGGCAAGGATTCCTTTCAGGAGGTGGATATTGCCGGTGTCACCATGCCGATTACCAAGCATGGCTATATTGTAAAAGATGTAAACATACTGGCAGAAACTTTACGCAAAGCGTTTAAAATAGCGAAAAGCGGCCGTCCGGGACCGGTATTGGTGGATATTACCAAAGATGTGACGGCAAACAGCTGTGATTATGAGCCGGTACAGCCGGAAATGGAGAAAGCCGTTAAAAAATACACTGATTCCGATATCGAAAAGGCATTGGAACTCATACAGGCGGCAAAGAAACCTTATATCTATGTAGGAGGCGGTGCAGTGATTTCGGAGGCGGCGGCAGAAGTGACGGCGTTTGCAAAGAAGCTGGATGCGCCGGTCTGCGATACCCTGATGGGGAAAGGAGCCTTTGACGGACATGATGCGCTTTATACCGGAATGATAGGTATGCATGGTACGAAAACTTCCAATTTCGGCGTCAGCGAATGCGACCTGCTGGTGGCATTGGGAGCGAGGTTTTCGGACCGCGTAGTAGGAAATCCGGGAAAATTTGCAAGTCATGCAAAGGTGCTTCAGATTGACATCGATGCTGCGGAAATCAATAAAAACATCCGTACCCATGCTTCCATTGTCGGAGACTTAAAAGAGGTTCTTACTATTTTGAACAGCAGGCTGCCTCAGATGGAACATAAAGAGTGGATTGGGTATATACAGGATATGAAAGAAAAATATCCGCTGAATTATGACAGCAGTAGTCTGTCCTGTCCTTATATTATAGAAGAACTGGACCGTATTACCGATGGCGGTGCGATTGTGACAACGGATGTAGGACAGCATCAGATGTGGGCGGCGCAGTATTATAAATATTCCAAACCGCGTACGTTCTTAAGTTCCGGCGGACTGGGAACCATGGGCTACGGATTGGGTGCATGTATCGGAGCCAAGATGGGCAGGCCGGATAAAATTTGTGTCAACATTGCCGGTGACGGTTGTTTCAGGATGAATATGAACGAATTGGCGACAGCAAGCCGTTATAATATTCCGATTATACAGATTGTCATCAACAATCATGTGCTTGGTATGGTACGCCAGTGGCAGACTTTGTTCTATGACCATAGGTATTCCCAGACGGTTCTGAATGACAAAGTGGATTTCTGCAAAGTTGCGGAAGGATTAGGCTGTGAAGCGATTAAGGTGACAAAGAAAGAGGAGGCAGGGCCGGCGATTGAGAAAGCAATCGCGCTAAAGGCTCCGGTATTGATTGAATGTGTAATCCCGGAGGATGATAAAGTGTTCCCTATGGTTCCGGCAGGAGCGCCGATCAGCGAAGCATTTGATGAGACGGATATGAATAAGAGCCGATGAAAAAAAAGAAAGAAATTGAAGAGGCAAAAAAAATAAAATATAAAAAGCGGAGAGACAGAAAAAGAGGCAGGAACAAAGGGCGTTTAGACGACGAAAGCTTTATCATTCAAGAACTGGATGAAGAAGAGGCCGGGGACGGAGAGCATGAAAATAATGTACATGGAGATAATGCGCATGAAAGCGATGCATATGAAAATAATGTACATGAAAATGGAGCGGACACGGCCCGGACGGGGGAACAGACAGATAAAGGCGGGCCGCGTGACGGAAAACATGTTGGAAAAAATGCCCGAAAAAGGAAAGCCGTAGCATGGACTGTTTTGACAGCCGCATCGGTGCTTGCCGTATTAACCGGTTTCTATATGGGTTTCTCAGAGTACTATAAAAACGGGTTCAGCTACGGCACATGGATTAACGGCATTTACTGTACCGGCAAATCGGTGGAGGAAGTAAATCAGGAACTTCTGCAGAGCTGTTCTTATGATGGAATTATGGTGTACGACGGGCAGGGCGGCGCGTATCCGATTACGGCGGAAGAAATTGGTTATACGTTTGATTTTGAAGAATCACTTAGGGATTATCTGAAAGAGCAGAATCCTTATCTGTGGGTAGGGAATCTGTTCTCCGCACAATCAGCAAAAGAAAAGCGGCTGACGCCGGTTATTTCCTTTGAAGAGGAAAGACTGTTATCCGCGCTGGAAAAAATTCCTGATTATGCGGACACAAGAACCGACGAAGACCGCGGCGTGGATATTCGTAAGACGGCTGAAGGCTATGTACTGACCGATGAGCGGCTGAATGTGCTGGATAAACAGAAAACAGTGGAGGCCATGGAGACGGCGCTCCGTTCTTTTGAGACGCAGATTGACCTGGCTGAGTACGGCTGCTATGGGAATCTGCCTTACAGTGACGGAATGAAACGGGAACTGGAACGGTGGGAACAGATAAAGGAGTTTCAGGACTGCCGGATTGTTTACCGTTTCGGGGAGGAAGAGGTTCCGGTGGATGCTTCCGTGGTCTGCGACTGGATTGCCGTGGACGAAGAGGGAAATTACCTGACGGATGAAGAGGGACGGCTGCTGCCAGAGGATGAAAAAATCGAAGCTTTTGTGGACCGGCTGGCGGATGAATATGATACGCTGGGAGGAATCCGTTCATTCCAGACCACACGCGGGGAGACTATAACAGTAGAAGGCGGCATCTATGGGAATCAGATAGACCGTGAAGCGGAGAAAGCATATCTGAAACAGGCATTCCGTGACAGGGCGGAGGAAATCCATGCCCCGTCTTATCTCCAAATGGGCTGGGCAGAAGGGAAGAACGATATCGGCGATACTTACATCGAAGTGGATATGACGGAGCAGATGATGTACTATTACCAGGATGGTGAACTGGAAATCGAGACGCCTATCGTGACGGGCAATACCGGACGCCGGATGGGGACGCCTGCAGGGGTTAACTATGTGTACGGTAAGGCAAGGAACCGGATATTACAGGGGCCGGGTTATGCGTCCCATGTAAATTTCTGGATGCCCGTGAAAGGGAATATCGGTATCCATGACGCATCATGGCGCAGTGAATACGGTGGGGAAATCTATAAGACGGGAGGTTCCCATGGATGTATCAATACACCTTACGATGCCATGAGCCAGTTGTACGATATGGCAGAGGTGGGAACGCCGGTGGTGATGTTTTATTAGCGCAGTGTTTCCATCCTTTATCGGTGGGAATAAAAAGAAAGCACAGGCAGAACGGAGCTGCTTTATTCCCGCAAGCAGCGAGCCAAGTATCTGTCTAAGAGGTGCATAAAGCGCTTTTTTACGAAACAGGGATTTGAACACACTTGGCAATTGCTTTAAGTGTGTTTTTTGATTCAATAAGCTGGCTCGCGGAGTGTGACGGCGTTTGAGGATAATATTTCGGATGGTAGAGTGAAAGCTGAAAATTGGGTTGACGAATGGAATGAATGATTGTAAAATGGAGTTTATGTATAAATATGTAAGAGTTCAGCCTGCGATATGTCATGGGCTGAACTGTTGCATAAATATAATGTATGAATATACAGGAGGAGAGAAAAGTGTCCAGAGTTTATAATTTTTCAGCAGGTCCGGCAGTTTTACCTGAAGAAGTTTTGAAAGAAGCTGCAGACGAGATGTTAGATTACAAGGGAACCGGCATGTCCGTTATGGAGATGAGCCATCGTTCCAAGGCATATGATACCATCATTAAGGAAGCGGAAGCGGATTTGAGGGAGCTGATGAACATTCCCGACAATTATAAGGTATTGTTTTTACAGGGCGGTGCAAGCCAGCAGTTCGCCATGATTCCTATGAATCTGATGAAGAATAAAAAGGCAGCCTACATTGTTACGGGACAGTGGGCGAAGAAAGCGTACCAGGAGGCAATGATATACGGGGAAGCGGTAGAGGTGGCTTCTTCTGCGGATAAGACGTTTTCCTATATACCGGACTGCTCCGATTTGGCTATTCCGGAGGATGCGGATTATGTTTACATATGCGAGAACAATACGATTTACGGAACAAAGTTCAAGACTCTGCCGAATACGAAAGGACATACGCTGGTAGCGGATGTATCTTCCTGTTTCTTATCGGAGCCTGTGGATGTGAGCAAATATGGTGTGATTTACGGCGGTGTGCAGAAGAATGTAGGCCCTGCCGGAGTGGTCATCGTAATTATCAGGGAAGACCTGATTACGGAAGACGTACTGCCGGGAACGCCTACGATGTTAAAATATAAAATCCATGCGGATGCGGAATCCCTTTACAATACGCCGCCCGCATACGGTATCTATATCTGCGGCAAGGTATTCAAATGGCTGAAAAAGCAGGGCGGACTTGCAGCTATGAAAGAGTATAATGAAAAGAAAGCGAAGATTCTTTATGATTTTCTTGACGAAAGCAAACTTTTCAAAGGAACCGTAAGGGCGGAGGACCGTTCGCTGATGAATGTTCCTTTCGTGACCGGAAATGAGGAACTGGATGCAAAATTTGTAAAGGAAGCAAAAGAAGCGGGCTTTGAAAACCTGAAAGGACACAGAAGCGTAGGCGGTATGCGCGCCAGCATTTATAATGCGATGCCGATAGAAGGTGTGGAGAAGCTGGTAGAGTTCATGAAGAAATTTGAAGCGGAAAATGCTTAAGTGAGAGGATGGATAGAATATGTTTAAGTATCATTGCCTGAATCCGATTGCAGCGGTCGGATTGGATAAGTTTACGGATTGTTATGAAAAGACGGAGAATGTGGAAGAAGCGGACGGTATTCTCGTCCGCAGTGCGGCCATGCACGATATGGAGCTGCCGGAAAAACTGCTGGCTGTAGCCAGAGCCGGAGCGGGTGTCAATAATATTCCTTTGGAGAAATGTGCAGAGAAGGGCATCGTCGTATTCAATACGCCGGGTGCCAATGCTAACGGCGTGAAGGAACTGGTTATTGCCGGTATGCTGCTGGCCTGCCGTGATATCGTGGGCGGGATTAACTGGGTAACAGCAAACAAGGATGACGAGAATATCGCGAAAGCGGCTGAGAAAGAAAAGAAGAAATTCGCAGGTACCGAGCTGCAGGATAAGAAGCTGGGCGTTATTGGCCTGGGCGCTATCGGTGTGAAGGTGGCGAACGTGGCAAAGCATATGGGAATGGAAGTATATGGTTATGACCCTTATGTATCCGTACATGCGGCATGGAACCTGAGCCGGGATATCAAACATGCGATGAGTGTAGATGAAATTTACGAACAGTGTGATATCATTACGATTCATGTGCCGTTAATGGACAGCACTAAGGGCATGATAAATAAGGCGGCTATAGATAAAATGAAGGATGGCGTCATCCTGTTAAACTTTGCAAGGGATTTGCTGGCAAATGAGAAGGATGTGCTGGAAGGAATTAAAGCGGGCAAAATCCGTAAGTATGTATCCGATTTTGCCAACCCGACCACAGCCGGACAGGAAGGATGCATCGTGATTCCTCATTTGGGCGCTTCCACTGAGGAATCGGAAGACAACTGTGCGAAGATGGCAGTGGAGCAGATGATGAATTATCTGGAAAACGGAAATATTGTCAACAGTGTAAACTATCCGAATTGTGATATGGGAATATGCGCGCAGGCAGGGCGTATTGCAATATTCCACAGGAATATCGCCAATATGATTACGAAATTCACGGCATGTTTCGGCGACCAGGGTATCAACATTACGGATATGATGAATAAGTCTAAAGGGGAAGTTGCATATACCATGCTGGATTTGGAAAGCCCGGCTACGGATGAGATGATAGGGAAACTGCAGTCGATTGACGGCGTGTTCCGGGTGAGAGTGGTGAAATAAGCTGTTGGAATGTTTGGGGCGTAAGTCTGTTAGAGAGGGCTTACGCCTTTCTTTTTGTTGTTTTATGTTGGCAGACCGAAAGAAAAATATAGTAAATGTTGTACGGACAACACAGAATTTTACAAATCAGGCAAATTGTAGTTACAAAAGTGATTTTGATATGGTATGATTAAATATAGGAGAGTAAAAGGGGGAATCTATTATCTGCAAGAGGAAGATGGGGAAGTATGCGCCGAATCAAAGCGGGTATTATGATATACCAGATAAGAGAACAAAAGAAAATATCGCGAAAGTCATTAAGTGCAGGACTCTGCTCGGCAGGAGCATTAACCAAATATGAGAGCGGGGAAAGGATACCGGACGGGCTGTTGTTTCATTATTTCATGCAGCGTTTAGGAATGAATCCGGAAGACTTTGCTGTCATGCTTTCCTTAAAGGAATATGAGTATTATACATGGAAAGAAACCGTTTTCGAAGCGATACAGAAGCAGGAATGGGAAACGGTGGAACAATTATATTACAGTAATCTGGCAGAGGACAGGAGCTGTAATGTAAAAATCCAAAATCAGTTTTATCTGTACCTGTCTTCCGTTTTGGCTGAAAAGATAGAGAATAATGCGGAGAAGATGCTGCGGTTATTGCGGAAAGCAGTGGATGAAACGGTTCCGGCTTACGAAAACAGCGGACTGGAAGCATATCGGCTGAGTGCGTTTGAGATTGGATTGCTGGCGCTGTATTATTACAAGGGCGGTATACGGCATCTGATTTCTGAGGACGAAGTATATTCTAAATTAAAATCCCTGATTGATTACACAATACATATTATTACAGACAAGCAGGAGTGTGCGAAACTGGTGCCGGGAATGGTCTGCGCATTGCTGCATATCTGTCATGGGAAGATGGAGCCGGTGGAAAGGATATTTATAGAAGAAAAGGCGGTAAAGCTTTTGAAGGAAAGCGGCAGGTTCTATCATTTACCGGAATTGCTGCGCTTTTATACCGGAGACCTGCGGCTGATAGATATGGAAAAGGCGCATGTATACGAGGTGCAGTACCATGCGTTTATGGAAGTCTTTGAGGATGCCGGTTATGATACGGCATTCCAGCCGGAATTATTGTTTGACAGCCGCAAGCAGATATATCTGCTGAATGAGTATATGCTTTCTTACAGAGAGATTAAGGGGATGACGCAGCTGCAAATCAGCGAAGGAATCTGTGCGGTGGAAACATATTCACGGATGGAGACAGGGAAACGGGCGCCCCATGTGAAGGAGGGCGAGGCGATTTTGGAACGGTTGGAGATTGGATGGGGATATTTCAGGGGGGATTTGGAGACTACGGATTATAAAGCGTTCGAATATCTGCATCAGTTTAAGGAAGCTGCCAGAAAAAGGGAATGAGATAAGGCAGGGGAAGTGATGGAGCAAATTAAGGATAAGCTGGATATGGAAAGTATCAATAACCAGCAGTATATAGGAATGATGGAAAACTGGATTGCATATGCTAAGGGGCGGATAAATGCAGAGGTGTTTTATCAGAAGGATAAAGAGCTGTTGGAATTATCGGTTAAGGAAGAACATCTGAAAAGGACGGAACTCTATTATTTTTCTTATATTGAAATTATTCTGTATACACATTTGGCGAATATCTTGTGGGAGCAGGAAAAGCAAAAAGAAGGAATTGTATTATTGGAAAAGATGTTGAGAAAAATAGAGAAGAGTCAAGTTGGCTTGGAATATTGGTGGGAAGGTATTAAGGTATCTATATTTAATTTAGCGTGTATGTTGTCCAATATAGGGGATTATAAGAAATCTTTAAGATATATGAAGGATTTTACGGATAGATGTTTTAAGTTATCTGATGGAAAATTCGTAGGATATGGACTTGGTGAACAGGCATTTGATTTAGAACAATTAAAAGAAGCAAATAAAGCAACCCGCGACAGGTTGCTTATACAGGCATTCTATTTAACTGATTTTTATGATTTGACAGAAAACCATAAAAGATTAAAAGAATATTATGAGACACATTATGATACAAATAAACAATGGTATTGATAGATTATTTAAATCCATTCTTTTTCCCAAAATCCTAAAGGCTGAACTGTATTGTCGCCCTGAGAAGGCTGGAATGCAGGGAAAAGTGTATTTGCCAATACAAATACTAAAGCAAGGTAAGTAACAATTTTCTTTTTCATGATGATAATCTCCTTTTCTGAAAGTACTTTTAAAATTTAAAAATTCTGCAAAACAGTGTAACAGATAAATCACATTTTTAACATGACGTTTTCGGAAAAAAATATTTTCCAGAAACGTCATTCTATTTTGGTTTCAAAAGTGGTAAAATTAATATTTAACTATTTGCAGGCTTCTGTTAAGATATAGCAAATTGAGCCGATTAATAGAAATCTCCGGTTAATAAGCGTAGAGAAATTTGTTAGATACGAAAAATAACTGACAATGCTAAAAAAATATGAAATAAATTATTATAGCAGATAAATCAGGTTTTTAACATGACGTTTTTGGAAAAAATAATTTTCCGGAAGCGTCATGTTATTCTGTTTATATAAATAGTAAAATAGTACCGTCATAATTCACTGATTTCTGTCAGGGGACAGCAGAATGAAGTAAAGTTTGACTTGGAGCGGAAGCTACAAGAGGATGATATCATATTTTCTTTATCTTATAATCTTCTTCATGGTGTGTGGGAATTATTACGTTATGTCCCCGGTTATGTATGGCATGTCTGGTGCGTGCCATCGAGTTTGTGAATTCGGATATGGGCGGCTCCATAGTGGGCCGCCCATCCGTTTTTGTGGAAAATATGGGAATACAAACTTTGTCCGGCGGAATTGCTTAGAGGATTTAAAAATTGATATAGGGAAATATGTATTGATAAATTGGTATTGGAATGTTACATTAAAAGAAAAAAATAAGCGAAGTACAAATATGAAAGGATAGAAAAATGGAGTTTAAGAGTGAAAGATTTTTCAAATCTTTCACTCCACAAGTTTGTCTCTTTAGAACTCAGAGAAAACAATGTAACTTATATCTATTTCTTAAACGCAATGGATAAAGGTAAGTTATTAAAAAGTGTGGAATATTATGTGAAAGCTGGTAACCTTAAGAGCAGGGCGGCAGTAGATATTGATTGATTTATTTGATGATATGTAGATAGTGTATTTTGGAGTGAAAGGTGGCGTTCTATGACTATAGAAGATATCATATCTGGTGAATCAGCATATGTTGAGTTCAAACAGGAAGTTCCGAAAAAAAGTGAAGTATATATGAAAACGGTGGTTGCATTTGCAAATGGCAGTGGAGGGAAAATTGTGTTTGGTGTGGAGGATGGTACACTTAATGTGTTTGGAATCAATCAGGAAGATGCTTTTTCCATAATGGATGGGATTACTTCAGCAATCTGTGATAGTTGTACACCGATGATTATGCCAATTGTGACATTGGTATCTGTTGAGGAGAAGGTGGTGATTGTTGTAAATATAATGCCAGGTAGTCAGCGTCCATACTATCTTACGACGAAGGGAAAGGAAAACGGAACTTATATTCGTGTATCGGGAACTACCAGACCAGCGGATTCGTTTGTGCTGAAGGAATTGGAGTTTGAGGGTGCTAATCGGTGTTTTGATCAAAACTATGCGGCACCGGAAGCAAGCGTTACCAAAGATGAGATTAACCATTTGTGTGATAAGATGTATCAATATGCGGTGGAGCATTGCAGGTCTGAGGAGATGGTAGAGAGAATTCATCGCTTGACGGAAAAAAATTTGCTAAGTTGGGGTTTTTTGGTAAAACGGGGCGATGAATATTATCCTACGAATGCTTTTTTGCTTATGACGAGCAATTTATTTCCACAGGCAACAATTCAATGTGCTGTGTTCAAGGGGAGGGACAGAGCTGTATTTATTGACCGGATAGAATATGATGGAGACATTGTGGAACAGTTGGATGCAGCGTATGAGTATGTCTTACGCAATATTCATATGAGTTCGGAAATAAATGGGTTATATCGAACAGACATATATGAACTTCCAACAGACTGCATCAGGGAAATGATTTGTAATGCCGTGGTTCATCGTAGTTATCTGCATCCTTCAAGTATACAGGTAGCGGTATATGATGATCGTGTGGAAGTGACTTCTCCAGGGATGCTGTTTGGAAGTTTGAGAATAAAAGATATCAGAGAAGGAATTTCCATACCAAGGAACAGAGCATTGGTATATGCGTTTACTTATATGAATATTATGGAGCACTGGGGGAGTGGGATTCCAAGGATTATCCGACGATGCCGGGAACTTGGATTAGAAGAACCAGAATTGATGGAAATTGCAGGAAGTTTTCGTATTAACTTATTTCGGTTTTCTGATAAAACAAGAATTGGTAAAGGTGCGGATAAAATAATGGGGGATACGGATAAAGTACGGAAAAGTACGGATAAAGTACGGAAAAGTACGGATAAATTGAATGATAGCCATAAAAAGATTATTCAGTATATAGAAGAAAAGGGGGAAATAACAAATAAAGAAGTCCAGAATTTGCTGAATGTGAAGGATTCTCGTGCATTAAAAATTCTAAAGGAACTGGTTGAAACAGGAATATTAAAAAGAGAAGGTAAATTGAAAGGAAGTTATTACAAATTGAAATAATTTGTCGAAATTTGTTGTCCCATATTGACAACACTCCTGGCAGGTAAGCCTGTATTCGTGGGCATGGATATGTTTTGTTTATTATGAAAAATCCCGTCTATACTGCAAAGGCGTCTGTCCTGTATGCTTTTTAAAGTGTGTTATGAAATTGCTTGTATCAGGAAAACCGCAGGATTCGGCAATTTCAGAAACAGTTTTATCTGTGGAACGGAGCATTGTTTTTGAAACGTTGATTCTGTAATTGGTCAGGTAGCTGTATGGCGCAAGGCCAATGGCCCGGCTGAAGCGCCGTATAAAGTGATATTTGGAAACCGGGAGATGCCGTATCATATCTTCTACGGTAATCGGTTGAAAGTAATTATTTTCTATGTATTCAATAGCGGCCTGTACATCGTCAGTGCCGTTCTGCTTTCTGTCTGCCTTATCTTTTTCATGCGCTGCAAGATACAGGGCATTAAGAATCAGGTGTATATCCGAGGAAAGCTGAAGGTATGCAGCGATATCATTCTGACTTACCCTGTTTATGAGGCTGCTGACTCCTGCTTCAAAATCCTTTGGATGCTTCATAAGGATGGAACGCACGGAATTGTTAGGGTAAGTAATGTCAAATAGCGGGGCAATACCGCTGCCGTTCAAATGTATCCATAAGAATTCCCATTGACCGGATGCCGTGTGATATTCATGCGGGATGCGGCAGTTAATCATAACGGCACATCCATTGGAAAGCAGAATTTCATTTGTCCCTGTCTGCACACAGCCCTGGCCGTTAACGGTATAAAGGAGCAAAAAACTATCGTGCATATCCCGCTGTACCCGGTAATCGTTTCCGGCTATAAAATGCCCTGCTTCTGAAATACAGAACGGCAGTGTTTTTGCAAACGGCGTAGGCGTTGCCGTTATCCATAACGAATCGTCAGAAATATTTTCTTTATATTTTCCCATGAAAACCTCCGTCATACTGCCATGTAGCATCCGAAACAGATATGAAGAATGGCTTTTTCTTCAATCATCTCATTTGTATTTTAACATAAGGGGTTTCTAATTACAATCATTTGGTGAGCAACAATTTCATATTTTCGGGCAACAATAACGGATGATTTCCGGCTAAAAGCAGTGCATAATGAGAGCAATAGTGAAGGATAGTTACGGAACAGGAATGGAGGAGCGAAGAATGGGAAAAGTTACGGTAAAGCGGGAGAAGGTAACCATACCGACTTACGGGATTGCGGACTACGATAAAAATCCGATGTTTCTTGAAAAACGGGTGTATCAGGGGTCTTCGGGACGGGTTTATCCGCATCCCGTATGCGGGGGTGTCTCGGATAGTAAAACTGATAAGGAATATGACGCGGTTTTTTTGGAAAATGATTACATACTTGTCATGATTCTGCCTGAAATCGGCGGCAGGATTCAGCGTCTTTATGATAAGACAAACGGCTATGATGCGGTTTATTATAATGAGGTGATAAAGCCTGCCCTTGTAGGACTTGCAGGTCCATGGATTTCCGGCGGCATAGAGTTCAACTGGCCGCAGCATCACAGACCGTCAACGTTTGATGCAGTTGACTATACAATCGAAGAAAATGCTGACGGTTCCGTTACCGTATGGGTCGGGGAAACAGAGAAGATGTTCCATACAAAGGGTATGGCGGGGTTTACCGTTTATCCGGACAAGGCGTATCTGGAAGTTAAGGGACAGGTATATAATCCGACGGACCGGCCGCAGACATTTTTATGGTGGGCCAATCCTGCCGTTGCAGTGAATGACGATACGCAGTCTGTATTCCCGCCGGATGTCCATGCGGTCATGGATCATGGGAAACGTGCGGTATCCAAATTTCCGATTGCGGACGGTGAGTATTATAAAGTGGATTATTCTCCGGGAACGGATATTTCACGCTATAAGAATATTCCGGTTCCGACTTCGTATATGGCGTATCATTCGGATTTCGATTTTATCGGTAACTATGATTACAAAAAGGAAGCGGGACTGCTGCACATTGCGGACCACCATATTGCGCCGGGCAAAAAGCAATGGACCTGGGGAAACGGTGATTTCGGAAAAGCATGGGATAGGAACTTAACGGATGAAAACGGTCCGTATATAGAGCTTATGACAGGTATGTTTACCGATAATCAGCCGGATTTTACGTTCTTAAAGCCATATGAGGAAAAGACCTTTGTACAGTATTTTATGCCGTATAAAGCAGTGGGGGAGATATCAAATGCTTCAACGGATGTGGTAGTTAACATGACCGTCCGGGATACCGGAATCGGCCTGACATTTTACACACCGGCAGGTATCGATGCAGAAATGGAAGTTACGGCGGACGGGGAAACCATATACGCGGATAAGCTGAATCTGAAAACGGCGGAAGTGTGGAAAACAAGCGTCGATGCCGATACGGCGGGCAAAAAAATCGTCTGTACGATAAAAAAAGGCGGAAAGGAAATACTCTCCTGTACGCCTGTAAAAAAAAGCGAACCCGTTCCGCAGCCGGCTGGGGAAATACCGGAACCCGGAATGATTGAAACCAACGAACAGCTTTTCCTTGCCGCAACGCATCTGGAACAGTACCGTCATGCGACATATTCACCGGAGCCGTATTATCTGGAAGGATTAAGGCGTGATGCGTCGGATATCCGTCTGAACAATGGATATGGAAAGTACCTTTATCAGAAAGGGTGTTTTGAGGAAAGCATTCCATATTTTCAGACGGCGGTTCAGTCCTCCACGTGGAAAAATCCCAATCCGTATGACTGTGAGCCGTATTATAACCTCGGCCTTGCATTAAAAGCCGCGGGCCATACGGAAAAAGCCTTTGATGCATTCTATAAAGCCGTATGGGACGGAAATATGCAGGATAAAGCATTTTACCAGCTTGCGTGTATTGCGGCGGGCAGAGGCAGTTACGAAGAAGCGCTTAACTTTATCGAAAAGTCACTGGTGAGGGGCTTGCATAACTTAAAGGCAAGGGTATTAAAAACAGCTCTGCTGCGTATAACGGGCAGAAGCGGGGAGGCCATTGCATTTGCAAATGAAACTAAGAAAATCGATGCGCTCGACCACGGCTGCCGTTATGAATTATACAGGCTGACAGGGAACAATCTGGATGAAATGCAATCCGTTATGCGCAGTGATAATCACAATTATGTCGAACTTGCGCTTTCCTATATCGCGGCAGGACTTTACAGTGAAGCTGACAGCGTTTTATCCCTTGCCCCGGACAGCGATGAGCCGATGGTGCATTATTACCGGTATGCATGTACCGGAGATGCGTCAGAGCTTACGAAAGCCGAAAACGGCAGTCCGCTTTACTGTTTTCCGAACCGGATAGAAGATATTGCCGTGTTAAGGAATGCCATAAAAGGCGGCGGGAATTATGCGGCCTATTACCTTGGCAATCTGTTTTATGATAAAGGCCGTTTTCAGGAAAGCATCGCTTTATGGGAAGGCTGTGCGGATAAAATCAATTTGCCGACCGTGTACCGGAATCTTTCGCTTGCCTACTATAATAAAAGAAAGGACGCGGACAGGGCAAAAGCGGCGATGGAGAAAGCATTTGCAATGGACAGGACGGATGCGCGCGTATTTTTCGAACTGGATACACTATACAAGACATTAAACGTTTCCCCGGAAAAGCGTCTTGACCATATGAATGCGAATGCAGAACTTTTAGAAAAGCGTGATGATTTATATACGGAGTATATAACGCTTCTCAATTTGAACGGCGAATATGAAAAGGCATATCACTGTATCATGTGCCATAACTTCCATCCATGGGAAGGCGGCGAAGGTAAAATTCCCGCACAATACCGGACGGCCCTGATGAATATGGCGGAAACAGGAGATAAGGAAAAAGCAATTGCACTGCTGGAACGTGCGCTTGTATACCCCGCCAATCTCGGTGAAGGAAAACTGGCCGGCTGTCTTGATAATGACATTTATTATAAGCTCGGCTGTCTGTATGAGGATAGGGATAAAGCGGAAAGAGCCTGGAAATTAGCGGCAAGGGGTGAATTTACATTGTCCTGTGCCATGTATTACAATGACCAGCCGCCGGAAATGATGTATTATGCGGCAATGGCATTAAAGGAACTTGGTGATATCCGGACGGCGGAGGCGAGGTTTGATGCGCTGATTGAATATGCCGGGAACCATTGGAATGACGAGATAAAAATAGACTATTTTGCAGTATCCCTTCCTGATTTTCTGATTTTTGATGCGGATTTGAATAAGAAAAACAGAGTACACTGCTGTTTTATGGGTGCGCTCGGTTATCTTGGCAAAGGCGATAAGGCTGCCGCAAAAGAATATGCGGAAAAAGGATTGGAGATGGAACGGTGCCACGCCGGTCTGCATGAGATAGTAAGAAAATAGGAGCATAGGTCATGTATTATAAATTCAAAGAGTATCGCAAAACGGAGATACTGACAAATCACCTTCATATGGGCGGGGAAAATCCTGACGGGGAACAAATCGGCGTTACGAGCCTGTATTATACACGGGGCGGAAAGCCGTGGATTGGCGTGATGGGCGAATATCATTTCGTCCGTGACAGCAGGGAGAACTGGTATCGGGAGTTATGTAAAATGAAAGCGGGCGGCATCACCATTGTGGCAACGTACCTGTTTTGGATTTATCATGAGGAAACAGAGGGTGAATTTGACTTTACGGGCGACAGGGATATAGGCAGATTCATTGCGGACACGCAGCGGGCAGGACTGGATGTGATAATCCGCATCGGTCCCTGGGCGCACGGCGAATGCAGGAACGGCGGACTGCCGGACTGGCTTATGGAAAAGCCGTATAAATTGCGTGACAATAACCGTGAATATATGGAGAAAGTGCGGATATGGTACGGGAAAATCCATGAGCAGGTAAAGGGTTCTTTTTATGAAGATGGGGGAAATATCATAGGGATTCAGCTGGAAAACGAACTTGTGGATAATGCGGAGCATTTGCTTGCGCTAAAGAAACTGGCACTGAAAACCGGCCTCAAAGCGCCGTTATATACCGTTACAGGCTGGAACAGCGCATATGGTGCAAAGATTCCGGTGGAGGAAGTGGTGCCTGTATTCGGGGCATACCCTGAGGCGCCGTGGGCGGCACATACGGACCGGCTTCCGCTTTCGCCCCATTATGTGTTTAATAAAACAAGGAATGACTCATCTATAGGGGAAGATATTACCGCAGAAGCGGATGAGGACGGCTGGCGGCTTCCGTACGAAAACTATCCGTTTTCCACCTGTGAGCTGGGAGGCGGTATGCAGGTCACACACCACAGACGTCCGATTGTAAGCAGCATGGATATTTATGCTTTGTCTCTTGTAAAGCTCGGTTCCGGAAATAATCTGGTCGGTTATTATATGTATAAAGGCGGTACGAATAAAATCGGCAGGCGTTCTACGCTCAATGAATCAAAGGCAACCGGTTATCCGAATGATTATTCGATACTGTCTTATGATTTTCAGGCTCCGGTTTCGGAATACGGGGAAATACGCGGACAATACCGGCTGCTGAATCTGCTTCACATGTTCGTCAATGATTTCGGTGATATCCTTGCTCCCATGGAAAGTGTGGAATCGGAAACAAAGGCTGCGGCGGATGACCTGACATCCCTGCGGTACTGTATGCGTACCGACGGAAACAGTGGATTTGTGTTTATCAATCATTATCAGCGCCTGGCCGTGCTTTCCGATAAGAAGGATATTGTGATAGATACCGGAAGCGTGACATTTCCGTCCATCGACGTATGCGGCGATGTGGGTTTTTTCCTGCCGTTTCGCATGGATTTGGCGGGAAATATACTGGAATATGCGACAGCGCAGCCGTTATGCCGGATAGGTAATGCTTATTTCTTTGCCGCAGTCGAAGGGATTGAAGCGGAATATAAATTTGCAGGAAGCGGCAAATTCTGTCAGGAGCCGGACAGCATAAGGAAGAGGAAGGATATAGTCATCGTGACGCTTTCCAAAGAGAGGGCGGAGTATGCCCGTAAACTTTCCGGCAGGCTTTATATCGGCAGTCATTGCGACCTTTACGAGTGCGACGGTGAAATATGCGCGGTGCAGGACGGCAGTTTTGCCTATGACGTGTGGAACGGCTCGGAATTTGAACACCATACGGTGAAAAAAGAGTTCCGGCAGGCGGAAGTAAAACTGGAAACTGTCAGGGAGCCGTTCAGTCCTCCGTATGCAGAGGAACTGAATATCGGCGGCGGGAGAAAACGGACATGGAGAAAGATAAGCGTATCAAATCGTGCAGGATATATAGAAATACAGGGGCCGTACGATGTGGCACAGATTTATGCGGACGGCAGACTTGTTGCGGATAATTTCTACTTCGGAATGCCGTGGCGGGTTCCGGCAAAGCTGCTTTACGGAAAAGAATGTTATGTGGTCATGTCGGAAATCAGGGATGATTTTTACAGGGAGTATTAGAATGTGGCGCAATGTCATTCTGTCTGGTGTCATGATTCCACCCCGGCGCCGTGATGCGAATCGAAATGACATTGGGGCGTGACGGACTACAGGAGGAAAGGGAGGCAGGGATAAATTGGAGATTTTGGATTTAAGCGGCAGCTGGTTTTATAGGACCGATTATGAAGATAACGGAGTAAAGGACGGATATTACAGGGAGGAGTTTGAATCCGGCGGTTTTAAACTGCCGGGTTCAGCGTGTGGAAACGGTATCGGGAAAAAACAGGAATATTATGAGGAACCGTCCAAAGAGGCGCTGCGCGCGCCAAGGGAGCGGTATGAATATGTGGCGCCGCTGTGGTTACAGCGTAAGGTGGATATTCCGGAGGATTTTGCCGGAAAATATATCAGGCTTTTCCTGGAGCGTGTCAATGCCGCTTCGGAATTATGGATTGACGGGGAAAAGACCGGCAGGCAGATTATCGAACTGTCCGCGCCGCATATATACGACGTGACTGGAAAACTGACGGCAGGAGAGCATATGCTGACGCTTCGTATTGATAATAGAAACCTGCTCAATATCGATACGATGGCAAGCGGATACAGTGTGGATACGCAGGGTTATTGGAATGGTATCATCGGCAGAATGGAGCTGCAATGCGAGGAGGTTTTTCATTTGGAAAACATTCAGGTTTATCCGGATGAAAACGGTATTTCTGTAAAACTGACAGAGACAAGCGATGTATACTCGCCGTTTGAAAGGCGCAGGGCGCGGATTGCATTGTCTGTGACCGGGCCTGATGGGAAGGAATCTGCAAAAAAGTGTTTTACACATGAATTGTTCAATGCAAGGCAGGTAGAATATCTGCGCTATGAACGCCATGAAATAGAAGGCATCCAATATTGGGACGAGTTTACTCCTGTCATGTATACGCTGCATGTGAAGTATGAGTGCGGGGATTCCGTGGATGAAAAAAGCGTCCGGTTCGGGATGCGCACAATCAGGACAAAGAACCGGCAGATTCTTTTAAACAATAAGCCGATTGCGCTCAGAGGCACAACCGACTGCGCCATTTATCCGCTGACAGGCTATCCGCCGACGGATATGGATACATGGCGGAAGAATTTCATGATTATAAAAAGCTATGGATTGAATCATGTGCGCTTCCATGCGTGGTGTCCGCCGGAGGCTGCTTTTTGCGCGGCGGATGAAATCGGTCTGTATCTTTCTGTGGAAATGCCGTTATGGCTCAACCGTGATGTGTGTGCGCTCGCATTCGGGGAGGATGGGGCGCACCGTGCATACTATCCGCAGGAGGCTGTAACCATTTCCAAAACTTATGGCAATCATCCTTCGTTTCTCATGTTTTCAAACGGCAATGAAATCATGGGCGACTTTGAGCTTTTGGATGATATCATGATACAGATGAAAGCTTATGATAAGCGCCGCATTTACACACTGACGACCAATTTCGACCACCCTGTCCTGCCATGCGAAGATTATCTGTGTGCCTATGAGGCAGGCGGCCATAAAGTCAGAATGCAGGACATTCAGGATACTGCTGCGGAAAGTACCGGGTTTGATTATAGTAAGGCGGTCAGGGATGTTCCGGTGCCTGTTATTTCTTTTGAAATAGGACAATACTGCGTGTATCCCGATGTGGATGCGGTAGAAAAATACACAGGGAATATGCTGCCTGTCAATTTCGATGTCATCCGGAGGCAGATGATAAAGAAGGGGATATATCACAGGCTGGGGGACTATATAGAAGCGTCGGGAAACCTGGCGGTGAAGTTATACAAGGAGGAGATTGAGGCGGCGCTTCGGACAAAGGATTTCGGCGGCTTTGAACTATTGTCGCTTTGCGATTACACAGGGCAGGGTACCGCTACGGTTGGAATATTGGATGTGTTTTTTAACAGTAAAGGCTTCATCGGGAGTGAGCAGTTCAGGGAATTTTGCAACTGTGCCGTGCCGCTGTTTAAGGCCGGACGAATATTTAGAAATACAGAAACGCTGGAAGCGGAGCTGGATTTATATGACTATGGGCAGACAAGGATGGAACAGCCTTTGTTTGAACTGAAAATTTACAGGGACGGCGGGGTGTTTTATCAGCTGCAGACCACCGGCAGAAAAATAAGCATACCGTTAAACCATATAGAAAAGTCATCGCGGCTGAAGGTGGAACTGACTGTAGGTAGTTATAAAAATACATGGAATGTGTATGTTTATGCGGCAAAAGCCGGCAGCCATCAGGTGACGGTTATCAAAGATAAAGAAAATCTTGCCAGGGTGATAGAAGCGGGCGGACGCGCCATAGTAACGGCCGATTGTGTGAAGAATCCGGTGGACGGCAGCTTCATCCCCGTATTCTGGTCGCCTGTGCACTTTCCGTCACAAAGACCGTGCGGGGCAGTCATTGATGACAGGCATCCGGTATTTGCGGATTTCCCGACGGAAAAATATATTGATTATCAGTGGAAAGGCTTACTGGACCATTCAAAAGGAATGGAGACAGCATCGTTTGGAAAAGAGTTCAGGCCGATAGTTGAAACGGTGCCGAACTTTATGGACAACACGCCTGGCTCTCCGCTGTTTGAGGCAAGGGTAGGATGTGCTGATATATTATTCTGCGGGTTTGACCTGGATGCTGCGGATATCTCGTCCGGACAGTTAAAGGAATGTATTTACAGTTATGTGGATTCGGATTTGTTTCGGCCTGAAAACCGTATCGATGAAAGGCTGTTTATGGATTTGTTCAGGTAGGGGGGAGAGGCGGTAGATCCGAATGCGAGAGTGGGGTATGGGCGCTGTGTGTTGAAAATAGTCTGCCACTTTAAATTTTTGAGTATCATTGAGGACTCTTTCCTTTGTAGTAAGAAAACAAAAGTATTGTCCCGTAAAAAAATTACGGACAATATTGTTGTTTGGGAATAAAAATGGTATACTAAGTACAAACGAAGATTTAAGGAGAGAGTCTGTTATGTTGAAGCAATTTGAGGTAAGTAATTACAGGAATTTCAAAGATACAGTCAAAGTTGATTTTGGTAAAGTAGGAGGATATCAATTTAATTCAGAGTGCATTACAAATAATAAGATAAGTAAAATACTTATCTATGGAAGGAATGCGACCGGAAAAACAAATCTAGGGAAAGCATTACTTGATATTTCAAGTAATATGGCAAGGATTCGTTTTTTTTCAAGTCAGGCGGTTGCATATTTAAATGCAGATTCAAATGAAAAGATGGCATTATTTAAGTATGTATTTCAGTTTGATGATAATGAAATTGTATATATATATCATAAAATATCTGAATATCAGTTATATGACGAAGAATTGTTAGTTGATGGCAATAGGGTATTTTATTTCAATTTTGAAACAAAGGAAAATGATTTTGAGGGGCTTGAAGAGCTGGAAGCTGAAACGGTTATCACAGATCGTTTTTTGCAGGTAATGGATTCAAATAAGGGGGACGATGATGAAGCTCCAACATTACCATTCCTTCGATGGGTAATAAATAATACGGCTTTAAAAGAAAATTCAATACTTTTAAAATTAGATGATTTTATAAACCGCATGGCAATGGTCACTGTAGGAAGTGGTGGTGGAATATACAGGCCGCGAAAATTTTATGATACATTTTTTGATGTACTGGATGAAAAGGATAATTTAAAAGATTTTGAAGATTTCTTAAACATAATGGGAATAGAATGTAGCCTGATAATGAAACATTTGCCTGATGGACAAAAAGAATTATATTTTCAACATGAAAAGTTGGTTCCCTTTATGGAAACAGCATCAAGTGGAACGCTTTCCTTATTGAATTTATATCGGCGTCTTTTTATGGGAAAAAACTCTTCGTTACTTTACATGGATGAATTTGATGCGTTTTATCATTATGAAATGTCAGAAAATGTAATTCGTTTTTTGAAAGCCAAATATCCTCAATGTCAGATTATTATGACTACGCATAATACAAATTTAATGACTAATAGATTGATGAGACCAGACTCTTTGTTTATTTTATCAAGAAGAGGTACACTCACTGCATTATGTGATGCAACAGAGAGGGAATTGCGCGAGGGACATAATTTAGAAAAGATGTATATAAGTGGGGAATTTGATAAATATGAATAATTATGATTGGTTAAAGCCAAGAAGGCGACGACGAAATCTGTTTATTGTAGAGGGAAACCATGAAAAAAATGAACTTATGAGCTTACTCTTGAAAATCTATCCAGAGGTAGACATAAAGTTAGAAGATATTGTCACATATACCACCAATATTTTTCAGAAGAAAAAATTAATCATCTCCAGCAATATTTTTGTGATTCAACCGATGTTGGAAAGCTTTATATTAATTATCCGATGGTTGAATCATATCAGCACTTATTTTCGATTCCAGATTTAGGTTATGCAGAAAGAAGTATTTTGGTGTCGTTGCAGCCAGGTGATAAATATAAAAATTTAGTAAAGGATACATTCATTGCACATTTGATCGATTTGCCAAGGAAGATGGAAGAAATACTTTCAAAAAGATTTATGATACAAGATAAGGAAAAATGTGCAGAATATGTTGAGAACATTTTATCCATCCACTCTGATGAAAATGATCTGGCAATACAGGTAAGAGAAATACTCTGTGGGGCTCTTGATGAACAGGCTTTATTAACAGTACAGTTTCAGATGAAGAATTTAATAGAAAAAAATCGGTATGCTAGTTTAGGAAAAACATATTATGAATACATGAGAGATATTTTCAACGAAATTATTGTTCATAATATACGGAAGGGTAAAATGATTCAAAGTGGTGAATATAATTTCCCTAAATATGATTTGGAAAAATGTTATGAGAACCTTTCTTTTTTAGATATCTTGGATAGACAAAATATTAGAAGCAGAGATCTTGAGGCGGGGATGATTTGGGTAATAAATACAAGTGTGCTTTTTATTCCGGATTATAATTTCAATCTGATTGAAAGGGGAGAATAAGAAGATGAGAAGGTTTATTTGGGTTAAAATAACTTAGCAATAACTTCCCATCAATTTCCATGTTACTTAACAACTATTTATCATCACCCTAACGAAGTTATGAAGGGTGCGGACTTTTGATCTGAAAAAGTGAAAAAGTTCGTGATATTAACCTGAGATCAACAGGGTATGGGGCACTTTGTGTCGAAAACAGTCTGCCTGTGTAAAAGAAAGTAGATTTTTAGGTCGGTTTGTATATTGTTTTGTGATATATGGTGTCGAATAAAGTGCTTATTTTTTGATAAATAAGATAAGTAGCCGGAATTTGCACTAAAGACAAAACTCTTTGCAATGTTGTTTGAAATTTTTTTTGATTAATTTTGTAACGGTATGCCGATATACTGAAATAACCATATTATTTCTGGAGATTCCATTGATAGAAGGAAGGTGAGCTGTATGAATGTGAATAAACTGATGGAACAGAAAGCTGTCACAAAATATAGGCTTTCCCAAAATAGCGGAGTTCCGTATACTACGGTCTGTGATATATGTAATGGGAAGACAAAGCTTGAAAACTGTTCCGTAAAGACAGTCTATAAGATTGCAGAAGCGCTTGGGGTGTCCATGGAATCCCTGTTAGATTTTTCATCCGAAGAGAGGGACAGCTTTGAACTTTATAAAAGCAGTGTATGCCACTGGGTAAAAGAAATGGGTGACATTGATTTTATCATAGATACGTTGGAGCAGGATGATATCAGGGTGTACTACCAGAGGGGATGGTATCGAGAATGTCTGTATTTGCTGGCAATGCTGGATTATATCAGTCGAATAAACAGTGTCCCTGTCTGTACAAGTTATGATGATCTGCGCTGTTGCAAATTAAAGGAGCCGCTTTATTCCTCGGGCATATTGACGGCAAGGTAAAGAACTATCAGATACTACGGTGCTGCAAATGGATAATGCTTCTGAGCGACAGTCTCCAAAAAGCAAAAGGGAAACAGAGCGATGATAATCTTATCGTTCGTTTTCCTTTTTGTCTTCTGCACATTTCCTTAAAAGATTTTTCCGTGAATGTAGAAAGATCCATTACCATGCCGTTGCTTGTGTTAGTCATGGAGAAAATAATGGTAGTATTGTGGACTTATCAACTTGACAATAATTCATCATCAATTTTGCCCTGACTTAGCAATCATCAACCGTACTCCCCACGAAGTTATGCGCCTTTCAGCGATTCTCAATCAAAAAAAGTGAAAAAGTTTGTGACAATAACTTGACACACGCGGGGGTATGGGGCGCTGTGTATTGAGGATAGTTTACCAATGTGAAAAATGGGAAAAGGAACGGGAGATTGTCATATTTTGAGTAATGTGATATGGAAAGGGAGGCAGTCAGGATATGAAGCGAGAAGATTATATATCAGCAAAATAACGATGGTTCCAAAATAGAGGTGGGAAAGAGAATGAGAAAGGAGCGATATAGTGAGTGTGTTGTCAGTATTATCCACAGTGTAGCAGACTACAAAGTTATCAACCGGGACTTGGTGCATTCCCATGCTCTTCCATGGTTCCCAGTCAACGAGGGAGTAACGGGAGGGCATGAAACCAAGGGAGCGGATTTCTTTTCGGATGCGGTTTACCTGTGTTTCTGCTGTATTTGGCACTTTAAGCGTAAAAGCGATATACAGATAGATTTCCCGCAAATCATCCATTGCCTTTTGAGAGTAAATGACGGAATAGACATTGCTCATATGCCAAACTCCCTGGAAAGTTCAGCGTCTACCTCGTCCAAAGTGTAAGTTTTGCCGGATTTTAATAATTCGATGCCTTACAGTTCGTCAAAGCTTCCAAAGGAGTTTTAATATCGTTCTATTTATTGATAAAAATATAGATATTTGTATTGATATATTGCTATGGCTTGCGTACAATAAATGTGTGGAATCCAGCGGTACCAAAATCGTGATGAAGAACAACACTCCGGCATGTGTTCTGATGTCTCCCAGACAGTATGAGGCTCTGATGGAAACGCTTGCAGATTACATCGCGCAGGAAGAGGCAGAGGAACGCATGGCACACTATAATCCGCAGGAAACCATGAGCCACGAAGAAGTGATGGAATCTTTTGGCATTACACAGGATGACTTTGCAGATGTCAGGGTTGAAATTGAATAAGGAGCGGGCGGATGGAGTGGAAGATAGAATACCTGAAAGAAGCTCAGAGGGACTTGAAACGTCTTGCTCCTTACAGCCGGAAACTGATTTTAAAGGCAATCGAAAAAACGGCAGAACATCCGTTTTCGCCCCCTGATGGGATTGGGAAGTCTCTTGGGAACCATGCCAGTTCTAAATTGAGCGGTTTTAATAAGATAAAATTACGAGGCCTTGGATACCGGGTTGTTTAACAGTTGGTTCAGGATGGAGGGACGATGCGGATTATCGTCATCTCTGTCAGGGATGATGATGCAGTATATAAGGAAGTTGAGCGGAGAATCCATGGATTCGTGATACCAACAGAATAAAGTTTCAGGGCTGACGGACGGGAGGAACAACGGTAAAATTAGTATTATGTATAAATAGGCAGAGACTCGGTATAAGGCAGACACGGGCGCCAGCCTTATTTAAAAAGAAGATATACAGGAGAAGGGGAAGGATGCGTCAGATAAAAGCGGGCATTATGATATACCAGATAAGGGAACAGAAGAAAATATCACGGAAAGAGTTAAGTGCAGGGCTTTGCTCGTCTGGGACGTTATCAAGGTACGAGAGTGGGGAACGGATACCGGACGGGCTGCTGTTTCATTGCTTTATGCAGCGGCTGGGAATGAATCCGGAAGATTTTTCCGTTATGCTTTCTGTAAAGGAATACCAATATTACGCATGGAAAGAGTCCGTTTTTGAAGCGGTACAGAAGCAGGAATGGGAAACGGTGGAACAGCTGTATCATGATGAACAGGCACAAGACAGAAGCTGCAATGCGAAAATACAGAATCAGTTTTATCTGTATCTGTCTTCCGTTCTTGCCGAAAAGGTGGAAAAGAATGCAGAAAAAATGCTGCATTTCCTGGGGAAAGCGATAAGTGAAACAGTTCCGGGAGGCGGAGAGCGCAGGCTGGACACATGTTGTTTAAGTGTATTTGAGATAGGATTGCTGGCATTGTATTATTATAAGGGCGGCATGTTGCAGCTATTATCTTTGGATGAAGTTCAATCCGGGTTAAAATTTCTGATTGATTATACGGTTCGGAAAGCCATGGATAAGCAGGAGTGTGCGAAACTGGTGCCGGGAATGGTCTGTGCATTGTTAAACATATGTGGTGAACGGATAGTCTTGTTGGAACGGCTGCTTTTAGAAGAAACTGCGGTAAGGCTTCTGAAAGAAAGTTACAGGTTTTACCATTTACCGGAACTGCTGCGTTTTTACATCAGGGATTTACGATTGACAGATAAAGAAAAGGCTCATGTATATGAGGTACAGTATTATACATTTGTGGAAGTGATGGAGAATGCCGGGTATGATACATCGTTCCAGCCGGAATTGCTATTTGACAGCCATAAGCAGATTTATCTGCTGAATGAATGCCTGCGTTTTTACAGGAGAATCAGGGGGATGACACAACAGCAGACGAGCATGGATATTTGTACGGTGGTAGCGTACTCGCAGTTGGAAAACGGAAAAAGCTCGCCTCATTTAAAAAGGAGCGAGGCAATTTTTGAACGTCTGAAAATCGGATGGGGATATTTCAGGGGAAATTTAGAGACTACGGATTATAAGGCATTTGAATATTTGTACCGTTTTAAGGAAGCTGCCAGAAGAAGGGAGTGGGCGAAAGCAGGGGGACTGATGGGAGAAATCCGCGAAAGGCTGGATATGGACAGTATCAATAACTATCAGTATATGGGAATGATGGAAAACTGGATTGCATATGAAATGGGACGGATGGATGCGGAAGAGTTCTATCGGAAGGATAAGGAACTGCTGGAATTATCGGTGAAGGAAGAACATTTAAAAAAGGCGGATTTTTATTGTTTTTCATATATTGAGATTATTCTGTATACACATATGGCGAATATTTTGGGGGCATTGGGAAGAGACAGGGAAGGAATTGAACTATTGGAAAGAATGCTGAAGAAGATGGAAAAAGGCAGGGTGGGGTTTGAGTATTGGTGGGAAAGCATAAAGTTATTGATATTCAACCTGGCAAACATGCTTTCCGACATAGGCGATTATGAGGCGTCTTTGAAACACATGGAATATTTTATCGGAATGTGTTTGAAATTATCGGATGGGAAATTTTTAGGAAATGGAATTTGTGAAAAAGCATTGGATTTAGACAAATTGGGGAAAACAGACAAAGCAGCCTGTGGTAGGCTGCTTATACAGGCTTTTTATTTAACTGATTTTTATGATTTGGATACAAACCATAAAATAATACAGGAATATTATGAGAAGCATTATGATGTAAATAAGCAATGGTATGAATGAAGATTATATCCATTCCCGTTCTAAACCATTCAAAGGCTGGATAGCGCTATCGTCCTGTGAGGGAGGAAATGCAGGGAAAAGTGTATTAATTATTACAAATAATAAAATCAGGCAGGTTACAAATTTCTTTTTCATGATAATCTCCTTTTCTAAAAGTTTTTAGTTTTAAAAAACAGTATATCAGATAAATCATATTTTTAACATAAAGTTTCCGGAAAATATATTTTCCGGAAACTTTATGTTATTTATTCAGCAGACATAGTAAAATAAACGTGTCGAAATTCATCGATTTCTGTCGGGGGACAGCAGAAGGAGAGAAATGAAAATTCGGCTGGGAACGGATAAGAAAAACATGTTAACGGGGAAAATACATGACAACAGAGTTCTCTCATTTTGGAACGGAAGAAAGATACAGGCTGAAGATATCATATTTTCTTATGTTCTGATTCATGGTATGCGGAAATGTCACGTTTTGTCCCTGATAGTAGTGAAGTGGCATTTCTGTTGGAGACCATGGAGTCTGTGGCCGGATGGCTCTAAAGAGAGCCGTCCGGCTTTGAAAAGCTGGCAGGTAATCAGGGGAAAGTGGTTTGCGGTGGTGGATTTGGCAGAACCGGAAGGGGCTGCTGACATAACTTTTGATGTGAAAGAAGTATCTACGGTGGAAGCATGGCTGACGGCAGAATACAGCGTGGCTCTTGATGTGAAGACCGGATACCGGACGGAAACGTTGCAGGAAAGCCGGCTTAACGGTTAAAACATGCAGTATATGGAAGGGTGTGCCTGAATGGATAGGCACACCCTGTTTTTGCATGAAGAACGTGGAAAGGAAAATATTAATGGACGCATATTTGGATGAAGAAATACTAAAAAAGAAGGAGGGACTGAAGAAAAGAAAATATAATAATCTTGAAAACGGATATTATGTGGCAGGCAGGATTATTCATTTCACTGAGGAAATAATTTTAGAAAGTTTCTTTATGCATCTTCCTGATAATATGGGGATTATGCCAGACGAAGTAGCAAAAATAAGGTATCCGTCTGAATTTCGTCCACAGATAATATTGACAATCGTGAATATGGGATTTAATGTATTTGAAAGACAGATTCAAGAAGGAGAAATGAAAGCTATGGTAAGACGGTAGAATTGGTAATTGAGAGGGAACATCCGGATTATCGTTTTTATGGTTGCCGGAAAATGGAGAAAAATATAGTTTTGGTTAATTTTATCTGTCCTTATAAGGACTATAAAGAGTGGCAGAAGGTTGTGAAATTAATGTGGAAAACCATACGGCCTGTTGAAAAGAAGGGAGATGTATTAAGATGAGGAAAATGAGAATAGTAACGGAGCCGTTCTGTTTTATCAGTCTGCTGTCAATGGAGTGTACGAAAGAATTGAATGGGTATGGAAACTTAGGATGAGGGGGATTATATCCTAAAATCATGCGGAGGAGTGCCGGATTATGGCAGGGAAGGAAAACTGGGTGACTGTGAAGCTGGAAACTGGACTTGGTGAAGAGAGGGTATTTTTCTGCGGTGTCATGACTTCAATGGAGTTAGAAAAGGAAAATCAGTTGTATGTTTTATGTCTGACAGTGAGAACTGGAAGTTTTTTATTGGATATAATTCCACATACAAGAACTTACCAAAAGGAAAGTTACACTTATCGTGAAGTGATAGAGGATTGTCTGGAGCCTGATGGCGGTAAATTTATTATGCGGGATAAACAGAATGGAGAAGTAGGACGCTTCTTAGTTCAGTATGGGGAGCCGAATTGGCAGTTTATCAAAAGGCTGGCAGGATATGCAGGTACAGTGGTGACACCGGAATATATAGTGCCAGGTAGAAAAATGTATTTTGGATACCGGAGTGTTTCTGCGAATGAAGAAATAGCTACAGATAGTTACAGGATGATTCAAAAAATAATGGAAATAAGCACTGGGAATTCAATATTCCAAAACATGGACATCAAAGGGGAAGTCCAGCTAATAAATGTCAATAGATAAAATGAAAAAAGATAAGATTTATT
>CAMXQE010000037.1 GCA_947246015.1 uncultured Lachnospiraceae bacterium | reverse complement strand
AAAACTGCTGATTAAACAACAATGTAGCTGTTTGCATAAGTTGTAAAGTGATGTACAAGAAAGAAAAAGAAACAAAAACTGTTTTAATTCCATTTCATGCTGACAGGCAGTTGGACTATGACAAACAAAGTTTTTATAGAGGCGGATACCTTTTTCTTCAATCTATTTACTATAGCTTACAATTAAACAAAACCTGCCGAAAGTTAAGAGATAAGTACAAATTTAAATATGACATCAATGCCGTTCTCTCTGACCTTATCTATGCCAGAATACTGGAACCTGCAAGTAAACGTTCTTCCTTTAAAACCGCTTCTGAGTTTTTGGAAAAACCAACTTATGAGCTCCATGATGTGTATCGTGCATTGGATGTTCTTGGAACGGAATGTGATTTCATCCAATCCGAAGTTTATAAAAACAGCCATTTTATCGGCTCTCGTAATGATAAGATTCTCTACTATGACTGTACAAACTATTACTTTGAAATTGAGCAGGAAAACGGCGGCAAAAAATATGGAAAGTGTAAGGAGCACAGACCTAATCCGATTATACAGATGGGCATGTTTATGGATGGAGATGGTATTCCCCTTGCATTTTCCCTCTTCCCCGGTAACACAAATGAACAAAAATCATTAAAACCTCTCGAACAAAAAGTGCTTCAGGATTTTGGTTGCCCCAAATTTATTTACTGCAGTGATGCCGGGCTTGGGTCTGAAAGTATCCGTACATATAACCACATGGGCGAAAGAGCCTTTATTGTTACCCAGTCCATAAAAAAACTTCCGGCGGAAGACAGGGCTTGGGCTTTGAATAAGACTGGATTCCGCAGAGTGTCGGATAATAAACCGGTAGATATAACAAAACTTTCAGATGATGATACTGATTTATACTACAAGGATGAACCATATACGCCGAAGAAACTTCATCAGAGGCTCATTATTACTTATTCTCCTAAATATGCACGTTATCAAAAGACTATACGGGATGCTCAGGTAGAACGTGCTGAGAAAATGATTCAGTCAGGAAATACAAAGAAACAGCGGAAAAACCCGAATGATCCGGCCAGGTTCATAGGCACTATTGCAGCTACAGATGATGGTGAAGCTGCAAAAATCCACAGTTTTCTTGATGAAGATAAAATTTCAAATGAAGAACAATACGATGGCTTATATGCAGTCTGCACTGATTTATTGGATGATGACGTAAATGCCATATTAAAAGTCAGCGAAGGAAGATGGCAGATTGAAGAATGTTTCCGCATATTGAAAACAGACTTTTCTGCAAGACCAGTGTATCTGCAAGACGATAACAGAATCAAAGCTCATTTTCTCATTTGTTTTCTTGCACTGTTATCTTACCGTATCTTAGAGAAAAAACTTGATTATAAATATACTTGCGAAACCATCTTAGATACACTAAAAGCAATGAACTTTGCCAAAGTACAGGAACAAGGATTTATTCCTTTATACAAACGTTTAAAAATCACGGATGATTTACATGAGGTCTGTGGGTTCCGAACAGACTACCAATTCATCACAAAAAGTCAAATGAAAACAATTCAGAAAAAAAGTAAAGGAAAAGAATAAATTACTAAAGTACGAAACGACGCAAAAAATCGCTGCAGCACGCATATTTACTGGTGTTACAGCGATTTTCTTTTCGTCAAACTGTCAAAGACAGGATTATATAGTATCCAAAACTGCATAGCAAGTGTTTGTTCCGATATGATACTTTAGATTGTCTTACACGTTATTCGTATCTATCAAAATGTAATAGGAAATTTGACCTCTTCTCCTACAGAGAAAACAGACTCTCCCGATATTTCAGTAACTGTGAAGCTTGCGCCATCCCATCCGTTAATTTTGATAATTCCTTTTACGCTTTCATCATTTGATATGAAAGTCAGTTCTCCGTTTCCATTGTCAGCAAAGGTTCCTTCTATTTCCCCCAGTCTGTAAATAGAGATAATTGCTTCATCATCTCCTGATTGTCCCTGCCGGGTAATCAGAGAACTGTATACGCTGCCGGTTCCCTGATTGTCTACAAACAAACCGTACTTTGCAGATTTATCCGGCATGACAAAGGATTCACCTTTTACCTTTGCTAACTCATTTGCAAGAACATAAGCCCTGTTTTTGGTAATCTCCTCCATGAAAGAGTTCACAAGGAGAGGATATATGCTGCCGTTTTCTTCACTAGAACCAATGCTCATTAATGTCACTTCTTCCTTCATGTCTATCCAGTTCCTTTGTTCTGCCAGGATATTCTCCTTTGTCTGCGGGTCGGCCAAATTGCTAAATCTGCCCCAAAGGTTATTTAATTCCGTATCCCATATTACGAAAAACCATTTGGACGATACATTCATTTCTCCTTGTGTTTGGGCTGCCTCAGCCAACGGAGTATACTTCCCGATAACCTTCCCGATATTCTCCAATTCTTCCTGCAGGGAAGCAGAACCTGATACCACATGGTCAACATCTGCCTTAATATCCTCAGAATAGTCATAGGCAAAATCCATTTCGAGCTTATCATTCCATTCCATATCATTGTTTTCTCTGCCAGCTGAACCGGATTGTTCCTCAACAATTGTATCAGACACTGAATCAGATGAATCCGGCGTTTCACTTTCCGGAGATTCCGTTGTATCTGACTCTGTTTGCACTGGCACATTTTCTGATTTATCGATTACCTGCCCTGTTTCGCCGCAGCCTGCCATTCCCAATAAACCGAGTATCGCAATCCATACAATTATTTTTCTTTTCATTTGATTTCATCCCTTCTCCATAATATGTGTTTGCAGGGAAGTGGTCTGCCCAACAGTCAGTATTATACACCTCGATTGTGAAGAAGTCTATCGTTTGTTATAGAGAGTTATTCAATTAATTTTCAACTGAAAATGATTGACTTTCTCATATATGCATGTTAGAATTATGTCAATTTTAGAAACAGAATCTAAATTAGTCAGGAGTTTTTATGGAATATATCAAAAGAAGTATTGAACATAAACTATTGGAAACATCCAAAACATTTAAGTCTGTCTTACTGACGGGCCCGCGTCAGGTCGGAAAATCAACCCTGTTAAAAAACACATTTCCAGGCAGGAAATATGTTTCTTTCGACGACCCCTTTTTGGAACAGCAGGCAAAGGAAAACGGCAGCATGTTCATGATGCTGAACCAGCCGCCTGTCATCATCGATGAAGTACAGCGCGCACCTGAACTGCTCCGGTATATCAAAATGACCTGTGATGCATCCGATGAAAAAGGACTGTTCTGCCTCTCCGGTTCCCAACAGTTCCAATTAATGAACCATATATCGGAAACCCTGTCCGGACGCATCAGCATAATCGAGCTTTCAGGATTATCCTTAAGGGAAATCCAAAAGGATACTTTCTGCCAGCGTTTCCTGCCTACCATGGATTATATTCTGGAAAGGCAGAAAACTGCAAAAATTCCTGATAATATTTGGGAAATTATCCACAGGGGCTCCTATCCGGAACTCCAGAACAAAGAGCTGGGCTGGAATGACTTTTATGCCAGTTATGTAAAAACATACATTGAAAGGGATGTCCGTGAACTTTCCGCCGTACAGGACTTGGATTCCTTCCGGCGTTTCATGATTGCTGCCGCTGCCAGAACAGGCGAAGTCCTGAATTATTCTTCCATCGCCAGTGAAATCGGAAAAGATGTTACTACAGTAAAAAACTGGATTTCTATTTTGGAAGCGTCCGGCATTATCTACCTGCTCGAACCTTATACATCCAATGTTTTAAAGCGGGCCATCCGGACATCCAAACTATATTTTCGGGATACCGGACTCGCCTGCTATTTAACCAGGTGGCTGACACCGGACACACTGGCCTATGGGGCATATAACGGCCATATATTTGAAACTTTTGTTATCTCTGAAATTTTGAAATCATTTTCCAATTCCGGATTGGATTACCGCCATTTTGTCTCTTATTACCGGGGAAAAGATAAGAAAAAGACAAAAAAGGGCGGCGAAATGATGGAAGTAGAAAGCGAAATTGATTTTATTATTGAAGAAAACGGTGTCCTGTATCCTATAGAAATCAAACAAAATGCGAACGTATCTGCTGATGAAACAAGCGCTTTCACGGTTTTGGACTGTTTAGAGGATAAAAAACGCGGAATGGGGGCAATCATCTGCATGTGCCCTCAGCCGGGGATTTTACGGGAGAATATATTACAGATTCCGGTTTGGTATATTTAATATAAGATTCTTGCAGAATGGTTTCCTTTTCCAAATTGGAAAAGGAAACCATCTGTGTCCGTTGTATTCTAATAATTTTTTTCCAGCTCCCTGATTTTTTCTTCTGCTTCTATCAGCTTCTTTTTTAATTCCTCTGCCTCACGACGTGCTTCTGCTGTATTTCTACGCTCTGCCTGTATATCCATTTTTTCCATATTTTCAAACCAGTATCCCATTTCGCGCTCCTTTATCTTTTTCACATATATCTTCGCTTCTGCCACAGGTACATTCATTTTCATGAGCAGGCTCCACACTATAGACTCAATTATCTCCAAAACAGCAGGCTGCGTGTTCTGAATGATTCTATCAATTTTATCTTTTTGGACATTTTCCCATAATGCCTTTATATCTGTAATGCTCTGTACCTTATTTACCATCATAAGCAGAGACATTTCATCTTCTCTGCCTAGCAACTCCTCATTTTTATAATCATGAATCCTTATCAATTTGTATGTAAAATCCGGTAAATAATCTCCAAAAACATCACTCATCATAATACGATCCTTCAGGCGGAGTCCTGCTGTCCATGCATCGCTTCCTTCATAATATACGATGGGCAAAATAGGCGGATAGCGAAAATTTTTATTACTACTGATTCCCTTCTTATTCTGCTCCCTTTCTTTTCCATATTCATACCAAATACATGTCATATACCGTAGAAGCTGCATGGCTACATTATAATCCACCTGGCTCTTGTGCTCTATCAGGGAAACCATATATAATGGCATATCGCTACTCTTATAGTCTCCTTTTTCCGTCTGCCGTATACGGATTTTTTTAACAGTATCCATCTCAAAAGAAATTCCAAGATATGCCTGATATTTTCGGGTTACATCCTCAATATCTTCCGGCTGTACATCCTTTAATACAGGAATATCCACATAACCCCTGAGAAATTGGGTGCACAGAATCGGATTTTTGAATATCATCCGATTATTCACATCCTTTACCTGTCCTACGGATAATGCATTTTTCTGCTTTTTCCCGTTCTGCTGCCCTTTTCTCTGCCTTTCTTCCATCCTGTTCCTCCTGTCCGCAGCTGCCCAGACAGGTGAAAAACTTTCGCCCGCCTGCATTTATCTAATTAAAAACTTCTTGAATCGTTGGCGAAAAGCCGGAATTCAGACATTTCCCATTAAAATCCCTAATCGGGAAACGCGGAACACATTATGAAATTTTAAAAATTGTATAATGTGCCTATAGTAAATGTTATTGATTATAACCCAACATTGCATCACATATGATTCTTTTTTAATAATATCACAATTTCGTTACAAAGTAAAGTCTAAAAAGCAATTGACTTTATACATTAGTATTCGGCATCAAATATATAATAAAAGAAAATAAGTAAGCGCTTAATACCCAAGAGCGCATCTTTGGAAATAACGATTTTTTATTTCTCTCGTTTATCCATAGACGTTATATTTTGTCAATTTCCTCCCAAGCTTCATCAATCGTATAAACATCATCTTTTTTCAAGCTGTCTATGCCTTTGGCAAGTTCGTCATATAATGCGCCTATAGCTGCTTTTTCAGAATATTGCTTTAAGACTTCCTTCTTTCTGTTTGCTTGTGCTACAGATGCCATAGTATCACTTCCTTTGGATTGCTAACCTTATGATATGGTATTTAGTATCAGCATATCAACAGATTTTTATTAAATTTTCCTCAAAACTTTGCGAGCGAATATATTGCGGACTCACATTAATCTTTTCTTCTGAGATTGTTTTCCCAAAGCATGTTTGGACATTCATTCCCCATTAGCCGCTCATAAATAATATCCTTGCTTATCCGTTTTCCCTGATGCCGATAGAAATCAACCTTATAATCCATTCCTTTCCCTGTTTCAAAAAACACTCTGATTTTCCCAACAATCTCATCCGGACTTTTTGCTACTTCCTTTTCATCTACCTTATTTAAAAAGTCAACCTCCCGATATCCATTCATTCCACACCGGAACTCATCAAAATCCGGAATAAATGAAAGAACCGGAACGTCCATATAAATAAAATCGAACATATAAGATGAAAAATCCGTAATAAAAAGACTATATTCATCCTCCGAAATTCTATCTACTAGATGAATATTGTCACTACTCACATGAAGTAAATCTTTATACTCGCTAAAAATCGGGTGCAGTTTTATGTCAAGTTGATAGTCATATTTCTTTAATAAATCATGCAGTTTCACGGAACATAAAAGAGCCTGTACTCCCTTAAAAAACTTTGAAGCAAGATATTTATCCGTAAGAAGCCTCCAGTTATTATTCACATTTTCCCCTACAAGATAAGAACGCCATGATGGCGCATACACTATTTTCCTCAGTCCTTTTGTCCTTTCTGAAAGATTATCAAACCGCGGCATCAATATTTTCCAAAGATTCTCCTCCGCATATCCATTTTTCATAAACAGCTCCGTTTCAAACTGTGCCGATACGACAATTTTATCTGCAATAATTCTCTCAGGAGAATATTTCCATGGCATATTTATATGCAATATTCCATGCTGCAAATAAATTGTCTCGAAATGAAACTGATTCGCATATCGTTCATACTCTGATGGTTTAAATGGAAATATATTATTGTTTTCTATATAGGCAGTTATTATCTTTTCCGCTTTTAAAATCAACTTTTTATGTTCATGACTTCCGAACTCAACTTTTTTCCCCGTATCAGGTATATATTCTTCCTGCCGCTTATCTGATAATACATAATACCGCATTACACCATCCTGTTTCCTATTGTCATGCAGAAACTGCTGTAACCCATTATCAAACGCTACTCCCCTGCAATCGTAATAAAGCCATACCCTTTCTATGGGCTTACTGCCATTATGTAAAACATAACTCCATGAATTATCCTGATTTCTAATAATTTCCACATCACCTTTCACATAAGAATTGTAACCATACTTGTGACTGAATGGAGTCAATGGCATAAAATAATAATGTACTGGCAGCTTTGCCTCACCAATCCTGACATAAAATGCCGTACTACATACTTCCTCCACATTACAGGAATATTCCATCTTCCAAAACCTTTGGGTAGGTTCTCGGGAAAGATAATAATTATGCGCGCTTGGCGCAAGCGGTATTTCAAATTCTTCCTGCCCGTTTTCAATGGCATACAGTTTGGGCTTGGCATAAAACTGAAAAAACACACTTTTTATAAATCCTAACAGCTCTATTTTTTTATCATTTACACCAACCTTTGATATAACTATTTCCATTGATTTTTCCTGAAGCACTAAATATCCTTCACTATATAGTGCAATCTCGTTTTTCATTACAGACGGAATGATATATTCCATCCCTTTCAGTCTCATTAAATAAAATTTTTCAAAAAAATCCATGGATGGATGATCTAAAATTACCGCATTATAACATTTTTTTAACAGCCTCTTCACACGCTGAATGCTTCTTTCATACTTTTCACACTCATAATGATATGGAAAAAAAATATTACTTTGTATTTTCCAGTAGATATCATTCACAAACAATCCCTGAAATGCCATCGGAACACATTCATAAGGTTCAAACAATTCCTCAAAGAAAGCAATTGATTGTTCGAATATATAACAGGCGCCTGCCAGTCTCCCGGATGTACTTTCGGAACTTCTGTAGTAAATATATCTTGCCGTACTGCAAAATCCCATCTTCAGCTTATCTTTCAATACCCCACAACAGTATTTTTGATCTTCGGAAAAAGTCTGGTTCTCATCAAACAATACATTCCCAGAAAACTTATTCTTCACTACAATATTCATGGTTGTCTGTCCGATAAATGCATCCGAACGTAAATCATATATCCCGCTCTTCTTCAGATACCGATACCTGAAATGAGGTTCTAGTTTGTTTCCCTGATAGAAAGTCTCAATCGGATAAGTGACCAAATCCACTTTATTTTGTACTGATTCAAAAAAACGGACGCAATCTCTTATTGTATTTACGGCAAATTCATCATCTGCATCCAAAAAGAATATATATTTCCCTGATGCATTCTTTAGTCCAAGATTTCTTGCCGCAGAAACACCTTTCTTTTTCTGATGCAGAAAAAGAATATTGGAAAAGCGGTCTGCATATTCCTGACATATGGCTGCAGAACCATCAATAGAGCCGTCGTCTATCAGTATTACTTCCATCTTTCTGAAAGGATAATTCTGCTTTATTAACGACTCCATACACTCTTTTACACAATTTTCTGCATTATATAACGGAATAATTATGGATACCTTGCTATAAAATTTTTTTATTTTTAATTTTATATTCCAACCTTTTATCAATAAATCTTTATCCTTCATTTTAAATATGCGAATCAATTCTCTTCTTCATTTCTAACTTTACAAATCCATTAAGTACCGATACATTGCCTCTCGATTATTTTCCATCGGAAGATAAAAATTTTCCATTCTTTCCACATATATCTTTTCAGGCATAAAGCCCTGCTCCACAGCCAAAGCAATCTGTTCAATGGCTGAATCCACATCTTTCACCAACGGTCCGAATGCATCCTCGAACGGCAAATCCAACTCCCTATACTGATTCATACCAGAAACAAATTGATTCCAATCCGGAACAAAATACATAATTGTCCGCCCTAAATATGCAAAATTGAACACGTAAGATGAAAAATCTGTTATATACATAATATAATCATCATCTTTTACCTTTTCTTCCGCAAAACTCACATGTTCATTTCTATTGTCAAAATACTTTAAATAGGGTCTGAAAATCGGATGCAGTTTGAAATCCATGTATATATTATTCTGATTCAAAATCTGTTCAAGACGCGAATCGTTTATAAACTCATTAAAAATCCTGAAGTAATCTGATTTTACAAATCTTTCCTCTGTATAATTCCACTCATTCCCAATCTTTGACCCAATTAAATAGTTTCGCCATGATGGTGCAAAAAGAATCCTTTGTACTGGCTTTTTATTTCTATCCATAAAATCAAAACGTTCCATTCCCACAGGCACTAAATCTTGCTCTCTGAACTTATATATCTGTACAAAATTTCTCTTTTCAAACTCAGAAGATACAACTATTTTATCCGCTTCTATTCTTCCTGGAGAATACTTCCATGGTAGATGCGCATGTAAAATACCGTGCTGTAAATATATAACCTGTGCATGTGCTATATCCGATATATATGCTCTTTCTGTTTTTTCAAACGGAACAATATTTTCACTCTCCACATATGCAGTAATAATTTTTTCTGCAATCACATATAATACTTTGTGATTTATACTGCCAAAGTTAACAATTCTGCCTTTGTATTTATCATCAAATTCCGCACCCTTATTTGCATTAATAAAATACCTTAGTATACCATCTTTTTTTTCAAAATCATGTTCAAATTGAAACCATCCGTTATCCTCTTTCACTCCTATACAATCATAATACAACCATACTCGCTGGTCACATTTTTGATCCGCTGCGTATCGGATAGCATATATGCTTTTCACTCCAGCATACTTCCGCGTTTCTTCCATCCTAATATTTTCAATTTCCTCTTTCGATTTATGTGACACATAAAAAATATTTCTGTCAAAACCAATTACATCATTCTTATAAATCGCTCTATATTTTTTTTGCTTTAAAGAGTATGGGGCAGTTGATGCAAACCAATAGTATGTAGGATACGAAAACCCCTCCATATCCACTTCTAATTTATAAGAAGAAATAGACTCTATAGGATATTCAAATATAAACTGCCAAAAATGGTTTGTTAATTCCCTTGTATGATAATAACTTTCACCAGACAATTCTAATTCCAATTTGATTCTTTCTGTTTTATTATCAATTGTATTTATAACAACATAAACTTCCGGTTTTTCCATATAATTAAATATTGTTGACTTGACAAACCCCAGCATATAAATATTTTCCCTTTGAACCCGAAGCCGATATAAGCACACCTCCAATTTTTCCTGACAAATTAATCGTCTATCACCTTTAAAAACCGACACCGACTGAGAATCTGCAACAACACAGCATTTACCTTTATCCGATTTCCAATTAATAAAAAAGTGTCGGTGAAAATTGTCTGTCGATGGGCAGGTCATGATAATCTCATCATCTATGCGATCAATCAAAGCACTCATTCTCTTCAACGCATCATTATATTTTTCCCCTGTTAGGTGGTATGGAATCAAAATATTCTTTTTCAGTTTCCAGCTTAAGTCATTCATAAACATCGCCTGATAATACACAGGAACTCCACCACCATATTCGTTGAATAAATTCTCATAGTAATTTATCGTTTCATCAAAAATATAAATAGGGTAAAATTTCTCATGCATTACAGAAGTTTCATTAGAACAATTATATATATATTCTCCTTTGGCACAATACCCAATCTTCATTTCTTTTGATACAATTTTATTACAATACTGCAAATCCTCATGTCCTACTTTATTGTCCCTCAAAAATAATACATTTCCATCCAGGATATTCTTAACTGCAATATTCATTGTTGTCTGGATACTATATGGCACTTCATTCAAGTCGTATATTCCTGTTTTGGTTAAGTACTTATATCTAAAGTGCAACGGTTGTCTCTTCCCATTTAAGAATGAAACAATTTTATATGTAACAAGATCTACTTCATCATATACCGCATCAAAAAAATCCACCACCGATTTTATCGTTTCGGGTGTAAACATATCATCTGAATCAAGATACATTATATATTTTCCTTTTGCATGTGTTATTCCATAATTACGCGTAGCCGAAAAACCCTCATTCTCTTTAGAAAACAGCTTAAACACAGGAAAAATATCAGCATATGACTCTGCAATATTGTAACTGTTATCTGTAGATCCATCATCGATAAGAAGAATCTCCATATCTGAGTATTCCATTGTCTGATTAATCAATGAATCCAAACAAGCAGATAAATATTTTTCCACATTATAAATAGGAACAATGACTGATACCCTATATTCAAAATCCTGCATAATTATCGTACCTCTTTTCCCTTTACCTTATATTTTATCCACCCTAACAGCGAAGCCAATATTGTTTTCAAACCAAGCCTGCCTTTCCTATATAAAGCGACTGTATTCTGCGCTAAATCATATCCGTCCATACCCGACATATTTCTCCAGTCATTCATATCCTGTTCCATCATGGCCAGCCTATCCTTATAAAATATAAATTCATCCAACGAATAGTCTTTCACATATTGATACTGCTCCGGATTGATGTGTACTGCATACAAAATAAAGGGTAACATTTCCTCATCTTCACCAGCTATTGCATTTATATGCTGCTGAATAACTTGATAATATTCATTCTCATGCTGCTCCATTGCTTCCTTCAATAAATGTACCAGACAGCTTTCCGCAAATCCGACATTCAAATCAAGACGATGTCTGTATTCTGTTCTCAGTTTATAGGCTAAATCTGATATTGCATCTATGTCTATTATGTCTGTCCCCCCTGTTGAATCATAAATATACGAATCCACATACTCTAAACCCACCCCGCAGTAATCCAAATACTGTAAAGTAAAAAATGCATCCCTTCTTATCTCTTTCTTATCTAACAAACTTAAAATATTGCCTATATTAAATAATTTTCCATAAGGAGAAAACTTCGCAAAAACATTGTCTTCCTCTATGAAGCCATCACTTTCTTTCACCATATATTTAACTGCCGGCACACAATCCCCTGTCTTACCTCTATTTATAAGAGTCTCTAATACATCCGGTGCTAACACGGAACCAGAATTGCAGAAAAGAACCCATTTCGCCTCTGATTTACTAATATATTTCCTCAATTCTTCCGTATTCATGACGGGAACATTTTTTCCTGTCACTTTATCTATCATTCCATCTTCATCCCAAATTACACTTTCTTTATTCTCATATATCTGTCTTTGAATACTGTTCATGCACCTGAGCAAATACTTTTGCTCCTTAGCATCAGCCTTTATAATTACACTGACCTTAATTGACACTTTGTCAGCCCTCCTCGTTATATCTTCCAATTCAATATCACCTTATAATCCGCAATCTTGGACTCGTTAAATGCCCGATGCATATCATTAACCTCATTTATCTTTACCACCTCAGATATCAAATTTTTCATTCTCATTCTGATATTTTCATGACTATCCAATATATCCACTGCCTTTATAAAGTCATCTCTACCTGACCGGCTTCTTCCCAATAAGATAAGCCCTTTTTCCAAAACCATTCTTGTATTAATTGAAACAGGCTCCTCACTAACTCCTAACAGCATCAGAACCCCCTCCGGCAAAATATGATTAATGATATGATTTATAACAATCCCTGATGATGCACCACCCACACACTCAAAACAATCATCAAATTCCATATCACTTGGAAGTTCATTTTCAGAATATACATAATTTACAAACGAAAACATATCCAGCTTTGCCTTACTCCGCCCTATCACAGTAATCTCTGACAGGGGCAAATAATATTTCAGTATACAGCTGACTATATACCCCATTGCACCACTGCCCCAAATTCCTATTTTCCTTTTTCCTCCATCATTTCTTTCATCCGTCTTCTTCAGGTAAGTTTCAACTGCATGAACCGCTACGCTTACAGACTCTGTAAAAGCTGCAATCTCATAATCCATATTTTCATATCTTACAAGTTGTAATTGTGGAATACATACAAGTTCCTGCATAAAACCATCTGCCTTGCTGGAACGGAATAATGAATCCTGTCTGTAATTTTCCTGATATTTCAGATTTTTTCCAGGTATATTAGGCAGTAAAACTACTTTTTCCCCCACACTGAATTTTCCGGTCATATCATAAACAACTCTTCCACATGCTTCGTGAATCAGCGCCATTGGCAGTCTTTCATTTAGAACTTCTGCATTTCTCATTCCAAAATAATATCTGATATCCGCCTTACAAATGGATAGCATCTCAGGCCGTACAATCAGGTTTTCTGAATTACAATCAATATTTTCATAAAATGTTTCAATTGTAAGCGGTGCCGTAAGTTTATACAATGTATTAATCATTTGCCAAATCTCCGACCATAAGCTGTGCCATTTTCAAGTCAAAAGGATATGTGATTTTGAAATTTGCCACATCTCCCTTAACCAGCCGTACCTTATAATTCCTTAAATAGAATAACTTGCATGCATCTGTAACGATGTTCAGTTCTTCCTCTGTCATTCCTGCATATACTTCTTCAAATAATTTTATCTTAAAAGATTGTGGCGTCTGTCCCTGATACATCTCTTTTCTAACCGGAATATCTGTTATAAAATTCTGATTTTCTGATCTGACAATCGTATCCGTAGCCTCTATAACCGTATCACATACACCATATTCCCTGGCCGCCTGTACATTCTCCTGAATAATTCTAAGACTGAGAAATGGACGTACCGCATCATGTGTAACCAGTATCGTATCATCTTCTGCACTATACTTTTCCCTTGCAGCCACAGCAATATTTTTTATGGTTTCATTCCGATTCATTCCTCCCGGTGTAATGCAGATTTTTTTCGTATCTCTGAAATACTTGCCTGACAAATCGTTCATTAAATTTAACCAGTCCGGATGTGTTCCCACAATTATGTAATCAATATCAGGACATACCATAAATTTTTCAATTGTGTGTATAATAATGGGTTTTCCCATCAACTCAATAAACTGTTTTGGCCTGATATTCTGCCCCATCCGTATTCCTGTGCCACCGGCCACGATTCCTGCTATTACCATATTTTTTTACCCTTCCCCGTTGCTTGCTCATCTTATAAAAAGCAGTAATAAATTAATGAAGATAACAATTTGGCGCAAATTGCTATCTTCAGTTTTCTCATATCCTATCAGCTTATATTAAACTATATCAAATATACGTTCTAAATGTATTTAGTATATCTTTTTAAAACATAGATTGTCAATATATAATACAAACCAATCTTAAGAACGAAAATTAATATTTTCAATACCATATTCTTCCTTCATCAATACCATCTTCTGTACATCTGTTATAAGTCTTATAACTTCCCCTTCTTCACACCCCCACCTCATCCATCAAAAACTCCACCCTTCCCCTCCACTTCCCATTCCCCTCTCCTTCCATCAAAAGCATCGGTGCATAAGCATCCCGTCCGCTAATCACCATCCGCTCCGCCCCCATCACCCGCAGATACATCTGTGCAAAATCCAAAAGCGGCCGGGGGGGGGGCCGGGCGGGGGGCGCATTCTCATTCTCCCCCTTAAACACAATCCGATACCCCTTCCAATCCTCACCCCCATAAAACCCCTTCAAAGACCCTTCCTCCGCTCCCAGCAGCATCTCCCAATACAGGTTATGCTTCTTCCCGGCATCATGGAATTTCCACACATCCCGGTTCTCCTTTTGCGAAAACAGGTAACTGACCAGTCTCCCGCTTTCCAACTGTGCCTCCCCCGCATCCTTCTCATAACTGTGGCAGGAGTTCGTCCCTGCCAATATTCCCGTCACCTGACAATCAAGCCCCCACACCTGATTCACCATATAGGAAAGCATAACCGCTCCGCTTCCTGCCCAGCCGATATCCACCGCCGCCGCTTTATGAATCCCCCGCAGCACCTTCCCATAATATTTTCCTCCGGCCTGTACCTGTTCTTCATAATGAGCAAGTACCTCCGTCCAGTACTTCATACAAAAAGCCTTCACCTGCTCCACATTCCGGTCAGTCAGCTTCGTCTCCGGCGCAAACCCCTGTTCTCTGCACAGCCGCCCCAGCATATCCTCCAGCTCCATACTGCGGAAAACATCTGCAAACGTATATCCCTGATTCACCTTATGATACAGGAACCGGCGGAAATAATCATACTTATACCTGCCTGCTGCCAGCTTCACCGCCGCCAGCCTCGACCAGTATACATATTCCCGGGACTCTTCCGGATACAGCAATTCATACACCCGGCTTAACACAGCCCCATCCCTCGACAGGAACAGCACCTTTTCCACTCCATGCCGCACCGCGTAATCATGGATAAACTGACAATACCCCACTGCAAACAGCCCGCCATACACAAACCCATACTCGTAAGGAGCCCCATACTCCCGCAACCCGTTGTGCAAATGACTGTTGACAAGCCCCCGGTACAAACCTCCCGTCATCACTGACATATCCTCCGCCCGGAAAGGCATCCCGGCCGCATTCACATTCTTATAAAAAACCGTATCAAACCCATGCTTCCTCGCCTGCTCCACATCTGACCGTATATTGTCGCCCACATGAATCAACCGCTTTTCCTTCCCTTCCCGTTCCCTCACCCTTTCAAATAACTGCCCGTCATGCTTGGAACACCGGTAGTCACAGGAAACATAATAAGCATCGAATACGCCATATCCTGCCCGCTCCAACAGCTGCCTGATATACTTCTCTCCCAGATACATATCCGACGTAACTATCATCCGTTTCCCACGCTTCCTAAGTTCCTCCACCACCCGGAACATATAAGGATTGGCAAAACAATATCTGTATTCCGCTTCCAGTTCCGCCCGCATCCCCTCCTCTTTTCCGATTCCGCACTCCCGCTCCATTACTTCATACAACTCTTCAAACGTAATTTCCCAGTCCCCTTCCCTTTCATACCTCTCCTTCCTGGCCCTGCCCTCCATCTCACGGCGCAGCCTGTGAAAATCCTGATAATCCAGTTCCCTCCCCACGAAATAAAACAAATCCGCCGGCTTGGAAAAAGGACGAAAAATCAAAGTATCGAACACATCAAAGGAAACTGCATCATATTCCACCAGCTTCCCTGCCAGCTTCTCCGGCTCCTCCCGTTTCGAAAGCGCCGACTCGCTCCCCGCAGAACACAGCTCCTTCTCCTCATAAAAAGCACATCCCTCCGCCTTTCCCAGCCTCCGGACACGCAATACATAATAAGCAAAATTCAGCCACAGCAGATACCCCCAGGCCCCGGCTCTCCCCATCCCGTGCACTGCATCGCGCTTCTTATGATACCTCTCCCGAATCCCCGCCTCCCGGTTCACCAACACCTCATACAACCTAAAACGCATCCTCATCCCGCCGCTCCTGCTTCATCCCAAACATCCTGCTCCATCCAAACATCCTGCATCACCCTCATTCCCCAATCCCATACACACCTGCCCTCACGAACTCCCTGCCTGCTCCTGCCAGCGTTCCCTCGTGGGACTGTCCTCCCGTCCGGCGGCAGCTTCCGGTAGTGACCCATGGATACGGTTCCCTACGAAAAAATGATGATATTTCTTACTTTTTTCCGTCTGCCTTACTGCTGTTTTAGCGGCGTTGTCTGACGAGCAAAGCGAGGAGTTTCGCCGCTAAGCAGTCAGGCAGACAGGCAAAAGGTTAGAAATATCTCATTTTTGAAGCGGGAACCGCATCCATGGGCACCACCGGAAGCTGCCGCCGGACGGGAGGACAGTCCCACGAGGGAACGCTGGCAGCCCCCCCCGCATCTCAACCCCGCCACTCCTACTTCTCCATCTGCCCATACGCCTTACACACATCCTCCGGCTTCCCCATCATCTTCATAACCCCTTTTTCAATCCAGACCGCCGTATCACAGTTCTTCCGGATGAAATCCGCCGAATGGGACACAATCAGCACGGTCGCCCCGCTGTGTATCATTTCCTGAATGCGTTCCTCGCTCTTTTTACGGAAAAACATATCCCCCACGCTTAAAACCTCATCCAGAATCAGGATATCCGGCGATTCCCGCATCGTAGCAATCGCAAAACCAAGGCGTGACACCATACCGGAAGAAAAATTCTTCATCCGCTCGTCCATGAACCCATCCAGCTCCGCAAAGGCCACAATATCATCGAACTTTTCATCGATATACTCTTTTGTATACCCGATAATGGCTCCGTTCAGATAGACATTTTCCCGCGCCGTCAGTTCCATATCGAATCCCGTCCCCAGCGTCAGCATGTGTATCTTGCTCGTATTCACAACCACCTTCCCCTTGGTGGGAATAAGCGCCCCTGCTATAATTTTCAACAGCGTACTCTTTCCGGAACCGTTCGTTCCGATGATTCCCATGACTTCCCCCTGTTTCACCTCAAAGCTGATATCCTTCAGCGCAGAAAAGACACGGTAGTGGTTCTGCCGCTTTAAAGTCCTGATAAGATACTCTTTCAGACTGGAAGATTCATCCTGCGCCAGCTTGAAATTCATGGTCACATGGCGTACATCAATGACCGTCTTGTCCAGATTAATGACCTTTATCGCATCATCTTCCTGCCGTTTAAGCCTTTCTGCCTCTTTCCTCCTTTTTAGCCAGAATATTAAGTATAACGCCGCCATGCACAGGACAGCAGCTGCCACGCCCCACAAATCTTTTTTGCGCTTCCAAAAAGAGCCTTCCGGAACAAATGATGTCCCGTTCCCACCAGTCTCCCCTGTAATGGCCGCTTCCTCTGCATCACCTGTCTTTCCATCCTCTGTATTCCCATCACCCGTATTTTCATCCTCTGAGTTTCCGCCGTCCATACTTCCACTTCCGGATGAGAGTCCCGCTCCCGTATCTCCTGTTTCTGCATCCTGCCTTTCCGTTCCGCCCGCTTCAGCGATTCCCTCCGGCCTCTCCGCCCGCTCTACATAAAGTGTATAGACTACCGGTTCCGCCTGTCCCCTGCGCACTTCCAGCGTAACCGTATTTCTGCCTGTTTCCAATTCCATCCCCGAAACCGTGACTTCCGCTTCCTCATCCTCCATCTCATATTCCATGGGAAGCCAGTCCACCTCATATCCTACCTGCATATGGTATTCCAGTATCTCCGGAGAAAAAGCTTCCATCCCCTCCGCAAAACCGACTTCCAGGCTTGAAAGCCTGCTCCCCGCCTCCTGCACTGATATAGATACTTTCGGCAGCCTGTCCACTAGGATTTCTTCCTCTGTAACCGTCTCCCCGTCCACGGCTTCACTGCTGCCTGACGCCGAGACCAGCCGCACCTGTGTATTTCCCCTGGATCTGGGCCTGAACAGAAGCGTCCGCACATATCCTTCTTCTCCGCCCCCGCCCTCTAACCAAAGCCTTTTTCCCTCCGTCCGGTCCGCGCCGTCCAAATATTCCAGTATGGCGGAATCATACTCCAGGCAGATGGAATAACTGCTTACTGCAGTATCCGAGCCAAAAGATATCTCCAGCGCATTCACTTCCCCGATATTCCAGGCATAAGATTCCGGCCCGAAAGAAACAACTCCTCCCGCCGCCAGTACCGTCTCCATACACGGTCCCCCTGCCCATGCCAGCAACAACAGTACCATGCCCAGAGCCAGCCGTACCGCTTTCGGCTTTTTTTTCCTCTTCATTGTCTCACAGCCCCTTACGCAATCTATATCATATGGATTTTCTGCATCCTTTACTTTCCAAAACAATCCCTGCACCATCACAGTCCCCATGTCCTCTGAATCCTGTTTAACCACAATGGGACGGCATCCTGCAGAAAGCAGTTCTCGAACACACTCTAAACTTTCTGCAGCACCCGGTTCCTCATTTTATGGAAATAAACTTTTCCAAGCAAAAATACGCCGCCGCTCCATACCACCAGTTTCACCCATTGGCCCGCATCCGGCATTGCCGCCTCCAATACGCATTTCCTCGCACACGCAATGTAATTGTACACCGGATTGCATTTGATTATTTTCTGCATGATTTCCGACGTGCTTTCCACCGGATAAAAAATCGCGGAAGCATACATCAGCAAAGTCAGCAGAATGGAATACAAATGCTTGATATCCCCGAATAACGTATAAAATACCGACAAAAGATACCCTGTCCCTACCGAAAACAGGAGCAGCAGCACGGCATATAAGAAAATCATCAGCATATAAGGCGTAAAAGGAATGCGCAGTACGACAAGCATTACCGTATATGCAATCAGGGAATACCCGAAATTCGTCATTGCGGTAAAACATCTGGATAAAGGAAATATCTCCATCGGCAGCCTGACCTTAATCAGCATATTCTTATTATCCACCAACGCCGTCATTGCGGCGTTCGTAGATTCGGTAAACAGCCCCCAGAAAATGCTTCCCGTCAGATAATAAATCGGGTAATTCTCTATATTTCTTTTAAAGATTGTGGAAAAAATCATGGACATGACTGCCATGGACAATAAAGGATTCAGCACGCTCCAAATTATCCCCAGATAGGAACGGGCATATTTGCGCTTTATTTCCCTCGCAGTCAGTTCCCTTATCACAAACACATACTGCGCAAACCTGCTCTCCGCCTGGGATTCATCTTCTGTTTGGAAGTCATCTTCTGTCAGGGATTTTTTCCCTGCCCCAAATCTCTTTTCCTTCCTCACGTTACGCTCCTCCGTTCCTTCTCATTTCATTCCTTCCTTTTCCGGTTCCTCTTTCTCTGCTCCAAACTCTTTTTGGAGTACAGCAGGAATTTGTACAAAGCGGTACTGCCTGCCGCATCCGCCAATACCATACCGGCCTCCGGCCACGCGCTCTGTACGGCCGGATGCTCCCCTCCTGCCGCATACCGGAACAGCCTCCGAAACAGCCTCCCCTCTTTTACTTCCTCCGGTGTGAACGCACGGGCCACGGTACGTCTTTCCTCCCCCGTCACATCATCATCGAATACATAGCTGCCGAATACACGGGCCTCTGCCGCGGACGGCCGCCCCATGAAAGATGCCAAAAGCCTGAACGCAGTCCTGCGTTCCATCTCCCGCTGCTCCTTCTTTCCAAACCATTCTTTCTCCTGCGTTCCTGCGCCGTGCTTTCCGCTTATGCTCTTTTCTTTTATAGAAAATCCCTTTTCTTTTACGGGCATTCCCTTTCCTTCGCCTGCCGCATACCGCTTCACATAGCGCAGCAGAAGCCCCGCAGCTGCCTCTATCCGCCTCCGGTTTGGATTCTCCTCCATGGCAAACACCGGTTCAAACCTGCCCTCTTTACGGCAATATCCCTTTGTCATCCCTTCCGGCGAACTGAACACACATTCAAACAAATTATTACAGAAAAATGCTTTTCTTATATTTCTGTTTTCCGGCGCAAAATACCAGGTCCGGTAATGTTCCGGCTCCACGCCTTCCACATATTCATACAGCCCGAAGTAATATCCTTCCACTGCTCTATCGTATCCTGCGCTTCCCAGCAGACGGTTTATGCTCCTCTGTACGCTTCCCGTCCATCCGCTGTCCACAATGGCATAAGAAATTTCCTCCAGCAGCCCTTCCTGACGCAGATACCCTGACACAGAAGGGTATGCTTCCTTTGAATGCTCCAGCAGCTTCTCCATAAAAAAGGAGTTGTCCTTCAGCTGCGGTTTCAAAGCTTTTACCTGCTCATAACTAAGGCATTTCCGCATCCTGCTTTCCCATCCCATGCGTTCTCCCGCCGCCGAAACTTCTTCCGCAGTCAGACCGCCTCTTTCCATCATTTTTTCCAGCGTTACTTCCATACCGCCCAGACATATGTAATCAAGGCACTTATCACCAAGCAGTCCGTATTCCCCGCTTCTCAGCGCATAACGCGAACAGTACAGATACCTGCATTCTAACGGAATCCCCCACTGTCTGCATAAGTACTCCGCCATGCGGTACATCATACAGCCGTCCCGCGCAAGAAAATACAGCCGCTTTTTTCCGCTTTCCAAAGCATCCTCCAACACCCATAAAACATAGGACAACAGTACGGGCGCCAGCACATAACAAAAAGCAGCAGCCCAGACCTCCTCCGGCTCTGCTTTCCGTTTTTTCATATAATCTCTATAGATATATTCCGAACATTCATACAGCCGTGGGAGTTTCCTTAAAATTCTCCGGTACCGGTTCCTCTTTTTCCCAGTTCCATTCCTCATGTCTCATATCCTGCCTGTGATAAAGCCTCTTCGCCCTCCATATGATTCCGGCGGGCACCGCTGCTGCCAAAAGCGGGCGGACCACATAGAGCCACCCATAAGGGGCAAGAATTCCCAACTCCTTAAAATTCCTGTACCGGATTCGCATTTCATCCATACGGTAACGGAATTTCCTTTTGACATAGGAATTTCTGTCCTCCCTGTAAAAAAATAAATCCTCCTGAATATTCTCTCCCTGATATCCCAGCTTATACAGGCGCATAAAAAGTTCGTAATCTTCACAGCGCCAGTTTTCTTTGGAATCCCTGTATGTATTTCCCGCTTCAAAGACCTCCCGTCTGATGATTACTGTCGGGTGGATAAATGGAGAACACTTTAAAAAATCATTTCCATCCGGTTTCTCCGGCATCCTGCGGCAGCCCCATACTCCGTTATCATCCAACAGTCTGGCATTGCAGCCCGCATAAGCGACTTCCGGATGAGTCTCCATAAAATCATACTGCACCTGAAGCCGGTTATCCGCACTGATATCGTCATCATCCATTCTGGCCAGATATTTTCCTTTTGCCACATCGATGCAGGTATTCAGGGAATAAGCCAGACCGTGATTCACCGGATTGCTAATCAGCACAACCCTCTTGTCCATTTTTTTAAACCGCTGCAAATAATCCGCCAGCTCCCGGTCAGACCCGTCATTATAAATAATAAATTCAAAATCCGAAAAACTCTGCCTTAAGATGGACAGCACTGCCTCTTCCAGCCTGTTTTTATCCCTTTGGTTATAAATGCTCATGATTACACTGATTGCCGGTTTTTTGTCCATATCATGTCCTTTATTCCTGATTCTCTTTTTCCCTGTTTCTTTTATTCCGCCGCCAACACTTCATCCGTCATCTTCCGGTACACCCTGCGCATAATTTTATCCGTTTCTGACAGGTCAAACCGTCTGGCCCTTTCCGTACACGTAATCCCCATCCGTTTCCTGCCCTCTTTATCTTCCATCATACGGGTTATCGCCCCTGCATATTCCTTCACACTTCCGCTCCTGCATACATAGCCTGTAACACCGTCTTCCATGTATTCCCTCGTACCTCTGCAGTCGGAAGTAATCAGCGGGATTCCCCCCGCCATAGCTTCTATTGCGGCAATCCCCAGACCTTCCCGTTTGGACGGAAAAGCAAAACAGTCCGCACACTGCAGCATATCCGGAATATCCCGCCGGAATCCGAATAACGTAAACTGACCGCTAATGCCCAACTCTTCCGCCAGTCTGCTAAGGTGCTCTGCCCGCTCCCCTTTTCCGCAGACTCCGTAATGTATCTGCGGATTTCCTATCTCCGCTATCGCCCGCAGAATCACCTCATGGTTTTTATTTCTGTTTAGTTCTCCTACCGACAATATATAAAAAACCTCTTCTCCGATGCCCAGCCTGTCACGCATGATTTTCCTTCTGCCCGGTTCTTTCCGAAACCTTTCCGTACGGACCCCCACACCGGGAATCTGCACTCTCAGGCTTTTCTTCTTTCTTAAACGGAAGAGAGAGGCCCTCTTGTAATCCTCTTTATTAATCGTAATCAGACAGTCCGTAACCCTTGCAAGCAACGCCTCCACCGGAAAAAAAAGAAGCCAGTTCATCCACGGTGCTCCCTCATAAAAATGAAACCCATGGGCCGTATAGATAACCTGTATCTTCTGTCCGCGGCAAAAAAAAGCCGCCAGACGCCCCAGCACTCCTCCGATGGGATTATGGCAGTGCAGCAATTCAATCTGCCCTGTCCTGATTATATGGCATATCTGAAAAAATGCCTTTATATTATGAGCCAGATGTATCGGCGTTTTCTCTATTTCTATCTGATAAAGCTTTATTCCCTTTTTCTTCAGTTCCCCCTGGTCTGATTCATAAACCGGATTGTGAAAATTAGAAGCATAATGAAGTTCGCAGCCCAAATCCTTTAGTATATCCACATCATTCATCTCAAACTGGGATAAAAATCCGCTTATGGTTGTTATAATCAAAACTTTTTTCATTCCTTGCTCCCTTTGACGGTCTTTTCCCAGTTGTCCAAGACAGTCCGGTTCATTCGCAATTTTTTATGACAGCCGGCTGTGCACAGCCGGCTGTCCTGCCACACTTGGTTTAATGAAAATCATGATTTTCTTTTTCTTTTTCCCATTCCGACGCCCGCCTCACAGACAGGCCCTGTTTTCTTTAAGGAAGCGCTACAAATGCAATGGCACCTGAACCTGTCAGGTTAAGTACTACATGGTCTTCCCTTATTTCAACGATTTCCACGTCAACCCATGCGCCATTTATAAACTGTTTTGCAACCACTTTCGTACCGTTTGCCAATCCCTTCAGATAGAAATTAATGGTAGCAACATTGAAATTAGCATTGGGTATACTAATGGATACTACATTCAAAAGATTTCCGCCAAGAGCCGCTGCCTGGCTTACCGCATCAGCCGCTACATCCTTATCCACTTTGGATAACGTTGCCGTTAAGTTCGTAGCAACACCGTTTACAATGATTTTGCCGCCCTGTCCTACAGGCATGGCATTCTCAACACCAGGCGTTACCACAACTGTATTGTTATAATATTCTCCGGCCGACATACCGCGCTCCGCCGCTGCCTGCGCATCACTTGCATCCGAAAATCCTGCTGATGCCAGTACTGCCTGTGCGGACGGACTTGCAGCAGATACCGTAGCAGAACACAGAAGCACGGAAGCGCTTAATAAAGCAATAAATTTTTTCATTGTCCCATTTCTCCTTTCCATTCCTAAGTGTGGTCTATATTAACATCGATGATGCCAATACCTGTTTTACAGCCGGCACGTTACTGCCCAACACGCCCCTGTGCACAAAACAACTCTAAGGCTGCCCGCTTTGCCGCCTCAGAGTATGTTCACAATTCACTCCCTGGGTTCGTAAAAAACTTCTATCATCAACCGGTACAGCGCATCTTCATCCACATAAAATTCCTCGAATTCTTCTCCCTGTACCGTTTCTCCCTGTAAGGAATAGAACTGTTCCATATTAAAATTATAATCCGCCGCCAGTCCGGCAAGATATACCACTTCGTCTACCGAAATATCCGTCACCATCTGTGCGGTTACGGCATTGTACAGCTTAAGCACCAGCGTAAAATCCTCTTTCACCGCACTTTTGGTTTTCCTTATCCATTCCCCCAAAAACTGCTTCTGCCGTTCCAGTCTCCTGTTCGCGGAACCAGCCTCGTCAATGTCCCTGTACCGGACATAGGAATAGGCTTTCCTTCCGTCCAAAAGAACGGTTTCCCCTTCGTTTACCACATAATCGCCCAGCGTCTCATCCTGTATCGCCGAAGTGACATCCTCCAGCGAGGTAAGTTCAATTCCGCCGACTAAATCCGTCAGCGTTATGATTGCATCCATATTGACCGCACAATACCCGTGAATCGGCAGGTTATACAAAAGATTCCTGACTGCCTCTACCTGATATTCGCAGCTCTCTTCTACTCCGTTCCCAAACCCGTGCTGCACTGCAATCTGTGCCTGCACCGTGGACAGATAGGCTCCGTCGCTGTCATACAGCTTAATATCCGTCATCGCATTCCTGTTAATACCAATAATCTGAAACGTCTTATTCCTCGGATTGAGTACCAAAAGAAACAAGGCATCGGCTTGTCCCCCGTCAGTTCCCTCTGCTACTTCCCTGACCTTATCGTCCTTATCGATTCCCATAAACAGGAATGTCATAATATCCTCGTTATAGGCATATATCCTGTCTTCGTACTTTACCCAGCCCGGCTCCCATTCCGCATTCTCCGGTTCCGTCTGCTCCTGCTGTGCACCCACTCTTTCCATTTGGGGAAGGTTATTGGCTTCTCTCTTTTGAAGACTCCTTTTCCCGCTCGCCCTTACCGCTGCAAAGGAAAGAACAATAATCCCGCAAACAGCCAGTATACAGCAGCATACCACCACCCAGACCCTGACTTTTTTTCTTCCTGTCGCTCTCACACTTCAATATACCCTTCATCTACATTAAAAATATATTAATTATATAATTTCGTGCATATATTGTCAATACTTATTTTCCCGGCGAAAAACAACCTCCAGCTTAAACAGCTCTTTTATGTCTTATTACTGTCTTTCCTTCTTTTTAAATCATCCAAACCGGCACAATATAATTATCCCTGTCAATCGCGCCCAATCCCGGCTTCATACAGATAACCGCTCCATTGGAACGCGGCGTAGATGACTTATCCAATAACCCAAACACCCTGAGCAACTCACTCCCCGGATTAGATGTCTTTTTAATCTCAATCGGATTCAGCACTCCGTCGTGCTCTAATACAATATCAATCTCTTTCGCATCCTTGTCCCGGTAATAATACAGATACGGTTCTTTTCCGCAATTTAAATACGTCTTCCTTATCTCGGCAACCACATAATTTTCTAATATGGCGCCATTCATCGCTCCGCTCTCCAAAGTTTCCGCACTGCTCCATTTCGTCAGATAACAGACAAGTCCCGTATCATAAAAGTATAACTTCGGCGTTTTTACAAGACGCCTTAACAAGTTATTAGAATAAGGATGAAGATAAAAAATAATTCCTAATGCCTCCAGAATTCCCAGCCAATTCTTTGCCTGTACCTGATTGATATCCGCATCCCTTGCAATCTCTGCAACATTCAGCATCTGTCCGCATCTTGCCGCCACAGCCGTAATAAAGCGAAGGAATTTTAACGAATCAATCGCATCGGACAATTCCCTGACATCCCGCTCAATATAGGTGTTTAGGTAACTGCTGTAAAAAATCTGGTTATTACTGTTTGCTCCACTTACAATCGCCGGCATGGAACCTCTGTAAATCCGTTCAAAAATTCCCCTTGCATCTGCCTCTTCCCTGCTTTTACTCCTAACCGACAGAGCCTCCATATCAACGGTAAAAGCTTCCGTTCCCCTTCCCCCTCCGTAAATCTCCGACTGAGATAATGATGTCAAAAAAAGTACTGCTACTCTTCCGGCAAGTGATTCCTGTACTCCCTTCATCAGCTTGAACACCTGAGAACCGGTAAGCCAGAATGCTCCTGCATCATGGTATTTGTCTACATGCATCTTGATATAAATAAACAGCTCCGTAGCATATTGCACTTCATCAATTAATATCGGCGGCTTATGCAACTGTAAAAACAATTCCGGGTCGGTCTTCGCAATATTTCTCTCATTCAAATCATCTAAAGTTACATATCCTCTATCTGTACCTTCCATTAATTTTTGAAGCATCGTCGTCTTTCCGACCTGCCTTGGTCCTGTAACAAAAACAACCGGATATTCTTTTGTCACCTGATTCACGACGTTCTCCAAATCTCTTGTTATATATTTCATAACACACTTCATCCTTTCGGCTATTTTTAACTTATATTATATATTAGCCGAAATCAAACAGGAAGTCAACACCTCCGCTGCAGAGCAGCGGGGTTGTTGACCCTCGCGGCATTCGTCAAATATCCATGCGAGCATGGCTATTTTTCTCATTGCCCGCGGGAATCAGGCACATCATGAAATGTGTCCGTCTTTACAGCACACAAAATTTTTTCATATCAACAGGAAACACATCCAAGCCATACCACATAGTATAAAGCATAAATAAAAAAATCTTTGGAGGAAATACAATGAGTGACTTAACAGCAACAAACTGCGGATGCAACACAAATCGTAGCAACGGATGCGGGTGCAACTCCATTATATGGATTCTCATCCTGCTTTTCTTCTGCAATAACGGAAGCGACAGCTGCGGATGCGGCGGCGGCCTTTTCGGCGGAAACAGCTCAGGCTGCGGATGCGAAAGCATCATCTGGATTCTGGTTCTTTTAAGCTGCTGCGGTGGCAACTTCTGCTAATTTCTGATTCGCACATCTTGAAAATAGGCTCTTCTGAGCCTATTTTCTCTTAAAGAAGCAGAAGCAGGATTACATAAAATACACATATTTTATTTTTAGGTTACATAGGATTTAAAAACGAAGGGGCAAGGGATATTTATGGAAAAAAACGGACACGACAAAATAACCGCATTCGACACACTATTTACAACCAATCATATTCAAATGCTGAAAATCCTCATGCCCTATTTTGAACCGCCTATGCGGAAGCAATTGGTTGTTTACATTAAATATCTGGAACTGCGCTATGCCCTTTCCTATTTTGATTCCCACTCCCATGAATTATACGGGTGTGCGGAAGGATACGGCCATCCCCTGGATGGGGCAGACCCCTTCGGGAAAGAAGAATTCAATATAGGCAAAATCTGTTCCGAACTCCTTCCGTACTGTACCAATGACGAAAAGCAAAAGGTAGAACAGATATCCGGTTTGTTCCGCTCTATGGAAATGTATAAAGAAATGAGCCAGACTTTTGAAGTCATGAAAGACCTCATGCCGGACTTTTTACCGGATTCCGCTCCGGAGCCCGGCGGTTCCGGTTCCCAGAATCAGGGAAACGGCATGATGGAAATGCTCATGAATATGCTCTCACCGGAGCAGAAAGCCATGTTTGAAATGTTTGGAGGTAATACCCATGAATCAAAATGAATGGATGAACGACCCTTTGGTCGCAAGTATTGATATAACTAAACTGCAATTTCTCCAAATGCTCGTCTTTGAAAGCAGAAACCTGACCAAAGAACAGATGCTTCCTTTTCTGATGTCTGTTGCACAGAAGGGCAAAGCCAGCAATATTTCTTTTGATGATGATGAAATTGAAACGATTGTGGCCGCCCTGCGTAAATATGCCGCTCCGGAAGAAGTGGATAAAATCAATAAGCTGATGGCAATGAAAAAGAAACACTAAACAGAAACACCAAACAGAAAGCAGTATGGAATCCCGCATTTTCAAGGATACCATACTGCATTTTCTTCTGCCGCATAACAAAGCGGCTTACGGTTTCACCACGATATTCACCAGTCTGCCCGGCACATAAATCTCTTTCACGATTGTTCCCTGCAGTCTGTCCTTCACAGCTTCTTTTCCGGCCGCTATCGCCTCTTCTTTACCGATATCGCTTGCCACCTGCAAAGTCGCCCTCACTTTTCCATTGACCTGCACGGCAATCTCCACCGTTGCTTCTACCGTTCTGGCCTCATCGAACTCCGGCCACCCGGTCTGATATAACCTGCCGTCAAATCCTACCCTGTTCCAAAGTTCCTCCGTAATATGGGGAGCCACAGGATTCAGCATGGTGAGCAGCGTCCGGAATTCTCCTTTCGTAACCTCATTTTTTCTATAAAACTCATTAATCAAAGCCATCATTGCAGCAATGGCTGTATTGTATTTCAGGCTCTCAAAATCATTGCTTACTTTTTTGATGGTCTGGTGCATCTTTGTCTCCAAATCCGCACTGTAACCATCCCCTTCCACAAGGATATCCTGCAGTTTCCATACTCTTTCAAGGAAACGGCGGCATCCTTTCACTCCGTCCTCTGACCATGACGCGCTCAGCTCAAAAGCACCGATGAACATTTCATAAGTACGCAGTGTGTCGGCACCGTAATCCCTTACGATATCATCGGGATTCACTACATTACCGCGGGATTTGCTCATCTTCTCCCCGTTGGAGCCGAGAATCATTCCATGGGAAGTACGCTTCTTATAAGGTTCCGGACAGGGAACCACTTTTTTATCATAAAGGAACCTGTGCCAGAATCTGGAATACAGCAAATGCAGCGTCGTATGCTCCATGCCGCCGTTATACCAATCCACCGGCATCCAATACTCCAAAGCTTCCTTACTTGCCAGAGCCTCCGTGTTCTTCGGATCGGTATAGCGCAGGAAATACCAGGAAGAACCCGCCCACTGGGGCATGGTATCCGTTTCCCGTTTCGCGGGGCCTCCGCAGCAAGGGCAGGTAACATTTACCCAGTCTGTCATGGCCGCCAACGGTGATTCCCCGTTATCCGTAGGCATGTAACTCTCCACTTCCGGCAGTTCCAGCGGAAGTTCACTCTCTTTTAACGGCACGAATCCGCACTTCTCACATTCTATAATCGGAATCGGCTCTCCCCAGTAACGCTGTCTGGAAAATACCCAGTCCCTTAACTTAAAGTTGGTTTTCTTTGTTCCGATTTCCTTTTCTTCCAAAAATCGGATGATTTCTTTCTTCGCGTCAGCTACGCTCAGTCCATCCAGGAATCCGGAATTCACTAACGTCCCTTCCGCCACATCGGTATAAACCGCTTCCTCTACCCCGACCGGACTGCCGGCCACCACTTCAATAATAGGCAGGCCGAATTTCTTCGCAAATTCCCAGTCCCTTTCATCATGGGCCGGAACTGCCATAATCGCACCCGTACCATAGGTCATCAGTACATAATCGGAAATCCAGATAGGAATCTCTTCCCCGTTTACCGGATTCACCGCAGTCAGTCCGTCAATCACCACGCCTGTCTTATCCTTTGCCAGTTCAGTACGCTCAAAATCGGATTTTCTGGCCGCCATCTCCCGGTATGCCGCTACTTCTTCCCAATTACCGATTTCCGCCTTATACTTGTCAATCATCGGATGCTCTGGTGACAAAACCATATAGGTGACACCGAATAAAGTATCCGGTCTTGTGGTATAAATCCTTAAAATCTCTTCTTTGTCTTTTACACGGAAATCCACTTCTGCCCCTTCGGATTTTCCAATCCAGTTCTTCTGGGATACTTTGACCCTTTCCACATAATCTACCGTATCCAGTCCCTGAATGAGCTTATCCGCATATTCCGTAATCTTTAACATCCACTGGCTCTTTACCTTGCGCACCACTTCGGAACCGCACCGTTCGCATACGCCGTTGACTACTTCCTCATTTGCCAGTCCTACTTTACAGGAAGTACACCAGTTAATCGGCATCTCGCTCTTATACGCCAGCCCCGCATTGAACAGTTTCAGGAAAATCCACTGCGTCCATTTATAATACTCCGGACTTGTCGTATTAATTTCCCGCTCCCAGTCAAAGGAATACCCGAGCGCGTGCAGCTGTCCCTTAAAACGCTCCACATTGTTCTTCGTTACAATCCGCGGATGGATATGGTTCTGAATCGCATAATTCTCGGTAGGAAGCCCGAACGCATCCCATCCCATCGGATAAAGCACATTATATCCCTGCATCCTTCTCTTCCTTGCCACAATATCCAGTGCAGTATAAGGTCTCGGATGCCCTACATGCAGTCCCTGTCCCGAAGGATAGGGGAATTCCACTAATGCATAATATTTCGGTTTGGTATAGTCATCGGAAGTTGCAAACGCACGTTCGTCATCCCACACCTTCTGCCATTTCTGTTCCACCTCTCTGTGATTATACGGTTCTGCCATCTTTTCTGCTCCTTTATCATATGATCGGTACGTTTTTTGCACCGGTATTCTATATATCTGAAAACACCAGTAATTCTATACTTTTTCGGGCTTTCTGTCAAGTTTTATGCAAATTTCACTTTAATACCCCTTTATAAAAAGAGTGTTCGTCTTCCATCATTCCTTCATCCACGACTCCATATCACCGTTTTGCTCATCCTGAAATATACTCCATACATACTCTGGCGATTCTGCATATAAACCAGACTCCTCATCTTGCAGTAATTCATATGTCATCGTTTTTAGCAGTCTCTTTAGGGCATCCTCATTTGAACAGTTTTCTTCTCTGCTCAGACGATATACCAAATAAACAGAAAGAGCCTGTATTGATTTATTAATATTAATACTTGTTGCTTTCACCCTACAATCTCCCTCCTGTTATTTTTGAAACGAAGTTTTTGGATTGATGCTGTTGTTCCAAAAAAATATTGCTTTGGCAGGTTTTCCGGCTCCAGTTCCTTTACCAAAGCATCCAATACCTCATCTGCATAATTGGCAGCAACCAGCTCTTTCTTATAAGAATTGATAATCGTAACTGTATTTTCATCTGCCGTTGGTCCAATCACGATATCATAATCATGAACGCTGCTATCAGAACCTCTGTTCTTTAAAATGAATCTTACCCATTCACGATTTGCCTCCTTAAATACTTTCACTTTCAAATCATTTGACTTATCAATACAACTGTCATCAAACTCCAAATTATACCGGTATGCCCGATATTCTTTTGTTTTATACTTTGGATTTCTTTGATGTATTTTTGCTTCTCTCACCTCAAAAATGTGTTTGTTCCTTCTGGCAATATTTTCCGCATGCCTTTTTACCGATGTAGCGTAAAATCCCTTTCCAAAATCCTTATACCCTTTACCTCTCGTCACATCAATTTCATCAATATCATAAACTGTTCCATGAAATAAATCTTTCACTTTCAACCAGCCTCCTCTATCGCATCCATATATGATTTCAAATCCTGTAAAATACCTTTTATTCCCATAGAATTATATGCTTCATAACAAGTATCAATATAGGAGAGCAAATCATATTTATCCAATAGGTCGCTGACCTTTTCAAAACCAATATTCCATTCCTGCTTCATACAGTTGGCTATCGTTATTTGCATATTTAATACATTATCAGTTCTAGTCATATCAGCCCTCCCGGTTGCTTTTCATAGTCTGACTCTGTTGATACCAACAGCAACATTTTCCCCAATTCCAAATCCGATTTCCAATACAGCCTTTTCTCTTGTGTTTCCTTACTGCATTTTCTGTAACTTATCTGTAATCTTTTCTATTTTTATTATAGCAAATTCCTGCAATTTTACAACTGCAGCGATGCCGGTCTTGGTTCAAAGATACCCGCACCTACAGCCATATGTGTGAAAGGGCTTTTATCGTAACACAATCTTTGCTATACTGAGAATATTCATAAACCGAAAAAGCAAAAAAGGAGCCGCTTCCATGAAACCGACACGCCACTGTCACCCCTTACATTTCCTTATTATTTTGTTCTCCCTGACAGCCCTTTCCATGTCCGCCTGCACCCGCAGCGCGGAACCCGTCAGCCGCCAGGGATTCTATTTCGACACCGTAATCCGCATTACCCTGTACGATACCGCAGATGAAGCGCTTTTGGACCATTGCTTTGCCCTCGCTGAAACCTATGAAAATATGCTCAGCAAAACAAAGGAAAACAGCGACGTATGGAAGCTGAATCATGCGGAGGGCAGTATGGTCGAACTGCATGAAGATACCCTGACGCTCCTGCGGGCCGCCCTTTCCTACGCCGAACTCACCGAAGGAAAAGTGGACCCTACCATCGGCAGTGTAAACAGGCTGTGGGATTTTACCAGTCCAGAGGCCGCCGCCCTGCCCGATGATGCAGCGCTGGCAAAGGCCCTGCCCCATGTAGATTACCGCGCTGTCACCATAGACGGCAGTCTGGCGGCATTGAACGACCCTTACGCAGAACTCGACCTTGGTTTCATCGCTAAGGGCTATATTGCGGACTGCATAAAGGAATACCTTGTTTCCCAGGGCGTGACCAGCGCACTGATTAATTTAGGCGGCAATGTCCTTGCCATCGGAAGCAAGCCGGATGGCTCCCCGTTTAAAGTCGGCATACAGGAGCCCTTCGCGCCCGCCGGCACCACAGCCTATACCCTTCCGGTCACGAATCAGTCCGTGGTTTCTTCCGGCAACTACGAACGATATTTTGAAAAAGACGGCCAAATCTATCATCATATCCTTGATACCGAAACAGGTTATCCAGTTTGGAATGACCTGTCTGAAGTCACGGTTCTGTGTGCCTCTTCCATGGAAGGCGACGCTCTGTCTACCGCCTGCTTTATCCTCGGTGCGGAAAAAGGAATGGCACTCATCGAATCCCTGCCGGATACGGAAGCCATTTTCATTACTTCCGATGGTGAAATCCTGCGTTCCGGCGGATTTCCTTCCTCATGGGACTAAACTCTTTCTACCAGCCGCAGTCAACTACCACTCCATAATCCCTCCTGATATCGACATACCTGCCCTTATGCATGGCAAGCAGACCGGATAATGAATCCCTGTCTATTCCTTTCGGCAGATACCAGACTCTCCATTCATAATGCTCTTCATCAAATGTAATCTCTGCCTCATATTCAATCGTCCGGTCCAGTCCCCATTTTCCCTCCAACGCGTCCAAAAACGCTTTCGCCGCTGCTTCCGCTGCTTCTTCATCCGAAACGACATCCTTAGTCCGGTCTATATCACTTAAAACATGAGGGAATTTACAATACATCTCTGCTTCCATAACAATGTAGACCCCCATCAGCAGCATAAAAAAGAAAGAAACCCCCAAACAGCCTTCTAAAATCTTAGTTTCCATGATACCACTCCCGTTGCCCGTGAGAGTCAAAAACCCCGCCGCAAGCAGCGAGGCATCAAATTTGAAACGCCCCAAGGGGCGGGGTATTTGACCCTCGCGGCAGTCGCCAAATGCTGCAGACACTTGGCTCGTTGCTCGCGGGAATAAACAGCAGCCCATCCTCCGGTTTCCATGGAGGGCTGGGCTGCTGCTCTCTCACTATACTGTTTTTATCTACATGATTCCATATTCATACCTGTGATACTCAATGCCCCACAATCGCTTTCTTCGGGCACTTCTCCACGCAGGTTCCGCACCCGCTGCACTTCTCATAGTCAATCTTTGCCAAAAACTCCGTCACTTCCACTGCTCCCTCCGGACAGTTCTTTTTACAGAGCTGACATCCGATGCATCCTGCTGTACAGGCTTTCATTACCACCGGTCCCTTATCCTTAGAACTGCAGGATACCGCATACTTTGCCTCATAAGGAACCAGCTCAATCAGGTGTTTCGGACATACCTCCACACATTTGCCACAGGCTTTACATGCCTCCTTATCCACGACCGCAACACCGTTCACCACATGGATTGCATCAAAAGGACATGCCTTTACACAGCTTCCATAGCCCAGGCAGCCGTAGTTACAGGACTTCGCTCCTCCGTTCGGCACGAAGGACAGCATACGGCAGTCTTCGATTCCATGATATTCATAATCTACGTTCGCTTTTTCGCAGTCGCCCTGGCATTTTACAAAAGCTACCTGACGTACCGATTCCCCGGCTTCCACGCCCATGATACCGGCAATCACCTTTCCGACCGGCTCCCCGCCTACCGGACAGGCATTGACCGGCGCTTCACCTTTCGCAATCGCCGCTGCCAGACCGGAACATCCCGGATAACCGCAGCCGCCGCAATTATTGCCGGGCAGGGCATTTAAAACCGCTTCTTCCCTTTCATCCACTTCCACCTTGAATTTGATGGCCGCAAGACCTAAAAATAATCCTATAAAAAGTCCCACGCCTCCCACGATGGCGGTGGCTGTCACTACTCCTGTCACACTCATTCCATCCACCTCCTACAACAATCCCGAAAATCCGCAGAATGCAATTGCCATCAACCCTGCCGTAACAAGCACGATGGGCATTCCCTTAAAGGATTCGGGTATATCGTTATATTCCATCTTCTCACGGATACCAGCCAATATAATAATGGAAACGGTAAAACCGACCGCCGTTGCAAATCCGTTGACAATACCTGTCAGAATCCCGTACTTCTTCTGCACATTTGTCAAAGCAATTCCAAGCACCGCACAGTTCGTCGTAATCAACGGAAGGTAAACGCCAAGCGCCTGATAGAGCGACGGCATGAATTTCTTTAAAAACATCTCCACAAACTGTACCAGCGCCGCTATTACCAAAATGAATACAATTGTCTGAAGATAGGTAATGCCCAGTTTCTCCAGTACGAATTTATAAATTACCCCTGCTACCGCAGATGCCAGCGTTATGACAAAGATAACTGCCACACCCATACCTGCCGCCGTATTCGTCTTTTTCGATACTCCGAGGAAAGGACACAGCCCCAGAAACTGGCTCAGCACCACATTATTCACCAGCGAAGAACTGATTAATATGATTAATAATTCCTTCACCATCCTACTCACGCTCCTTTCCGCCTGCTTTTACCGTTTCGTTCTTACTTCCCGCGCCGTCGGAAGCCCCGTAAAATCTATGGCTGCATCCCTTATCCGCGCAGTTCATACAGTCTTCATTGCATCCGGACTGTATCTTTGACATATCCCTGCCCTTTTTCTCTCCATTCATCCGGATTTTGTTCTGGATAGCCGTGAGCGCCGCCAGTACGAAGAACGCTCCGGGAGCCATGATGAAAATCGCACAGGGCACATAAGCATCCGGCATGATATGAAACCCGAAGATTTCTCCTGCGCCGATTAATTCCCGCACCGCACCGATGCAGGTCAGGGCGAAGGAAAATCCAAGCCCCATTCCGATTCCGTCAAATAAAGAAGGAATCACCGGATTTTTGGAAGCATAGGACTCCGCCCTTCCTAAAATAATACAATTCACCACAATCAAAGGAATATATAATCCCAAAGCATCATAGAGGGCCGGAATAAACCCTTCCAGCAGAAGTTCCACCATCGTCACGAAAGAAGCTATGACTACGATGAACGCCGGAATCCTCACCTTATCCGGAACGATATTCCTTAACAGGGAAATAATCATATTGCTGAGCGCCAGCACCACCATGGTTGTCAGCCCCATGCCAAGCCCGTTCATGGCCGAAGTGGTTACCGCAAGCGTAGGACACATGCCCAGCATCAGCACAAAAGTAGGATTTTCCTTTACCAGCCCGTTATACAGCCGTTCCATGGAGCTGTCGCTTTTGCTGTTATTAGTCATTGCCGTTCCCTCCTCCCAACACTGTATGGAAATAATGCAGCCCTGCATTGACGCCGTTCGTCACCGCATTGGTCGTAATCGTAGCGCCGCTGATGGCATCAATCTGATTCTCCGCCACGGCATTCCCCTTCACATATTCAAAACGCTCCACATTCTTCTGTGCAAACTGGGGTTTCAATACTTCTTCCGCACGCATCCCCAAACCTGCCGTTTCCGATATGGACAGCAAAGATATGCCGTTCAGGGTTCCGTCATTCCTGACTCCCATCATAAAGCTGATGTCACCGCCATATCCCTCATGGTCAATCACCGTAATCACATATCCCAGCGTATTCCCGCCGGCATCTTTCGCAATCAGTGTTTCCCCTATATCCACGCCTGAAAAACCCTGCTCCGTCCAGGAAGCATCTAAAGGAGTATTGTATTCACCTGCCGTATTTTCTTCCCCGGCCTGCCCTGCAGCCTCCTCGAAGCCTGCTGCATCCGCAAACACTTCCTTACATGCCTCCTGCTTTGCCTTTTCCTGCTGCGCCGCAATCGGCTCCTTCGTCACCTGATACACCACTCCCAGAATGAGCCCCGCTATCAGGGTAATCGCAAATAAGACCAGCGAATCCTTTATCATATTCTTTATATCGTTATTCATGCGCGCTTCCCTCCTTTGGTGCCGAATGCCACCGGAAGGGTCGCTTTCTCAATCAAAGGCACCAACAGATTGCCTATGATAATCGCATAAGAGACACCCTCTGCGGAAGGCCCGAAAATACGGAAAATTCCGGTCAGGATACCCAGCAGGATACCGAACACATACTGTCCCACTTTCGTAATCGGTCTGGTCACATAGTCCGTCGCCATGAAAAAAGCTCCCAGCATCAGGCCGCCGCCCGCCAAATGGGCGCTGATATAGGCGGCATCCACCCCATGGCCGCCGAACAGACAGATGAAAATCACAAAACTGATAATATAGCTCCCCGGAATACGCAGGTCGATGACTCCCAGCAGAATCAAAAAACCGGCTCCGATTACAATCGCTATCATGGAAGTCTCGCCGATGGTTCCCGCTGTCCTTCCGATTACCATATCCAGAACATTCACGCTCTCACCGCTCTTTAGAGCCGCCAGGGGAGTTGCGCCCGTATATGTATCACAATCGAAATTCGTCATGATGGACGTAAAAGAAATCAAAAGGAAGCACCGCGCCGCCAATGCCGGATTCATGAAATTCTGGCCCAGTCCGCCGAACAGCATCTTCACTACCAGAATGGCAAACACACCGCCCACTGCCCCAATCCACCAGGGAGCGCTGGAAGGCAGGTTCAAAGCCAGCAAAAGCCCGGTAACGACCGCCGAATAATCCCCTATCGTCACCTTCTTACCCATCAGTTTCTCATACGCATACTCCGTAAAAACAGTAGCTGCCACTGTCACTACAATCAATATCAGCGCATCCAATCCGAAATTAAATATGCCAAAGCCTGCCGCCGGAAGCAGCGCAACCACGACTGCCAGCATAATGCTGCCGGTCGTCACCTTAGACCGCACATGGGGATTGGAAGACACTCTCATTAAATCACTCACCACTCGTACCTCCCTGATTCCAGTTCCGTAACCGCACTGCCCGCACCCTCCTCGGCAGATAAATTTCCGGCTGCTGCGCTTCCGTAAATTCAT
>CAMXQE010000036.1 GCA_947246015.1 uncultured Lachnospiraceae bacterium | reverse complement strand
CATCTCGTCGGCAACGAAATTGAGTATAGCACCCTTGGAAAGAGTTGTCAATAACAAATCTGATATTTTTTTCATTTTTTTTGCAAATTATCAAAAAAAGCCCAATTTATGGGCTTTTTCGGCAAATATTTTTTTCATTATTTCTACTTGTTTCCCTTATTTTAACTTCAACGCTTTAATTCAATGAAATTGTTGCTTCCTCTGTACCATTTCGCATAATCAGGGAAATCATTTGAATGGACTGTGCTTTATCCTCCTGCAATTCGGCAACCAATACAAGCTGTTCAGAATCTCCGGCAGCAATCGTCCCCTTGTAGGAAGCCATATCGTTTGTCAACATAGTTGTCAACGCATATTTCGGCGAATCTCCATTAAACGCAATCTTAAATTTTGTTTCCAAAGACAGCATATCCAATTCCTTATCCTGTCCGCCCGTATTCTCCACATCAAAGTGAAGCACCACCAATTTACAGCCGCTGGACGCATTCATGGCAAAAAACATATTGTCTGTGTCTTCGTCAGGATACATATCCTTCAATTCATATCCCATAAAATTGATTGCCACACCATCAATACCATAAAATTCTTCTATGCTTCGATATGTAATGGCTTCCGGTTCCTCACTGATATCTACTACCGGAGTTGTTTCTTCTGTTGCTTCTTCTGCTTCCTCCGCTTCTTTTGCAGCCTCCTCTTCCGCCTTTCTCTCAAGTATCTCGGCTTCCTTTTGTTCCGCTTTCTCCAGTTCTTCCTCCTCCAGCAGTCTTCCATGATAATTCTTATCATATTTCAACAGCAGCCCTGCCGCATACTCCACAATCATTGCTTCCTGCTCTTCCGTCATATCCGGAATGGTCGAACCGCAGGCAGTCATACACAAAGATGCTGCCACTGCAAATATCAATCCTGACTTTCTCATATTAATCCTCCATGCTGCCATCAGCCCGTGTATCCGGGCGTAAGCACGTTTTTTATCCTCTGACTTACATATGCTTTTATATTATAGCACTAATTCGTCTCAAGTTCAAACCAAAATTCTACTCCGTTATCATAATTCACCACGCCGTAATCCTGATTCATGGATTCCATAATCGCTTTCACAATCGACAGCCCCACGCCGCTCCCCCCATATTCCCTCGTTCTGGCCTTATCTACTTTATAAAATTTTTCCCATATATGCGCTAAACTTTCCTCCGGAATAGGTTCTCCCGTATTAAAAACGGAAACCCTGACCTTATGCTCCAGTTTCGTCAGCCTGACATCAATCACTTTCTGCCCTGATGCATGATGGATGGCATTGCTGAAATAATTTGCAAATACTTCCTCTGTCTTAAATTCATCCGCCCAGACACAAACCGTCCCCTGTTCTTCGAAACGGACACTGATTTCCCGCTGCTTTGCCAATATTTCCGCTGACTGTATATAATTGTGTATTAAAGCCGCTATGTCAAAACGCTCCATTGCAACCACATCGTTTCCAAATTCCAGCTGATTCAGAGTCAGCAGTTTTTTCACCATATGATTCATCTTAGCCGCTTCGTCAATGATAACATCGCAGTAAAACTCCCTGCTTTCCGCATCGTCATTGATTCCTTCTTTCAATCCTTCCGCATATCCCTGAATCAGCGCAATCGGAGTTTTCAGTTCGTGAGAAACATTGGATAAAAATTCCTTGCGCATTTCATCGATTTCATTCTTTTTCTCTATATCTTTCTGCAGTTCATTATTTGCAGTCTTCAGTTCGGAAATCGTTTCCTCCAGTGTATTGGAAAGTTCGTTGATATTATGTCCCAGTAAAGCAATCTCTGTCTTACTGTTTCCGCAGTATTTGGCATCGAAATCCAGCCCCGCCATCCGCTCGGATATCCTGGCCAGCTCCATAATCGGCTCTGTTACTTTCCTTGATACCATAAGGATAACGCCGCCGCTGATAATTGCTGCAGCGATTCCCACATAAGCAAGAAAGCGGTTTGCAATCGCCACGCTGTCCCTGATTCCTTCCAATGCCGTCCTGAACAGAAAAATATTCCCATTGTCAAATACACCCCATATCTCAATGTATTCTGTCATAGTCCTCGGATCGGTAATCCTTTGAATTGTGTAGTTTTCCTCTTTTTCCAAAATGGTTTGGTTCTCATCCCCGCCGAAATCATTAAAAAAATTATCCCATAATCTTTTGCTCATAGTCTCCTGATCATTGCGGGATGTTATGAGCATTTGGGAATCCGTATCCAATACAATGAGGCTGATATTGTATTTTTCTATAATCTTCTGCAGCTGGATATCAAATTCCTCTGTCATAATATTTCCGGCACTGAAAGCCCGATTGATTGTTGTATAGGCATTTATTAATGCTTTTTTCTTATTTCCAATGTAATATTCACCCAAAAGAGTACTGTTTATAAACCAGCATAGCAAAATCGTGGCTGACATTAATCCTATGAAAATCATTGCAAATTGCTTTTTGATTGAATATTTCATCCGTTCATCCTACCATTTATATTCTTAATCATACTTGGATATAATATCTGCCGGCCTTACCGCATCATAATCCTGTATCCATTCCCCTTCTTCATACTTATAACAGTGGACTCCTGTATCACCTGACTGTATCCAAAGATTATAACTGTCACTCTCCCAGCAGATTCCCCAGAAATCCCATACCCTTGCCGGGAAAAAACTATATACCGTTTCTTTTGTCTCTGTGTTTTTTATGTCAATTCGAATCTGTCTGGTCAGCTTATTCCTGCCGTTATATTTTTCCGGTGTACACTGTGCCGACAGTTTCCCATCATAACTCACAACCGTCTGGGTGGTAAAGGAACCGTAATCTTCCTGCCTTACAGGCTCTTCCCTATGAGAAAAATCATACAGAAACCAAACAAGCGGTATCAAAATACAGATACCTGCGAAGACTAAAATAGTTATGGAAAAAATCTTTTTTCTCAATTGTTCTCCTTCTTCCTCCTGCCTGTACAGATTCACTGCTGCTCCGCTTCAAACTTATAGCCCATCCCCCATATCGTTTTAATCAGTTCCCCCTTCTCGCCCATCTTGCTGCGCAGCTTCTTTACATGGGTATCAATGGTCCTCGCATCCCCAAAATAATCGTAATTCCATACATTATTCAAAATCTTCTCTCTGGATAGGGCAATGCCCCTGTTTTCCATAAAATATGACAGAAGTTCAAATTCCTTATAGCTTAACTCCACCTGCCTGCCGTCAATGATAACCATATGCGCCGCCTTATTCAGCTGAATCCCGCCCATTTCCAACACTTCGTCGCTGCTTACCTGATTGGTGCGGCGTAAAATAGCTTCCACTCTTGCGACAAGGATTTTCGGACTGAAAGGTTTGGAAATATATTCATCTACCCCCAGCTGGAATCCCTGCAGTTCGTCCCGCTCATCCGACTTTGCCGTCAGCATGATAATCGGCACCTTGGAATAACTTCTTATTTCCCTGCACACCTCCCAGCCGTCCATCTTAGGCATCATCACATCCAGGATAATCAGCGCGATATCTTTCTGTTCAAAAAAAATATCCAAAGCAGCATTCCCATCCTCTGCTTCCACTACCTCATAATTACTTTTCACAAGGAAATCCCTGACCAGTTTCCGCATTCTGCTCTCATCATCCACTACTAAAATTTTCAGCCTCTCCATAATCCTCTGCTCCTTCTTTATATTTCCCCTATCCGGTCAAATATTCCGCCCCCAGAAGCATATTCCTTCTGCTTTCCTTTCAGTATAACCGCAAATTATGTAAAAACTGTGAAAATCCATCATTCTTCAGCTGTATCCTGCCGTTCCTGCTCCCTTATCTGATTTTCCCGCTCTGTCAGCTCCTGCTCCCATGCTGCATACTTATTTACCAGCGCTCTTTCATAATTCAGAATGTTCGGCTGGTCACTGGTTAACGCAATAGCAAACATCGCACCTACTGCAACCGCCAGAATCAGATTCACTATCAGGGATACGATAAAACTGCCCTTAAAGTTCTTCGTCTTTTTCTCCGGCAGCCGCGGTGCGGGAACGCGGATATCGTCACCTACCCGGTGGGCAAAAACCGTATAAAGCGCCACCGGCGGAATCGCCTCCTCCAAATCCTCCGCTTCCAATAAGCGTTCCTGAAGGGAACGCAGGTACTCCCAACCCACGGGAGTCTGAAAAATACGGCTCTCTACTGCCTTCCGATATACCAGTAATATATTTTCCGTCTTCCCGTAATCCATATGCTGCTCCAGATATTCTATCTTTTTTACTTCCTGTCTGGCTATCTCCGCATCCTCTGCCGTCCCGAAACAATATCCTCTTACCACATTTTTATTTTCTCCCATTTCTGCCTGCCCCTTTCCTGTCAATCAATCAAGCAGGGAAGTTCCTTCCCCATCCCGACGCGCGGGGCGCTTGCCGCATAGCGGCTGATTTCCTTACGCCCCTTTGCAATTGAGTAGGGGAAATAATTTCCCCCTATTCCTGCGCCGGGCACCCGTCAGCCTTGCTGACACATTTCCAATGGGTACCCGTGTGCATAAAAAGGCATTTGGATTTCCTTTCCCCAAATGCCTTGTCACAAACGCTCTATTTTCGGATACTATTGTACATGAATGAAAAATCCTTCATATATTCCCACCGGTACGCTTTCACCAAAAGAATATTCTTCCGGTAAAGCATAAATATCATCTACTGTATAAACATCTTCTTTTTTCAATGAATCCATCTGCTCACCCCGTAGTCTCAAGATGGAATAGGCGGGAGTCGAACCTTTACTCATTTTCCGCAAACCCCTTATTTATCTGTATTATATCATGCTTTATTTTTTTTGACCACATTTTTTTACATATCCTTAAAATGTTTCAAAACTTGGACATCACATTCCTTTTGAAAAGCAATTGTCCGCTTTTAATAATCGAGTAGGGAAGGATTCTCTTCCTACTCGCCGCGCGGGGCATCCGTCAGCTCTGCTGACATACTTCCCCTGGATGCCCCTGTGCATAAAAGAGAGTGCCAAAGCTTCTTGACACTCTCTAAATGTTTTTATTACCTATTCACTTATAAGTGGTGGTTTCTGATATAATTTACGTTCAATTTGCCGCCTTTCAATAGCTATCTGTTTTAATGCTTTCTCGTCATCTGTTACGGCTTCAATCCGTTCCAAAATTGACAACTGATCAAACAGATAACCGTTATATTCTTTTTCATTTGTTGGCATACCATTCACCTCCTGGTTAAAAGAAAAGTGTTTTTCTGTTATGCCTATTGTAACACATGCAAAATATATTTTCTATATATATTTATTATCCCGCTTTTTCTTAATTGCGGTCTATAAAAATCAGCGGTGTTTTGCTTATTCAGTAAAACGTTACCCTCAAACTTATTATGGTTTTATATGGCCTGAAACAGTAAATTTAATAAATTCAGGAAATGTAAAAACCCCGTAAATACGGTATTTTCAGCACTTCCCAAAGATGGAACTTACACTTTTCCCATCGAACCGTCCCTGTGCCCGGCGAGCGTTCGCCAAGATGGAATAGGCGGGAGTCGAACCCGCGTCCAAAGACCCATTCCCTGTCCTTCTACTATCATAGTCAATTATATTTCATTCCCTCCTGTACCGGGAAATTGACAGCCCCGTACATTCAGTAGCTTCATCATACGCCCACAGACTCAAAGCTTTGCCTGTGTCGTTTCCTACATCGTCGATGCCCGGGTCTTAATGTGTAGGTGCACTAAGTCGGACAGCTGCCATTAGGCAGCGTATGCTAAATTATCTTCAGCGTTTATATTTAGGTTTGCGATTTGACGCATCGCCTGCGGATAGCTTCTCCAGCTGCAAGACCCCTGTCGAAACCTTTACTATCCCTTATTCAGTTTTATTTATTATACCTTATTTTTTCCTGACATTCAATCCATTACCCGCGTAATTTTAGTTTTAATTCCTTTTCAGCCTCCCTGCGCTGGTCTTTTCTGGCAATGTCCTGCCGTTTATCATACAGCTTCTTACCTTTTGCCAGCCCGATTTCCACTTTTGCCTTCCCGTCTTTAAAGTATACCTGCAAAGGTACCAGCGTATACCCTTTTTCTGCAATTTTTCCGGTCAGCTTCAGAATCTCCTGTTTGTGCAGAAGCAGCTTTTTCACCCGGAGAGGGTCTTTGTTGAAGATGTTTCCCTTTTCATAGGGGCTGACATGCATTCCGTAAACAAAGACTTCCCCGTTTTCCACACGGATAAATGCTTCCTTAATGCTGCATTTTCCCATGCGCATGGATTTCACCTCCGTACCGTGGAGAACAATCCCCGCTTCGTATTTATCCTCTATAAAATAATCGTGATATGCCTTTTTATTGTTCGCAACCAGTTTCATTGTTTCACCCATACCGCTATATCCCCTGCCTTCCCTGTCCTGCTCCGACACGCACTATTTGCTGCCATTCACTCTGTGAACGATAACTTCTATTCTTCTTCCGCTTCTCTGAAATCCACGGTTCTCGCTAAACGGTCCGTGCTTTCCACAATAACAGCAAGACGCTGTCCCAGCTTATATTTCTTTCCGGTATCCCGTCCCACCATTTCATAATTCGCTTCATCATAATAAAAATAATCACCGCTTAAGTTGGAAACATGAATCAGCCCCTCCACTGTATTGGGCAGCTCCACATAAATACCCCAGCTCATGATACCGGAAACCACGCCTTCAAACCGTTCGCCGATATGCTGCTCCATATATTCCGCTTTTTTCAGCTTATCCGTCTCCCTCTCTGCTTCATCCGCCCGGCGCTCCATCTTGGAAGAATGGTCCGCCACCTGCGGAAGAATGCCGTCATAGTGCAGGATGCGGTCGTCTTTTAACCGTCCCCGTAACTGCTCCTTTATAATTCTATGAATCTGAAGATCCGGATATCTCCGGATTGGCGAGGTAAAATGACAGTAATACTGGCAGGCAAGACCGAAATGTCCCGTACAGTCCACGGAATATTTTGCCTGTCTCATGCTGCGCAGCGCCAGACGGCTGATTAAGGCTTCTTCCGGCGTTCCCTCGATTTTTCCCAGCAGCTTCTGGATTTCCTTGGGATGTATCTCCTCCTGCGTGGTCTTGATTCCATAACCAAAGTTACCGATAAATACGCCGAGCTGCTGGATTTTCTCCGGAGCCGGATTGTCGTGCGTCCGGTATACGAAAGGAAGCTCCAGCCAGTAAAAATGCTGTGCTACCGTTTCGTTTGCAAGCAGCATGAAATCTTCTATGATTTTCGTTGCCGTATTCCTTTCATAAGGCTTAATTTCCAGCGGATGCCCTTCTCTATCTAATATAATTTTCGTTTCAGGAAAATCAAAATCAATGGAGCCCCGCTTCTTCCGTTTTGTCCGGAGGATTCCCGCCAGTTCTTCCATCAGCCGGAACATGGGAACCAAATTCTCATACTTCCTGCATTCTTCTTCGTCATTATCTTCCAGTATCTTTTTTACGCTGGTATAGGACATACGTCTGTCCACCCGTATCACAGATTCCACAATGCGGTAATCCGCCACCTCACCCTTTTGGTTGATTTTCATAACGCAGCTCAGCGCCAGCCTGTCTACACCTTCATTCAGCGAACAGATTCCATTGGACAGTTTATGAGGCAGCATGGGAATCACCCGGTCCGTCAGATACACGCTGGTTCCCCGTTTTAACGCTTCCCTGTCTAATGCGGAGTTCTCCTGTACATAGTTTGTCACATCGGCAATATGGACACCCAGCAGATATCCGTCACCCTCTTTCGACACGCTGACTGCATCATCCAAATCCTTGGCATCCTCGCCATCTATCGTCACCATCTGCACATCCCTGAAATCTTCCCGCCCCTGCATGTCCGCTTCCGAAACTTCTGACGCTGTCCGCTCCGCCTGGCGCAGCACTTTTTCCTCAAATTCCATAGGCAGGTCGTAGCTTCTGACGATAGATAAAATATCCACGCCGGGATCATTGATATGTCCGAGGATTTCCACGACCTTTCCCTCCGGTTTCTTCCTGCCGTTACCGTAATCCGTCAGTTCCACCACTACTTTATGCCCGTCCACGGCTCCTTTGGAACGTTCCGCCGGTACAAAAATATCCGAAGCTACCTTCATGTTATCAGGAATGACAAAACCATAATTCTTAGACTTTTGGAAAGTTCCTACTACCTGTGTCATCCCCCTGCTGATAATGCGGACAATTTCCGCTTCCTGCCGCTTTCCCGTTTGGCCCGGAAACAGTCTTGCCTGTACGGTATCCTGATGAAACGCTCCGTTTACTGCTGTTTCCGGAATAAATAAATCCGAATCCCTTCCCTGCACTTCCACAAAGCCGAACCCGCGCACATTGCTGATAAAGGTTCCTGTCAGCAAATCCGCATCAGGCTTCACATACTTTCCTTTAGCGGTTACACTGATTTTCCCCTCTCTTTGCAACTCCTCCAACACCCTGCGCAATTCCCTGCGTTCTTCCTTCGGCACCTGCATGAATGCTGCCATTTCCTTTTCCTTCATCGGAACGTATAACTCATCCTGTATGAGTTCGCATATCAGATTCTTGCGTTTTTCAAATAATTCTCTTTCTACATTTTCCATTTTGTTTCCGCCATTCTTTCCGTTACACTCTCCACCGCTATCGATGCTCCCTGTGCAATCGAGCAGGGAAGCTTTTCTCCCACTCCTGCGCCGGGCACCCGTCAGCCTTGCTGACAAATTTCCCATGGGTGCCCGTGTGCAATCGAGTAGGGAAGGTTTCTCTCCCTACTCGCCGCGCGGGGTGCGTGCTGCGCAGCAGCTAATTTCCTTGCGCACCCCTGTGCATAAAAAAACGCCCTTACCTTTGCAAGAGCGCTTTTGTAATCATCTTAAAATACATTCAGATTCAGGATAGCCGCCAAAACAATAAAGCCAACTGCTAAAAACTTGGTTGCTTTCACAAGGGTTCCTTCCATGGAACGCCCTTTGTTCTTACCCCAATATGTTTCAGCCGCACCGCTGATTGCTCCCAATCCTGCCGATTTGCCTTCCTGCATCAATACTAATATAACCAACGCTATGCAAATTATAATAAAAACGATTAATAAAACTGTCCTTAATGCCTGCATTTCAATTACCCTGCTCCTTTCCCGTCCTGCATATGGTACATGCAGGTTTCAGTTTAGCATATAGCTGTAAGATTTTCAAGCATTTTATGAAAATTTTTACATTATCAGATTTTTGCATTAGCCGTAACCGTTCAGCCGTATTGGCTGACGGTGTGGCTGAATGTCACACGAACTCCACCTGGCACATTTTCATCGTGGTAAGCGCCGCCTCATGGCTTTCCGGTGTTACTCCGGCACAGCAGGAAGCATCCACGCTGATTTTGGTTTCCGGCAGTTTCGTTTTTAAAAGCAGGGCATTAGTTACCACGCAAATATCGGTACACAGCCCGACCAATTCGATTTCCACCTCTTCCTTCTGCGCTTCCTCCCACAAAAGTTCTGCCAGCCTTGTTGAACCAAAGGTTGGTTTATTCACAAGAACTGCCTGCGGCATGGCTGCCATCACTTCTTTATGTATCTGCCAGCCCTCCGTCCCCTCCAGGCAATGTTTTACCGGAAGGTATTTTCCCTCGCTGGTTTCCATATAATCTTCGCCGTGGGTATCCCTTGTCGCATAAATGTTTTCCGGCGGATAAGAGTGGATTTTCTCCACTACCCTTTTTACAATGCTTTCCGCCTCTTTCGTCCCTAACGCTCCGTCTATAAAATCATTCTGCATATCAATCACTACCAGTATTTTTTTCATGTGTTTTCTCCTCCTTTTCCCTCCGCTGCAATCCTAAAATCATTTTTTGATTCTCCTGCACGACGCCCGCTTTCCATGGATGAACCACAGACAGCACCTGCCCGCGGCCTTGATTTTACCGTTATGGATGGTTCCCCGTCTCATAACACCATTTGGCAATAGCAGAAATCAATTCCACCGGAATCGGCTTATCATACGGAAGCTGTATCGTCCCCTTACTGGTCTTATATTCTTCCAGACGTTCCGAAAACTCCCGGACTGCCTCTGGTCCGGGATACAGCCCGATATGGTTTTTGAATCCGGCAAACTGAATGATATTATGTTGCTTCCAAAAAGTCGGCATACTCCATGAAATCCGTTCCTCTGCCTCCGGCAGCGCCGCACGGATTGCCTCCCTTACTGCTTTCAAATATGGCCGCACTTCTTCCGGCTGCGCAGTAATATATCCATCCACTGTCTCCGGTGCCTCCCCGCAGTAGTGGCCCTGGTTCTGTTTCTTAAAGGTCCGCCCGCATTTCGGACATATCCACATCTTTCAGTCCTCCTTCTCCCGTTCCCTGACTGTCACATGAATACTGTACCCCGTCCAGTCTTTGCTACAGTATACCATGGATTTCTTCAGACTAAAAGAACAAAATCCCGCTCCCGTCATATACGCTTCCTGATATGAGAAAAAAGAGTCCGGCGAACCGGACTCTGCTATCCCATTTCCTATATTTTACGGAACGGCTCCATATAAGCCGCCACCTCTCCCAGCTCATCCTCTATCCTGAGCAGCTGGTTATATTTCGCCACACGGTCGGAACGGCAGGGTGCGCCCGTCTTAATCTGTCCTGCGTTCACCGCAACCGCCAAATCCGCGATAAAAGTATCCTCCGTTTCACCGGAACGATGGGAAATTACGGCGCGGTAGGCATTCTTATGCGCCATTTCTATAGCCTCCATCGCTTCGGACACCGTCCCTATCTGATTTACTTTCACGAGGATAGCATTGGCAACTCCCAGCTTAATCCCCGCATCCAGCCGTTTGGTATTGGTTACGAATAAATCATCTCCCACTAACTGAATCTGGCCGCCCAGACGTTTCGTCATTTCCTTCCAGCCGTCCCAGTCGTCCTCCGCCAGACCGTCCTCTATGGAAACAATGGGGAATTTCTGGATTAAGTCTTCATAATAGGCAATCATTTCCGCCGTATCCCTCACGACCTCGCTTCCGCTCAGCCTGCTTTCTCCGGGAAAATGGTACATACCTGTCTTTTCGTTGTACAATTCGCTGCTCGCCACATCGAGTGCAATTTTAATGTCCTGTCCTGGAATATACTTGCTTGTTTCGATAGCTTCCACAATAAGGGAAAGCACCGCTCCCGCATCCGGCAGATCCGGCGCAAAACCGCCCTCATCCCCCACTCCCGTGGACAATCCTCTGTCATTGAGTATTTTCTTTAAATTATGATAGATTTCCGCACAGATTCTGAGCCCGTCCGCAAAACTCTCCGCCTGTACCGGCATAATCATGAACTCCTGAAAATCCACCGTATTGGCCGCATGTTTTCCGCCGTTTAAAATATTCATCATCGGTACGGGAAGCAGCCTTGGATGCACACCGCCCAGATAGCGGTACAGGGGTATTTCCAATGCTTCTGCCGCTGCCCTTGCACATGCCATGGAAACGCCCAGCGTGGCATTCGCCCCAAGGTTTCCCTTGTTATCGGTTCCGTCCGTCTCCACAAGAATCCGGTCAATCTGACTCTGGTCCAAAACATTTTTTCCAACCAGGGCATCCTTTAATTTGGTGTTGATATTTTTTACCGCATTGCGGACGCCCAGCCCGAAGTACCTTGTCTCACCGTCCCTCAGTTCCACTGCTTCAAAACGCCCCGTACTGGCTCCCGACGGCACCGCTGCGCGCCCCGTGATACTTCCTTCTACAATTACCTCCGCTTCCACTGTCGGATTCCCTCTGGAATCCAGAATCTCCCTTCCGCGTACATCTGTAATCTTTAAACATAGATTCATGAATCACCTGCTCCTTTCCATTCCATACCGTGACTTTACCTGTCTTTTTCTCCATATTTATTCCCCAAAATACGGAAAAAATTCATATTTTCTTTATGGTATGGACCGGAAAGCAGCAACAGCGCTACCAGACTCTGTGTCTGATAACGCTGCATCCGCTAAAATACATGAAAACTCCGTCTTCCGTTCACTGATAAGCCGTTTCCCTCTTCACCCATTCCGGTATTCTGTCCCTGATGAAATGCCCTCCACGGTAAAAGATAGTACCCGACTCACCGCTTTTATAACGCACCGTCACACGGTAATCATAATTAATCGTGCCCGGCTCTTTCCACAAGGATTCAAACTCCTCCGGATACACGGCCTGAAGCAGTTCCTCTATCTGCCCCTTCTCCGCAAACTGTTTCGTTACGGAATAGGAACCCGAACCGCGCTGCAGGTTCACTTCCGCATCCGTCCCTTTATAATACATTTCCGAATTATAGTTGGTCACTTCGACATATTCCACTTCATCCATATTGAAGTATGTGCCGTCATAGCCCCCTTTTTCCTTTAAGAAAGCAAGTGTGTTGCTGTAAGAAGGATAAATGTCATAGCAGAAATTCCTGCTGAAAATCTCCCTGCCGTCCTCCGACATTCCCATATCAACCCGGAAGCTGATTTGTCCGCATATAAATTCGTTTTTCAAAGTAGAATAATCCAGTTTTTCCCGGTCTTTTAAATACGCCTCCCGGAATCCGTCCATATCGCCCAAAGAAAGGTTTATCTCTTTAAATCCTGTATCAAACGTAAAATCAACGATTTTCTCTCCTTTTATTTTAGCGTATATGGCATCATCGTACAGCTGGCATACAGCTTCCCTGTGCTCCCGGCTTCCAATGATGCGGTTCAGTAGTTCTTCTTCCCCGCTGTCCACAGCAAATTTACGCCACACCACCTTCCCGTTTTTCATCCGGTACGCCACGGTACACCAGACATTCCCTTCCGCCTGCTTCTTTTCGGAAAGCTCGCAGACCGTTTCGATATCCGCAATCCCCTTCCGGCCCAGAAAATAATCCGCCATCCTGACTGATTCCAGATTATCATCCATATAACTGCTCCTGTACTGGTCGCTTTCGAACAGAACCACTGCATCTTCCAGTTTTTCCGGATTCGGCGTCCATGCATCAAATCCGGTCAAATCAAAGCAGTAAATTAAGAATATCACAGCCACACCGGCGCCTGAAACCAGCATCTGGTATTTCTTCCGGAATGCCGCCCGTATGTCCATTTCATAAATAACCTCTATGACACAGCTTCCAAGTACGACTGCCAAAACCATTCCGAATACCATCATCCCATAAGGCATATCTCCCACCACATCCATAATCAGAAGCGCCGCCGCCAGCGCAAACGGAATGACCAGCAATATTTTTACCGGCGCTTTTGTCTGGGAAAACGCCATTGCCCTGCCAGCAGCCTCCGCCGGGCGCTTCTTATAACAGAACCATGCGATTCCCGTATAAACGGCTGCCAGAATGATTACCATGAACAAGGCTCCCATGTTACCCTGTTCCTGATTTTCATAAAGAAACATTTGAAATGCAGGGGATGTACAAAAATGCGTCTCTTCCATGGATATATTTAAATTATACCGGTAAAATGCCGAACGGTAAGCTATCACCAGTATCCGCACGGCTTCCTCATACACAAGGAAAATACCGGTAGCCAAAAGAGTGATAATGAGGTTTCCGGTCATCATCACCGCTACCAGCGTCAGTCCGTAAGTTCCCAAAAACAACGTTAAGGACACCGCCAGGGAAAGCATCGCTGCTGCCGCGTTGTTTCCGTCCATGGCGCCGTTCATCCCTGCCACCGCCATAGCAAGCAGCAGATTGAACAGATAAGGTACGAAAAATATCAGTACCCCGTTTAAGTAAATCACTGCAAACCTTCTGGACTTCTTTACCGGAACGCTATGATAAAAATCCACCTTCTGCCTTTTATACAGATAAGAAAATCCCTGTATTGCAATGATGACTGCCATCGCTATAATTATAAAATAGAACATACCCTGGAAAGAAAGCCACTCATTCGCTGCCTCCAAAAGCCGTTCTTTTGCTTTATCCGGCGTCAGGTTATCAATCAGATTATGATTCTGCTTCCTGCCCATTATCATCATCATGCCCACCGGATAATAAAGAAACCAGAACAGCCAGGATACCAGCCACAACCATACCCTTCTTCTGTTATTCTCCCTCAAACTAGCCCAAAATGAGTTTTTTGACATCATAACCGGCCACCTCCGTTTCACTGATGAATATTTCCTCCAAAGAAAGAGGAAGCGCTTCAAAAAATACCGTATCCACGGCGGCAAAATGCGCAATGACTTCTTCCCGCCCTCCGCGTACCGTCAGCGTATGCAGGGAGCCTCTCTCTTCCTGCTTAATGATATCCAGTCCTGCCATCACCTTTACCGCATCCTCCCGCGCACGGAACACACACTGTATCTTCTGAATATTGCACTTCATATCTTCCAAATCCCTGGACAGCAGTACGCCGCCTTTGTGCAGCAGTCCCACATGGTCGCAGATATCCTCCAGCTCCCTTAAGTTATGGGATGCAATAATCGGTGTCAGCCCGCGGCTTTCCATTTCTTTTGCAAAAATACTTTTTATTCCCTGCCGCATCACCGGGTCCAATCCGTCAAAGGTCTCATCGCATAAAAGATACTTTGTTCCCGAACAGATACCGCAGAGCAGTGCAAGCTGTTTTTTCATTCCTTTGGAAAAAGTATTGATTTTCCGTCTTTTATCCAGTCCGAAATTCTCCAGATAATCATAAAAATCATCCCTGAGGAACCCTTCGTAAATGGTGGAAAAGTACCGTTCCATTTCTACTGCATTGGAATTTGCAAAAAAGTACGGCTCATCCGCTATAAAGAAAATTTTCTTCTTTGCCTCTACATTATCATACACCGGCATATCATCTACGGTAATCGTCCCCTCATCCGCTTTTAAGACCCCTGCCACCATACGGAGCACCGTGCTTTTGCCTGCGCCGTTCGTACCGATTAACCCAAACAGGGTATTCTCTTTCATCGTGACATTGACCCTGTCTACAGCCAGTATATTCTCAAAGGCTTTACTGATATTTTTTATCTCAATCATCCATATCCTCCTCCCGTCTTACTCTTCCAGCCGGTCCAAACATTCCGAAAAATCGGCTTTGGTCATTCCCAGTTCTTTTCCTTCTCTGTAAAGTTCCCTCAGGCGTCCTTTCAGTTCTTCCTTCTTTTCATCCAAAAGACCGGCACGGTCGGATATGAAATTTCCTCTGCCTTTTACTGCATAAATATACCCCTGCCGTTCCAGCTCCGCATAAGCTTTCTGAATCGTATTCGGATTGATGGAAAGCTCCATCGCAAGATTCCTTACAGACGGCATCTGCCCATCCTTTTCCAACACGCCTTTTAGTATGAGAACCTTGAATTTCTCAACTACCTGTTCATAGATGGGACGGGCATCTTTGTAGTCTAAAATTATCATACGCACTCCTTTCCCAGTCATTTCATCAGTTCTCGCGCATTAAGTGTATTATCACAACTAATACGCTTAATATACAGCATCCTGCCGGAAAAGTCAATAAAAAATGCCGTTCTGTTACGAACGGCATAATACCCTCAACTCGCGCGAAGCGTCTCCATTCCCCCTTATGCTGCATTCCACAGCCCGTTCAAAGCACCGGACGGCCTCTTCTACCTCTCCTTTGTAAAGTGCCATGTAGCCCCTGCATTCCCATACTTCCATACAGTCTTTCCTCGTACAGTTCCAGCACCACTCGCTGCCTTCCATCCGTTCCAGCCATTTGCCTGCCTCTTCGTATTCCCCGCAGAAATAATGCATCACGAACAGGTCATACATATTGGCACGCCCGCGGGAACAGTCTTCCGCATGAAGTTCCCCGGCATCCCGCCCCAAATCCTCACACCTTTTGTAAAGCTGTTCCAAACTCTGGCGGTACTGCACCTGATATTCCTTCGCCTGCCCTAAATCCCCCAGTTTCCAATAGCACCGCATCAGCTCCTGCAGCAGCCGTCTGTAGGCGCCGGAATTCGTTCCCCCTTTCATCTTTCCCGCTTCTTCCAGCGCTTTTTTGAAAAAGTACAGGGCCTTCCCATTATCCATCAGGTAATTAAAATAGCAGTATGCAATCTGGGTATATGCATCTTTCTTTCCTTCATGGTTCTCCTTCAGCTGCCTGCCCTTTTCCCCTTCCATAAGGGCTGCTGCCTCTTCCGCTTTCCTCAGCAGTTCTTCATTTCCCATATATTTCTGGTACAAATCTAACAGGTCATCAATGCGGTCTCCTTCCTCTCCCCAGTTATCACATACATAATCTTTGAATGTGCTACCGCCATATGCCAGTTCCAATGCATCCAGCGCATTGTCCCACTTTTGCAGTTCTCCATAATAATAACTGATATACGCCTGATTCGTCTGCCGCCTGTCCTTTGTCTGCACCAGTCCCATCATTTCCCGGAACCATTCCAGCCCCCGCTCATACTGGCGGGTCTCGCAGAAAAAGTCGTACATTTGGGAATAACCGTAACTATAATCCTCTCCTTTTTCACGGCTTACCTCAATACCCTTCCGGTAATATATGACAGCTTCCTCTCTCCTGTCCATCATCTCCAGCAAAAACGCCTTATGTCCCCAGTTCCTGCTTATAGGGGAATCTTTCAGCGCCCGCTCGATTTCTTCCAGCGCCAGTCCATACTCTCTGTGTCTGGCATGAAAATCGGAAAGCTGCCAGAGTTCCCTCGGATTTTCCCCAAACTTCTCCACATGGAGTTTCAGGTATCCCATGGCTTTCTCATAATACTCCGGAGCGGCGCAAAAAGAATATTTCCAACGGTAAAGCCATGCAATCCGCCACATAAAATCATATTCATCCGGATTCTTTTCATGAGCCTTGGTATAATATGCAATCGCATCTTCCCACCGTTCATAATCCTCCATACTCCGGGCAATATAGTAATACATCCACTCAAAATCCATTCCTCTTTCTTCGCAGATTTTCAGATGCTCATATGCCGGCTTCGCATCCTCACGGTATTCTACATAAAAACGTCCGAGGAAATAGCGGTTCCGCAGATTGTCCGACAGCTCCACCGACCGTTTCGCCCATTTCTCCATTTCATCCACCTGCCGGAAATTCTCCGCACCGTTTTCATCATGGAGATACGCCCTTTGGAGATAAGCTTCCGAAAGCGTCTCTGCATCAACATTCTCCGCTGCTTCCATTTCGTTAATCAGCTGTCCGGCATATGCATCCGCTTCCTTCAGTTCCTCCTCGCTCTTCGCCGCCCGCTCCATCAGTTCCAGCCGTCTCACCCGCAGGTAAAAACTGCTCACACCGGCTTCCTCCGCCTGTCTTAAGATACTTTCCACCTCACTGTACTGCCTGTATGCATGAAAAACCCGCACGGCCCGCTCATAGATTTCCGGCATCCCCGCATAGATTTCCTTCGCTTCATAAAAGCTGTCCACTACCTCCTGCGGTTTTCCCAATTCCTCATATGCCTCCTGCGCATAATAATAGGCCCAGTAATACCATTTGTCCAAAGCTTTCATCTTTTCGCAGATTTCCAGCATCTGTTCATATTCTTTCAGTTCCCTTAAGAATACCAGTTTTGCCATCAGGAAATCGATTTCCTCAGGCTGAAGAGCCAATGCTTTATCAAAAGCATTCATCGCTTCCCCTTTCAGCCTTTCGGCTTCCTCCCCTTCCGCCTGTGCATAACATATCTGGAAAGCTTTCCCCTCCATCTCATAGCTTTGCGCTGTCCAGTATGTATTGTCCTCCTCTTCTTCCGCCAGACATCTGCGCCAAAGTTCCGCCTCCGCCCTGGTTTCCTCACCCAGCCCGCAGGACATGAAAAGCACCGTCCTGACCTGATGGCATTTCACCGTGTCCTCCGTCAGCAGCGGATGCTCTTTAAAAAATTCCAAACCCTCCTTTGCCTGCTGTTCCTGAATATAGGCCCATGCCAGCTGGACAGCTTCCTCATTCGTCAGTTCCGCCGCCTTATCCCCTGCCCAAAGCGCAATCACTTCCCGGTTGCATTTCCCTAACAGTTCCGCCGCTTTCTTCGTATTATAATATTTTCTGGCGCGCTGCGCATGTTCCCTGGCCTCCATCCATTCCTGTTTATCCATACCAATTTCAGCCAAAGCTACGGATACTTTGTAAACATCCTCATCGACCAAATCCTCCTGTTCCAGAAAGCCCCTGTAAATTTCCGCCGCCTCTTCTTCCTGTCCGCACTCCCTCAGAATATTGGCCCCGACCAGAAGCATTTGGTTGTCTTTTTCCCCGGTCTCCCATAAACTCCTGACCATCTGTTCCGCCTCTTTTTTCCGTCCGCAGACCAGTTCGTATCTGGCTTTCTCTATCTCATACCAGGGATGTGTAATGCCGAACCCATCCATAAAAACAATCTTCTGCCCTATTTTTTTCAGCCATTCTTCCCTGTCCTCATACTCTTCCGCGAACAGACTGCCCAGCTCATTGTAGTTCTGTATGAAAGCATCATAATCCGCCGTATCTTCCCCCCGAAGTTTTTCAAAAAGGAAGTCTGACCCTTCCGCTCCTTCGGAACTTTTCCACACCATAAAATCCACAAAATTCTCCGGCAGATGCTCCTTAAATTCCTCTGCATGTTCCACAATCCCGAAAACGCTGTCCAGCAGACGCCAGACAGAGGCAGGTATCCGGAAATATTCCGACAGGTAACGGAACAGTTTCCATTTGATTTCTTCCCCAAGCTCCAAATCGTCCAGCCACTCATTCTTTAATAACCGCTCCCACTCCTCCACGTTCAGGCGTTTCGACAGGAAACGGTATACATTCTCCACATCCTTTAAAAACAAATCTGCCGGCTGATTCGAATCCTCTTCCTCTTCTTCCTGCTGTCCCGCCATGGCCAGCGCATTTTCATAAGCCTCTCTCAGTCTCTTGAATCCCTCCGGATTATCCTCCGGATTCACCGATACCAGCTTCCCCCTGTAAGCTGCCTTAATCTGCTCCTCATCCTTCGTTTCATCGATTCCCAGTATTTCAAAAATTCTCCGGCTCTCCATACTATTCATCTTATTTCTTCTCCTATCCCTTGTATTCCTTATTCCGTCCCCACACAAACGAATCTGTGTCCTCATTCTTCCGTCTTTTCGGGACCTGTCATATGCACAATATTATAACACAGGAAAATGCGGAAAAAAAGACGCAGGAGAATTTTCCCGCGCCTTTCATATAACAGTTCAGCCTCCGGCCGCACTGTTACCCTTTCATACAGCCCGTATTTATTTCTTCATTAACAGCGATTTTCCTGTCATTTCTTCCGGCTGTTCCATTCCCATAATCTCTATCATGGTCGGGATGATATCTGCCAGGCAACCTCCCTCGCGAAGCGTATAAGCCGAATCATAATTCACAAGGATGAACGGAACCGGATTCGTCGTATGAGCCGTAAACGGATTGCCTGTCTCATAATCCACCAGCTGTTCCGCATTGCCGTGGTCTGCGCAGATAAACATTACGCCGCCTGCTTCCCTGATGGCATCCACCGCTTTGCCGACACACTCATCCACTGCTTCCACCGCCTTGATGGCTGCCGCTTCCACTCCGGTATGTCCGACCATATCGGGATTTGCAAAGTTAATGATAATAACGTCATATTTATCGGATTTGATTGCTTCTACCAGTTTATCGCATACCTCATAAGCGCTCATCTGCGGCTTCAAATCATAAGTTGCCACATCCTTCGGGGAATTCACGAGGATTCTGTCCTCACCCTCATTGGGTTCTTCCACACCGCCGTTAAAGAAGAAGGTTACATGGGCATATTTTTCCGTCTCCGCAATCCGCGCCTGTGTCATATGGTTTGCTGCCAGCCACTCGCCGAACGTGTTCGTTACCGCAATCTTGTGGAACGCTACTTCCTTATTCGGAATCGTCGGGTCATAGTCTGAAAAACATACATAAGTAAGATTCAGTCTGTTTCCCCTGTCAAATGCCGTAAATTCATCATCGCAGAAACACCTCGTAATCTCCCTCGCCCGGTCGGGACGGAAATTGAAGAACACTACGGAATCCTTGTCCTTAATCACCGCCACCGGTGCGCCGTCCTTCACTACCACGGTAGGTTTCACGAATTCATCGCTTTCTCCTCTTTCATAAGACTCTGCAATACCTGCCGGTCCGCCCGCTGCCGTCAGTCCTTCGCCCTTTGTCAGTGCATCATATGCAAGTTTGACTCTGTCATAGTTATTATCCCTGTCCATGGCATAATAACGGCCCATCACTGACGCCACTTCACCGACGCCGATTTCTTTCATCTTTGCTTCCAGCTCTTCTACAAATTCCTTTCCGCTTTCCGGCGGCGTATCCCTGCCGTCTAAGAAACAATGCACATATACTTTTGACAGCCCGTTTCTCTTCGCCAGTTCCAAAAGGCCGTAAATGTGGGTGTTATGACTGTGTACACCGCCGTCGGATACCAGACCGAACATATGCAGCGCGGAATCGTTCGCTTTGCAATTGTTTACTGCATCCATAAGCGCCGGATTTTCAAAAAATGTCCCGTCCTGAATTTCCTTGGTGATTCTCGTCAGCTCCTGATATACGATGCGTCCTGCTCCCATATTCAGGTGTCCTACCTCGGAGTTCCCCATCTGGCCGTCCGGAAGGCCGACTGCCATTCCGCTTGCATTCCCCTTTACAAAGGGACATTCCTGCATCAGCTTATCCATAACGGGAGTATCCGCCTCCGCTACGGCATTGCCGTCCTTTCTCTCATTCAGTCCGTAGCCGTCCAAAATCATCAACACTGTCGGTTTCCTGCTCATTTTGCTCTCTCCTTTATTTTTTATTCCCGCAAGGGTCTGTTACTCTGCTTTCATACATTCTTTCCCGACTGCAATTATACATGTTTTTCCCATAAATGTAAATATATAAAAAAGGATTTGCCAGCCGGGATAAAAAGAGATAAAATAACGATACCGTACGGCTTACCCGGACGGCATCATATAAAAATCATTGTATTTTAAGGAGGCAGGACTATGATATCATTACTGGCCGGAATATTTATAAAAGACAGGGAAAACACCTCTTCCCCTGCCGTGCGGCAGGCATACGGCATTCTGTGCGGCGGTGTGGGGATTGCGCTTAATATCCTGCTCTTTGCGGGCAAATTTCTTGCCGGTCTGCTCAGCCATTCCATCGCGGTAACTGCCGATGCTTTCAACAATCTGTCCGATGCCGGTTCTTCCCTGATTACCCTGGTAGGTTTTAAAATGGCCGGCCAGAAGCCGGACCCGCATCATCCCTTCGGACACGGGAGGATTGAATACCTGTCCGGCCTTCTGGTATCTGTAGCCATCCTGATTATGGCTTTCGAACTGGTGCGCTCCTCTTTCGGAAAAATCCTTCACCCGCAGCCGGTGGAATTCAGTATCCTTACCATGGGCATTCTGCTGGCTTCCATCGCAGTCAAGATTTACATGGCATACTACAACGGAAACATCGCCCGTAAAATTGACAGTTCTGCCATGAAAGCAACGGCAACGGACAGCCTGAGCGACACCCTTTCCACTGCCACAGTCCTTATCTCCATGCTCATCGGCCATTTTACCGGCCTGAAGATTGACGGATACTGCGGCGTTTTAGTGGGGCTCTTCATTTTTTATGCCGGATATGATGCCGCCAGGGATACTATCAGTCCGCTGCTCGGTCAGCCGCCCCATCCCGACTTCGTCCGGAACGTGGAGCAGATTGTCATGAGCTATGACCCCGTCTTAGGAATCCACGATATGGTGGTTCATGATTACGGACCGGGACGCGTTATGCTCTCCCTCCATGCGGAAGTACCGGCAGACGGCAGCCTTATCGTGCTGCATGATATGATTGACAATATCGAGCACCGCCTGCACGACGAACTGCACTGCGAAGCCGTGATACATATGGACCCTGTCGTTATGGACGACGTCCGGACCAATCACATCAGGCAGAAAGTAACCGATTTATTAAAAAGCTCCTATCCGGAAATCTGCTTCCACGATTTCCGTGTCGTGGAAGGCCCAACCCATACCAATATCATTTTTGATATCGTGGTTCCTTTCCACTACCAGCATACGGATGAAGAAATTACCGCTTATCTGGAAAATGAAATCCGCGGAATGGATGATTCCTACTTTGCGGTCATACAGGTAGACCGGGCTTACACTTCCAACGCATTGTAATCCTTTTTAGTTTTTTATTGACAATTAAACCGGGATGATTTATAGTTATATTGTATTAATAAAGTAATACAATATAACTATTAAAGACAATATAACTAATCAAAGAAAGGATAACGAAAAATGCTCTTAGTAAACACTGATTACATTACTGGAAAAAATTTTGAAATGCTGGGACTTGTGAAAGGAAGTACGATACAATCAAAAAATATCGGCAGGGATATCACACAGGGCTTCAAAACCATCGTAGGAGGGGAACTGGGCGCCTATACGGAAATGATGAACGAGGCAAGGTCTCTGGCTACTAAAAGAATGGTTGCGGAAGCAGAATCCCTCGGTGCAGATGCCGTCGTCAATATCCGCTATGCTTCCGCCGCAGTCATGCAGGGAGCCGCAGAAGTCATGGCTTATGGAACAGCCGTAAAGTTCATATAAAAAGTCTTAATCAGACAGGGGAGATTTCTCTCCCTACTCGCCGCGCGGAGCATCCGTCAGCTCTGCTGACACACTTCCTTTGGATGCCTCTGTGCATAAAAAAACATATCTCTCACAGATGTGAAAAATATGCTTTAAAAATATATTTTTAGAAATGTAATTTTTAATAAGCTCCCAAAGGGACTCGAACCCTTGACCTACGCATTACGAATGCGTTGCTCTACCAACTGAGCCATGGAAGCGCTTGGATATCGCATATGCCTGATACCAAAAGTTATTATATATGGTAATTGGATTTTTTGCAAGGAAATTTTTTAAATTTTTCAAAATTTTTCAAAATTCTGAATATTCCAATGTCTCTCTCAAAACTCTATTCTTTCATCAGTCCCTGAGATGCCATGTTACGGCATCTCAGGGACTGATACAATGAAACGGCTAAATCATGCAAAATACCGGAACCTTCCAACCAGTTCTTTCAGAAGATCCGCTTGTCCTGACAATTCTTCCGATGCAGCCGCACATTCCTCCGAAGTCGCTGAATTTGATTCCACCACTTCCGCAATCTGGGTAATGCCCAATGTAACCTGAGCTGCAGCCTCCGCCTGGTTCTCAGATGCCTCTGAAATTTCAGAAATGGATTTATCTACCTCTCTTGCATTCTCTACTACGGCAAACAGGGATTCCGCCGCTGACTTCGCAAGCCTTGTCCCGTCTTCCACAGCCATAATCGCATTCTTTATCAGGTCATTGGTATTCCTTGCCGCTTCCGAACTCTGTTCTGCAAGTATCCCTACCTGGGTAGCAACCACTGCAAAGCCTTTGCCCGCTTCTCCTGCCCTCGCCGCCTCAATTGATGCATTCAGCGCAAGCAGATTCGTCTGGTCTGCAATTTCTTCGATGCTGCTGATAATTTCCGCAATCTTATCGGAAGCTTCCCTGATTTTGGCCATTGCCTCCGTATTCTGCTGCATCTGCCGGTTGCTCTCAACCACCCGCTGGTTCATACTCCCGACAACCGTCTTAGCCTTTTCTGCATTTTCCGCATTTATATGTATTTTCTCCGAAATATCCGTAATGGTGGCCGTCAGCTCCTCAATGGCGCTTGCCTGGTCTGTCGCGCCTTCTGCAAGCAGCTGTGCAGCGCCCGCCAAATCCTGCGCACCTTTCTGTACACTTTCCGCGTTGCTGTCAATCTCTTTCATTGCCCCGCTTAAGGAAGCAACGATATCACGGAATGAATCACTGATTAAAGAGAAATCCCCTTTATAATTTTCCTCTATGGCAATCTCAAAATTCCCGTCCGCCAGTTCTGCCAGATGGCTGCTGATATCAGAAACTACCGTTTTCAAATCCTGAATCGTCTCGGAAAGACAGTTCATCAGGATTGCCGTCTCATCATTTGTTTCCGGCACCGGCACATCAGAATGAAAATCTCCCGCCGCCAAAAGTTTCAGACGCTCTACCGATGCCGTAATCGGTTTCACTACCGCCTTGCCCAGCCGGATTCCGTTCTGAACCCCCAATACCGTGAATACGATTACAAAAACCACCGTAAGAGCCAGCGCCAAATAAAATTTCCCCATAAATTCATTTCTGACGGCTGCAATACCGATGCTCCATCCATCCGTATCCGGAACAGGCGAATAGGCAACTACCTTTGTCACGCCTCCGTATGAATAAGTGCCGGTACCGTCTTCTCCTGCCACCATTCTTTTACAGATGGCGCTGAATTTCTTTAATTTCGGATCTGTGTCTCCGAGCTTTGTCGTCTCTTCCACACCGACAATCTCTGAATTGATATCTGCTATCGTAATCCCGTTCGAATCCACCATAAAAGCGGTTCCGCCATCCCCTATCTTTATCGAACGCATGATATCATTCAGACACTCTCCGTCCGGAATGTACACAACAGCGCCAACCGGCGTCGTACCCGGAATACCGTCCTCCCACAGCGGAGCGGATACCGCAAACGATACCGTATCTGTGACATCGCTGTATGCCGGCGTGGATACGTATGTATTTCCCTTCATGGCTTCCTTAAAACAAACACTGCCGGACAAATCCCTTCCTGAAATCACATCCACACCGCTGCTGTCAAGAAGAAACCCTCCGCTGAAATCATGGTCTTTAATTCTCTGCTGCAGGATCGTATTTTTCTCTTCCGCCGTTCTCTCCGGGTCTGCAAGCCGTGCAATGCTCCCCGTTTCATATGCAATTGCAATATATTGCCCAAGTGATGCAGACACATAATCTGCAGCCACATCAGAAGTATTGTCAATGGTTTCCGAAACTGCACTGATTGAAGATATATAGCTTAGAACTGATGTAATAACTCCCAGTATGATACAGCATAAACTGACTACCATGCCAAACCGGCTTGAAATTTTCTTCTCAATACTGATAAACTGACCCTCACCTTTCTTTCTGTCTGTACTCTCCTCATTTTCCTTCCGCATTATTGCCCTCATTTCTGCGTTGCCTTCATTTGATATTATCCGTTCCGCATTACATGCCACATCGAATCCATACCAAGGCAACGCGCCGACACAAATCCTATGTTTCACATATTTACTCTCTTGTATTTTCAGCCCTTCATCTGACTGCCATGACTATGTTTTCCAATCATGGCATAATTTCCGTCAGCATGTCATCTCATAATGCTGCCTGCTTTTTTCTGTTAATCCGTTTATTCCTCCGTTTTTTTCTCCCAATGCACCTCCATCTGCGGATAGGGGATATTGATGCCGGCTTCATCCAATGCATATTTCACATTCTCCGTCACCCGCCATTTCCCCTGCCAGAAATCATCCATGGAAAACCAGCACCTGACGCCGATATTCACCGAACTCTCCGCCAGTTCATCCACATATACAAAATAATCCTTATCCTTTAATACTGCTTCATCTTCTTCCAATACCCGCTGTAATACCTCTTTTGCCTGGCGGATATCCGAATCATAGGATATTCCCACGATAAGGTCCATCCTTCTGCTGTCACATGCCGTTACATTAGTTAAACTTGAATTGGCAAGCGTACCGTTCGGCAGGACAATCACCTTATTATCCGGCGTTGTCAGTTTCGTATAAAAAAGTTCAATCGTTGTCACCGTTCCTTCATTCCCGCCGCCGTCCTCTTTAATATAATCCCCTACCTTGAAGGGCTTTAGCAAAAGTATCAGGACGCCGCCGACAAAATTTGCCAGGCTTCCCTGAATAGCCAGTCCGATGGCCACGCCTGCCGACCCGAGCAATGCGAGAATACTTGCGGCATCCAGCCCAAATCCGGATGCGATTGTAATAATCAGCAGCGCATACAGGGAGGTTTTCACAAAGGAATCCGCAAACTGTATGACCCCTTTATCCGCATTTCCCCTTTTAAGGGAATTCTTTACGATTTTCCGAATTAATTTAATAATCTGGATACCGATAAACAGTACAATAATGGAAAGGAGCACCCTGACGCCCAGATTCCATGCTTTCTCCGGCAATTCCTTAAGAAATTTCTCGATTATTCCAATATCGATTTCATCCTCTGTTGCAAATGACAGTAACATCCTCAGATACTCCATTCCCTGCTCCTAAAAATCTTTGATTTCCGATTCCCTTATTTCCGGTCTGCGTCTATTTTTTTCCCGGACGCCCCGTTTTTTTCGTTCTTCCGGCTGCTTTTTTCGTTCCGGCTGTCTTACCGGCTCCGGCTGCTTTTGCAGCGGGTTTCTCCGGTACAGACTCTGCGGATGCATTTTCCACTGCATTTTCCGCCTGCCGTTCTTTTTCCGCTGCCTGTCTTGCGGCTTCTTTTTCCGCAGATTCCCTGCTCTCTTTCAGAATCTTCTCTTCCTCCGCCTTTGCCGCTTCCGCTTCCTTCAGCATTTGTTCCGCGTGCCTCTTTGCCTCTTCCGCTTCTTTTAACGCTCTCTCCGCTTCCGCTTCCTTTTCCAGCCTTTCCTGCTCCAGAGCAGCTATTTTTTCCTGACGTTCCCGCTCCATCGCCTCTTCTTTTTCCCGGCGCAGTATCTCTGCTTTCTTTCTGGCAATCTCTTCTTTCTCTTCCTCGGTATAAGGCGTATAATCAAAAACGCTTATGGAAAGCGGTGCGCTTACCATATGGATAGAAGCCGGCTTGCCGTCATATTCCCCTTCCTCCGAGCAGACCTCCCCGGCATTGACCATACCGTCTCCACCGTATTCTTTATCATCCGTATTCAATATTTCCCGATACTTTCCGTCAAACGGAACCCCTATCGTAAATTCTTTGCGTACATTGGCAAAATTCGCTACCGCAATCAGCGTCTCCTCCGGTTTTCCGGTCTTGCGCATAAACGCCAGCATACAGTCGTTGGCACGGATGCAGTTAATCCACTCGAACCCTTCCCATGACATATCGCACTGATACATTGCCGGATAGGTAACATAGAGCCGGTTCAGCGCTTTTACCAGCTTCTGCACTCCCTTGTGGCTGTCATACTGCGTCAGCCCCCACTCTACTTCCCGTGTCTCATTCCACTCGTCAAATTCCGCGATATCCTGCCCCATAAACAGCAGTTTTTTGCCGGGATGCAGCATCATATAGGCATAAGTCAGCCGCAGATTTGCAAATTTATCCTTGATTTCGCCGGGCATCTTTCCAATCAGGGTTCCTTTTCCATGCACGACTTCATCATGGGAAAAGACCAGCATGAAATTCTCACTGTAAGCATATATCATGCTGAATGTCAGTTCGTTGTGATGGTGTGCCCGGAAATAAGGGTCGTATGCGATATAACCCAGATAATCATTCATCCAGCCCATATTCCATTTTATGTCAAAGCCAAGCCCGTTATCCTCCACATCTCCCGTTATCTTTGGCCATGCGGTGGATTCTTCGGCAATCATCAAAACTCCCGGATTCCTTCTCTTCACCACGGAATTCAGATGCTTTAACAGTTCTACCGCTTCCAGATTCTCATGCCCGCCATACATATTTGCCACCCACTGGCCGTCGCTCTTACCATAATCCAGATACAGCATGGAAGCTACCGCATCCATGCGGATTCCGTCTGCGTGATACTGTTCAATCCAGTAAAGAGCATTGGCAATCAGGTAATTGGAGACCTGCGGCCTGCCGTAATTATAAATCAGGGTTCCCCAATGAGGATGGAATCCCTTTCGTGGGTCCTGATGCTCATAAAGACAGGTTCCGTCAAAATTGGACAAACCGTAAGTATCTCTTGGGAAATGCGCCGGAACCCAGTCCAAAATAACGCCAATCCCCGCTTTATGCATCTCATTCATGAAATATTTAAAATCTTCATTCGTCCCGTATCTGGCCGTAGGCGCATAATAGCCGATTACCTGATACCCCCAGGAACCGTCAAAAGGATGCTCCATTACAGGCATCAGTTCGATATGGGTATATCCCATTTCCTTCACATAATCAATAATCAGGGGCGCCAGCTCACGGTAATTCAGATAACCGCCGTCCTCCGTCTGCCGGAAAGAGCCGAGATATAATTCATAAATACTGACAGGTTTATCCCGCCCCTGTCTCTCCTTTCTTCCGGCAATCCACTTCTCATCTTCCCATTTCACGCCCTGATTACCCGTGCTTTCCCTTACCACGGATGCAGTATCCGGGCGCATCTGCTGGCCGAACGCATATGGGTCTGCCTTCAGGAAAGTCAGTCCGCCTTTTATCTTTATCTCATATTTATAATTATCCCCTGCCTTCGCATCCGGAATGAATATCTCAAAAATACCGGAGTCCTTCAGCCGGCGCATCTGATGTACCCTGCCATCCCAGCCGTTAAAATCTCCCACTGTGCTGACCCGTACGGCATTGGGCGCCCAAACCGCAAAGCTGACCCCTCTCACACCGTCTATCTCCATGGGATGCGCTCCCAGCTTCTCATAAATCGTATAATGGATTCCGGCTGCAAACTTTTCCATATCACTGTCCGTAATCTGCGGCGGGAAATTATATGCATCCTTTATCTTTTTCAAACTGCCGTCTTCGTACTCGGCAATATACTCATAAGAAAATTTCGTTTTGCCCGGAACAAGCACAGCGAAAAAACCTTCTTCGTCCGCCTGCTCCATTTCATAATTTTTCTTTTCCGCCTTATTCTGCAGTATCACGCTTTTCGCTCCCGGCAGATATGCCTGAACCAGTGTATTGCTGCCGGTCACATGAGCGCCCAGCAGCCGGTGCGGATTGTCCGACTCCGAATAAATGATTTCTTCTATTTCAGGCCAATTCATTAATTTGTACAGTTTATTGTTCATACGCTCTCCCATCCTCGCGCCGCGGCACGATTTTCATTTATGCAAAACATTCCTTCTGATTTTCAGTCCCAGCCGCATCAAATCCTGTGGATGAACAAACCGCTCCTCAGTTTCGGCTCGAACCATGTAGACTTAGGCGGCATCAGCATACCTGCATCAGATACTGCAAATAATTCCTGAATGGAAGTAGGATACATGGAAAATGCAGCCTTACAATCCGTATGTACTCTCCGTTCCAATTCATCAAGTCCACGAATTCCCCCAACGAAGTCAATCCTTTTATCTGTTTTGGGGTCTTCGATTCCAAGCACAGGCCCAAACAGCCGTTCCTGCAAAACCGCCACATCCAGTGCCGCCACCGGATTCGTCCCAAGCGGCGGCTCCTTTACCGTCAGACGGTACCAGCAGTCGCCCAGATACATGCCGAACGTCCCTTTCCGCTCCGGACGGTACGGCTCCGCCCCCACTTTTTCTACTTCAAAAGCCTTCTCTATCCGGCTCAGGAATTCCGTCTCCTCCAATCCGTTCAAATCTTTCACAACCCGGTTGTAATCCATAATCATCAGCTGATCGTCAGGGAAAAGTACGGAAAGGAAATAATTGAACTCCTCTTTCCCCGTATAAGCGGGCATTGCTTCCCTGCGCATTCCGGAAACTTTTACTGCGGAAGCGCACCTGTGATGTCCGTCCGCGATATAGATATTCCCGACTTCTGCAAAGGCCTGCCTGATTCTCTTCACTGCCCGTTCTTCTGCAATCCGCCATACCCTGTGGATAATACCGTCCGGCGAAGAAAAATCATAAAGCGGCGCTTCCGTCTTTACTCTTGCCACTTCTTCGTTGATTTCCGGTCTGGAACGGTATGCCAGGAAAATGGGACCGGTCTGCGCCCCGCAGACATCCACATGGCGGATACGGTCTATTTCCTTGTCCGCCCTCGTATTTTCATGCTTTCTGATAACCTGATTTCTATAATCATCTACGGAAGCACAGGCTGCAATACCAGTCTGCGCCCTGCCGTCCATCACCAGCTCATAAACATAATAACAATCCAGCGTCTCCTCCACGAAGTCTCCGTCCTTTACCATCTCCCACAACAGGTCATGCGCCTTTTTGTATACACAGTCCGCATAAATATCCACATCATCGGTGAACTGTGTCTCCGCCCGGTCGATTCTCAAAAACGAAAGCGGTTCCCTCATCACTTCCCGCTTTGCTTCCTCCCTGTTATAAACATCATAGGGCAACGCAGCAATCCGGTCTTCCAATCCGCTTCTGGGCCGGATTGCTTTAAAAGGTTTTACATCTGCCATCTCATTCGTCCTCACGTAATCATAATTTTGTCATGCTGCAGACGGACCCGTGAACCGCAGCCACTGCAACTACATATAAGATTATTTTAACAAATTAACCTATACAGCACAAGCATCAAGTGGTAAAATAATTAAATTGAACAAAAAAGACACCGCTGTCCAAGGGCATACCGGTGTGCAGCGGTGCAAAAAGTCAATCATGCCAGTCCGTCAAAACGATGCGGACATTCAGGAGGTAATCTTTATGACACAGGAAAACAGGCAAATATGGGACAGAATCAATGCCTATGCGGAAGAAGCATTAAAGGACATCGACCCGCAGAAAACACAGGTTTCCGTACAGCTGGACGCACTGCGCCCTGTTCTGGAAGAGATTTCCAAAGAAAAGGGGATTTCACTGGAGGATATGTTCATCCTCTATATGGATTTGGCCAGCGAAGCCGGCGTGGAAGCGGAGGCAAAATTCCAGGCAGATATGGAAGACAGCGGAACCAATTTCTCCCGCATGGCAAACGGATTACAGTAAAAAAGGCGGCAAACCTGCAGGCAGCATTGTCTTGCCGCGCAATCACCGCCATAAAACCGGCCTGCTGCCTGACTGGCGGCACGGCCGGTTTTAACTTTCCTCTCTTATATCAAATTTAATATCACATTTTATATCAAATTTTATATCATATTTTGGTCCGTCAGCGCTTTATAATATACCGACAGTGGAATAAAACACTGTGCAAAATTCTTGGTTCCGACAGTCTTATGGATGACTGCATCCCCTACGATGGTCTTTACTCCGGATATGGAAGGCGCCGGCGCGTAGACAGCCGACCGGAAAGTACGTCTGCCATAGGTCAGATACCGTGTATCCCCGCTCAGTTCATACGCAATGGTCAGGGCCTCCAGCAACAGTGTGTTGCTGCCCAGACGGTTCAAGCTGGGCAGTTCCTTATAATAAAACAGTCCATTGTCCAAAAGGCAGTTCTCCACTAAATCATCTACCGCGTGCAATATCATATTCCGGATTCTTTCTTCGGGACAGACCCGGTAATACCGCATCAGGCTCCCCACTGCAACGGATATCATGAAGCCCACGCGGATTGTCGTGTTATCGGTATAAGGCGCCAGCCATCCACCGTATTTTCCGGCCCATTCTTCAAACTGTCCCACAATCCATTCACATTTTCCAAGCCATTTTCTGTCATTCGTTTCGATATACAGGGCTGTCAGGGTTCGCAGCGCCCAGCCGGTTTCCCTCGCACTGCTTTCCCCGCTCTTCTGATACATGGGGGTCTCCAGCAGCCGGAGTACATTTTCCCCGATTCCGAGCGCAGTCCGCAGCGCTCTTTCCTCGCCCGTAAAATGATAGCAGTCTAACAGCCCTTCCACCCATTCATGTGAACATACAATCACGCCGTCTTTGCAATGGCCCCTTGTATGCTCCCACTGCCCGCCTATAAGAAGCGGATTCTTACTGTAATGGCACACATCCACATCCATCCAATGACTGCATGATGTAATCATATAATCTAAAAAACGACGCTCGCCGGTTCTCGCATACAACAGGGTGCAGGCATGGGGAAAATCATATTCATTATTCGTCCATACAGGCATCCCGCCGCCGCGGCCCTGTGTCGTATACCCAGGGTCAGGAGCATCACCCCAGTTGAGCATACCGTAACATCTGGCATGTCCGTCGCATTTCCCGATAAGCGCAATTTCCACATCATCGTTGATTTTCTCCCTGTCCACAAAAATATCCGGCATCACTCCGGCATCCCGGAACACCCCGGACGGAATCGAAGGCTTATCGGGCATCTGGTAAATCAGGCTGCGGTTATCGATTTCGGTCAGGGATTCCCCTGCCGGATGAAAATGCAGTAAAACCCGCTGTTCCCTCGACATACCGGACGCCATCTCCACCCGGTTCACATCCCGCGGCACCAGCATGACATAAATTCCTTCCGCGTCCGCCTTCACCGCTTTCGGATAATTCTGCTGCGCCTGATAGATGGTAGCGCACACACCGCCCTGCGCATCCGTCCGGTCCGCAAAAAATGTTCCGTAGAGAACCTCCGCAAAGTGTTCATTTGCTTCCGCTACCAGGGAATCGGCGTCCACGACTTTTTCCACCGCCGCACCGTCCCCTCCGATGAGAAAATCGGTTTTGTAATTAGAACTTCCCACACAGGTCCGCACCGTACTGCCGCCGATGGCCTCCTGTATCGCAGATAATTCATTGATACCTGCGGTATGGTAAAACGGTTTATCCGCCGTCTCCCGGACTTCCCCATCTGCCCTTTTTCCCCCATAGGTACTTATGTGTATCAGGGAATCATCATAAACCGCATGTTCATCCGCCATGACTGCAAATACGAAAGAAGCGATATGCAGACTCTCTTCCGTGGAATTAATAAGACGGAAAGAAAGTTCCACCCATGGTTTTCCCGCATATGCCGTTAATCCGCACTCAAACGTAATTGGTTTTCCGTCCACTCCGGTACACTCCCCCATACACCGGAGAACCGCAGCCAAAGGCCCTGTTTCCAACACACGCCATTCTCCCAGCCGTATCCCATACCGGTTTCCTTCCCCATCTTCCAAAAGCGGTCCCACGAACTGACCTGCCGTATACTTCTTGTGCCCGTCTTCCAGCCAGTCAAAGACAGTCTGTGTATGATGCGAAACGGCAAACTTAACGCCGTCCCCTCCGGCATTCACCTCATACCCGTTTCCGGATGCCTCCACCGTCAGTTCCGGATACGCTCCGGCGTACCGCTCTTCCGTATCAAATACAGCTTCTAACGATACTCCTTTGTTTGCCGGCAAATCCGCCAGAAAACGGAGAAACAGATAGCGGATGCTGCCGTCTTCATAACGGGAGGTAACTTTCTTCTGGCTCGGCATCAGACGCCCCTCCTGATAAACCTGCACACGGTTTTCGTCTGTCAATATGCCCTTTGCAAAGGGTATCGCTGTCTGACAGTGTTCGTTCGGCCTGTCATACCGGTATAATTTCGGAAAACGTATTTCCATATCCATCTATCCCTCAAAATCCTGCCATCATTAACCCCATCAACTGGTCCCTTTGTACCGCGTCCTCCGCACCCTTCACCTTCGACGCCTTGCCGTCAAGCTCTGCATCGCTGGCTGCTGCTCGCATCAGCTTCTCCTGAAATTCCTTTTTTTCCTGTGCCGCTTTCTCAGCCCTTCTTTCGGCTCTTGCCTGATTCTGTAGTTTCATGGATTCCTCCATGGAAGCCACCACCTGTCTCATATCAACTACCATTTGCCTTTCCCTCCTTGCAGCAAGCTAAATATACAGTTCTGTTCTTAATGAATTTATCGGTTCCTTTCCCCGCTTTGTTAATAACCTGCCGCTCTTTTCCCTTATAACAATCTGCGGGAAATTTATTTTTTTCTTCACCAAACATTTTCTTTATATTTTTATAATTTTACAATTTTATAATTTTATAAAAAGAAATGCCAGATTTCAGAAACCGGTTGACCATACCCCTGGGGATTGGTTTATCATATATGCAGAGGTGATAGTTATGCTTATAAATGAAGTGTGCAGAAAATGTTCGTTAACCAAAAAAGCGGTTGAATATTATATCGGACAGGAACTTATTTCTCCGGCCATACAGGAAAACGGTTACCGTGTTTTTTCGGAGGAAGACCTGATTCGGCTGAAAAGAATTTCTACTTTAAGGAGTCTTGGACTGTCTGCTGCCGAAATCCGCTCTGTCCTGTCAGAGCAGGCGGAAACAGCGCTGAAAGAAATATCAGAAAAAAAGAATCTGGAAATCACTGTCCTGCGTGAAAAACAAAAACTCTTGCAGGAACTTGCACAAAACCGCGATTGGAACCAGGTGCAAAGCCGCTTACAACAGCTTGAAAAAAAGCAATCCGTTTTAGAGCAATTGATACATGTTTTTCCCGGTTATTACGGAAGGTACATCGCTCTGCACTTTGCACCGTATCTGAATGAACCCGTCATGACCGATAAACAGCAGGAGGCATTTGATACGATTATTACATTCTTAGATAATACCTGCTTCGACATTCCGGATGAATTAAAAAAATATCTGGATGAAACAGCCGTACATTTTGACGAGAGCTTTGCAGAACGTTTATCCACATACCAAAACGATGCCATTCAGGATACAGAAAAGTACATTACAGAACACCGGGAAGAAATTGAACATTATATAAAGTTTAAACAGTCCGATGAATATAAGGCCACGCCCGCATACCGGCTGGAACAATCCCTGCGGCAGTTTACCCGTAACAGCGGCTACAATGATGTATTTATCCCTGCCATGTGCCGGTTAAGCAGGTCTTATCAGAAATATTATGAAAAACTGCAGGAATCAAATGAAAGATTCCTGCAGGAATATCCTCAATATATGAATATCATATGAACATATGAAAAGCCAGCCATGATAAATCACATGTGTACAGGCTCTTCTGTCCTTACGATACACTTCTATACCGGCTTTGGAAGTCCTCACCCATGAACTCTTCCTTCATCCTGTCTGCCTGCGCCCGGTTTATCCGGTTGAACATTTCTTCATCTATTATTTTTAACAGCTTCATTGCTCCCTCTTCCGGAGCGTCTATCTCTACCATATCCATACCGGCTGCCGGCAGTATATAGACTGCCGTAAGCACATCCGCCGTTTCTTCGCTATACTGCAGGGAAAACAGAAACCAGCCCTTTTTGTATGCCGTATAGTACAACCGATGCATATCATAACCGAGCATATCTCTGAAAACCACATCTGTCTTTATCTCAAACGGTATATCCTCCCCTGCTTTTTCCCATTCGATGTCTCCCCTGACACTTCCCCGCTCCAACTGGTCAAGCACTCCGTCGTCTTTTGTTTCAGTACTTCCTGCTCTTTCTGCGTTTTCCGTTTTTCTGAAACCGGAAGATTTTTCATTTCCCATGAGTTCATCAAAGGTAATGTCCAAATACGCCATAATATCAACAATCTTATCAAACGAAGGACACGTTTTTGTTTTGCTCCAACGGCTGACCAGCCCTGCACTAAAGCCCAAGTCACTCTCCATCTGCATAATTGATACGCCCTTTTCCCTGCAAATCCTGCGGATATTCTCTACCAGCTTTTCCGCCATCCTGTTGCTGCTCATACACCGTCACCGTCCCTTCTCTTATTATTCATTATAATAGGAGAATAATTCATGTGTCAAGTTCTTCATGACGCCATATGAATATTTCTTCAACATCTACTGCTTTCTGTTTGCAATATATCTTCAATATCTGACATTCTCAAAATCTTTTGTTACATTCTCCATCTCCGGATACAGATGCGAACGCTTCACTCCGATATCTTTCAGTTCCTCCGCTATATTCCATGCATCAGCCAGAATAATCTCCTCAAGACAGTCCCTGCATAACGGCATATATTCCATTGCATAAGGGCTGATTCCCCTTCCCGAAACACCATTCCTGTCATCACTGTAATAGGGAAAGATTGTAAAAGCACCTTTTTGCTCATGAATCCTCGCACTATGCTGAGGATGGATAATAGCAAGCGGCGGCAGTTTCCCTACCTCCACGCCCAGCCCTTCTGAATAGTACTTTAACAACAGATAAAAAAACGGATTCATATTCCCGGTTTCCAATGCTTCTCTGAGATTTCCGCCCTTTGATTTCCGCAGTGCTTCCAGTCCGGACAGACTGACCAGTCCGTTCACGCCCCCGTTTACCTTATCATCCAGTGAAAAATAAAGCTCCTCATAGTTCAAAAGCATATCCCGTATGTCGCCCGCCTTGTATTTACCAATTCCTTTTACAGCTTCCTTCACCAAGTCTGTGTCCGTCTTAAAACAATCATATACAACCCGGTTCAGCTTTACAGGATTAAGCACCCATACAACCGGCGAATTATGTCTCCGCTTATACCTAATCTCATGGTCTTCCACCGGATTGATGTACGCCTCCAGGGCAAAGCTTAATGCCACGATTGCCGACTCGCTCCAGTCCATCAGCCTGGTCTTGGAAAAATAATGCTGCATGATTTCCTGCCACTCTATATAGGATTCCGGCATGGAAGATACCTTATCATAGTTCCTCGCCACAAAATGCTGGAAACGATATTCCTCCTTCAGCCACAATGTCCCGTAATCCCTGCTGCCGGAAAACGCATTCTTTTCTTTTGCCGTATAAAAATCCCTGTATATCCCCGGATCCAGGTAATAATATACATCCGTCTGCTCATTTCCCCGGAACCACAAAGGAAATTTCCTGTCCTGATTTCTCTGACGCATGGAAATATGACCAATCATCTTTATGTACTCATCTAAACTTTTGGCATACCATATACTCATTGTTCTTCCTCCCGCATCTTCCTGAACCGGTTATAATAATAGTAATCCTGTACGAAACACAGCATCCCTTTCATTTTTTCATAATTCGTCATTTCCTCTGACTGTGGATTATTATAAAATTCAACCACCTGCCGGACCACCGGATGGACAGAAAGCTCAGGACTCTGTATTCCGTCATAAATCTGTTCCAGATGTTCCAGCATTTTGGTTTCCACCTGCAGCTGGCCATTCCGCCTGATATGCCAAAATGCATCCATCATAAGAAAAACCCTTCTATACAGATTGATTTCTTTTTGGAAAACAGCGCACAGTTCCTTATCTTCCCCTTTAAAAAACCTGCTGTCTTCCCTGAACATGTCATCCCACAGCGCGCCTTCCCACTTGGGCGCCTTACCGTCAGAAACCTGTTTTTTTACCGCTTCCATCTGCGCATCCAATATCTTGAAGAATTTTTCATATAACACTCCGGCCCTGTCCGTTTTCTCCGTTTTCTCCGTTTTCTCCTTATACTCCCTGCGTATGCGCTCCATGGTACGTTCCCTGGCCTGCCATACTTCTGCCTGTATATAATCTTCTATTTTCTTCCAAAGCCCGTCAATTGGAAATCCTTCTATTCCGCTGCGCACCTTAACAGGCAAAATTCCTTCCTTCTTAAGCAGGACTGCCAGAACTGCTATCAGCCTTCTTCTGAACAAACCTGTTTCCGAAATCTCTTCCCAGTAATTTGCCATCCTTTCACTGAATGTAACCGCCATCCGGAAATAACCAAAACTATTAAAGCCAAGCCATTTGCACATAATCGTATCTGCACATGACTCACGGTAAAGCGTTGTAGTATGGTCAATCACATTCTCAATTTCTTTCAGACTGATTTCAGACAGAACTTCCTGGTAATTACGTTTTGCCCATTCCGGTTTCAGCAGTTCCCAGTAGGCTACCCGCTCCATTTGGTCCTGGCTGTAAATACAGAACTTATCCCCCTCTAAGAATTCTTTCCGGAACCTTTTTTCCACTCTGACCGCAAACTTCCCCAAAATATGGTTTAAATATTCTTCGTTTATTCCATTCTTCCAGCAAAGCGCATCGTGATAAATAATCTGCAGTCTCCGGTTTAAATCTACATAATGCTTTAATTCCTGCATCACAGGCACATCCAGCTCATCCGCCTCTTTCGGTTTGTGCCTTTCCACATATGTCTTATGCCACTTCACAAGAAAATCATCCAGTTCAATATAGTACATCGAATAATAATTAACTAGCTGTATTTTCATTCGATTTGACACCGACA
>CAMXQE010000035.1 GCA_947246015.1 uncultured Lachnospiraceae bacterium | reverse complement strand
CCCCTTTTTTAGCAGAGGAATACCTGTCTGCTTCGCAGCCATGTATTCCTCTGGGGGCTGTACGCTTCGATGCTGTTTTTTTATTCCAGTTCCGCTTTTATTCCAGTTTCACTTTTATTCCAGTTCCGCATCTGCTCTTCCTGACCCCTTTTTTAGCAGAGGAATACCTGTCTGCTTCGCAGCCATGTATTCCTCTGGGGGCTGTACGCTCCGATGCTGTTTTTGATGCTGTTTTTATCGTTTCCATGTTCTGGGGGAGAATACGACCAGGACTGGCAGTAATTCTAACCGGCCTGCAAGCATATCAAACATCAGCACCAGTTTGGAAAAAACTGAAAACTGTGCATAGTTCCCTGCCGGTCCCACCATATGCAGCCCCGGTCCCACATTGTTGAAGTTCGCCGCAACCGCCGTAATATTCGTTACAAAATCAAATTCGTTCAGAGAAAGCAGCAGGAAGGAAACCAGAAAAATCAGCGTATAAATTGCCGTATATACCTGCACGGACCGAAGCGTGCCTTCCTCCACCGTATGTCCTTCCATATGTATCTTCTTAATGCTTCTGGGATGGACGGCCACGGAAATTTCATTTTTCACACAGCGCCACAAAATAATCAGCCTCGATACCTTAAAACCGCCGCCTGTACTTCCCGCACATGCGCCCAAAAGCGTCAGAAGAAATAAAACCGCCTTGGAAAACTCCGGCCACACATCATAATCCAATGTAGCAAAGCCCGTAGTAGTTATAATCGAGACTACCTGAAACAGCGCATGATGGAACGCCTGAAAACCGCTTTCAAACAATCCGCGTACATTAAAGGCAATCAGCACAGACGCTAAAAGGATGATGCCCAGATAGTAGCGCAGTTCCTCACTGCACAGTGCTTCCTTCGGCTTCCTGATTAAAAGCATGTAGTAAATCTGAAAATTAATGCCGCACAGCAGCATGAATATTGTAAAAATTGTCTGAATGGCCGCGGGATAGCTTCCAATACTGGAATTCAACAGACCAAACCCGCCCGTCCCCACAGTGGAAAAAGTCAACGTCACCGCTTCATATAATCCCATCCCTGCTATCAGAAGCGAAACAATCTGCAGGATGGTAATCACAATATAGATGCCGTAAAGAATCATCGCCGTATTCTTCACCCTCGGAACCAGCTTCCCCACACTGGGGCCGGGGCTTTCCGCCCGCATCAGATGCATGTTATAACTGCCGGACAGCGGAAGCACCGCCAAAATCAGCACCAGTACCCCCATTCCGCCTATCCAGTGCGTGAAACAGCGCCAGAACTGAACGCTGCGGGACAGACACTCCACATCCGTAAGCACGGTTGCCCCCGTGGTAGTCAGTCCTGACACGGTTTCATACAGTGCGTCCACATACGTCGGAAACTCCCCGCTCAGATAAAAAGGCAGCGCTCCTACCACACTTAAGAGCATCCAGCTTAAGGACACCGTCACAAAACCCTCTTTTGCATAAAACACCTTACTGGTCGGCTTAAAGCGCCTTCCTATCAGACTGAGAACCAGACATCCGGCCATAACAACGGCGAAACTGAATGCTGCTCTCTCCCTGTATATGATTCCCACGAAACAAGGCAGCGCCATAAACAGTGCTGCGAACTCCAAAATCTTGCACAGTATATAACGAATAATTGAATAGTTCATTACTCCTACCCCAGTCCCTTAAAATATCCGAACCTATTAGTTCTTCATAATATCCTTAATGTCATGCAGTCCCGTCAGCGTCGTGACAATTACCACCGAATCACCTGCCTGTATGATACTCTGCCCTCTTGGAATCACCACATTTCCCTTATGGCTGATACAGCTAATCAGCAAATTCGGCTTCAGCTTAAGTTCCTGAAGCGGAATCCCCACCACCGGCGAATCCTCCTTCACCAGAAATTCCAGTGCCTCTACTTTATCATTGTTCATCCGGTACAGCGTTTCGATATTGCTGCCAATCGTATTCTGCATGGCCCGCACATACTTGATGATAATTTCCGCCGTAATGAACTTCGGATAAATGATACTGCCCAAATCCAGCTGTCCGATAATTTTATCATAAGCAATCCGATGCACTTTAGTAATCAGCTTCGCTTTCGAAATGCTCTTTACATAAAGGGAGAGCATGATATTCTCTTCATCCAGGTTGGTCAGGGCTACGAATGCCCCTGCCTGCGGAAGCCCTTCTTCCAATAAGAGGTTCCGGTCCGTGCCGTCCCCGTTGATAATCATTGCCTGGGGAAGCAGTTCGCTCAATTCCTCACAGCGCGCCTTATCCCGCTCTACGATTTTCACCTTAATTCCGAATGAAAGCAGCTGGATTGCCAGATAAAAAGCGGTTTCCCCGCCGCCTACAATGAAGGCGCTCTTTGCCCGCGTCGTAGCCACACCCAGCTTCTTGAAAAACTGAACGGTATTTTTAGGGGAACCGATTACCGATATCTCATCCTTCATCCGCAGCACGAAATTACCGCCGGGAATAAAGACTTCCCCGTCCCGCTCCACCATACTGACCAGTACTTCGCATTTCAGCTTTGCCGATATATCCTTTAACGAATGGTCGCACAAGGCGGATCCCTCTTCTATCCGGTACCGTACCAGCTCAATGCGTCCCTTTGCAAAGGTATCGATTTTGATAGCGGAAGGGAATTTCAGTACCCGTGCAATTTCCATGGCCGCCGCATCCTCCGGATTGATGACCATGGACAGCCCCATTTCTTCTTTGATAAAATTAATTTCCCTGCTGTACACAGGATTCCGTACTCTGGCTATGGTATGGCAGCCTCCTGCCTTCTTCGCTATCAGACAGCACAGAAGGTTCAACTCATCCGAGTTGGTCACGGCAATCATCAAATCCGCACTTTCAATACCGGCTTCCATCTGTATGGAATACCCCGCACCGTTTCCGACAATCCCCATAATATCAAAATCATTGCTTACACTATGTACCACATCGCTCTTCGTATCGATAACGGTTATGTTATGTCCCTCTTTGCTCAACTGTTCGGCAAGCGTGGAACCAACGTTGCCGCAGCCCACAATGATAATCTGCATATCTTCCTCCACCCGGCCGTATGAAGCCCCAAGAAGCCTCTGTCCGCATCTGCGGGCCCACGGCCCATGTCTTTATTGAACAAGCCCCTCAAACTTCTTCGATATTTCCTCATACTGCTGCTTAATATTCAGATACAGCCCTACGGTTTCCCCTTTCTGCTCCTCATATTTCTTAATCACCGAATCATAATTGCGCATCAGGCAGTCCACCGTACTTTTACTGATTTTATGGTTGTCCGCATCCTCATTTAAAATCTTCTTAATCAAATCACTGTCAAACGAATCCTTATAGCTGCGCTTTCCGTACAGCGCACTCAGAATATCGGCCACCGCCACAATCTGCTGCGGAAGCGTCAGGTCTTTCTCCGTCAGTCCCCTGTGATATCCGCTTCCATCCAGCTTTTCATGATGCCGGACTGCAATCTGAAGCACATCATTGTTTACCAGCCCTGAAAGAATCATCTCCGTAATCTGCACATGCGCTTTCATAATCCGCATCTCTTCATCGCTCAGCCTGCCTGTAGATTCCAGAATATTCAGCGGAATGGCGATTTTCCCTAAATCATGCAGCAGAGCGCCGTAATACAAATCCCGCAGCTCCCGCGCGCCTATCCGCATCAGCCGGCCAAGCTGTTCCGCGAAATTCACCGTTGACATCGTATGTACGACCGTATGCTCGCTTCTGAAATCAATGGTATAAACCAGCATTTCCAAAAAGCCCTTTTTATATTTCTCCGAAAAAATCTGTCGGGAAAGCATCTCTGTCAGTTCCTCCCTATAGGAACCGTCCGCAAGATTTGCCATAATCCCATAACGCTTCTCCGCCCGCATGAACAAATCCATAGCCTGTCCGGAAAATTTGCTATCCCGGTACCGCGTGAAATAATCCGCTTCCATGGATGACACTTTCCGGCGCATGAAATTGTCCATCTTGTCCGCCAGCGCCAGGCACTCTGTCACATGCATATACTTACTCTTTACCAACCCGTACCGGTTATAATCCAGGTGATGGTAAAGCACTACCTCCGCCCTTTCCCCGATGGGCGACAGATATTTAAGGAAAAGAAAACCATAAATCGAATGCGACCAAAAGACGTCTTCCGTCTCAAAATCCGCCACGTTCTGCAGTCCCTCTTCCCGATACAGCCCAATATCATGCAGGATTCCCAGCATTGTATAATCCAACAGTTCCTGCTCCGAATATTTCTGTTCATACTCCAGCATCTTATAGAGCATATAGCCTACAATTTCCCCATGTTCCACAATATTTGAATTAATGACCCCTAAAGTCCTGCGAATAATCGCATTTACATTCTGACTGCTGATGACGCTCATCTGCTGTCCTCCTTTTAGTATTTTCCCGGATAATCCGTTCCTGTTTCAGACTGCATCAGCCCCTTATACCGTTCCGGCTGTTCCTTCATCTTCAATAACGTGTCAAAAGCACGTAGAACCATCTTGCTGCCGTTATTTTTCATCTCATACTTTCCCCGGTCCATCTCTGCTTTAAAATGATCCATCTGCCATATCATGACATCGATTACTGTGTATCCGTCTACCTGCATTTTGCAGAGAAAATTCCCGTTTTTCACATAATAAGCGAACTCTTCCGCTGCCTCCGGCTCTTTTAAAAGACTCTCAGCCAGTGTATTCAAAAACGCATCTTCCTCATTTGCGTTTTCTCCAAGCATCCTCACCCAATGTTCGATTTCTTTTCTATTATATGTATTATATGTATCCATTTACGCACATTCCTTTTTACTACATACCTGAAATTTTCATCCTGTCATCTCCACAGATTATCTCCTAAGATAATATCTTACCAAAAGGAAACATATATTACAAGTCACTCTTATATATTAGAAATAAAGAACTATGAGGATATGCTCTCTTGAAACTTTTAAATTCTCTTAATGACTTTTTATGGAACTGCCCGCTGCTGTTTCTGCTGATGGGCACACACCTTTTCTTTACACTGAAACTCCGCATCCCGCAGCGCCGCATCGGAACGGCCATCCGGCTCTCCGTTACGCCGGAAAGCAGCAGGGACAAAGCTTCCCCGAACCTGTCGGCATTCGGCGCCCTGGCGACTACCCTGGCGGCTACCCTTGGCACCGGAAATATCATCGGAGTCTCCACCGCGGTAGCGCTGGGCGGCCCCGGCGCAGTCTTCTGGTGCTGGCTCACCGGCATTCTCGGTATGGCTACTTCCTATGCGGAATGCTACTTAAGCGTCCTGTTCCGCGAAAAAAATAAGGAAAACCTCTATGTCGGCGGTCCCATGTATGTCATCAAAAACGGTCTGCATAATCAGACACTGGCTAAATTTTACGCCCTCTGCACCGTCTGCGCCGCTTTCGGCATCGGATGCACCACACAGGCCAATTCGCTGACCCAGACTACCTCTTCCACATGGGGGCTGTCTCCCCATTTGACAGGAATGGCCGCCGCCGTCGTCGTGGGAATGGTCATTTTAGGCGGCATCCGCTCCATCGGCCGCCTCTGTATGAAACTTGTCCCGGCATTAGGGTTTCTCTATATCGGCAGCTGCATTTTCCTCCTGTTCCTCAACCGGGACGTACTGTTTCCTGCCCTTGGCGTCATCGTAGAACATGCCCTCATGCCAAAAGCCGTTCTGGGCGGCATCACGGGCTACTCTTTAAAACATGCCGCCCGTTACGGCATCGCACGCGGTCTCTTCACCAATGAAGCCGGCATCGGCACTTCCGCCATCGCTGCCGCTTCTTCCGGCTCCGAAAGCCCTTCCAGACAGGCGTATGTATCCATGACTGCCGTGTTCTGGGACACGGTGGTCATGTGCTTCCTTTCCGGCCTGGTCATCGTCGCCAACATGCTGAAACATCCCGAATCCATTGCCAGTGTAAATGAAACCGGGCTTGCAGACGCCGCCTTTGCCTATCTGCCCTTTGGCGGAAACGTATTCCTCTCGCTTGCCCTTACCGCGTTTGCCATTACCACGCTGATTGGATGGTCCTATTTCGGAGAAAAAGCTTTTTGCTTCCTGTGGGGAGAGCATAACCTGAATGTATACCGGCTGCTCTATATCGTCATGATTTATATTGGAGCCGTGATTCCCCTGAATGTGGTATGGGAATGCACCGATTTTATCAATGCTCTGATGATACTGCCGAATGTCATTTCCCTGTTTGCCCTTCAGCGGCTGATAAAATAAGCTGTCCGCTTGCCATGCAAGGGACAGCACATTTCATCTTCTTCTGATTCTGCCGCCTTCGGGCGGCGTTTCTTTAGTCCAGAAACTCAACTTCGCCGCTGCCGATATGATAAACAGCCCCGCATACTTTCAGGTCGTCTTCCTCCTGAATTCCAAGAAGCTCCTTAATCACGGATACGCTTCTCTTCACATTCAGACAGCTTGCACGCCATTCGTCCTTTTCTTCACCGATTGCCCTGCAGATTTCATCGGTAATGTACTTTACGAAGCCTTCCTGCGGCCCCTGTACGGCAGCGCCCACGGCCCCGCACCGCTCATGCCCCAATACCAGCACCAGCCTGCATCCGAGATGTTCCGCCGCATATTCCACGCTTCCCAGCTGATGATGGTCCATGACATTCCCTGCCACACGGATAACGAACAATTCACCGATTCCAGCCGAAAAGATGCTTTCCGGAATCACTCTTGAGTCCGAACATGCTATTACAACCGCATAAGGGCTCTGTCCATTGTCACAGGTAAACTGCCGTACTTTCGGAGAGATATCCCCCGGATTCGTCTCTGCCGTTATGTAACGTTTATTCCCTTCTTTTAATTTTTCCAGTGCTTCTGCTGCTGATACATTTCCTTCGTGCATAACTTCCTCCATTTCTGTCTTCCGGCCCGGCGCAGGCGCCGCATACGTTTCCATGTAACAGTTCAAGTCTCCGGCTTCACTGTTACGTTTCCATACATCCTGACGCTTACTCCCCATGCTGCGCCTGTCCGCACCGTATGTCCTTTTAGATGAAGTATATCATATCCGATGTGATAATTCATCTTTTTAATATTTTTCTTTTGAAATTTTTTCTTTTGAAATATTTCTTTCCGGAATTTTTCTTTCCGGAATTTTTCTTTCCAAAACGTTCTTTTACCGCCCTTTTCCGGATGCGCCTACTGCTCCAATTCGTCCACACCGCTTAAGACAATCGCTTCTCCCTGCTGCCCTGTGATAGAAACATTCTTCAGTTTCAGTTTCTTTACATTGTTCGCCCATATCCCCTTCAGACTGCAGGGCTCCACGCCCGCCGACATGGACGGCACGTCGCATTTGGGATTCTCCGCATAAGTAACCGTAATATTCTCCATACGGATTTCTTCAATCTTCTGCTCCGGCAGCCCGTCAAAATAAGCCGCCGCCACATGGCAGTTCCTTGCATTGATATCCTCAAAATCCATCCGTTTAATGCAGGGCGTGCGGTCATCCACCGGCATCGCTTCCCTGCTCTGTACATACTCTGTCTTGCCGTCAGGGTCGCAGAAATAAAAACTGTTCACCACAAAAGGCGTCATTACATGGTCCATATCAATTTTCTTAAATGCAATTTTATCCAGCACCGCATCCTCGCCGCGTCCCCTTCTTGTCTTGATGCGCAGTCCCCTGTCCGTATGGCGGAACAGACATTCCTCCACCGTCAGGTTCTTCACGCCGCCTGCCATCTCGCTTCCTATCGTCACGGCGCCATGTCCGTTCTCCATCAGGCACTGGCGGATATGAATGTTTTCCGATGGTCTTTTATGTTTCTTTCCCATATAAATCTTACCGGATTTTACGGCGATACAGTCATCCCCTAAGGAAAAACGCACCCCTGCGATTTCCACATCTTTGCAGGACTCCGGGTCCAGTCCGTCCGTATTCGGCGAATCGCTGGGATTCTCGATAATCAGATTATAGAACTTCAAATCATCGCTGAAATACGGATGCAGCGTCCATGACGGACTGTTGCAGAATTTCACGCCCTGCAGGGTAATCCCTTTACAGTGATTGATGAAAAACATCCGCGGACGGAAAGCTCCCACCATCACCTTGGGATTCTTCCACCAGTTTTCCTTAGAACCGCTTCCATTGATTATGCCTTCCCCGTAAATCAGTACATTCTCCACATCGATTCCCGTAATAATTGCGGCAAACATAGGCAGCGGGTTCCCCTCCCAGCTTCCTAAATTATAATCTTCTGTTTCATCATAACTCTGAATGACGCCCGGAAAACGCGGATAGGCAAACCGCTCCGTATCTGCCTTTAACTCCGCTCCCTTTGCAATCTCCAGATTGATGTTGCTTTTCAGAAACAGGCTGGTAATCCGGTAAGTTCCTTTCGGAACAAGCACCCTGCTCTTCTTCGGGCAGGCAAGGATTGCCGCCTGGATGAATTTCGTATCATCCTGAATGCCGTCCCCTTTTGCCCCGAAATCCCTGACATTTAACGTAACAAACTCATAATCCGTCGTAAAATGCAGGCTCTCCTTTTCGGAACCATCCTCTTTTTCCACTGTCACCTCATACTCCGTCTCCGGATTCAGCCCGAACAGGGAAGTAATGACCGTCTCCGCCTGCTTCACAAAAACGCCGTTTACCAGAATCCTGTATGCTTCTTTCGTCTGATATGTCCCGCCGTCTGCAATTTCAATCACGGCGCTCCTTGCCGATTTCATCATCAATTTTACTTTCATCGCGCTTCTCCTCACTTATTTGATTTCTGTTTCCACTTCTTCCTAAAACTACTCACAGTACGCCTTCCTGCTCCATTTCCTTTTTAAGCTGTACATACTGCGCATATGCCATCATGAAAACGCCGGCTGCCTTGGGGTCATCCTCTCCCACTTCCTCCGACAGATAATAGGCAAGGGAACCGTCCCGCACCGGATTGTCCTCCGGACCCAGACCTGCGGCGTGGCAGATTCCGGTCAGATGCATCTTTCCGTCCCGTTCCTCCAGTCTTTTTTCCATCACGGATTCCAGAATTTCCATACCCACCGATGCATATTTTTCTTTTAACAAAATCCCCATCCGGCACGCCTTCAGAATGGAGTACGCCACCATCAGGCTTCCCGAAGTTTCCGTATAATTACCTTCCGCGTCGCTCCTGTCTATGACCTGATAAAACAGTTTACTTTCCTTATCCTGATACTTTAAGATTCCTTTTAACAATAAACGGTAGATATCCACCAGCTTTCTGTACTGCTCATAGATTTCCACACTCATCCCGTCTGTCACATCTACAAGGGCCATCAGATACCAGCCCATACTCCTCAGCCAGAAACAGGAAGAACAGCCGGTCTTCTTATCTGCCCAAAACTGTGCCTTTGCCTCGTCATAGCCGTGATAACAAAGCCCCTTCTCCGCATCATACATATATTTCTGCACGTTTTCAAACTGACTGATAATGTCGTTGTACTTTTCCTTTTTCTCATACTTTGTTTCATATTCCATGTAAAAAGGCTGCGCCATATACAACCCGTCCAGCCACACCTGCTGCGGATAGATGTCTTTGTGGTAAAAATTCCCGCACTCACATCTGGGATGATCCCGCAGTCTGTCCATGAGAAACTCTATCGCCTTGCGATACTTTTCTTCCCCGGTTCTCTCATACATGAAAAATAATGCCCTGCCGCTCTTAATACTGTCCAGATTGAACTTACCCGGATGGAAATGGTCGATTGTCCCATCTTCCATGACAAAATATTTCAGATAATCCTCCACAAAATCCGCATAGAATGCCTCACCTGACGCCCCATACATCTGCGCCGCACCTTCCAGTACGCATCCGTCCTCATAATTCCAGTATTCCTTGAATCTGGTATACTCCTTTACATAGTCCCGCATAAATTTCTCCGCTTTCATCTTCTCCTCCTTATTCTTTCACTTTTTTCTTTCCTATTCCCTTTATTTTCCTTTTTTATTTTCCTTTTTTTATTTTCCTGCTCCTTTATTTTCCTGTTCCTTTATTTCCTGTTCTTTTATTTTCCTTCTTCCTTCCCTTTTTCCTTACTTTCTCCTGCATTTTCCTCCTGTGCTTTTCCCTTCTTCATCCTGCTCCGCTTCCAATATCCCGTCCGGTAAACGATATAGAGTATCACAGCCGATATCCCGTTGCTGATCACCACGGAATACCATATACTCCGTACCCCCATCCCTAAAAAGGTTTCGCATACAAACAATGTGGCAAACCGGAAAATCCACAGCCTCGATACCTCTACCAACATTGTCACTTCCGTATGCCCGCTTCCCTGGAACAGCCCGATAGTGGAATTATACATCCCGTTGGTAAAGCACCAGAATGCCATCACGCTTAAGAAGTCCGCCGCCATCCCTATCACATCCGCATCATCGGAAAAGATGCTGACAATCGCCGTGGATATGGGCATCCGGGAAAGAATCATACCACCCGCGAACAAAAAAACAATACTGATTTTCATGGACAGCTTATAGCCCTGCTCCGCCCGCTTCAACTGTTTTGCTCCCACATTCTGCCCTACAATGGTAGACACCGCAGAACCAATGCCGTTAGACGGCAGGGAAATCAATCCGTTCACCTTATTTCCGATACCGTAAGCTGCCATTGCCTGTGTCCCGTATTTAAATACATTTTTACTCATCAGCAGAAATCCAAGCTGCAGCGTACTTCCTCCTACTGCGGTAGGAAGTCCGATTACAAGAATACTCTTCAGCTTTTCCTTTTCAAATTTCAAAGCCGACAGCTTCAGATACACCAGCCCGCTTTTATGGTGCAGCAGCACAAAAGCAATCACCGCCGGAACTGCTTTCGCTGTAATGGTTGCCAGCGCCGCTCCTGCCACACCCCAGCGAAGCACTACCATAAACAGCGGGTCCAGCGCCATATTCAGTGAAATTCCCAAAAGATTTAAGAACATGGGACGCACCGTATCTCCCTGCGCCTGATGGATGGCGGCATAAATATTCACCATATACAAAAACGGCATATCCAGTATGACCAGCTGCATGTAAGTCTTACTGTAATTCCACGTCACCCCGTCTGCTCCCAGCCAGCTTACGATAGCCGGAGTCGCCGCACAGCAGACGGCCGCACAGGCAATAGAGAAAATCATGGCGCAGGCAAATATCTGATTTGCCATACTCCTTGCATCCTCATCCCGTTTCGCCCCGATATACTGGGCAATCAGCACGGAACCTGCCACGGTAATGCCCGTACCGAAATTCACTACAATATTCTGCAAAGGCGTCACCAGATTAATCGCCGCCAGTTCTTCCGTTCCCAGCTTCCCCAGCCAGTAAGTATCCGTCAGGTTATACATCGTCTGCAGAAAACTATTAATTACTACCGGAATCGCGATGGACAGAATTGCACTGACCATATTTCCGTTTAAAATCAAATCTCTGTTAATCTTCTTAGCCATTCTTTTCTCTTATCCTTCCGCCAGTCACTTTTCCCCGCAAATCCCCTGCTGTCTGAAACCCGCCTTCAAAATCCCGGCTCAAATCTCCGCCGGAAACCTCATCCATTCTCCGCTTTATATAAAAAGCTGTCATATTCCGCATACAGTCCGCGCTCTCCCCCATAGGCATACATCCCCACCATGGCTCCGGTAAAGCGTTTCCCCATGCGGATTCCCTCATCGCACAAATAGTATACATTCTCTAAATGTGCCGCCTGTCCTTCCTCTCCCATCAGCCGGAACGAAAAATCCCTTCTCAGATAGTCCGTATCCACCCGCAGGCAAAGCCGCTGCCCTGTCAGCTCCTCAACAGATGCCTGACACATTACCTTCTCATGGCAGATATCCTCCGTCCCGATATGTTCCTTCACCTGTAAGAAATATTGTTCTCCTTCTCTGCCAATGAAAAAACATACCCATGTATTTTCATCGTAATAGCAGGTCAGCCCTGCTTCCTGTCCCTCTTCCAATTCCGGAATCCGGAGATTCGCCTCTGCCGTAAACCGGAAAGCAGTCTGCCGCCGCAGAAGAATGTTCCGTGCCTCCACCTGTGCCAGCGGATACCTGCTTCCTTTGAGCCGGAATGTACCGTCCGCATTGCAGCACACACCGCCCTCTTCCGGTGCACGGGGCGTTACCCACTCTTTTGCCGGGGAATACGGCTTACCTTTCCCCTCCTGTCCATTCCCCCTGCCCATGGCTTTTGCATCTTCCGTCCACTCCGGCAAATCCGGCTTCTTCTGCAGCACACTTGGGCCTTTTAACCCATTGACCACCGGCCATCCGTCCGCAGTCCATGTCACAGGGTCCAGTGCCGTTTCCCTTCCCAGCATACTATAGCCATCCCCAATCATCCTGCCGCACAGATACACCATGTACCACTCCCCGTTCTGGGTACATACCGGCTTTCCGTGGCCGCAGCGCTGGATACCTGCCTTTTCATCTGTCTGCCGCATAATCGGATTATACGGGCACGGCTCGTAATTTCCCATCAATTCCCTGCTCCGTGCCACACTGATACGGTGTCCCGGTCCCGTACCGCCCTCTGCAAGAAAGAGATAATAGTAACCATCCTTTTTCAACAGATGCGGTCCCTCCGGCGCACGCTTCTGATGCCCGTAATACAGAAGCTGTGCTTCCGATATCTGCTTTTTGCAGTCACTGCTCAGTTCGAAAATCCTTGCACCTCTGTTTAACAGCATATAATGTCTTCCGTCTTCATGGAAAATCGAAGGGTCGATACCGTCCTCATCGATAATGGCAGGTTCACTGTAAGGACCTTCCGGTTTATCGGAAGAAACTACAATCTGCTTCCGGTATACCGTTCCCGTATCGTTCAGGCGGTACGTCGCCGTAATATAAAACGTACCATTATCATAGGAAATATCCGGCGCCCAATACCCCCTTCCCCCTTCCAGTTCCTCTAACCCTGCCCATTCCGGATTCGTAATGGCATGGCCGATAATCTCCCAATGCACCAAATCCCTGGAATGGGAAACCGGAATACACGGAAAAAAGATAAAAGAAGAATTTACCATATAATAATCTTCCCCCACCCTGACAATGGAAGGGTCAGGAAACATCCCTGTACGGATTGGATTGTGGTACATATCCTCATAGGCTGCACCCACCTGTTCTTCATAGTAAGCCAGCAGTTCTTTCTGCCCGTTTTCCCATGCAATCTGATAGGGCGTCACCAGATTCCTGTCCCCGGCAGTAATATCCATCCCCACCTTTTCTACCAGATACCGGTTCAGCTCCACATTTCCGGACATGGCCCCGTAATGCAGAATCGTCCGGTTTTCTTCATCCACCGTATTCATACTGGCTCTGGAATACTCCACGATATACTTTACCAGCGGAAGATTCCCCGTCTTCGCCGCATACAGGCATAATGGTATGCCATCTTCCGTCTTCTCATCAATCATTGGAGGATTTTCCACCAAAAGCCTTTCGACTTCTTCCAAATTCCCCTTTTCCATCGCTTCCTGCAATTTCATATGCCGCATCTCCTTTTTTCTTCCATATTCCATACTCATTTCGGATTGTCCTTTTCCAACGCTTTTCCCTGCCCCATCTGCTTATCTAATCTATAAATTCAAATTCCAACAGGTCAAAACTTCCTTTTCCGGTATATTCCAGATAAAATGCACATTTTTCTCCTCTTGCCTGAAATTTCCCCTCGAGCCTCTGCCAGTCCCTGCTATGGACTTTTATTTCCAGCTCCGATACGCTCTCCCCGTCCTCCCGTATCCTGAGCGTCAGCTTTCCTTCCGCTTCCCCCCTGATAAGAAAAGCTGCCCGCACATTCCTTTCAAACGAAAAATATTTATACCCAACCACACAGTTATTGCCGATATTGCGTACAAACTGTCCCGGTTCGCATTCTCTGTCTTCTCCATCCTGCGAGATACACGGCATCCGTATCTGCCGTTCCTCTTTCGAGGCGTAGCTTCTCTTATCCATCAGCACACAGGCGATGTATGCCGGATAACACCCCAGCCCGGTCAGCGGTTTTCCGTTTAAACCGCAGCTCGTTGCTTCCACCTGCCGGATACTTCCGTCTTCTTCCAGCCACACCTGCTCTGCCACTCCCTGACGGCTGTAACTGGAATTATTCGTCAGGCGGTGGTCAAAGATATAATAGTTTCCCCACACTTCAATCAGGCTTCCATGCGTATTTCCATTCGGATAGGAAGGATGCTCCACACTGTGCCCATTGATTCCCACGTCCGAAGTGGAATGGATTCTTCCGCCATATGCATATCCCCCGTCCGGACGGTCACTGATATAATAATGCAGACCTCCAACCCTGACCGAGTAAATCAGATAATATTTATTCTTAAATTTTCGCAGCGAGGGAGCCTCAAAATACCGCTGTTCCTCCGGACACTGCGTATTCCTGTCAATGATAATCTCCGGTCCCCGCTTTACCGTCAGCATATCATCTTCCAGCTCGCACATGTGGCAGCCCACATATCTTCTTCCCTTTTCATCCTCCAGCTTTCCGGGACAAAATCCCGAAAACAGGAAAATCCTGCCGTCTCCTCCGGATTCTTCCTCATCCAAAAAGACTCCAGGGTCAAACTGGTAAAAATCCCCCTTTGCACTGCCCACCACATGTCCGTCCTTTGTATGAACATCTCCGTAATATTCATATGTTCCCGCCGGACTGTCGCAGACCGCCACCGACATAACAGACGAATGTGCCATGGAATAATACAGATAATAACGTCCGTCCTTCCCCTTTACCACATCCGGGGCAAACAGAATCCGCCTTTCTACGGCATAGGGATGCTGTTCCTTTTTATAAATAACGCCTTCGTATCTCCAATCTGACAAGTCCTCCTCCGGCGCCGACCAGCATACATAATCATTGACGCAGTAATCATCCCCGCCGAACTTATCATGGCTTCCGTAAATATAAAGCCTTCCGTCAAATAAATGCGGTTCCCCGTCCGGTATGTACTCATAACTCGGAAGATACGGATTAAATATCTGCTTCATTTTCTGCTCCTGCTCCTTTCCATGCTCCATTCTATCCTTGCTTTGTAAAAATGGCTCAGGACATCAATCCCAAGCCACTAACAAGTCACTGTACCTGCCGCCTAATTCCTTTAAGCCCCTTGCGATACAGCCTCCATATACTACCGCACCCATATATTTCAGATGCGTATTATCCTCAAGTCCTTCCATATGATACGGATAGACTCCTTCCGGCAGATGCATATACCATTCTTTCGTCTTTTCCGCACCCGCCTTTTCCATTTCCGCACGGCTCATACTATATAAGTCAATCAAAGGTACATTCAGCTTTTCTGCAGTCTGCTTCATGGCATCCACATAAGCGCCATGCTCCCCCGCCCCTAAATGATGTTCATCCGTAAAGCATCTTCTCTCCAACGGCGTGATAAGCACAGGCCATGCTTTCTTATCCCTCGCCACATTTACGAATTTTTCCAAATTCTCCATATACGCTCCGAAAGGCTCCGTATACCTGTCGGGGTCTGCTTCTTTCTCATCATTATGCCCGAACTGGATGAAAAGGAAATCCCCTTCCCCGATCCGTTCCTCAATCGCCGATAATCTGGATTCATCAATAAAGCTCTTGGTACTCCTGCCGTTCTTCGCATGATTTTCGACCGCCACCTCCGGCTTCAGGAACAGGTGAAACACCTGCCCGATGCCGGTCTGTGGAAAAGTCGTAATATCATTATACTGTACGGTAGAGTCAGCAGCCCAGAAAATTGTTGCCATATCCTCTCTCCCATATCCTGTATACTATCTTTATTACTTCACTTTGGAAAAAACTGTCTTATTCCTTAACCGCTCCGATATTAACACCCTTTACAAAGTACTTCTGCAGGAACGGATACAATACCATGAACGGCAGGATTGCCGCGATAATACCTGCATTGAACAGAGTAGTCTGCGAAACGTTATACGCGGTTGTCGGCGTATCACCGTCCATAATCATGTTCCTCAGTTTATACTGGAAGTTTACCTGATCCGGATCGGTAATGTAAATCTTAACCGTGGAGTAATCATTCCATACCGTAACGGCAAACATCAGACCGATGGATGCCAGCGCCGCCTTGGAAAGCGGAAGCACGATTTTAAAGAAAATACCCATCGGCGTACATCCGTCAATCTTGGCTGCTTCATAAAGGCTTCCCGGAATTCCTTCAAAGAAGTTCTTCATAAGTACGAAATTATATACATTTACACCATGCTTGAATACCAAAATCCACATATTGTTTACCAGATGCAGTTTCTTCATAACCAAATACTCAGGAATCATACCGCCGGAGAAAATCATTGTAAACAGCAATACGAATGCAAAGAAATTACGTCCGGGTAAAGTTTCCTGTGCAAGCACGTAACCTGACAGTGTGGAAAGCACCAAACCAAGCAGTGTGCCGATAATCGTTGTGATTACGGAATTCACAAATGGTTTATATAACAGCTGAGTGTGAATGATTGTTTTATAGCCGTCCAGTGTAAACTTATTCGGCCAAAGCTGGAACTGATATACACCTACTGCATTCAGGGAGTCCACCAACACTTTCCAAATAGGAACCAATACAATCAATCCAATGATGATAAATACAATGTAATTGACCAAATCAAATGTCTTTATTTTCTTTTTTGGCTTCATTTTCCTACCTCCCTATATAATACCGCGGCCACGGGTCTTCTTGCTTAACTCATTACAAATCAGCACCAGCGCACCGCCAACCAGTGATTTGAACAAACCAACCGCGGTGGAGTAACCATAGTTCGGCAGCGCAATTGCGAACGTCTGTCGATAAATGTACGTAGAAATAACATCGGATACATCATATACCGCATTATTGTAAAGGACGAATACCGATTCAAACATATTCATAACCTTTGCCAGATTCAGAATCAAAACTGTTATAATCGTATTGCTGAGCGCCGGAAGCGTGACATAACGGATTTTCTGCATACGGGTCGCACCGTCGATATCCGCTGCCTCATACAGCTCCGGATTTATTCCTGAAAGTGTGGCAAGGAAGATAATAGTTCCCCAGCCGGTTTCTTTCCATATGTTAATTACATAGAAAATAGGTCTCCACCACTTGGAATCTGCCAGGAAGTAAATCCCCGACTGGTCCTGCGCAATAAAGCCCAAATCTTTCAGCCAGCCGTTTACCATACCTGTGCTGGAGGGAGAGAGAAGCAAACTGAAAATAGATGCAACTACCGCCCATGACATAAAGTGAGGCAGATAAATAACTGTCTGTAACGTCTTCTTTGCAAAAAGATTTCCCATCTCATTCAGGAAAATCGACACAATTACCGCCGTAAAGGTGGTAATAATCAATTTCATAATACTCAGTTCCAATGTATTCTTAAACGACGTCCAAAAGGCTGCCGTTGAAAACATCTTCGTGAAATGGTCAAATCCAACCCAGCTCGGCTGACCGACAGGCTTATAATCATAAAACGCGTACCGGATACCAAGCATCGGCCAATAATTCATGATAATGACAAATATAAATACCGGCAGAAACATCAAATAATATCCCCGGTTATTCCATATACGCAACCCCAACGGCTTTTCGCGTACCATTACGCCCGTAGACGTTACTACCTGCTTATCTTTTTTCATACCGTTCTCATCCTTTCTGTTGCCTTCTACATTATCCCCATTTTTTTCAACCGCCGGAATAATAAGACGGTCAGATATATTTTTTTAATACTTTTTATGATTTCTTAATGATTTTTATCTAACGATAGCTGCCCTGCTGCTGCAGGACAGCTATCGCAATAAAACTCATATTCTACTGGAAATCATGATTAAACAGATTCCATTTTATTATTCTGCTTACTGTGCATTCATTTCGCTTAAGCACTGGTCGATAATGCTTCCAACCGTGTTTACATATGTCTGCATTGCCGCCTCTACATCACCGCCGTTTACTACTACTTCCGTAATAACTGCAAGCTGTGCATCGTAGATAGTACCTGTTTCATTCGTGTATGTCTCGGATGTAGGTGCCGGAGGAGCATCCACACAGTTCTCTGTAAAGAATTTATTACCTGCTACTGCCAGTTCACTTGCATCAGAGAAACCATTTGTAAGTTCACATACTACCAATGCAGGGTCGATGTAATTCTTTTTCCATATAGAGTTAGGGTCGTTCGGTGAAGGTTTTAAGTGGAATACACCTTCCTCATACTCGTATACTTTCTCTTTGTCAGTTCCCGGATTGGTTGTGAATGTTTCAGCCTTTGTAGACCAGTGAACATCTTCTGCACCGTAGGTCCAAAGTGTCTGTACCACGTCACCATCCATCATGGTTTCAATCAATGCATCAAAGATAGCCTGCTCACGTGCATTGTCACCATCACCATCATCAATGATAACCCATACCGGAGCTTCCCTGTTGATGTATTTTCCTACTTCTGCAATAGGAGGAAGCTGTACCAGTTCTGCATCAACTTCATTCTTTACAAAGTTATCTGTCAGAGTCTGATACCATGTACCAGCCCAGTATGTGAATACGCCTGCAGAACCCTTCTGGTCATTGGAGAACCATTTCTCACGTGCAATCTTTGTAGAAGCCGTAAGGGATTCAGGGTCGATTGCGCCGTCTTTGTATGCCTGCTGTAATCTTAACAGTGCTGCCTTTGTAGCGTCTGACTGGAATCCGTCATACCATGTACCGTTTTCATCCTGTACGATAGCCGGATATGCATCCTGCCAGAATTCCGGAAGGTAGTTGATGTAAGGAGCTTCATTGCCCATGAATCCTGCTGCTACAACACCGTATGTATCGCCGTTTGTTCCGTTTCCATCCGGGTCTTCATTGTGGAATCTGAGAAGCATATCATAATAATCATCATATGTTTTAATCGTATTGATATCGATTCCAAGAGCATCCAGCCATGCTTTCTTTACATAAGTTACACATCCGTTACCATAAGCGGAAGCAAAACCGTAAAGTTTTCCATCCTTATCCTTCAGGTTCTCGTTGATGGAAGGAAGAATCATTCTGGACTGGAAATCTGCATTCGCATATGCGTCTGCCATATCCCAAAGAAGTCCTGTAGGAGCGTACTGTTTAAACATTTCAGCACTCATAATCATCGCATCCGGATAATCACCGCCTGCAAACAGACGTCCTACCGCATCAGTATAACCGGAGTGGTCTAACTGCTGGATAACCAAATCAATCGGATGACCCAGTTTCTCGCCTACTGCTTCTTCCCACTGTTTCTCAAAATCTGCCTGACCATTGTCAACGCTTGCTGTAAGTGTACCATTTACCACAACGGTTAATGTATCGAGCTGGTACGAACCCGTTTCTGCAGGAGCTTCTGCTGCTGTGTCTCCTGTGGAAGCTGCTGCATTGTCTGCTGCAGGAGCTTCTGCTGCTGTGTTATTGCTGCTGTTGTCTGCTGCCGGCGTCTCTGCTGCTGTTCCGCCGCCGCATGCTGCCAATGACGCTACCATAGTAGCCGTCAGAAGCAAGGATACTACTTTCTTTTTCATATAGACCTCCTTATACTTTAGTTACTTTGTTTTTCTTAAGATGTAAGCCCTTTCACATCTTATTTGTATAATAACACATAAATGTATAATTTGTAAAGAATAATCTTTTTTATTTTAAAATTTTTCGTAAATCTGCACAATCCTCCTTTTCTTTTCTTATACAACTTGCCAGTGTAAGTGCTTACATTCCTTTTATCAACAATCTTTAAATTTTAAATACCGAGATTTCCCCCTTCAGTTCCTCCATATTATTTCCCAGCACATCCGCCGTCCGGTTCAGTTCCTCCACATTCTCCAGCAGCTGGTCGGCAATGTCGCGTACCACTTCTGCGCCGTTCGCCGTTTCCTCGATAATACCGGAAATATTTTTTACTGCCTGTACTGCGTCATTGCGTTCCCCGTCGGCCTTTCCCGTACTTTCCATAATCCCTTTCAGCCCCTCGATCAAAAGGCTCATCTGCTGCTGCATTCCTCCGAATACCTTCACCACTTCTTCTACTGCCTTTGCCTGATGCAGAGCTATGGACTGCGCCTGATTCGCACTGTTTACGCTGTCCATGGTCTGTGTGCTGATATTTGTCACGTTGGTGCGGATTTCCCCCGCCGCCTTCGCAGAATCATCCGCCAGCTTACGGATTTCTTCCGCCACCACTGCAAAACCTCTTCCGGCCTCTCCGGCCCTTGCAGCCTCAATCGATGCATTCAGCGACAGCAGATTGGTCTGCTCCGATATCTCGGTAATGGTTTCCACAAAAGTATTGATAATTTCAGATTCCTTTTTCAGCGATTTGATGTTTTCGCTCACCTCGCACGTGATGCGGGTGGACTCCTCCGTCCTGTCCCCCAGTGCTTTTACAATATCCATACCGGAGTTAATCATGCCCTCGGTTTTCTCCACCAGCGTCTCCACTTCCTCCACGAACCTGCCGATTTCCTTTATCTCCTCCGAAAGCACATCCGTCCGGTATACGCACTCCTGCGCATGTTCAGACTGCCTGCCGATACCCTCGTTGATATCGCTGATTGCCTGCGTGATTTCCTGCGAATATTTGCTGATGACATCGGATACCTGTTCCACTTCCATCGCCGATTCCTCCAGCTGCCCGGTGGCATGGCTTACTTTATTCACCAGTTTTTTCGTATTCACAATCATATTGGTTGCAGAGCCTGCCAGTGCCTGAAATTCATCGCGCCCTTTCGCCCTGACCTGTACGGTCAGGTCACCCTTTGCCACTTCTCCGAATTTTCCGGATATGTGCTTCATGTTTTTCTGTATACCGACCACGATACTGATGCCTACCGCCAATACAATGATGCAGGCCAGCGCTGTCAGCCATACCGTCATGGTTTTGATTTCCTCTGCCTGACCGGTAATCACCTTCATAGGTACAAGCGCACACACAGTCACATTGGTTTTTTCGCTCCGGCTGTAAATGAACAGGCTTTCTTCCCCGTTATATTCCACTTCCATAGAGCCGCTCAGATTGTCCCCGCTGATAGTCCGGAAAAAATCCTGCCCGAAAAATACGCTTCCTGCACCGCTTTCCGCACCGCTGGAAAGTACTTCCCTGCCGCTCTCGGTAATCACGCCGACGATACTGCCGTCACCCAAATCCAACTGGTCAATAAACGCTTTTATCTCCGACTCTTTTACATCGATAACAACACAGCCGTTATTGGATTTGGATAAAATTTCATAAGAAAGAATATAATCCTTGTCCTGATTCTTTATTTCCATTACTTCATCTAACAGCGGATGGCTGTCAATCCATTTGATGATTCCCCTCGTTCCGGTGGAAACCGCCGCCGTATATTCCGTATAAATCCCCTTTGCTCCTTTATCTTCCGCCGTCGTCAGCATATTGATATTTTCTTTTGTAATGATATGTATATTGCAGATAAAAGGATTGGAGGTCTTGGAAGAAATCAAGTCCGCCTTAATGTTATTCATGACTTCCATCTTTGCCACGGGGTCGCTTTCCAGAGTTCCCTGCAGATATTTTCCCACATCCGCATCAAACGCATACTTCATGCCCTCTGCCTCGATAAAAGTAGTACTCATATCTATATATTCCTTCACCATATCAATGGTCTGAACGGTCGATTCCTGAAATTTCGCGCTCATGCCGTCCGCCGACTTCCGGTAAGCAGACACCCCTATCACAATCATAAAAAGCAGGGGCACCACAAAGCAGACTGCAATCTTATTACGGATTCCGAAAATCATCCACCGGGATTTTGCCTGTCCGTCTTTCGTTCCGGACGCAGACCTGACTGCTCCGCTTTCATTTGTTTTCTTTATCTTCCCGGACTGCGACGGCTGTTCCGCTCTCTTTGCTTTTTTAGCTGTCTGCATATCCTGCTCCGCTTTCATCTTTTTCATCCTTCCTGCCATCTTATGCCTCCTACTATCCCGTTATCCACTTGCAGATTCTATTTCTTTATTATACAATATTTTTAAAACTTTTAGCTTTTTCAGTTTTAAGTTGTCAATAATTACTATAAAATTCTTTTTCCGGATTATATTCTTGTAAATTCTGTCCATTTTTATCCGTCATTAACTGGCAGATTGGAAAAATCCGTCATTAAGAAAAATATGAAAGCAGAGAGGTATCACTATGTTCAGATTGGAAAAATCCACTCCCGAAGAAACGGGCATCCCCAGCAAATGCATCTCCGGTTTTCTCCGCCGTCTGCAAAGGCAGGAAATACCTATGCACAGTTTTCTTTTATTGCACCGTGACCGGCTGATTGCCGAGGGCTACTACGCACCCTGTCAGGCGGATACCCTGCACCGCATGTTCTCAGTCAGCAAAAGTTTCACGTCCATAACGGTTGCGCTTCTGGCCGAAGAAGGGAAGCTCTCCCTCTCCGACCGGATTACAGAGCATTTTCCGGACAAAACGCCGGAACACATCCATCCTTGGATTGCATCCATGACCATAAAGGATATGCTGATGATGCGCACCTGCCATGCCGCCACCACCTATAAACTGGATATGACAAAAGACTGGGTGGGCAGTTTTTTCACCACCCCACCCACCCATCCGGCCGGCCGTCTGTTCCACTATGACACTTCCGCAGCCCATACCTTATGCGCGCTCGTCGAAAGGTTAAGCGGTATGCCCATGCTGGATTATCTGAAAAAAAAGCTTTCCCCTTTGGAATTCTCCGACTCCTCCTATATGGTGACGGACCCTTTCGGCGTTTCACTGGGCGGCAGCGGCTTAGTTGCGACTTCTATGGATCTTCTGAAATTCGGTTATCTCATCGCCCATAAAGGAAACATCGGCGGAACGCAGCTGGTATCTGCTTCTTATATTGAAACAGCTACCTCCCACCTTACGGATACCTGCATTACCGCCCCGATACCGGAAGAAGCATGTGGGTACGGCTACCAGTTCTGGCGGAATCAGAAAAACGGCTATACCTGTTACGGTATGGGCGGCCAGCTCATCATCTTTCTTCCCGACTATGACCTTGTCTGCGTCACGACTGCCGATACCCAGGGCATAGGAGGCGGCAATCAGGCGATATACGACGCGCTTTATGAGGAAATCCTCCCATATGTATCGGATTCTCCCCTGCCCGCCCGGAAAGAAGAATACGAAGCGCTCAAAAACCAGTTGTCCGGTTTAACGATTGCCCCGGTAAAAGGCAGCGCCCTTTCCCCACTTGCAGGCATGATATCGAACCAGTCTTTCCATGCTGCCGAAAATTCCCTGGGATTTTCAAAGCTGTGCCTGACCCTTTCGGATGACCGCGGTACCCTGACCTTTACACTGAACGGAAAAGAACACTCCCTCCCCTTTGGCATCGGGCAGCTCATAACCGGTACGTTCCCCGTTTACGGTTTCCACTGTGCCGCGAGCGGCGCATGGCTTGCGGACCATACTTTTTATATCAAAGTCCATATCATCGATTCTTCCGTAGGCAGTGTCCGCTTTCAGTTCAGCTTCCATCCTGACGGCAGCTGCACGGACCTCACCCTTTTTATGAAGAAACAGGAAGAGAGCCTGCTGAATGAATTCAACGGACATCTTTACTTTACGACTTTAGTATGTTAAAATACTATCATATGTAGCGGTGAAGTTTTAACGTATAAAAGTATGCGTAGGTATTAAAAGAAATGCGCAGAAGACAGCGCAGAAATGAGGTAAATATGAACAAAAAAATACGGACAAACGCCGTAGACCATCTGTTTGAGGCAATTCTGTGCTTAAAGGATAAAGAAGAATGTTACAGTTTCTTTGAAGACTTATGCACCGTCAACGAAATACTGTCCCTCTCCCAGCGTTTCGAGGTAGCTTCCATGCTGCGGAACCATAACACCTATCTGGAAATCGCCGAAAAAACCGGGGCCTCCACCGCCACCATCAGCAGGGTAAACCGCTCGCTGAACTATGGAAATGACGGATACGAAATGGTATTCGGACGCATGGAGGATGCGCAGGAGTAATGGAAGAGGTGTGCGGAGGACGCACGGGATATGGATGAAGGGTATGAAGAACGCGCTTTCGCTCGGCTCCGAACGCAGCGGACACTAAGCTCGAAATCTGCCGGCGGCAGATTTTAACCTCGCTAAGTGCCGGCGTTCTCCGACGGTTCTTCATACCCTTCATCCATATCCCGTGCTGTGCATCGGCCCAATATCCATTTCTGCCTGCTTTTAGCGGGCTAAATGAGAGCCGTACGGTTTTCATTTATAGTCTATCCTGTTAAGGCCATAATTACATTATGGCAGTGCACAGCGCCGGAGAGGGCAGGGTTGGATTAAGGACCGTCGGAAAACGTCGGTACTTAGTGAGGTATTAACGAACTTAGTACCGTTACGTTTGGAGTCGAGCGAAAGCGCGTCCTTAAGCCAACCCTGCCCTCTCCGGCGCGTCCTCTGTTCAATCCCCCAATTACTGCCTTAATCTATTGCCCGAACCTGATGTAGTCCGTAGCCTTCGGCATATTTCAGATTCACCATGTCTCCCAGCTGGTATCTTACAATGCCGATTAAGTTTTTATCGGACATGTCTAAATCGAAAATGTCTTCATTGTTTTCCAGACAGATATAATAATGGGTCGTTCCCTCCAGTACGATGGGCGATATGGATACGATTTTACCGGATGCTTCCTTATACATTTCTGCATTTTCAGACACAATGCCGTTGGTATTGAGTAACTGCGTATAATTGCCTTCGCACTCCTGTACGGTATCCCCGATGGCTACCCACTGGTATTTCTGTACGTTGACCATGGCATATTTTTTCACCAGCCCCGCCGCATCCTTGAGCGCCATGAAGTAAGTAGGCTCATCCGCAATATTCAAAAGAAGCGGGAATGTCGCGCGGTATCCAAGGTTCTGCACCTGTCCTTCCGCGGAAGACATAGCAGAGTCTTCGATGGCTCCCTCCACTTTATAATATCTGGTTTCCATGGTTCTCTGGTTCATCAGGACGAATCCCACGTTGGACTGGTCGCCGCTTAAGCTGGTGACACCGGTGTACACCCATACGTCATCCTCCAGGGCGATATAATTATAGCCGTTGGTGGACTGCAGGCAGTCCTTTTGTCCCAGTACCGAGTTAAAATACCCGTTTTTCAAAATTCCAGAATAGTCATACAACTGGATTAAAAGCTCCGCTGAATATACTTTGTCAATCCACTGCGGTACATCTTCCACCGCATAATCAATGCACTCTCCGGTCACGGCATTACAGAGCACCACTCTGCCTACCGTCTGCCCGCCGAACAGGCCGATGTTGAATTTCTTCACCGGACATACCCAATAGGGAACACCTTCTTCGTCGATTTCAAAGAAAATCTGGTCATCGAAAATGTAGGTAGGGAAATTGAACCGCAGATGGCGGTACAGATTCCGGTTAAAATATTCCGATTTGGAATATTTGAATCCTTCTTCCAGCTTCACACACTCCGTATCCTGCGTCGCCATATTAATGAGGATATAGGCCGGAAGCCCTTCCTTCTGGTTGGTCAGCCACTTAATCGGACTGGCATACATTAAAGGCGCTACACGCACCGGCACGCCCTGATAGTTAATCTGTGTATAGTCGTTTGCCACCTCGAACTGTGACACCATATCCACCAGGCTTCCCAGTTTCCGGTTTCCTAAAAGTGCAGCCGAATCCTTGTCCAGCAAAGGAATCGTCCGGTAATCCACTTCCTTGATATCCTCCGTAAATTCCCTCTCTTCTATCGTCAACAGCGCCTGATACTTCTTTGCATTGATAATCGGCGACGAGAGCAGGCTTCCTACCGCATATACCGCAATCACCAGCAGCAGTAACATCACCAGCACTTTCAGCACCTTATTGTCCTTCAGCCCGTAAGTGTTGAACCGGATACCGAACTTTTCAGATATCTCTGACTCCACATACTCCCTGCTGGCTGTCCTGATTCCATACGCCGCAATAATCACTGCAAGGATAGTAATGATAAAAAACCAAAAACCCGCAGAATGAATGTTGATGGCGGGAAGCGCAATGTAATAATAAATACCTGCTGCCACCGCCGCCGCTAAAATAATCATCAGATTCCGAACCCATTTTTTCATAATTTACTGTTTCCTCTTTCTTCTTTTCTCTTTCTCTGTTTTTTCTTTTTGTCTTTCCCGCCGACTACGGTATACTTATCGGAAATTCTCCATAAATACCAACTCTTTTCACCCGGTTTTGACGCATTACAGATTACCGGAATATCCGGTTCTAAATAAATTCTTTCACCTCTGTTTTCTACATATTATAATCCATTTTCCCATGTAATACAATATATCTTGCGTTTTAGTTTTCCCCTACTCCTGCGCCGGGCACCCGTCAGCCTTGCTGACAAATTTCCTATGGATGCCCGTGTGCACAAAAAACGGCCAGTGCCTGTAAACACTGACCGCCATACCTTCATCCCGGATACACAACGCCCCGGATTTCTGGTAATCTGGAGCGTTTTTGGAATGGCTTTAAACTGTGGCATCACAACATTTAAAACCACCGAAACGAATTTATGTAATTACTTCCGCTTCTATCCTTTTTACAAATACCTGCATCTGATTCGCAATTGTTGGCTGTATATTATCCGGTAAATATCTTGCCGTCCTGCTATTGTTTTCCAACTGCTTATACATCTGAAGAACCTTCATACTAAACAGCCCGCTGTCATACATCATTTCTTCCCGCTCTCTATGACTATGACTATGGAAATTATTCTCTTTTGCCATCTTTGCCTCTACCATATGTAACGCTGTGTAAAAACATATGGTCGCAATCCAATTACAATGCTTTTTATTGGACGGGTCAAACAAGGTCTCCAGTATCTCCTTGTTCTCAATATATTTATTCCTGTGTTCCTGTACCGTCCCCATCCTGATTACCTCTTTCGTACAAAACATTTATATCCTCAAACATCTGCTCTATTCCTTTGGAAGTATTCACATCCAGTACCATGAAATCATATATTTCATCATATTTTCTTCTTAATTCAAACGCAAAACCATTATAATCCAGCACAGTATCTGTTGAAGAATCATCCATAATAATAATGAATTCTGTCTGCCCATTGTTTTTTGTGCTCACTGCTTTTACAATATCATCCCTTTCCCGACAAAATTCAATCAGTTCCTTATGCCATTCACATCTATCCAAACTAAGTGACCATGCCTCTATCATATCAACCATCTTGTTCTGGCTGTACCTGTCTTTGCATGATGTCACTATGTTCAGTGTTAACATCTTATATTCACTTATTGAAGCCGCGCTGTCACTTACAATCTTTTTGGCACTCCTGACCCGCATATCCGTTATTGCGGCCTGAAAAGACTGCATCTCCGTCTCCGCTGTCCGGATATTCATACATGGACTTTTCATAATATTACACCCTCTTTAAAATCCAATATCCTTATTGAATTCCTTTTGGTATTCTTTTCCACATGCTATAAAACCATCCGTTATCTGCTTCATTGCATCTATCGGAATTGTCACTGCATATCCATCTCCGCAGTCGTCTTCCATACAATTCAGCATAAGTAAAAAATCGTTTTCATTAAACCCTATCTTTACAGCTTTCAAATCGCATATATTTATTTCTTTCTCATCCGCTTTGCGCATTTTCTACCCTACCTCTGTCAAAAATAAGTTTTAATTTCTCCCCTGATTATTCTTCCGATATTGTCCCAATCGCTCCTTATTTCCTTATAATCAGTACGCATACCGTCTGATAACTTAATCCCTTCTTTTGTACCATTCAAATCCAATGCTCTATCGCGTATTTGAAAATCCTTCAATGAAACTCCTGCTAAAACTGATTTTCATTTTTCTCTTTTCGCTCATCTAATTATATTATACATTAATTTTAGGTTTTGTCAAAAATCTATATGCCCTGTTTGCAAAGAAGTCACTTCTCATCCTCCCCAATAACTGTCTTCCTCATAAAACCTGTAATATTCCTCCGGATATTCCGTTTCCTCCCCCGGTATATCTGTTACGGTAAAACTTCTTGTCTCCACTTCCCTGCCGTTTTCATATTTCGTTTCAGTCCACTGCCACACCTCAGCTCCCGCAGGCGCCTGCACCGTTTCCCGTCCTTCCCCTCTCAGTAGTTCCTCGGTCAAATCGCCTATGCAGACAAATTCACCGTTTTCATACCGGTAAATCGCCCAGCTGTGGGATGTCGCCCCATTGCGACAGCTGCTCCTGACCAGTTTGTGCTCACTATCCACACGTGGATTAAAAATATTCAAATAAGATTTTGAAAAAATATATTCACTACGTCCCCCGTCCCAAATCCATCCATACTCAAAATGTAACCCCTGGTTTCCAAAACTTCCCTTATCAAGTACAATATCCTTCACCCCGTCAAAATTAATATCGATTAATTGAAAGCTATCTCTCTGATAATCCCCAAACACTGCGTATTCCGGGTCAATCATATCTCCCGGATTCAGCAGACAAACCTCCTTCCCGTCTGTCACCCGCAGAAAGGTTCTGACATTGCGCATAGGATACCAGCCTGTATCCTCAGGTTCTTTCATGGAACGCACGGAAAAACATTCCACTTTTCTTCCCCCATCCATATACCGCTGATAAATGGCAAGAAAATTTCCCGCTTCCTCCTCTTTTTCCTTCCAGTCAAGACAAGCGTCCCATTCCGGACTGATAACCGCCACACCGTCCGGATAAATATCTTCTTCGAATTCTGCCATCTCCTGACAGAAACGCAGCCGCAGTCCCAGCTCTTCTTTTTCCAGCAGCGGAGTCAGGTTCCTCTCCTCCACAACCGCCCCTGTCACCTTCCCAAGTGAAGAAAGCGTGTCTATAAAAGACAACTCCGTACTCTTGTCCACCACGCCCGTCAGTTCCCGCAGTTTCATTCCTTCCAGCTTTTCCGCTTCCCGCACCCGTATCCGGCTGTTTCCCACATCCAGGTATTCCAACTTTTCCAACCCGGCCGCCTTATCCAGCCAGAAGTTTTGTCCGGTTGTCAGGAAGCTGTCACAAAAACACTCCAGTGTTTTTACCTCCGACCCCTGCATACACTTCAAAAGATTCCCATATCTGGCAGATGCATACGAAAGCAGGGTTACGCTCTTTATATTTTCCGGAAATTTCTTCCCCTCCGGAACCTGCCCCAATACATCCCTCACTTCAAATTCCAGCTCTTCCGCCCCTGTAAAATAAGGCAGAACCTCCGCTGGCACGGTTCGTCCGGTACTTCTTATTCTCACAGTCCGTTTCATATCTTTCAGTCCTTCTAACTGCTTCTGTGTCCATCCGTCCAAATCCGGTGCAAATTCCACATACCACTGACTGACATCCTCCAACCGGAAATAGCTTCGTAAAATATCCAGTTCCTCTCCGTTATAAACCGAAATATCACCTCTTAGTGAAAACTGCCCTTTATGCGCCTCCAGTTCTTCTTTGTACAAGGGACTCTCCTCTTCCTTCCCCAGCAAAAGACAAATCCGCTTTTTCAGGCTCTCATCTTCAAACACAATCTCCCTGCCTTCTGCCCTGCTGTCAAAACCGACCGTCAAAAATATCATCGCAAATACCGCAATCCCCATCCAATCTTTAATCTTCATACCGTCTTCTCCTCCTCCGGACAGCCATTCCCTGTCCGTGATTCTGATTTATACAGTATCATTCGATTGCATCAAAATACCATCATATTTGCATCACACTTGCATCATCGTATAAAAGCGCAGAAAAACAGGATGCCATATCCCCCAACACAGCATCCTGTCTTCTTACCTTCTTCTAAAAAAGTTCATTTATATGGTGAAACTATATAAAATATAGTTTTCCCGCGAAACCAAACTACTCGTCGCTGCCTTCCGCAACCTTGGCAGCCCTTGCAGCCACTTCCTTCTCCTGCACATCGCCGGGAGCCTGCTCATATCTTGCAAATTCATAGGAATAAGTTCCCCTGCCGCCTGTCATGGAACGTAAATCCGTACAATAACCAAACAATCCTGTCATCGGAATATCCGCTTCTATTACCTGTTTGCCGCCAACCGGATTCATACCGAGCACCCTGCCTCTTCTCTTATTCAGGTCTCCCATGACATCACCTGTATAAGCATCCGGAACCGTTACTTTCAAGGAAGCAATCGGCTCCAAAAGTACCGGATGGGCATCCATAAAGCCTTTCTTAAATGCCTGAATCGTCGCCATCTTAAACGCCATTTCCGAAGAATCTACCGGATGATAGGAACCGTCATATAAAACGGCTTTCACGCCGACTACCGGATATGCCGCAAGAGGGCCTTTCAAAACGGACTCCTGAAGCCCCTTCTCCACTGCCGGGAAGAAGTTCTTCGGAACCGCACCGCCTACTACCTCCTGTCCGAATTCATAAGCCTTATCCAGCTCGCCGATCGGTGAAAATCTCATCTTTACATGGCCGTACTGTCCATGGCCGCCGGACTGTTTTTTATACTTGTATTCCACATCGGAATTTTTCTTAATCGTCTCACGGAATGCAACCTTCGGCTGAGTCAGTTCCACTTCCACTTTATACTCATTCTTCAGCCTGCTGGCAATGACATCCAGATGCAAATCGCCCATACCGTAAAGCAGCGTCTGCCTGTTCTCTGCATCATTTACAACCTTTAATGTCTGGTCCTCATGCGCCATCTTCTGGAGAGATTGCGATATTTTATCGATATCCCCTTTATTCTTCGCCCGGTAACGCATATAAGTATAAGGCGTGGAAATTTCGGTCTTTCCATATTTTATCGTAGTTGCCTTCGTAGACAGCGTATCCCCTGTCCTTGCCGCCGTCAGCTTGGCAATCGCACCGATATCTCCCGCATGGAGTTCCTTGATTTCGGAAGGTTTGCTCCCTTGCAGGATATATAACTTACTTACCTTTTCTTCAATATCCTTATCGCTGTTATAAATCATATCATCTGCTTTCAGTACGCCGGAACATACCTTTACCAAAGAATATTTTCCGATAAACGGATCTACGATAGTCTTAAAGATATAAGCGGATTTCGCTTTCGCAAAATCAAAATTCGCCTGGAAAATCTCGTTCGTTTTCAGATTAATGCCCGCAATTTCCTTATTCTCCGGACTTGGCATATATTTCACGATATCGTCCAGCAACGTATAAATACCCTGGCACAACAGGCTGGAACCCATCGTCATCGGAACAATGGTACCATCGATTACATTGGTACGCATAGCTGCCCTTATTTCTGCCTCGGAGAACGTCTCCCCGCCGAAATAACGCTCCATGAATTCCTCACTTGTTTCTGCTACCGCTTCCATCAGCGTATCCCTGCACAACTGCAGATTCGCCTTGCTGTACTCCGGCACTTCACAGTCTACCACTTCTTTACCCTGCCATCTGTGACCCGTTTCAGCAATGACATTGACATAACCCACGAACTTCTCATTTTCCCTGATAGGCAGATGGAACGGAGCCATTTTCTTCCCGTAAGAGGCTGTCATATCTTCCACTACCTGACGGAACGAAGCATTGTCCACATCCATATCCGTTACGAAAATGAAGCGGGGCAGCTTATACTTTTCACAAAGTTCCCATGCCTTTTCCGTCCCTACTTCCACTCCGGCTTTACCGGATACGACAATGATTGCGGCATCCGCAGCACTTACCGCCTCTTCCACTTCTCCTACAAAATCAAAGAAACCGGGGGTATCGAGAATATTTATCTTAACGCCTTCCCACTCAATCGGCACGACCGACGTAGAAATGGAAATCTGCCTTTTCTGTTCTTCTTTCCCAAAATCACTCACTGTATTTCCGTCAGATACCTTCCCCATTCTGGAAGTAATACCTGATAAATATGCCATTGCCTCTACCAGACTCGTCTTACCGCATCCGCCATGACCGAGCAAAACTACATTTCTAATTTTGTCAGTTGTGTAAACATTCATATCAAATCCTCCGCATTCTGCTGTTTTTGGGTATTATGCCTAGCGCCTCATTGCTTAAACAACAATAGATTTAAGAACCCATGTGTCTATTTTACTAAAACTTTCTGATTTTTACAAGTGAAATTGAACAATTTGCACACTCTTTTTTATTTTACGTGTTTCCAACCCAGTTTTTTATATATTTTTTTATTTCTTTTTCTAACTCCGTTCCAAATATCCATACTTCCCGTCTCCAGGGATGACCCAGATATCCGTTTTGAAAATCGACATCTATAAAGAAATAATAATCACCGTCCGGATAAAAAGATGGAAAATAAGCATAGTATCCGCCGCCATAATATCTTTCATCTGCTACCCATATACTCTGCTGTTCTTCTATATTTCCCGGATGGAACTTAAACGTGCTATGCTGCCAGTCCAATGCATACCATTCTTTTTCCCCATTGGCACATGTAATCAGGCAATCCCTGATGATTCCATCCATGCCGTCTATTTGTTCCTCTGTCATATGGTCGATGGCATATACCGCATATGGCAGAGCGATTTCAAATGGCAGCGGCACTTTCATGGAATGCCCTCTGTATTGGCAGGAGGGATTAAAATTAAGCACCGCAAAAACTTTCTCCCATACAGCATCCTCTTCCTTTGTATCATCCATTAACATCCATTCTGCCTCCCAACCTGACATTTTAAACTATTATAACATCCATCCGGCACACACGGTAAACGCATAACAGCATTCCATCTACACTTTATTGCCTTTCTTTATTTCAAAAATTTATCCAAAAATAACTTTTTCCAAATACTTTTCATTCAGACAGGCTTTTTGCGCGGGAAAAATTTGTTGACGGAAGTGCGGATAAGTGCTAAGATGAGTTATAGAAAAAGGTGTTACCGTGAAGCAACGGTTCGCCTCAGTTAATAGAATGTTCAAAAAAGCAACTTAACTTTGGTCGGTGCGGTTGCTTTTTTGATGTTTTTTATCTCTTCTGGTCTGCCGGATACTGATTACCGTGACGATGATGCTGATAACCGTCACTACAATACCGACAAGCTCCAAAATTATTCCGAACACCAATAGTGCTACCTTTCACTTTATTTTCCATATGTATCCCCTCCTCCGGTACTGGAAGTTCTCAAAATGTACTCATTTTGGCAAAAGGCGAACCGCTACCCGTTTTGGTAACACCCAAATATATTCTATCACAATGACAGGGTTTTGCAAGATGTGACTACATTGAAAAACATGAACATTACAAATATCCACGATATTGACTGCGTGGCGCTCTATAAAGAAAGCAGGGTACTCAGTGTACTAAAGTAGCTGACCATGCTCCCCTTAAACAATTTCCATTGACTTTCGCACGTTGACGCGTTATACTGTGACTGTGCATTTATAAGCCAAACGCCGCCACGCTCTGCGGGCCAGCTTATTGATTCATCGGGCAGGGGAAATAATCCCCCCTACTCCTGTGCCATGCATCCGTCAGCCTTGCTGACAAATTTCCTATGGCGCCCGTGTGTGCATAAAGCATGAAATTGTAACAGTCCATCCTTCGGCTGAACTGTTACATAAAATTCACACAAAAAGAAACAGATATGGAAATAGCAACAAAAACGATGTAAAAAGAGTGAAAGATTTTTCAAATCTTTCACTCCACAAGTTTGTGTCTGCGCTGCATCCACAAACTTGGTATGCGCAAAAAGCAGCGTAGAAATGAGGAAAACCATGATTGTCATAATGAAACCAAACGCCGCACCGCAAAGTGTAGATTCGGTGCTGTCCTATATTGAAAAACACGGATTACAGACTCATCTTTCCCGTGGCGAGGAAGTTACCATCATCGGTATCGTAGGCGACAAAACCAAACTGCCCACGGAAAATCTGGTCAGCTTCAAAGATGTGGACCGCATCGTCCCCGTTACGGAAAGCTATAAGCTCGCCAATAAAAAATTCCACCCGGAACCAACCACCGTCCGGGTAGGCAATACCCACATCGGGCCGGACAACCTGACCATTATGGCCGGTCCCTGCGCTGTGGAAACGGAAGAACAGCTCATGTGCATCGCCCGTGCGGTGAAAAAGTCCGGCGCTACAATCCTGCGGGGCGGTGCTTATAAACCAAGGACTTCCCCCTACTCTTTCCAGGGGCTGGAAACAGTAGGGCTGCGCTATATGCAGGAAGCCGGAAAGGAAAACGGACTTGCTACCATCTGCGAGGTCGTCAGCCAGGAAGCCATCGAAGAAGCTGTAAAATACGTGGACATGATTCAGATTGGCGCCCGCAACATGCAGAATTTCATCCTTTTAAAAGAAGCCGGACGCTCCGGTCTTCCGGTGCTGTTAAAACGGGGACTGTGCGCCACCATCGACGAATGGCTCAATGCGGCGGAATACATCATTGCGGAAGGCAATCCCAATGTAGTATTATGTGAAAGAGGAATCCGTACCTATGAAACTTCCACAAGGAACACACTGGATTTAAGCGCCGTTCCGGTTCTCCGGGAAAGGACCCACCTGCCGGTCATCGCAGACCCTTCCCACTCCACCGGAGCCTACAAATACGTGCCTCCGATGGCCAAAGCCGCCGTTGCCTGCGGGGCGGACGGACTGATGATTGAAGTGCACAACAATCCGGCCTGTGCCCTTTCGGACGGTCCCCAGTCACTGACTTTTGAAAAATTTGACCGCCTGACTTCCGAACTGAAACCGCTGTGCGATTTAATCGGACGGGAGTTTACCATTTGCTGATTTCCGGTAACAGTTTGGCCGAAGGCTGAACTGTTACGATTTCTGACATAACGGAGGATACTTATGACAGCATTACCTACTGACACGGCAAAGGCAGAAGCACCGCTGACCGTGGGCTTTATCGGACTCGGACTGATTGGCGGCTCTATCGCCAAAGCATTGAAATCCGCCCTGCCGGACACAAAGCTGATTGCATATGATACCAATAAGGACACTCTGTCACTGGCACAGGAAGAAGGCATTGCGGACCGCATAACAACTGCCATAGATGAATCTTTCCATGCCTGTGACTATATCTTCCTGTGCGCTCCGGTTTCCGGCAATGATGAAAACTTAAACGCCCTGAAGCAGTATCTGTCCCCCTCCTGCCTCCTGACCGACGTAGGCAGTGTAAAAAGCGGCATCCACAGCCACATTGAAGCCATGGGACTGTCCGGCCAGTTCATCGGCGGGCACCCGATGGCCGGCAGCGAACGCTTCGGATATGCCAATTCCAAAGCGCGCCTTCTGGAAAACGCCTACTATATACTGACCCCCACGGAAGAAGTGCCTGCGGAAAAATTAAAGGCATATCAGGAACTGGTCTCTATTATAGGCGCCATTCCGCTTGTGTTAAACGCCTGCCAACACGATTACGTGACTGCCGCCGTCAGCCACCTTCCCCATGTTATCGCATCTTCCCTTGTGCATTTAGTGAAAGACAGCGACTCCGAGGACGGAATCATGAAAATGATTGCCGCCGGAGGCTTCAAGGACATTACCCGGATAGCTTCCTCCTCTCCCGATATGTGGCAGCAGATATGCCTCACCAACACGGACAACATCCTCCGGCTTTTGGACGATTATATCCGTGCCCTCACTCATATCCGCGGGGAATTGGAAGGAAAAGATGCCAAATCCCTTTACGATTTTTTCCAGGGAGCACGGACTTACCGGGACTCCTTTGCGGAAGCATCCAGCGGCCCTATTAAAAAGGCTTACTCCCTTACGGTTGATATTGCGGATGAAACAGGGGCTTTGGCTTCCATCGCGACCATCCTTGCGCTGAATCAAATCAGCATTAAAAACATCGGCATTGTCCATAACAGGGAACGGGAAGAAGGCGCCCTGCGTATTGAATTTTATGCGGAAAACGATGTCCTGACTGCCGCCGGAATCTTAAGAAGCCGCGGCTATACGATTTATGAAAAAAAATAATTCCGTTTATATCTTTTCATAATTTATATAATTTCAAATAAGGTAAGGAGGATTCTATGAAATTCCATAAAACAAGCAGCCTGAAAGGGGAAATCACCGTCCCCGGCGATAAATCCATTTCCCACCGCGCCGTCATGTTCGGCGCACTTTCCAAAGGAAAAACGGAAGTCACCAATTTTCTGCAGGGAGCGGACTGCCTTTCCACCATCGACTGTTTCCGCCGACTGGACATCACCATTGAGAATGAACCGGATAAAATCACCATTCACGGAAAAGGACTGGACGGGCTGTCTGCCCCCTCCTCCATTCTCGATACAGGAAACAGCGGCACTACGACCCGTCTGATTTCCGGTATCCTCGCAGGCCAGCCTTTTGAAACCACGCTGACCGGAGACGCCTCGATTCAGAAACGTCCCATGAAACGGATTATGGAACCCCTTTCCATGATGGGTGCGCGTATCGAAAGCCTGAACGGTAATAACTGCGCTCCGTTAAAAATCACCGGAAGCTCCTTAAAAGGCATTCATTACCGCCCGGAAGTAATTTCCGCCCAGGTAAAGTCTGCCATACTCCTTGCCGGATTGTATGCGGATTCTCCCACCTCCGTCACCGAACTTGCTTTAAGCCGCAACCATTCCGAGCTGATGCTGCGCACCTTCGGCGCGGATGTCCGGACGGAAGGCACCACCGCTACGGTCTATCCCCGTCCGGTGTTAACAGGACAGAAAATCAACGTACCGGGAGATATTTCCTCCGCAGCATATTTTCTTGCTGCCGGACTGCTTGTCCCTGATGCCGATATCCTTATCCGTAACGTTGGAATCAATCCTACCAGAGCCGGTATTCTGAAAGTAATCAAAGACATGGGCGGACAGATTACCCTTTTGAATGAAAATCAAGAAGGAGAACCGACAGCAGATATCCATGTGACTTACAGCCCTCTCCATGGCACCGTCATAGAAGGAGACATTATCCCGACTCTTATCGACGAGCTTCCCATCATCGCTGTTATGGCGGCAATGGCAGACGGCACTACCGTCATCCGGAATGCCGCGGAACTGAAAGTAAAGGAGTCCAACCGCATTGACGTCATGGTTGAAAATCTCTCCGCCATGGGCTGTGACATTGACGGAACGGAAGACGGCATGATTATCCGGGGAACCCATCCCTCCGTCCGGCCGCTGCACGGAGCTGTCATCCATGCCCACGATGACCATCGGATTGCCATGAGTTTCGCCATAGCCTCACTGATGGCCGAAGGGGAGACGGATATCGTGGACAGCGAATGCGTATCAATCAGTTATCCGGACTTCTATGGCGATTTACGGAAACTATGCGGGCGATAAACCCGCCCTGCCAGTCAACAACCCCGCTGCAAGCAACGGGGCATCAAGCTTGCAACGCTGCACAGCAGCGGGGTATGTGACCCTCGCGGCATTCGTCAAATATCCAGAGATGTTTATATCTCTTAAGCATGGCTACTTTCCTCATTGCTCGCGGGGATCACCTGACTCTCCCGGAGTATTTAAGCAAAATCAGGCAGGGAAGGTTTCTCTCCCTGCCCGCCGCGCTGGGTACATGCTGCGTAGCAGCTAATTTCTTCCTTACGCACCCCTGTGTACAGAAAAAAGACCTGCTGCTGTTATCCCGAAACCGCAGGTCTTTCTTTTGTAAATTTTTTAATAATTCATTTTATAGGTTTTATGTATGCTTTGGCAAATTTCCTGTCCCACTTTTAAGAAGCGCCGCTTTCGCCCTCCTGCTTTCGGTTCTCCTGATCCAGCATATCATATACTTCAATCCGGAAAGCATCTACTTCAGATAATCCCATAAAAATGGCTCCATACAGGAATCCATCCTCCTGCTCCACTTTCCTGACAATCTTCAGCAGGACATGAATCACTTCTTTTGTCCAAATGGTTATATGGGATTCATAAACCGTATCCAATTCCAGATTCTCTTTACTTACGAACCCGCATCCGGTTCTGGATATGTCCTGCGTACCGATTTTGATATAATCCTCCATACCATTATCTATCCGCTTTATAATCAGACGCGATTCCAAATCCATTCTCCTAGAACCCCTTTTTTCTTCTGCACCCATAACGCGAACCCCCTGCAATAGTAATTTATCATAATATATAAACAGTATTTTCCCTTTCGGATTTGATACATCATTATAATAATATACCATTAATCATTTTTTGTAAAGGAATTTATGATAAACATTGCGCAATAGTCAATTTCATAATGATTCGCATTTAGGAATTATCTCTTGATTTTGCTAACAAAAAAACTCTCTGTTTTCTGACAACCCTAATTGCTTCTATCCCCAAACCTCTTCATGGGAATATAATTCTCCTCTTTCAATTTCCTCTCTGGCTTCTCGTATAGCCTCCACTTCATCGGGCAGTGCCATATCCTCCTCAACAAATTTTAAAAGAATCCGGCAAACTGTATCAATTTCCTTTTCATCTACGATTTCGACCAGGCCACGCAACGTTTCTCTGCTCATAAAACCACTTCCTGCAATCCTTTATATGCTTTGCCTCTAGGCAAAACGGCATCAAATGATAATTGTGTCATTTTCCATCTGGTATATAACCCTATCATCGCCAATCCGGAGCCGATACAAATTTGAATAACCTTGCAGCTTTTTAATATCTCCAAATGGTATTTTTTCAATTCCTGCTCTTACCCGGTCTTGTACCCTTATGTCCAGCGACTTGATGCTTTTCCTTGCCTTTTTCGTGTAAATAATATTCTGCATATGCATACCGTGTTCCTTTCTTGAATAATTATACTTTAGCGTGCAGACATAATCAACATCAAGTTATATTTTCCACTTCACAAAATTACATTATGGATTTTTACTGAATAAGTATGACGTCCCCTTTGTTTATCGGTAACGCTCAAAAATGCACTTTTAGGAACTTTTTCATCTTTCCGAAATAAACAGTATTAAAAAATTCCCTTTCAATCTACCCCATAACTTTCACTTAAAATGTAGAACAATGTCA
>CAMXQE010000034.1 GCA_947246015.1 uncultured Lachnospiraceae bacterium | reverse complement strand
GTTAAGACATCGCCCTTTCACGGCGGTAACACGGGTTCGATTCCCGTCGGAGTCATATTAATCGATGGATTACACATAAAATCGGTTGATTAAAGTTTATTGATTTGCTATAATAAGGAAGAATTCAATAGCTATTTATGGCGCAGTAGCCAAGTGGTAAGGCAATGGTCTGCAACACCAGTATCCACCGGTTCAAATCCGGTCTGCGCCTCTCAGAGACCTCGAGAAATCGGGGTTTTTTTGTATGCACAGGGATGCGTAAAATATCCATCCCATTGAATTATGCGGATGAAGGTGTTATAATTGCTACATTACGAGGTGAAGCAGGCGAAGGAAGGGTGATAAGTTGCGGATTGCCATATGCGATGATGAAGAAGTACAACAGAAACTACTGATGAAATATTTGGGAGAATGGGCGGAGGCAAATAGGATTTCTTTGGAGATAAAGCAATTTATCAGTGGAGAGGAGTTTGTTTTTTGCTGGGAGGATGACAGGAATTATGATTTGCTGATTCTGGATATAGAAATGGGGAAAATGAATGGAATGGAACTGGCTGCCAATATCCGCAGGCAGGATGAGGAAATCCCTATTTTGTTTGTTACCGGGTATGATAAATATATGGCACAGGGATATGAAGTGTCTGCATTGCATTATCTGCTGAAACCTATCCACAAAGAGAAGCTTTTTGCGGTGCTGGATAAATTGGGCAGGAAGGAGAAGCAGGAGCCGAAACTGCTTTTTCAGGCCGAAAACGGAGCGGTTTCCTTATCAGCCTCTAAAGTCTGGTATGTGGAAGCACGGGCACATCAATGCATCCTGTATACAGCAGATGACGAATATGTACTGCGCTCTTCCATGGGGGAAATTGTGCAGTATTTGGGAGAATATCAGGAATTTGTGCGTTGTCACCGTTCTTATCTGGTGAATGTACGGCATATTTCAACCATCATAAAGCCAGAGGTTATATTGGATGATAAACGCAGGCTGCCGGTAAGCAGGAGTGCGGAGAAAGAAGTGAATCGGGCATTTATAGAGTTTTATAAAGGATGACGGAAAATGATTTGGCAGATGATAATAATAATTGCGGGTATACTTTTGGTGAATCTGCTGCTGTGGATGTTCGTCATGCCATGGTATGTGAACCGCAGGATTTCACGCTTTCAGAATGAACTGGTAAACAGGCATTATGACGAGGTGGAGACAGTGTACCGCCGGATGCGGGGGTGGCGCCATGATTACCACAATCATATACAGACGTTGAAAGCACATATGAGTTTGGGACAGTATGAGGAAACCTTGTGGTATCTGAACCGGCTGGAGGAAGATTTGGCGACGGTGGATACGCTGCTGAAAACAGGCAATGTGATGGTGGATGCCATTCTGAACAGTAAACTTTCACTGATACGGGAGAAGCGGATTCAGGTAGATGTCACGGCGGTAGTACCGGAAGATATTTCGATATCGGGAATTGACTTGTCGGTGTTAATCGGAAATCTGTTAGACAATGCCATGGAAGCATGTATCCAACTGCCGCCGGAGGAACGGTTTATCCGTATTTATATCGATATTATTAAGAAACAATTGTATTTGTCAGTTATAAATTCTATGGCAGGCAGTGCGAAGCACAGCGGGGAACGCTTTATATCCGGCAAGGAGGGGAACCATGGATTTGGATTGCTGCGGATTGACAGTATAGTGGAAAAACACGGGGGTTATGTGAACCGGAAGACGGACACCGGAGTGTTTGCCACAGAGATAATGCTGCCGCTGACAGGTACAGAGTAAGCCGGAAGTACAGAATATGTTGGAAGTATAGAATATGGTGGAAGTGCAGATATGTAGGGATATGAAGTACGATGAAATTTAAGAAGGATGTAAGAAGAAAATGCAATTCGTGCATGATGGAATACCATTCGTGCGCGGATTTTTTTTTGAATAAAAAATGTGGTAAACTTTTATACAGATGATGGGAAAAATGATTGTGGAGAAGAATTTCCATGTATGCATTACAGGAGGAGGAACGGTTATGTTATATATGTCAAAGGTTTTTGATGATAAATCGAGACGGAAGTATGGGCTGGTCAGCAATTATATCTATAATATGAAAGCTGCGAAAGAATGGGATAGGAAACTATTCTGGGGAGAAATATTGTTAGTGGTTCCAACCGTAGCGGCTTCTTTGCTGGGGACGTGGCTGCCTTCCAAGCTGGTGGCGGATTTATCCGGAGGGATGGAAATACCGCAGTTGATTATGGAACTTGCACTGATTGCAGCAGCGATGTGGATATGCAATGCCGCGGCGAATATGATGGTGGAATACTGCGAAATGGAAGGGCAGTTCATCAATACATTTTACGCAAAAAAATATGCAAAAAAAATCATGGATGTGGATTATGATTATCTGGAAGACGAAGAGTACCAGAAAATTTATGGAAATGCATGGCGGGTGGCGCGTTACGGACAGGGAGTTGCAAGTGCGGTGATGACGTTTTCGGGATTCCTTTCCAGTTCGGTTGGAGTAGTACTTTACGGGATTTTACTTGGCAGAAAAAGTATTCTGCTGCTGCTTGTCATTGCAGCTTCCCTCAGTGTGAGTCTCTGGCTGCTTTCTTTTGTGAGAAAAAAACATGCGGAGTACTATGAACAGCTTCAGCTTTCCGCAAGAAAGGAAGGGTATATTACGGCACAGGCTACAAACAGTGCGGCGGGGAAGGATATCAGGATTTATCATCTGATGGACTGGTTTTTGGGGAAATATGACGCTTCCCTGAAGGAAATGGGACGGATTTACGGTATTATTCATGACTGGTATCTTTTCCGGAATATTTCCCATGCATTTTTACAGCTTCTTATGGATGGCATGGCGTTCGGACTGTTGGTTTATATGCTGGCAAACGGAGAGATTACGGCGTCGGAATTTGTATTTTACATTGGCCTGGTAAGCGGGTTTTCTATTTATTTTGAAGGGGCGCTGCGTCAGATTATGAGTTTTAGCAACACAAGCGCATCCATCAGTTATATGAGGGAATTTCTGGAGACGGAAGATGGCTGGAACCGTGGGGAAGGCATCGGGCAGGAAACCATGGAGCAGTTGAAGCAACATGCAGTAAAGCTGGAACTCAGAAATGTTTCTTTTACCTATCCGGGCAGTAGTAAGCCTGTGTTAAAGAATATTAATATGGTGATTCAGCCGGGAGAGAAGATTGCGCTGATTGGACTGAACGGCGCCGGAAAAACAACGTTGGTAAAGCTAATCTGCGGGTTTTATCATCCGACGGAGGGAGAAATCCTGTTGAATGATATTCCTATTGAGCAGTTTAACAGGGAAGAATGGTATAGTCTGATAGCGGTGCTGTTTCAGGATTCCACACTGCCGGCACTGACGCTGGATGAAAATCTGACCGGACAGGAACCGGACAAAATGGATTGGGAGCGTTTGGAAAGTGCATTGAAGCTGTCGGGATTCCGGGAAGTATATGAGAAACTGCCGGAGCAGGGGAGGACTCTGCTGGTCAGGGAAATTAACGAAGGTTCTACGGATTTTTCCGGCGGAGAGAAGCAGAAAATGTTATTTGCGAGAACCTTGTACCTGAACACGCCGCTTGTGATTTTGGATGAGCCTACAGCGGCGCTGGATCCGATTGCGGAGAATGAACTATATCTGAATTATGGTAAGTCCATGGAAAATAAGACGGGGATTTATATTTCCCACCGGTTATCCAGTACGAGGTTCTGTGACCGGATACTGCTTTTGGAGCATGGAGAAATCATAGAAGAGGGAACCCATGAAAGCCTGCTGGCGGGGAAAGGCCGCTATGCGGAGTTGTTTGAAGTACAGAGCCAGTACTACCGGGATGAAGATGAACGGAAAAGGAAAAGCGAGCTGATGGGAGATACTTACGAAATGAAGTCAGGGAAAGAAAGGGGGGTATTCGATGAATAAGAAAGACTGGAAAAATACATTTGCACTTTTAGGAAATCTGGCAGGAAAACATACGGATGTGCTGGTCTGTCTTGTGTTGCTGTCGATACTTCAGGCGGTGCGTCCTTTTATTGCAGTGATTCTGACAGGAACATTAGTGGATGCAGTTTATGAAGGAGCAGACATGAAAGCGCTGTTCGGTTATGCAGCTTTGGGAGTCGGGGGGATGTTCCTGATGGCGGTAACAGAGAGCATAACAATTATGTTTTTTAACCGGAAGTTAGAGTATATGCAGGAAATACAGGGACTGCCGCTGAATAAAAAGAGTATGCAGATGGACTATGAGTATCTGGAAGATGTGGAAGTTCATGGAAAGCGTGAAAGGATAGAGAAGTTCGGGGGATGGAGCCTGATGGCAATTACGCTGAGTAGACTGAACAGATTAATTACGGCAACGGTAACAGTGGTTATGGCAATAGCAGTGGTATTTCCCATGTTTATCAGGAGCAATCATTCAGTTGACCGGGGATTTGTGGGGTCATGGCTGATGTCAGTGCTGTTTCTGGCTGTGATTCTGCTGCTTGTATGGGTGGAGTTTAAAGCCGGGGGATTTTTCAATGGCAAGGTGGCAGAGGTCAGAAAACAGATATCCGGTCATGAAGCAAGGAGCAAATATTATCTGGATATTTTAGCAGGGCATGAAAAGCAGAAAGATTTAAGAATCTGTAAGCAGCAGAGTCTGTATGAGAAAGAATTTGAGGATATTGCATTCCATATGAAGAAGGCTGTTGACCAAATGGCACATTTTAATGTGCTGGATATGTTCACCCAGCAGTCTGTGTCTGCTTTCACCGGTTTTCTGGTTTATATTTTCGCAGGAGTGCTTGCCTGTATGGGAATCATCAGTATCGGTAATGTGGTCACTTATGCTGCCAGTATTTTAAAATTCACGGATGCCGTAGGAAGAACGGCATACTTCCTGAACCGTTTGAAGCAGAACGCGGTCTTCGCCGGAGACTATGTAGAATATATGAACCTGTCACAGCGCAAGCATGAGGGCCTGATTCCGGTGGAAAAGAGGAGGGACGGACGTTTCCATGTAGAATTTGACCATGTTTCTTTCCGTTATCCGGGAAGCGGGGTTTATGTGTTAAAAGATTTGAACCTGGAGTTCGAAATCGGGGAGAAAATGGCAATTGTGGGAAAGAACGGCTCCGGCAAAACTACGTTTATCAAGCTGCTCTGCCGTCTGTATGATGTAACGGAAGGCTGTATCAAAGTAAACGGCATCGATATCCGTAAATATGATTACGCGGAATACTGTGATTTATTTGCCGTAGTCTTTCAGGATTTCCAGGTGTTTTCTTTCCCATTGGGTGAGAATGTGGCATCGGGTTCCGAAGTGGATGCCAGACGCGCGGAAGACGCATTGGAAAGGGCCGGGCTGGGAGAACGTTACCGCAGGCTGCAGGAAGGGCTGAATACCAGTGTGGGAAAAGAGTTTGAAGAAAGCGGCGTAACGTTCTCAGGCGGGGAAAAACAGAAGATTGCGATTGCAAGGGCTATTTATAAAGATGCGCCTTTCGTAATTATGGATGAGCCTACCGCTGCCTTAGACCCGGAATCGGAATGTGAAGTTTATGCGGGATTTGATAAAATGGTAGGTGACAAAACATCCATTTATATTTCCCACCGTCTGGCTTCCTGCCGCTTCTGTCAGGATATCCTTGTTTTTGATAAAGGAAAAGTAATCCAGAGGGGCAGTCATGAAGAACTGGAATATCAGGAGGGCTTATATAAAGAATTATGGGAGGCACAGGCACAATATTATGCTTCCTGAAGACCTGATTCCCGTGCGCGGTTTATTGGATAAATCCCCGTTTCATAAAGAAGGGAGTGATAAAATGTATCTTGCATGTGATGTTTATGGAAAGCTTGAGAAGTGGAAGAAAGACGGTCGTTCCGTACTGGAATTGGGCGGGGTTGGGCAATATGGAAAAGTGTGTATGGTCTATCAGTTTGCAGAGGAAAATTTCAGCAGGGTTATTTCCATTAATTTGCTGGAAATGGATGGAAGGCAGTTTCTGGAATGCTATAAGGGAGCGGCAGGCATGGGGTTTGCTTCCGGATTTCCAAAATCGGAGAATCCGTTGTACGATGCGCTCCGGATGTTCCATCCGGACTTTACGGATACAGAAGATACGGTAGTCATTGTTGATGAAATTCAGGAATCTGCAGAACTGTATCATCAGATACGCGAATCTTTTCATCGTTTTCGCTGTCGCTTTATTCTGACCGGGGGCGGTTATGACGAGTACCGGGGAAATGTAAATCATATGGACCTTGCGTGAGACGGTGCAGAAAACGGATAAGCGGAGAGGGAACTATTACAATTCCGGCTATTCATATACAGCGCCCGTCGGGAACATTTATGGAATGACAGTATCAAACCTGTAAATGAATCCTGACGGGCGCGTCAATATTTCGTAATTTATTTTACCAGTTTCATATCTACTCTCATAATATGGTTAATCAGCCAATCCACCAGAAAATCCAAAATTTCCTGAACGGTTTCGTCCTGTTCTTCGTAATCGTCCGACAGGGAGCTTAAATCAATTTCGGCCAGCCGGTCTTCAAACTGGCGGTGCTGGGCAGCATGTTGGGTTATGTAAGGATAATTAATACTTTTCTGATATTCTTCCTCATGGGAAAAATGTGTTCTCGTGTAATTAATCAATTCGGATATGAGCTCCACTATTTTGTCTGATTTATCCACTAAGAGACTGTCATATAACAACTCATGGGTTTCCTGCGCCAGTTCGAACAGTCTGGTGTGTTCCTGATCAATAAAGTCAACTCCCGTATAATATTCCGGTTTCATCTGATACATACAAATCCTCCATTCTTGCCCGGATGGTAAATAATCTGGACATAAATAAATATTTTGTAATTATGACTCTATATTACCGCCTTTTGATTGTGGAATCAAGACTGTCAGAGGAAATTTTTTGACAGGAAAGGCGTTGCGTTACATTTTCTGTCATGCTATAATCAGACCACGCAGTTAAATGGATTTTTTGCAGTTAAGGGAAAGGCATGGGAGTTTTTATGGAAGAGCAGTATGATGATGAGGGGATGCGCAGAGTGCAGTGGGCGCAGAGAAGGGAAAGGATGAAGCTTGAGAAACGCAGGCAGATGAGGCAGCGTAAGATTCTGCGGCTCGTAATGCCGGTAACAGCTGTCCTGATGGTGGGATTGATTGTCCTGGGAATCAATCGTATCAGCAAGCGTCCGGAAGAAGAAAAAGTACAGGAGTCCATGGCGGCGGAAGGGAGTGCCGCAGGGGAGGACAGTATGGATAAGGTGCAGGCCGGCAGTGCGGATGCAGAAGGCGGCACGGACAGTATGAGCGATGTGCAGACAGTCTTGGGGACGGATGTGCCGGCAGAAGGGGATGAAGACGTACAGGGAGAAGAAGAGGAGGGAGATGTTTCCGGTTCGGATGAAATGGAAAGGGATATTCCCGCGCCGGAGCACCTGCTTGGTAAATATAATGCAACCGGCCAAACGATGGCGCCGGGCGATGATATCGTAAGTAATTACGTTATTTTTGTGGATATGGATACAGGGAATATCCTTATGCGGCGGAATGCGACGGAGCGGATGAATCCGGCATCCATGACAAAGGTACTGACCCTGCTGGTTGCGGTGGAGCATATCGATAATCTGGACGATACTTTTACGATAACGGGCGATATAACAGATTACTGTTTTGTGAATGACTGTAGCGTGGCAGGATTTGAAAAGGGCGATACGGTGACGGTAAGGGATTTGCTGTACGGCACAATTCTGCCTTCCGGTGCGGATGCGGCAATGGGGCTGGCTGAATATGTGGCGGGTTCGGAAGAAGCTTTTGTGAAGATGATGAATGAAAAGCTGGATGAATTAGGATTGTCGGGGTCGGCGCACTTTACGAACTGTGTGGGAATTTATGATGAAAATCATTACTGCTCGGTTTATGACATGGCTGTAATAATGGAAAACGCAATCAGCAACGAAACATGCCGGAATGTATTATCCGCCCATACCTATCAGACGTCTCCGACCAAACGTGAACCGGAAGGGCTGCTTCTGTCCAACTGGTTCCTGCGGCGTATCGAGGACAAGGATACGGGAGGCGAGGTGCTCTGCGGAAAGACCGGGTATGTCAATCAATCGGGGAACTGTGCGGTCAGTTATGGAATAGACGAGTCGGGGAAGAAATATATCTGCGTTACGGCTAAGTGTGAATTGGGCGGATGGAAGTGTATCGGCGACCATGTGCGCATGTATAAGCAGTTTTCCGGTACAGCGTAATACTGCCTGCAGGGACAGTTTGCAGGCAAACGGGAGCAGGCAGGGAAACAGAATGGTGGATAGATATGTACAGAATCCTGATTGTGGAAGATGACCATACGATAGCCGGGGAAATTGGCAGGCATTTGGGGAAATGGGGATATGAGGTAGAGGCAGTGACTGATTTCGGCAATGTGCTGGGAGCTTTCGGGCGGTTTATGCCCCAGCTTGTGCTGATGGATATCGGACTGCCTTTTTATAACGGATATTACTGGTGCGGAGAGATAAGGAAAGTGTCACAGGTACCGATTATTTTCATTTCTTCCGCATCTGACAATATGAATGTGGTTATGGCGGTCAACATGGGCGGTGATGATTTTATTGCAAAGCCCTTTGATTTGGAAGTATTGGCGGCAAAAGTACAGGCAGTACTCCGGCGTACCTATGCGTTCCATAGGCAGACTACGATTTTGGAACATAAGGGGATTATACTGGATGTATCAGAGATGTCCTTAGGGTTTCAGGGCGGAAAGATAGAACTTTCCAGAAATGAATTCCGTATTCTTCAGGCGTTGTTTGAACATGCGGGCGAGGCAGTGACGAGGGAAAGCATTATGAAGAAACTGTGGGATGATGAGTGTTTTGTGGATGACAATACGCTTACCGTGAATATCAACCGGCTGCGGAAGAAACTGGAGAGCGAGGGTATAGAGGATTTGATTGTGACGAAAAAGGGTGTTGGTTATCAGTTAGGTGGGAAATGAAATGCGCGGTAGTCAGAAAAAGAGCAGAGCAGGAATATTCCTTTGCTATTTAAAAGAAAGAAGCCCATGGCTGATTCTGATTGTATTAATTATTTTGATTTACTTTGCCGTGGCAGGACTGTACGGATATGACACAATCGTCAGAAATATGCTGTATGCGGTGTGCGTATCCGTTTTTTTCGTTCTGCTGTTTTTAGTTTTTGATATGCGGACATACTTCAGAAAGTACAGGCAGCTGGAGACTGCGTTATCGGCAGAAGGGGAAAGTGATTACCATCTGCCGGTTCCCGGAGGACTGGCGGATGGAATGTATTATGAAATGGTGCGCAGGGCGGGGTGGGAGAATAGGCGCCTGATATCTGAACTGGATGGAAAGGCGTCGGATATGGCTGACTATTATACGATGTGGATACATCAGATTAAGACACCGATTGCGGCGCTGAAGCTGTTGCAGCAGAGATGGAGAGAGGAAAGCGGGGCAGAGGAAAAAGAGAATCTGAAGCAGGCGGCGGAGGAACTTTTTAAGATAGAGCAGTATGCGGAGATGGCATTGCATTATGCCAGGCTGGACAGTCTGGCGGCAGATATGCTTTTGAAAGAATATGACGTACCTGTCATAATTAGGCGGGCGGTGAAGAAGTACAGTGTCTTGTTTATCGGAAGCGGACTTACGTTCACAATGGAAGATTTTTCATGCAAAGCGGTTACGGATGAGAAGTGGCTCGGATTCGTAATGGAACAGCTGCTGGCAAATGCGCTGAAATATACGAATGCGGGCGGGATACGCATATACGGCACAGACAGCAGCGGCAGGGAATGCAGGAGTGCAGCGGCATATGTGGCAGTCGAAGATACGGGAATCGGAATCCGTGAAGAAGATTTGCCGCGTATTTTTGAAAGGGGATTTACCGGATATAACGGAAGGATGGATAAGAAGTCTACGGGAATCGGCCTGTATCTGTGCAGAAGGATTATGGACAGCCTCGGACATACCATACGGGCAGAGTCGGAAGAGGGCAGGGGAACCCGGATGATTTTAGGGTTTGAACAGCAGACTTATGGGGACATAGGATAAAAAGGCAGGAAGTTCCTTCGATAAGCAGACAGGGAAATAGCGTGTAAACCTTACATAAACGTAAGGTAAAAGCAGGAAAATGTAAGCTGAAAATATGGCATTACGTTTCCTGTTTTTTTATAATGGGAGAAGAAACGGACGGAGAGGAGAATCCGACAGAATCCGGCCGGAATCATAAAAGTATGGAAGAAAGGAAGCGATTGGAAATGGCGCTTTTAGAAGTGAGAAATGTGAAAAAAATATATACGGCGCGGTTGGGAGCCGTTAAGGTACAGGCGCTCGGAGATGTGAATTTTTCGGTGGAGGAAGGGGAGTATGTGGCAATCATGGGGGAGTCCGGTTCCGGTAAGACGACACTGCTGAATATTCTGGCTTCTTTGGATAAGGCTACCAGCGGGCAGGTATTGCTGAACGGGCGGAACCTGGCAGGAATACGGCAGAAGGAACTGTGTGCGTTCCGGCGGGAGCATCTGGGTTTTGTTTTTCAGGACTTTAATTTACTGGACAGTCTTTCACTGCGGGATAATATTTTCCTGCCTCTTGTGCTGGCGGGAACCGGATATGAGGAAATGGAGCGGCGGCTGGAGCCTTTGGCGGCAAAATTAGAAATTGCGGATTTGCTGAATAAATATCCCTACGAGGTGTCAGGCGGGCAGAAACAGCGTGCGGCGGTATGCAGGGCGCTGATTACCAAACCGGAAATCGTGCTGGCGGATGAACCGACAGGGGCTTTGGATTCTAAGGCGTCCAACCGGCTGCTGAAACTCTTTGCGGATATTAACGGGGAAGGGCAGACTATTTTGATGGTAACGCACAGTATACAGGCAGCAAGCCACGCGGGGCGGGTTCTGTTTATTAAGGACGGAAGCGTATTTCATCAGATTTATCGGGGAAAGCAGACCGATGAGGAAATGTATAAGATGATATCGGATGCGCTGACGGTACTGACGGCTAATAGAAATGACGGGAGTGTCAGTAGAGAGGGGGAAGCAGGATGAAACCGACAGCGACGGGCGAACAGAGGGCAAAGCTGTGGAAAATTCTTCCGGGGCTTGCATGGAAAGGGGTTGGGAGCAATGGAACTGTGTATTATCCTTATTTTGGCGCAGGTATATTTTCCGTTTTTACCTATTTTGTATTTTCTTCCATACTTCATAATGACATAATCCGCATACTGCCAAGAAGCGCTTATGCCTGGATAATGCTGCAGATTGGCAGGGGGCTTTTGGGAATCATCCTTCTTCCTTTTCTGTTTTATGCCAATAGTTTCCTGATAAAGCGCAGAAAGAAGGAAATCGGACTCTACAGCATTTTGGGACTGGAAAAAAAGCATATAGGGATCATGTTCCTGACAGAGACTGTTATAACGTTTGGAGTGGTTTTGGCCGGGGGAATCATAAGCGGGATTATATTGTCGAAATTCCTGTTCCTTTTGCTGCTCCGGATGACGGGAATGCCGGTGGATGTGGAATTTGTTTTTTATCCGGCGGCATTTGCAGAGACAGCAGTATTCTTCTTTTGGGTGTATATGGTGAATCTGGTTTATAACTGGATGCAGATAGGAAAGTCAAGGCCGGCGGAGCTGCTTTCCGCTTCTAAAAAAGGGGAAAGAGAACCGCGCTTTCTTTGGCTTTGTGCGGCGGCAGGCGTGCTGGTACTTGGAGAAGGATATAAGATTTCCATGGAAAGCAGGATGGATTCTTCTATATTTACAAACTTTTTCCTGGCGGTATTTCTGGTGATTGTGGGAACTTATCTGATATTCACGTCGGGGAGCATTGCCTTTCTGAAACTGCTGAAGAAGAGAAAGGGATTTTATTACCGGCCGGCTAATTTCATAACAGTATCCGGTATGTTGAGCCGGATGAAAAAGAATGCGGCGAGCCTTGTGAATATCTGTATTTTTTCCACGATGGTAATCATTACGCTGGTCTGTACTTCATCCCTGTATCTGGGAATGGACGGCGTACTGTACTTTAATTATCCGTTTGATATGGATGCGCATTTCAGGGAAAGCGGTTTCAGGGAAGAACAGTCCGGAACAAAACTGCGTGAGCTGGAAGAAAAGTACGGACTACAGGTAAAGGAAAACTTAAACTACAGGAAAATCTCCCTTGGCTGCGGAAAAACAGGCAACGCTTTCGGTGTAGAGTTTGCGGAACGGACGCGTCAGGAGGATAATTACCGGGTGAATCTTCTTTTGGAAGAGGACTATAACCGGATGGAGAACCGGGCGGCGTCGCTGGGAGAGGAAGAGGTGGTCATTTATTCAGAAGGGGCGGATTTCGGATACAGCGAAGTGATATTTAGTGGAAAGGAATTTACGGTGAAGGAGGAAGCCGCCGAACTGCGGATTGCGCCGAAAGCAGGAAAAAATAGCCTTTCCGGGGAATTTTTCCTGATTGTCAGGGATGAGGGTGTCTGGAACGGGCTGGCGGACAGATGGATGACGGAAAACGGCATAGAGGATAAGGAAGGATTCCTGGATGAACGGACGGAACGGGTGCTGCGGCTGGATGTGGAAGGGGACGCGGCAGAAAAAGCCGCTTTTATAGAAGAATATGGAAGCTGGTGCAGTACGCAGCCGGGTTATGCAGGATTTAGCAATAACCTTGAGAACCGGGCGGACAGCCGGGAGATGATGGGCGGGCTTTTATTCATAGGGGTGCTGTTTGGTCTGATATTCCTTATGTGTCTGCTTCTGATTATGTATTATAAACAGATTTCAGAGGGATATGAGGACAAAGAGAACTTCGAAGTCATGCAGAAAGTCGGAATGAGCGGCGGTGAAATCCGGAAAACGGTTCATAAACAGATACTTCTTGTGTTTTATCTGCCGTTATTCGGGGCAGTGCTGCATACGGCGGCAGGGTTGTTTATGGTGGATAAACTGTTCGGGGCGATATATTTTTATGATACACGGCTGATGGTTGAATGTGCGGCGGGGACGGTTCTGCTGTTCGCGGCAGTGTATGGACTGAGTTACTGGTATACAGCGAGTGTCTATTATGGAATCGTAAACGGTAAAAAAGAGTAGAAAGGACGGCCTGCCGTCCTTTTCCCTGCTTTTATGCATGAATTTTCTTGCCAGTCAGGGGGCGGCATGTTATACTTTATTCAAAGGAGGACAGTATGAAATATATGTGCAAAGCGGCAATTATAATAGGAGTTTTGTGTATACTGTATTTTCTGGCAATCATGCTGATTGGTATCCACGGAACGAACTTTTATTATATATGGGGATTTATGGGGATTGCCCTGATTAGCTGGGGCATATGTATGGAAAAAGGGATTTTGATTCCGCGGCTTCCGATATGGTTCAGGCGGATATTCCTGATTCTGTTCTGTATGGGCTGCGTTTTATTCGTGGTGGTAGAAGGCTGTATTTTAAGCGGATTTATGGCAGATGGAGAAGAAAAACTGGATTATATCATTGTGCTGGGCGCACAGATGAAGGCAAACGGGCCAAGCAGGGTATTGAAGATGCGGCTGGATAAGGCATATGACTATCTGAACGGGAATCCGGATACGATGGTCATTGTATCCGGAGGACAGGGAAGCGACGAGCATGTGAGCGAAGCACAGGGAATGTATGATTACCTCGTGGAAAAGGGAATTGCGGTGGAGCGTATCCTGCGGGAAGATAAGTCGCGTAATACAAGCCAGAATATTGATTTCAGCAGTGAATTTCTGGATAAAGAGAACGATTCGGTCGGAATTGTCACAAATAATTTCCATATTTTCCGGGCGACTCATATCGCAAAGAAAAGCGGGTATCGTCAGGTGTATGGAATTGCTGCCCCTTCAGAACTTTCGATGCAGGGAAATAATATGCTGCGGGAGTTTATGGGTGTGGTAAAGGACTTTTTGGCCGGGAATATTTAGAGGATGGGAAACTGTTTACTTATGGATTAGCTGTTTGGAGACGGGAGGCAGGATATGAGTCCGGTAGAGCAATTGAAACAAATGATTGAGGGGAGCAGTAACATTGTATTTTTCGGAGGTGCAGGAGTGTCTACGGAAAGCGGGATTCCGGATTTCCGCAGTGTGGATGGTTTATATCATCAGAAGTATGACTATCCGCCGGAGACGATTCTGAGCCATACTTTTTACCGCAGGAAGCCGGAGGAGTTCTACCGGTTTTACCGGGATAAGCTGATTGGGTTTGAGGCAGAGCCGAATGCGGCTCATAAGAAGCTGGCGCAATGGGAACGCGAGGGAAAACTGAAAGCGGTCATAACTCAGAATATCGATGGACTGCATCAGGCGGCGGGAAGTAAGAAAGTACTGGAACTGCATGGTTCTACGCTGCGTAATTACTGTGAGGAATGCGGAAAATTTTTTGACGTGGAATATATCAGAAATTTCGGAGGTGTGCCTGTATGCGATGCCTGCGGAGGAGCCGTGAAACCGGATGTGGTGCTGTATGAGGAGGGGCTGGACCAGCAGGTTTTGTCCGAAGCGGTAAGCTTCATAAAAAATGCGGATGTATTGATTGTCGGGGGGACATCCCTGGTGGTATATCCGGCAGCAGGGCTGATTGACTATTACAGCGGAAACAAGCTGGTACTGGTGAATAAGACGGCCACGGCACGGGATGATGTGGCGGATTTGGTAGTACAGGGCGCAATCGGGGAGATATTCAGTCAGTTATAGGAGCGGCCGGAAGATAGAACGGATGGGAGCTGAAAGATGGATATAGAAGTGGGCAGCGTGCTGCGGCTGAAGAAGCAGCATCCCTGCGGCAGTAAGGAATGGGAGGTTCTGCGCAGCGGGGCAGATTTCCGGCTGAAGTGCATGGGATGCGGCCATCAGATTATGATAGCACGCAGGGCATTAGAAAAAAATGTAAAGGAAATCAAACAAAAACCTTGAAAATATCGAATGTATATGCTATGATATTAACTCGTGGTATATTTGAAATTCCTTGCTCCCGGTAAGGCGGGGGCCAGAGACCAAAAGGAGGTAAAGCACATGAACAAGTATGAATTAGCCGTTGTTGTCAGTGCAAAAATCGAAGATGAAGAAAGAGCAGCAGTCATTGAGAAATGCAAAGCTCTGGTCGAGAGATTCGGTGGACAGGTTACGGACGTCGATGAATGGGGTAAGAAAAGATTAGCTTACGAAATTCAGAAGATGAAAGAAGCCTTCTATTACTTCATTCATTTCGATGCTGAGAGCACTGTTCCGGTCGAAATCGAAAGCAGGGTTCGTATTATGGACAATGTAATCAGATATTTGTGCGTAAGACAGGACGAGGCATAAAGAACAGGAGAACGTATGAATAAAGTAATACTTATGGGACGTTTGACGAGGGACCCCGAGGTGAGATATTCCCAGGGGGAGAACTCTATGGCAATCGCCAGATATACGCTTGCGGTGGACCGCCGTTTTAACAGGAACGGTGATGAGGCTACAGCAGATTTCATAAACTGCGTGGCATTCGGGAGAAGCGGCGAGTTTGCGGAGAGATATCTGCACAAAGGAATAAAGATAGCAGTAACCGGACGCATCCAGACAGGCAGTTATACCAATAAAGATGGCGTGAAGGTGTATACGACAGAAGTGGTCGTAGAGGATCATGAATTCGCAGAGAGTAAGAACAGTTCCGGCGGTGACGGGGGTTTTGCCGGTAACAGTAATTTCTCCGGCGGCGGAAGACCTGCTCCAATGGCGGCCGGCGATGGTTTCATGAATATTCCGGACGGGATAGACGAAGAGTTGCCGTTTAACTGATAGTGAATTTAAGATAGGAGGCATGTAATTATGGCTTATAATAAAGCAGAGAAGTCTGATTCTCCGATGAGAAGAAAAGGCGGAATGCGCAGAAGAAAAAAAGTATGCGTATTTTGCGGCAAAGACAATGTGATTGATTATAAAGATGTAAACAAATTAAAAAGATATGTATCTGAGAGAGGAAAAATCCTTCCCAGAAGAATAACCGGAAACTGTGCAAAGCATCAGAGAGCTCTTACGGTTGCGATTAAGAGAGCGCGTCATTTGTCTTTGATGCCTTATGTTCAGGACTAATTGCCAGGATATGCAGATGCCGGCAGTAAAAAGCCTTTAAGTACTGGAAAACCAGTATTTAAAGGCTTTTCTTAAATTCAGGTTTTTATTCCCGCGAGCAACGAGCCAAGTGACTGCTTGCAGGCATTTGGCGACTGCCGCGAGGGTCAAATACCCCGCCCCTTGGGGCGTTTCAAATTTGATGCCCCGCTGCTTGCGGCGGGGTCTTTGACTTTTGCACAGTGGAAGCAGAATTTTCGGCTTCCCTCAGTTCATTTAAATCATTGACAAGCCTTACTCCGTCAATCTGTTCAATCTGTTCCCGGAGCGCTTTTGTATCAGCATCCAGTTTTACGGTCACGCAGTAGCTGGCGGAATCCTTTAACGGGTTTTCCGTGAACAAGGCGGCGGCATCTTCCGTCAGGTATTGCTTTTGGAATTCCATCCATGCTTCATCACCGCTTTTAAACCGCAAGGAGTAAAGTCCGGAGATGCCGCTTAATTCCTGTCCGATGGCGTCAATCTGTTCCTGCGTAATGCCATAGTCAAAAAATACCGTCAGGTTTTTAGTCTGGTACAAATTGTAGGCGGCATAGGAGGTAGTGCTCACGGCCATGGATATTACAACTGCCAGAGCCGCGGCAATCAGTTTGGAATGGCGGAAACGGAAGTTTTTCGTATGTTTTGCCTGAAGGCAGTCTGTAAGCAATGCATCTGCCATCCGGTCAGGCATGGTGATGCCTGTCACTGCCTGGTTCAAATCTTTTTCCATTATGGTGATATCATGGTTAATTTTATAATTGATATTGCTCATATAATCCCTCACATTCTGTCAATTGTTTTTTTAGTGCATCCCGGCCTCTTTGCAGGCGTTTTTTTACATTGTTTTCTGTCAGCCCTGTGATTTTCGCGGTTTCCTTTACGGAATATCCTTCGACATAGTGCAGCAGCAGGACGGTTTTCCATTTGGCGGGCAGGGAAATGATTTCCCGGATGAGATCCCGCTGACTGGATGTAACCGGCAGATTTTCAAGGTCTTCCAGATTCACATAAGAATGACGTTTGTTGAAGCGCAGATAATCTTTGCATAGATTCGAAGTTACCCTGAGAAGCCATGCTTTTTCATGTTCTTTTTCATGGAAGGAAGGAGCTTTTTCCATGTATTTTATGAATACTTCCTGTAAGACATCCTGTACATCATGAGGATTTCCGAGAAAAATGTATGCCGTGCGGTAGAGTAAGTTGCCGTAGGATTCTATTACATTTTTTATTTCTTCGTCATTTTTTTGAGCCACGTGCTGTATCCTCCTTTCTTTTTTCATTTTTTCGTTTTTTTGATTTTTTCATTTTTTTTCATGTTTTGTTCGCATTTTTATGCATATTTTATGTTTTTTTAAAGGCAGGTCATTGCCTAGGATTTCCTGCTTTCATTATATACACGTTTGTTATCATAAAAAAGTGACAAAATTTTACACGGCGGAACATGTATTTGGCAGGATATTTTAGACTGAATAGATATAAAATGTCGAAAACGGCTGAAAATGAATGGATAATGTTGTGGAACTTCATGAAAAAAAATGATATACTATAAACGGTGTATTTTTATTTCATAGAAAAGTGTGAAGCGCACTTTTGTTCTTATACATGGAGAGATAATTATGAAGAACAGCATTAAGTTAAAGGGCAGATTAAAAAAATATCTGCAGACATCCATTTATTTAGGTGTTTTGTTGGTATTGGTAAATCTTGGGATATATGTCATTGATTACAGGGCCGGTTTGATTCTGACATGTTTTGTGGTTTTCTATTTTGCCATTGTAATATCGCTTTTGTTGTATAACAAACCGATTATCATGAATGAATTAATCAGTTTTGCTACCCAGTACGGTCAGATACAGCGCAGGCTGCTGCGGGATTTGGACTTACCTCATGCACTGCTTGACGATGCGGGCAAGATTATTTGGACCAATATTGCATTCGAAAAGGCAGTACATAAAGAAAAAGGATACAGGAAGTCCATTACTTCCCTGTTTCCGATGGTTACGAAGGAGAAACTGCCGGGGGATGTGGATGAGGTAGAGATGAGTGTCAGCTTCGGAGACAATGATTATGTGGCGAAGATGAAGAAGATTTCGCTTAAGGAAATGGCCCTGAACAGCGATATTATTGAAGATAAGGATTATGACGGCTATCTGATTGCTTTATATCTGTTTGATGAGACGGCTCTTAAGATTGCCCTTCAGGAAGTGGATGACCAGAGCCTTGCGGTAGGAATGATTTATATTGATAATTATGAGGAAGCGCTTGAAAGTGTGGAGGAAGTCAGGCGTTCACTGCTGATTGCACTGATTGACCGTAAGGTGAACAAATATATAGCAGGATTGGACGGTATTTGTAAGAAGATTGAAAAGGACAAATTCCTTATCATTATGAGGAAAAAGGCTATTGCATTCCTGCAGGAGAGCCGGTTTGACCTGCTGGAAGATGTGAAGACCGTCAATATCGGAAATGAGATGGCGGTGACCATCAGTATCGGCATCGGGCTGGACGGACTGACTTATGCGCAGAATTATGAATTTGCCAGAAATGCCATTGATTTGGCACTCGGACGGGGCGGAGACCAGGCAGTGGTCAAGACTCCGCATAATACAGTCTATTATGGCGGCAAGAGTCAGCAGGTGGAAAAGAATACCCGTGTGAAAGCGCGTGTAAAGGCACATGCGTTAAAAGAAATTATTTCCGTCAAGGATAAGGTCATTGTCATGGGGCACAGGAATGCGGATATTGACAGTTTCGGTGCGGCGGTAGGCATCGCACGGATTGCGACGACTCTCGAACGAAAAGTGCATATTGTTTTAAGTGACCCGCCTGCCTCTCTGCAGCCTTTTGTGGATATGTTCCGCGGTAATCCCGATTATGACGAAGATTTAATTATAAACAGTCAGCAGGCAGTGGAGATGGTCGGGAACAATGCCGTTCTTGTGGTAGTGGACGTAAACAAACCAAGCATCACGGATTGTCCGGAGCTGCTGCGGCTGTGTAAGTCCATTGTGGTATTCGACCATCACAGGCAGGGGACGGAAGTGATTGAAAATGCTACGCTTTCTTATGTGGAAGCCTATGCTTCTTCTACTTGTGAAATGGTATCGGAGATTCTGCAGTATATCGGTGAAAATATTAAGATAAAGACCATCGAGGCGGACAGTATGTATTCGGGCATCATGATAGATACGAATAATTTCATGACGAAGACGGGTGTCCGTACGTTTGAGGCAGCGGCTTTTTTAAGAAGGAACGGCGCAGATGTCACAAGGGTAAGGAAGCTGTTCCGGGAAGATGCGGCGGAATACAAAGCGAGGGCGGATGCTGTCAGTCAGGCGGAGATATACCGCAATGCTTACGCTATTTCCATCTGTACAAGCGACGAGATACAAAGTCCTACGGTAGTGGGCGCGCAGGCAGCCAATGAGCTGCTGAATATCAAAGGTGTAAAAGCAAGCTTTATTTTAACGGAGTACCAGAACCTGATTTATGTCAGCGCCCGCTCCATAGATGAAGTAAACGTACAGCTTGTCATGGAACGGCTGGGCGGCGGCGGACATATGAACACGGCCGGCTGTCAGATGGAGGATACGTCGCTGGCAGAGGGAATCGGCATCATTAAGCATACGCTGGATGCGATGATTGAAGAAGGCGAGATATAGCATGAATATGCAGCATAAATAAACAGCATAAAGAAACAGCATAAATAAAGAGTAAAAGACGGCAGGAGAAAGGCAGGGATAGCAGAGATGAAAGTGATTTTATTGGAAGATGTAAAAAGTCTCGGTAAAAAAGGACAAGTTGTAGATGTGAGCGACGGTTATGCAAGGAATTTCGTGCTTCCGAAGAAACTGGGTGTGGAAGCGAACGGAAAGAATATGAATGATTTGAAGCTGCAGAAAGCCAATGAGGAAAAGATTGCAAAAGAGCAGTTCGAGGCTGCAAAGGAATTTGCGGCGTTGATGGAGACAAAAGAGGTTGTGGTATCTATTAAGTCCGGCGAGGGAGGAAGGACATTCGGTTCTGTGTCCTCTAAGGAAATTGCGACAGCTGCAAAGGAACAGTGTGGTCTGGAAATCGATAAGAAGAAGATACAGCTGCCGGAGGCGCTTAAGAGTCTGGGCGTATATGAGGTAATGGTAAAGCTGCACCCGAAGGTAACGGGTAAATTAAAAGTAAAGGTGCAGGAAGAGAAGTAACGGAAACAAGAGCGGAACAGGATGGAAACCAGGCCAGACCGGATAAGTGGAGAGAAAACGTGGCAGAAATGGAAGAAACGCTGCTCAAACGGATATTGCCGCACAGCGTAGAGGCGGAGCAGTCGGTCATCGGTGCAATGATTATGGACCGGGAAGCGATTGTCGTGGCATCGGAAATCATCACAGCAGAAGATTTTTACAGCAGACAGTGCGGAATCTTGTTTGAAGCAATGGTAGAATTAAATGATGAAGGAAAACCGGTGGATTTGGTTACACTGCAGGACCGTCTGAGGGAAAAGGATGTGCCGCCGGAGACCAGCAGTTTAGAGTTCATCAGGGATTTGATTACGGCAGTACCGACTTCGGCCAATATTAAATACTATGCAAATATTGTTTCGGACAAAGCGACCCTGCGGCGGCTGATTAAGCTGAACGAGGAAATTGCCAATACCTGCTATGTCGGCAGGGAGAGTCTGGAAGTGATATTGGAAGATACAGAGAAGCGGGTCTTTAATCTTGTACAGCGGAGAAATACCGGGGAATTTGTTCCGATTCGGCAGATTGTCATGAATGCCATGGACCAGATTGAAAAGGCATCGAAGAATAAAGGGAATGTGACCGGAATTGCTACGGGTTTTATTGATTTGGATTACCGTACGGCCGGTATGCAGCCTTCAGACCTGGTATTGATAGCGGCAAGACCTTCCATGGGTAAGACGGCTTTTGTATTGAATATCGCCCAGCATGTTGCATTTAAGCAGAACCAGACGGTTGCCATTTTCAGTCTGGAAATGTCGAAAGAGCAGTTAGTAAACCGTCTGTTTTCATTGGAATCCAAGGTAGATGCGCAGAAACTGCGGACAGGAAACCTGTCGGATAATGACTGGGAGAAGCTGATAGAGACGGCGGGAGTGATTGGAAAATCGAATCTGATTATTGATGATACACCGGGTATCAGTATTCCGGAACTGCGTTCCAAATGCAGGAAATATAAGCTGGAACACGGGTTAAAAATGATTATCATTGATTATCTGCAATTGATGTCCGGAAGCGGCAAAGGAAATGATTCCAGACAGCAGGAAATTTCCGATATATCCCGTTCATTAAAAGCGCTGGCAAGAGAACTGGGAGTTCCGGTATTAGCTTTGTCACAGCTGAGCCGGGCAGTGGAACAGCGTCCCGACCACAGGCCGATGCTTTCGGATTTGCGTGAATCAGGGGCAATTGAGCAGGATGCCGATGTCGTAATGTTTATATACAGGGATGACTATTACAATAAGGATTCGGAAAAAAAGGGAATTGCAGAGATTATCGTGGCGAAGCAGAGAAACGGGCCTATCGGTACCATAGAACTGGTATGGCTGCCGGAATACACAAAATTTGCAAATATGCAGAAATAGCCAGACACAAACATAAAAACGGTAGGAAACGGAAGAGGACAAGCGTAAGATGCTGTCCTCTTTTTACATATGCAGTTTACAAAATAAGACACTAATCGACATGGTACGACAGGAAAGAGAGGAGAAAAAAGGAATGGAACAGACACGTTATCTGATTTCGGATGCAGCGAAGAAAGTGGAGGTGGAATCGCATGTACTCCGCTATTGGGAGGAGGAATTGGAAATCCCCATTAAACGAAACGAGCTGGGACACCGGTATTATACACAGGAAGATGTGGACCGCTTTCGGGAGATTAAGAATCTGAAAGAACAGGGACTGCAATTGAAGGCGATACGCATGATTTTAAGGGACGGAAAGCTGGAAAGATGGGATGACAAAATATCGGCTGTTGTAGCGGGACCTTTTTTGGGAGAAAAAAAAGAAGAAAAAGAAGAAAAAGAGGAAAAAGAAGCGAAGGAAGAAAGGATGGAAGAAAACATGGTAGAGGTGAGGACAAATGGTGCAACAGTTATGGCAAATACGGCATCGGACGGGCATATTATAAGCGAACAGGAGCGGCATATGATTGAAATTATCAGAAAAAGGGATATAGCGGAGGTAAGGGAAGAAAGCCGGGAGGAAAAGAATGCGCGGCTGCAGCTGCTGCTTCAGCACATGATAGCCGAGGCTGTGCGTGAAAATAACAGGGAATTGTGCGAGGATATGAAACAGTGTCTGCTGAAAGAAATTGATTATCAATTCCGTATGCAGGATGAGAGAACGCAGGAACGGGAGGATGAGCGCAGAAAGCGGGAAGAGGAGCATTATAAAGCATTGGATGAGATGCTGCGCAGTTACAGCAGCAAAAAAGGAAAGCGGGCAAAAGAAGAAAAGAAGAAAACCATCCGTTTCGGGATGAAGAAAAAGCCTTCCATCATATGATGGAGGGCTTTTCATTCCCGTTTATTCTTCTGAGATAGCGCCTGTAGGACACTGACCTGCACAGGAACCGCAGCTAATGCATGTATTTGCATCAATTTCAAATTTACCGTCTCCCATGCTGATAGCGCCAACAGGACACTGGCTTTCACATGCGCCGCATGCTACGCAGGAATCACTGATTACATATGCCATACTAATACCCTCCTTGTATGCTAGTGATAAATTTTTATCAAATTCTCTATTTATTCTAATATAAAATGCATCTAAATACAAGAGAAACCTTTATAAAATCGTGGAAATCAGTAACAGTTCAGCCCAGGACTTTGCACTGGCTGCAAAGTCCGTAAGAATACGTAAATTTAGCTGAGAGGGAATCTGAAGGCTGAACTGTTATGGAAATCACTTTTGGCCGGATTCCGCCCGCCGTTTGCGGATGCCATCTAAAATGACCTTTTTCTTTTCCACAACCTTGTCCTTTTCCATGGCAGGAACACCGGCAAGTTTATAGGTCATGCCCAGCTTTTCATACTTTGTTTCGCCCATGGTATGATAGGGAAGCACATCTAAGGCTTTGAGATTGTCAAACTGGCCGATAAAATAACCTAAATCAAACAGATATTTATCATCGTCCGTAATGCCCGGAACGACTACATGGCGAATCCACATGTCTACATGCCTTTCATTCAGATAGGCAGCAAAGGCAAGGATACCGTCGTTGGGCTGGGCGGTAAGTTCCTTGTGTTTTTCGGGGTCAATATGTTTGATATCCAGCATAACCAGGTCTGTCAGGGTCATCAGATGGTCAAGTTTCTTTATCCACTCCGTATTCTGCGGTTTAAACGCGATACCGGAACTGTCAATGCAGGTGTGGACATTTTCTTTCTTTGCAATCGTAAATAAATCAATGAGAAAATCCACCTGCATCAAAGGCTCCCCGCCTGTTACGGTGATGCCGCCTTTTGTATAAAAAGCTGCGTTTCTTCTGTATTGTTCAAATATTTCTTCCGGTTCCATGAGGGTGCCGCCGTCCATAGGCCATGTGTCGGGATTGTGACAGTAGGCACACCTCATGGGGCAGCCTTGTACAAAAACGACAAAACGGGTGCCGGGACCGTCTACCGTGCCGAAAGATTCTAGTGAGTGTATTCTTCCTTGCATGATTGTTTACCTCATTTCTGCGCTGCTTTTTGCGCATACCAAGTTTGCGGATGCAGCGCAGACACAAACTTGTAGAGTGAAAGATTTGAAAAAGCTTTCACTCTTATCTCCCTTCGGATATTCTTTTTATAGTATAGCAGAATGTTGGAAGGATGCCAATATGGGTTTTGAATTTCGGTTTATAAGATACGGAGTGTATGGGAAAATATAGAACGATAACTTATAAAGTTAAAAAATTAATGATAAACATTAAAATAATATTGACAAACATTAATCCATGTATTATGATAACATCATCACGAATAACAAATACATGCAGAAACAGAATGAAAGAGAGGAAAACAGTATGAACGAAACAACTTTTAAAATTGATAAAATCAGGAAAACGAGCAGGATTGCGTTAATTCTGGTCAACATTATAAAGATATTGTTAGCCGTAGTGGCTGTGGCCTGCTTACTTAGCGGGGCTGTGATACTGGGGCTGCGGGAGGAGGTAAACAGCGGGGCAATAAGGATGTTGGATGATGGTTTCTTACGGAGGGATATATTCGCAGGGCAGGAAATGAAAAGGGATGTGTGTATGACTCTCATTCAGAACGGGCATGTGGCGGAGGCATTGACGGGGTATTTGTTTATGACTGGTGCAATGCTGGCAGCCATAGCAGTGATGTTCCATTTTATCGGCAGGGTCTTTAAGGATATGAGAGAGAGCTACTCTCCGTTTCAATTGTCGGTGATAAAGAAGTTAAAGATTGTGTTTGTGCTTATCACTCTGTTTACTTTAAGGTCCAGCCTGCTGATAGGGGCGTTGACAGGGGTTGCCTTGTGGTGTGTGCTGCAGATTTTTGACTATGGATGCGAACTTCAGCGGGAATCAGATGAGACTTTATAAGAAGGGGGCAGAAAAATGGCTATTATTTTGCGATTGGATAGGATGATGGCGGATAGGAAAATATCTTTGAACGAACTGGCGCAGAAGGTAGGGATAGCAAATGTGAATCTTTCTAATATTAAAACGGGAAAAGTCAGCGCCATACGTTTTTCTACTTTGAATGCCATATGTGATGTACTGGATTGCCAGCCGGGAGATTTGCTGGAGTTTAAAAGGGATGAAGAGAACCCGTGAAATGACATAAAACTTTATATAACCACTTGACACGATTACTCTAATGCGGTAGAGTATATATAACAACTCTACCACATTAGAGTATTTTGCATACATGGAGGAAAAATTATGGGAACACCTAAGGTATATGAAAGTGAATATCGTTTTTGCCTGATATTATGGGAACATGAGCCTGTTAAGAGTAAAGATTTGGTGAAACTGTGCGAGGAGAGGCTTGGCTGGAAAAGCACCACTACCTATACGGTAATTAAGCGTTTGTCTGAGCGCGGAATAGTGAAAAATGAAAATACCATCGTTACATCGCTTGTTTCTAAAGAGATGGTACAGGAATCCGAGATAAAAGAAATGGTAGAGAAAACATTTGAGGGCAATCTTCCGGCTTTTATTGCGGCATTTGGACGGCATAAGAAACTTTCGGATAAAGAGATGGAAGAACTTAGAAGAATCATAGGAGAAGAATAGGAGGAGACGTGTATGGAAGAGATGTTTATACAGGTTCTGAAATGGGGCATGTCTGTAACGTGGTTTGTTGTTATGGTAACTCTTTTGCGGATGCTGTTAAAGAAAGCGCCACGAGGAATTATTTGTGTCATGTGGTATATGGTCTGGCTGCGTCTTATCTTTCCATTTCATGTTGAAAGCAGGTTCAGCCTGGCACCGGATATGAGCGGGATTGCAGGATATATGGAGAGCCGGATGGAAACGGAAGCAGCGGGACTTTCTGTAAATGAAACAGAGTATGGTTCGGTAAACAGGGGCGAAGGAGAGTCTGTTGCGGGCGGAGCGGCCGGACAGAGTGCGATGCCCGTCACAGATGTCACATCAACATCTGATTTTGCAGGCGGAATGTCAGGATTTGACAGGAGTGCTTTAACAAATGCGGTGGAAAACAATCATCCGGCGGGCTGGATTCGTATAGGAGCTGTGATATGGCTGACAGGCGCGGTTTTTATGCTTGGCTATATGGTAATAAGTTACACGGCGCTTAGGAGGAAGTTAAGGACGGCCGTACTTTATAAAGAGAATATCAAACAGAGCGAATTTATAGATTCCCCCTTTATATTCGGAATTGTCAGGCCGGTAATCTATATCCCTTACGGACTGGAAGGAGCTGTACTGGATCATGTGCTGGCACATGAGAAGGTACATCTTGCAAGAAGGGACCACCTGACAAAGCTTCTTGCATTTACGCTCCTTGGCATATACTGGTTTCATCCGCTTATCTGGCTTTCCTATGTGCTTTTTTGTAGGGATATGGAGGTTTCATGCGATGAACGGACCATAGACGGTATGGGAGAAAAGGAGAGGATGGCTTATGCGCTGACACTGCTTTCCATAAACGGAAGAGCGCGTGTGTTTGATATCTGCCCTGTAGGCTTTGGGGAACTGGGGGTAAAGGAGCGGATTTTACGCATAAAGAGATATAAGAAACCTGCATTTGGTATTGTTCTCGGAGCCGGGGTAATATGTGTGCTGGCAGCAGTATTTTTTTTGACCAGTCCGAAGCAGGAGGCAGAGGAGCCGGCGCTTCCGGTTTCTTCTTACTATTATACTGATTATTGGAAAATGTATGATATGTCGGATAGCATTTTTCCAAATAAGGAGAGTTTGGAACACTTTGCTTCGTATTATCTGAAGGAAGTGGAGAACGTTCTGGATTATAGGGACTGGTGGAAGAAAATCAATCCGCAGGCAAAGGAACTGCAGATTACGTACTATATGCAGGATGCCAATATATGTAAGACCAGTATCCCGATGGCGTTTGGGGAAGATTCGGTTGCGGTAAATATCACTTTAAGTAAGAGTATGCTGCAGAATCCGGACTGGGGGTCATTTTGCGAGGATGCGAAACTTGTCCATGAATTTGGACACGTGGTTTTAAATAACAGTTTTTCTATTTCCCTGGAGGATGGTATGTGTCAATATCTGGATGACCAGATAAGTCCATATGCCATGGGGAACAGCACAGGAATACCATATCAGGATCTGTTTTGTCTGGATATTCAGTATGCCATAGAGATGAATGTAGTGAGCCAGACAGAACTTGATAAGCTGAGGGTCGGGATTGGAAAAGAGGGGCGCGCTTACCCTTATGCCGAAAACAGTTCTGACAGCAAACAATGGTACAGTATGAGTTTTTCTTTTGTAAACTATCTGATTGACACTTACGGTCTGCCGGATGTAGTGGAACTGCTGAAAGAAGGAGAGTCGCAGGCGGATTATGAAAAATATCTGGGACATTCCTTAGAGGAACTTAAGGAGGACTGGTGGAATTATGTCATAAATTACCAGAGTGAGTACAGCCTGGAGGATATAAGGAATGTTTTTGAAGGCAGGAAAGAAAGTATGTCATAGCGCTTCATTTTTTTCCGGTATGAACCGAAATATAGGGTAAGAAAACAGGATATGAAAACAGGATAAGAAATTTGAATTTGCCTGCTGGCTTGCAGGATGAACGGAGGAGAGAAAAAGTATGGGGATGGCGTGCATGAATGTATTATTGTCCGGCGGGGGTGTTGCTGGCAGGGTGACTGATAAGAATGCGGCATCGGGACGGAAAATACGGATTTCGCAGAAAAACTCCGGCCTGAAAAGTGCACAGGAGAAGATGGGGCGTCAGGAACGGGCGAACAGTCAGATTGGATTTTGGGAAAATCAGATAGAAAATCTTAAAAATATAAAGTGCGATACCATAGAGGAAATTGCAAGAAAGCTGGAGATGTTCCATAAGTACGAGGATGAAATCGCAGCAGTTAAGGCGGAGTATAACAGCGGGCAGATATGGCATATGATGGATGAGGCACGCGAGATGGGTGAAAAGATAGCCGAAGCAGTTGAAAAGATGGAACCCAAGACGCCGGAAGAAAAGAAGGAGGAAATGCAGGAAGAGGCATCAGGAATAGAGAAAGGAATGTTGTCCGAGATTTTGGACGAATTACCGGATTCGGATGAATTACCGGATTCAGGCGAAGAACTGGTAGAAAGAAAACTGGAAAAGGAAAAACTGGCAGAAGAAGAACTGAAAAAGGAAAAACTGGAAAAAGGAAAACTGGCAGAAGAAGAACTGGCAGAAGGAAAAATGGAAAAAGAAAAACTGGAATAAGAAAAGCTGGAAAAAGAAAAATAGGAATGGAAATGAAAAAAAGTAAAAACAAAAAAAGAACCCTGAAGCAATTCAGGGTTCTTTGCATATTGCAGATTAGATAGCCTCGTGGAAAGTACGGGAAATTACGTCCGCCTGCTGTTCCGGTGTCAGCTTAATGAAGTTTACAGCATATCCGGATACACGGATTGTAAGCTGAGGATAATTCTCAGGATGTTTCTGTGCATCCAAAAGAGTATCTCTGTTCAAAACGTTAACATTAAGGTGATGGCCGCCTTTTGTTGCATATCCATCTAATAAATTTACAAGGTTGTCAACCTGTGCTGAATTTGTAGCCATTTTTTATTCCTCCTCTAAATTTTGTTGATGAATGATTATCCTGGCCTGTAAGCCGGTTCAATGGAAATCATCCAAGCCCTGTTCCAATGTGGGAACACTGCATGCTAACGGGGTTCGGGAGCAGTCGGTGCATCCCATGGTCTGAACATTTTTAGATTCTTCCATGGAAGAATCCGTATCTACATTTACATGGCCAACACCCTGCATCATGCCGGAGTCCAACATCTTAACGAGATCGTCAATCATCTTATTATCGTCCATATAAAACCCTCGTTTTCATTATATTTTTCAACTTTTAACGAAAATTATTTCTTAAGTCCGGAAGAACGCATCGGCGTTCCTCCGGCAGTGTAATCCGTACTATAAATTAGTTGTTCAAATCAAGTTCAAGGTCGCCTGCAAATACCTGATCTTCTTTACCAAGAGCGCCAGGAATGATAGTGAAGGTATTGGAAATACCGTCCTGTGCATCCTTGAAAGGAAGTTTGGATACGGAAGACAGGGAAGCTACTGCACCGTGGGTATCACGTCCGTGCATCGGGTTAGCGCCGGGTGCAAAAGGCTGGCCTTTCTTACGTCCGTCAGGTGTGTTACCTGTTGCCTTACCGTAAGTTACATTGGAAGTAATGGTAAGGATGGATGTGGTAGGAATACCATTTCTGTAGGTGTGGTGTCTCCTGATAGCAGTCATGAATTTGTGTACGATATCCTGTGCAATCGTATCTACACGGTCATCATCATTACCATATTTCGGGAATTCACCAGTGGTCTTGAAGTCAACGATAACGCCATCTTCATCCCTTACAACTTCTACTTTCGCATATTTGATAGCGGACAGGGAGTCAGCTACGATGGAAAGTCCTGCAACACCTGTTGCGAAGTATCTCTTAACGTCTCTGTCATGGAGTGCCATTTCAGCTCTCTCATAGCAGTATTTATCATGCATGTAGTGGATAACATTCAAAGTGTTAACGTATACGTCAGCCTGCCATTCCATCATATCCATGAATTTTGCATAAACATCATCATAATCAAGAACATCGCCGGCAACAGGACGGTACTTCGGTCCAACCTGTTTCTTTGTTACTTCATCCACACCGCCGTTCAAAGCGTAAAGCAGACATTTTGCAAGGTTAGCACGTGCTCCGAAGAACTGCATTTCCTTACCGATTACCATGGAGGATACGCAACATGCGATACCATAATCATCACCGTGTGTTACTCTCATGAGGTCATCGTTCTCGTACTGGATGGAAGAAGTCTGGATGGACATCTTTGCACAGTATCTCTTCCAGTTCTCAGGAAGTCTTGTGGACCAGAGAACGGTTAAGTTCGGTTCCGGAGAAGGACCAAGGTTGGTCAGTGTGTGCAGATAACGGAAGGAAGTCTTCGTTACCATCGGACGTCCGTCTACACCAACACCGCCGAGGGACTCTGTAACCCATACCGGATCGCCTGCGAAAATCTGATTGTATTCAGGTGTACGTGCGAATTTCACGCATCTTAATTTCATAATGAAGTGGTCAACAAATTCCTGAATCTGTTCTTCAGTAAATGTTCCGTTAGCCAAATCTCTTTCTGCATAGCAGTCGATGAAGGTAGAAGTACGTCCAAGGGACATAGCAGCACCGTTCTGCTCTTTTACGGAGCAAAGATATCCGAAGTAGGTAGCCTGGATAGCTTCCTGTACGTTGGTTGCAGGTTTGGAAATATCGCATCCGTAAGAAGCTGCCATTTCTTTCATCAGCTTAAGTGCAACAATCTGCTCGGAAAGTTCTTCACGAAGACGGATTACATCATCTGTCATAACACGTCCGGTAGAATCCTTCTGTGCCTGCTTGTCTTCAATCAGGTAGTCGATACCGTACAGAGCAACACGTCTGTAATCGCCGATGATACGTCCGCGTCCGTAAGCATCCGGAAGACCTGTGATGATGTGTGCGGAACGACATGCTCTCATTTCCTGATTGTAAGCGTCGAAACATCCTGCATTGTGTGTCTTTCTGTGTGTAGAGAAGAACTCGCTGATTTCAGGATCTACTTCGTAGCCGTTGTCAGAACATGCTTTCTCTGCCATACGGATACCGCCGTAAGGCTGTAAGGAACGTTTGAAAGGTTTGTCTGTCTGGAAACCTACGATAGTCTCTTTGTCTTTGTCAAGGTAGCCCGGACCATGGGAAGTAATTGTGGAAACAACCTTTGTGTCCATGTCAAGAACACCACCTGCTTCGCGCTCTTTCTTCTGCAAGTCAAGTACCATGCTCCATAAGTCTTTTGTGTTCTGTGTAGCTTCGGCTAAAAAGGATTCATCTCCGTCATAAGGATGATAGTTTTTCTGAATGAAGTCACGAACATTAACTTCATTTTCCCATTTGCCGCCTACAAAATCTTTCCATTCTGGTCTCATTTTGAAAAGCCTCCTATAAATTATAATATGATTGGTTAATAAAGCACTAATCCTGTATACTCATTATAAGTGAAAGGTAGTTGGAACGTCAAGCGACGGAGTGTACTTTTTTCTGTACATTCGGTATGTTTTTTATAATAATTTTGTAAAAACTTTGTGAAATTTATAAAGAAACAGGAATAGGTTGAAAGAAAGCGGAGAAAGTATTATACTAATAGATGTTTATTTTACAAAAGGAGGATACTATCATGGCAGATATTACTAAGAACACGACGATTGGCGAGGCATTGAGCATAAATCCGAACATTGCGCCTGTGCTTATGGAAATTGGCATGCATTGTCTGGGGTGCCCTTCCGCACAGGGAGAGACGTTGGAAGAGGCAGCTATGGTTCATGGGATTGACGCAGAAGAATTGATGCAGAAGATTGCTGCGGTGTAGATGGGATTGGCAGAATAATAAAATAATGAAGAGGACGATTCTCCAAAATATCGGCGAACCGTCCTTTTTCATCCGTTATAAACATAAAAACTGCCTGTATTATATTCTGCTCAGCGCCTGTAGAGCATTTTCTTTAATAATCGGGTTAAAGTGTTCTTCTAAATATGCTTCGCTTGCCGAGACATATTTTTCGGCCCTGCCGTATTCGGATAAAATATTGCAGACCTTATTGAATTCCACCGGACTGTGTCTGCCTTTGGAAATAACAAGGACATACCGGTGTGCTGCGTCATTTTTATAGAGGGAATTGCTTTCGTCGTAACATGTTACCAGAATATGGGAAATTCTTGTCACCGTGTTAATGGAATCGAAGGAGAAGATACGGGTGAGTTCCTGGGGGACTTCCTCGTTCTTCTGAACCTGGGGTTCCTGCTCTGCCGTTTCGGCTGAGGCTTTCTCCAAAGCTTCGGAAAATTTGCCTTCGTGTATTTTGCGGAACAAATCCAGTACATCGTCGGCTCCCTCGGACAGATTATCCAGCACTTCATCAAAGTCTTCCTCCGAATCGTGGACGGAGGGAGCGAATTTTGAAAAACGGGTATCCAGTTCGTCGGGATCCTCTACCTTTGTGATGATAAGCACAATACATTCGGAGTTGAGAGGAATCGCTTCTATCATAAGAGGAATGTCCTCCGCCTCAAACCCGAATTCAAAAGATGCCTGCTGCATCATATCGCGGAACAGATTCTTTGCTTTTTCGGTTCCATATGCCAGTTCACTGATTTTTAATTCACGGTCGGCTAAATCTTCTCTGGTAAGCGTACAGCGAATCTGATGGTCGTTTACTTTTTCAATTTTCATGTTATCACATCCTTACTATTAAGATACTGCCACCTCATTATATTGTGACTAACCTGAACCCAATGTCGTATCCGGTAAAACAGAAGCTGTTACCTGCCGGATGCAACGCTTATTAACCCTGAAGAATGATACTTTACAGTTACATGTATATTATACTTTCCGTTTATTTTAGTCAATAGAAATCAGTCACTCTTTAAAAATTTTTAATAAAATTGTGACAAAATTCCAGTTTTTTCTTGAAATGCCGGAAAGGGTCTGTTATAATCAAAAATACGGAGTGTCTCCGGATAGTCAGTATCGGAAGGAGGCATGACAGTTTCAGTTTGCAGGTGATAGTTTAATCTTTTCTCCTAATGTAGTATAGGAGAAGTCTTACAAGCTTATGTGCTTGTTCAGAAAATAAAATTTTCCAAAAAGATTTCACGTTATTATAATTCACACTCACGAATATTTATTCGAAGAAAGGGTAATTTTATTTTTAGTATTTTATGTTGATGCATGTCCGGACATTCCGTCGTAAAAATAATAATATGGTTTATTCATAGTATTCATAGGGGGGTGAGGTATGCAAAAAACAGTACCGGTTACCTGAGGAGCAGCGTTGTATTTTGCAGGGCGCTCTGTGCAGGCAGGATACCCGCTGATAATAAAGTATAAACAAAAAACAGAAAATATATCACGAATCAAAATAAATCTTCTTTTGGTCTTTTGCCGGCAAAGACTTCTCTGCGGGCGCACGTTCATAAAACGGAACAGACAGGAAGACCCCCGAATGACTGTATGGATGGGTGCGTCGTCAAAAAAAGCCGTAAAAAGTCAAATTTGGTAATGACGGTACTTAAATAGTTTGTTATAATAAGGACGGTTGGAAGGGAGCTGGATCGATGAAAAAATTAATTCCGGTAATAACTGCAATCGTCCTTATTGTTGTAGTTGTTGCAATCAGTGCAGGTGCAAAAATAATAGAGAAATATTCTTATTCCAAGGAAAGAGCGGACCTGGAGGAATATTTTGGGATTGACAGGGAAGATGAGGCGGCTATCGTGCTTCAGGATGAGCGTGTGGAAGAAAAGGCGAAGCTGATAGGCGGCGTGTATTATTTTGATATGGCGACCGTGCATAAATATTTTAACGATAGATTTTATGAGGATGAAAATGAGCAGCTCCTGTTATATACCCTGCCGGAAGATACGGTGAGGGTGGAAATAGGTTCTTCTTCGTATACAACGGAAGACGGCGCAGCGGATATGGGATATCCGATTGCGGTATATGGGGCAGGTCCGGACGGGAGCAGTGAGGTTCTGTATATAGCGGCTGACTATGTAAAGCTGTTTGCGGATTTCTCTTATGAAGCTTTTACGGAACCTAACCGTATGCAGGTGTACACGGAGAGACCGGAGGGCAGGCGGGAAGGCCGGATTATAAAGAAGACAGCAGTCCGTTATCAGGGCGGTGTAAAAAGCCCGATTCTGACCGATTTGGAAGAAGGGGATACGGTTATTGTTCTGGAAGAGATGGAAAATTGGAGTAAGGTCAAGACGGCCGACGCTTTTATCGGATATGTGGAAAATAAGCGGATGGATGTGGGAATCGGGATGGCTGAAACGGATATACAGCCGCAGCCGGCCGCAAAACCGGAATTTATTAATCCGGAATACACCAGTCTCACCAGGGATTATAAGATTAATCTGGGATGGCATGTGGTAGCCGGAACAGCCGGAAATGATACGCTCATATCCGCTGTGGAAAATACGAAGGGTCTCAATGTGATTTCTCCCACATGGTTTGCACTGACTGACAGTGAAGGGAATTTTTCCAGCTTTGCGTCTTCGGATTATGTAAAGCGTGCGCATGATATGGGCATGGAAGTGTGGGGGCTGATTGATAATTTTACAAATAAGGATGCAGTGAACACGTATGAACTGTTGTCCTATACGGGCAAGAGAGCGTATCTGATTGAGAATCTGGTGAATACCGCTTTGGAGTATGGTATGGATGGGATTAATGTGGATTTTGAAAGCATTAGTCAGGATGCGGGACCGCATTTTGTCCAGTTTATACGGGAACTGTCCGTGGCCTGCAGGAAAAACGGGCTGGTGCTTTCGGTGGACAACTATGTGCCTACCGGGGATACGAATCATTATAATAGGGAAGAACAGGGTGTGTTTGCGGATTATGTAATTATTATGGGATATGATGAGCATTACAGCGGGAGTCCGGAGGCCGGGAGCGTGGCTTCCATCGGGTTCGTGGAGAGCGGTATCAAAAGGACGGTAGAACAGGTTCCAGCAGAAAAGGTCATCAATGCGCTTCCTTTTTATACCCGCATCTGGAAGAGCGAAGGTGCGAATCTGACCAGCGAGGCTGTCGGAATGGAGATGGCTGAGCAGTTTACTTCAAATCACAATATGGAGATGCGGTGGGATGAGGCTGCCTGTCAGAATTATGGGGAAACAACGGAGGGCGGTGTTCTCTATCAGGTGTGGCTGGAAGACGAGCAGTCAATCGAGGCAAAACTGGGGATTATGCAGAAGTACAATATCGGCGGTGTGGCAGCGTGGAGGCTGGGATTTGAGAAACCGTCCATATGGGATGTGATTAATGATTATCTGGGAAAGTAAGCGGAGACAGCTGCCTGTTTAATTATGTTATTTTTTTACACACAGCTTCATAAAGTTTAATAATAACAGGAAAGCAGCGGTGTAAAAATGATCGATGAGAGGCAGAAAAAAATTCTGGGAATCATAATGGCGGCAATTTTGCTTGTTTCTATGTATTTTGTGGCAAAGGAAGGGGCTGCGTACGTTAATTCCGGACAGGTGGAGACGGAAAAAGAGGAGAAAAAGTTCTGCGTGGTCATTGATGCAGGGCACGGCGGTGCAGACCCAGGTAAAGTCGGCATTGACGGTTCGCTGGAAAAAGATATCAACCTGCAGATTGCCATGCGTCTGAAAAGCCTGCTGGAAGCACAGGATGTGGAGGTCGTGATGACGCGGACAGACGGAGGCGGACTGTATGATGAAGATGCTTCCAATAAAAAAGTGCAGGATATGAAACGCCGTATCGCTGTCATTGAAGAAGCGCAGCCGGAGGTGGTAGTGAGTATCCATCAGAACAGTTATCATGAAGAATATGTCCACGGGGCGCAGGTCTTTTATTATGACGGGAGTAAGACGGGAAAGAAACTGGCGGAGCTGATACAGAAGCGTTTTGTCATTAATGTGGACCCGGAGAATAAACGGGAAGCGAAAGGGAATACCAGTTATTATCTGCTGAAAAAAACGAGCAGGCCCATTGTGATTGTGGAATGCGGATTCCTTTCCAATCAGGCTGAAGCGGAAAAACTGAATTCGGAAGAATATCAGGAGAAAGCGGCGTGGGCGATACATATGGGGATACTTCAGTATCTGTACACACAATGAATCAGCAGACAGGCACGGACAGGGTAATTTGGCTGGAATAAACAGGGACAGAAGGTGGTGGTTTTGAGATACTATATTGCGGATCTTCATTTTTTTCATGCAAATCTGAATACTAAGATGGACTGCCGCGGATTTGCGGACGCGGAGGAAATGAATGAATATATGATAGCGAAGTGGAATGGGAAAGTCCGTAAGAATGATGAGGTGGTCATTATCGGAGATTTGTCATGGGGGACGGCAGAGCAGACAGGTGAGGTGTTGAAGCGTCTGCAGGGTCAGTTGTATCTGATAACCGGAAACCATGACCACTTTGCCAAAAAGCTGGATGACAGAACCAGCCGTTTTGTATGGGTCAAGCCCTATGATGAACTTTATGATAACAAGCGGAAGGTGGTTCTGTGCCATTATCCCATTATGTGCTATAACGGGCAGTACCGTTTGGACAGAAAAGGGAATCCTAAAACCTATATGCTCTATGGACATGTCCATGATACGCAGGACCAGAGACTTTTGGAGCAGTTTCAGGAGATTACCCGCAATACGGTGATTATCAATGCACAGGGTGAGAAGCAGCATATTCCCTGCAACATGATTAACTGTTTTTGTAAGTATTCAGATTACGAGCCGTTGTCGTTGGACGAATGGATTGCATGTGACGAAAAACGCCGGCGTTAGGGGAAACGGCATTGCGGAGGGTATGGTTACGGATGGATAAGGATTTGATGCAGAAACTGCAGGAAATATCGCCCGAGGAACAGGCGTACCTGGACGGGACAGATTCGGTGAAAAAGGATATTTATACAGCTAAGGAAGCTTTTGAGTTTGATGCAAAGCTGTTATTGGAAGAAAACCGTCTGATTACGGTCCGTACCCACAGCCGGTTTATGGATTTTCCTGTGCACAGGCATAATTATATCGAAATCATGTATGTCTGTCAGGGTGCAATCACCCATTATATTGACGGAAAGGAAATGACCATGGAACAGGGTGATATGCTGCTGCTGAACCAGCATGTGCATCATGGTGTAAAGCGTGCGGAGTATGGGGATATCGGTATTAATTTCATTGCCCTGCCGGAATTTTTTGACATACCGCTGCAGATGCTGAAAGAGCATAATGTGATTGCTGATTTTCTGCTCAATACATTCCGCTATAATCATCCGGTACCGCATTATCTGCTGTTCCGGCTGGGAAATCAGAAAGCGATAGAGAATCTGATGGAAAATATGATTCGCTCCATTATTGAAGGCAATCCGAAGGAGGATGGCATTAATCAGTATTCCATGGGGCTGGTTTTTCTGTATCTTATAAATCATATGGAAAGTCTGGAGCATAATTCCTCCCAAAGCTATAAGGACGTGGTGGTGCAGGCAACCATGAAGTATATCGATACCTGTTACCGGACGGCGAATTTAAGCAAGGTGGCACAGGATTTTAATTTGACGGTTTCTGCGCTGAGCAGGATTATTAAGGGGCAGACCGGATATACATTTCAGGAACATCTGATGAGGAAGCGTTTTCAAAAGGCGGTGGTTTATCTGTTGGAGACAGAGCTGCCGGCGGATGAAATCGCAGTGAACGTCGGCTATGAGAATATCAGCTTTTTTTACCGTCAGTTTAAACAGAGATACGGAACAACGCCGCGGCAGTACCGGATTGCGCACAAAGGAGACGGAGAGATTCGGATTTAGATGGGAAGCAGGAGGAGATGCAGGGAAGCGGATGCTTCTGTCGGGAACCGGAGTTATGGAAAATAAGGACAGTATTTCGGATAACAAAGAATCTTATAATAAGGAAAGCGCTCTGTTATACTGAAAGTATGAGACGGCAAAGGAAAATCATACGGAGGGAAAGAAATGGGAAACTATTATCTTGCAGTGGATATAGGGGCTTCCAGCGGGCGGCATATGCTTGGATGTGTGGAAGACGGCAGGATTCAAATGGAAGAAATCTACCGCTTCGATAACGGGATGGTGAAAAAAGACGGCCATTTATGCTGGGATTTGGAGAGGTTGTTTCAGGAAATCGTAAAAGGCATGGCGGTATGCAAAAGTATGGGCAGGATTCCTGTCAGCATGGGAATTGATACATGGGCAGTAGACTATGTGTTATTGGACAGGGACAGAAAGGTGACGGGAAATACTTATGGTTACAGGGATTCCCGCACACAGGGTATGGATGGGGTGGTAAACGGGATTATTCCGGCGGAGGAGCTGTATGCGAGGACGGGAATCCAAAAACAGATGTTCAATACGATATACCAGCTTACTGCATTGAAGGAACAAGAGCCGCAGATATTGGAACAGGCGGAAAAAATGCTGCTGATTCCGGATTATTTCGCTTATCGGCTGACCGGGGTGGCGAAAACGGAATATACCAATGCGACGACGACCCAGCTGGTGAGTCCGGTGACAAAAGATTGGGATTATGAATTGATAGGGAAGCTGGGAATCAAATCTTCCATATTCGGGGAAATTACCATGGCGGGTACGGAAGTTGGCAGTCTTACGAAAGAGATAGAAGAAATGGTGGGGTATAACCTGCGGGTAATCCAGACAGCTACCCACGATACTGCGTCGGCAGTGGTAGCAGTTCCGGCGGAAAAGGATGCTTTGTATATAAGCTCAGGAACGTGGTCGCTCATGGGTGTAGAGCAGGAGGAGGCTGATTGTTCGGAGGAAAGCAGGAGAGCGAATCTGACGAATGAAGGGGGATACGGATACCGGTATCGTTTCCTCAAAAATATTATGGGATTATGGATGATTCAGTCGGTGCGCCATGAGTACGGAGATTCCTATTCCTTTGCGCAGCTTTGCCAGATGGCGGCGGAGTGCAGGGATTTTCCTTCCAGAGTGGATGTGAATGATGAACGTTTTCTGGCGCCGGAGAGCATGATGGAGGCAATCCGTTCCGTTTGCAGGGAGAGTGGACAGAAGGCACCGGAAACGCCGGGTGAAATGGCAACGGTAATCTATCAGAGTCTGGCGGAAAGTTATGGGGAAACTGTGAAGGAAATCGAAAGCATAACGGGAAAACACTATGACAGTATCAATATCGTAGGCGGCGGAGCCAACGCAGACTATTTGAACCAGCTTACGGCTGACAGGACGGGCAGAACGGTTTACAGCGGCCCGACGGAAGCCACGGCAATCGGAAACCTGTCGGTACAGATGCTGAAAGCCGGCGAATATGGCAGTCTGAAGGAAGTTCGGAAAGCGATTTTCCATTCCTTTGAAATAAAAACTTATGAAGCGGAAACGAAATAACGCAGATGCGTGGAAAGAGGTAGAAAATGAATCAGAAAGAACGTTACGAAGATGCGAAAAAGATGTATGCAGCATTAGGAGTGGATACGGATGCGGTAATAGAAGCGCTGAAAAAGGCGCCGGTTGCACTCCATTGCTGGCAGGGTGATGATGTGACCGGATTTGACCACGACGGTCCGCTGACCGGAGGTATCCAGACGACCGGCGATTATCCGGGAAAGGCGAAGACACCGCAGGAACTGATGCAGGA